>DATIZQ010000099.1:0-74596 GCA_035517015.1 Candidatus Acidiferrum sp. | reverse complement strand
AAGCGTGGATCCCATGACCGCGCTACGGCATGAGTAATTCGGAGAGTCCATTACGATGGAGCACCCATGGGACGATGGTCAAGTTCTACTTGGAAGGTTAGTCGGATTACCCGACAGGTGATTCTCACGGTCCAGAAACGGGTTCGAGACCATCAACGTCCAGTTGGACGACCATACTGCCCGCGGCTCGGGAGGCCGCCAGTATGGCAAATCGAAAGGTGTCGAGACGCACAAAGGCTAAAGCAATACTTCGGCTGCCCGACTTGGAGCAGTCTAAGAATGCGGTTCTCCACTCGTTCGCAGCGGCCAGTTCTCAAGAGTCATACGGTCATGCCATCAACGAATTCATCGGGTGGTACTGCTCTGAACCGCGTTTGGCGTTCAACCGAACTGTCGTTCTTCGCTACCGGTTCTTTCTCGAGCAGAAGAACCTCGCACCCTCCACCATCAACGTGCGCTTAGCCGCCGTCAGGCGGCTCGCCTACGAAGCTTCCGATACCGGCCTTCTGAGCCCTGACTTGGCGGCCGGAATCCGCCGCGTTAAGGGAGCAAAACGTCTGGGTGTGCGGATCGGCAATTGGTTGACCGTTGATCAGTCCAGGACTCTGCTTGGGAAATCGCCGTCCGAGAACCTCCGTGGCAAGCGTGATCGGGCGATCCTGGCGCTGCTCATTGGTTGCGGCCTGCGACGGGCCGAATTGGTTGGACTCGGAACGGAGGATTTCCAAATCCGTGAGGAGCACTGGGTAATACCCGACTTAGTTGGCAAAGGAAAGCACATCCGTACCGTTCCCGTTCCGGTGTGGGTGAAACGCGCTGTCGATGAGTGGACCACGGCGGCTGGCATCAATGATGGGGCGATCTTCCGTCGAGTAAGTCGGCAGGGTAGGATTTGGGGCGATAGAATCACGGCCAAGGCGATCTGGCACGTGGTGAAAGCGGCCGCGAAACGCGCCGGCATCAGGACCCTTGCTCCGCACGACTTGCGTCGGACCTGTGCGCGGTTATGCCACTTGGCCGGCGGCGAACTTGAACAGATTCAGTTTCTGCTGGGACACGCATCGGTTGAGACAACTGAGCGTTATCTCGGTTGCAAGCAGAAACTCCGCGAGGCGGTAAACGATCTCCTCAGACTGGAAGACCCATGACGGTGGGTCACACCCCAGAAGCGGACTTCTGGCCAGGAATTGCTTTCGAGTTACCCGTCATTCGCTCGGAATCGGCGCGTATATGGAGCGCAATGCGCGTCGCAATGCGAATCAGATGGTGAAGCGACCTTGGTTGTGGTTTATGAGTGCGAACCCATTTCGCGCAGTAGTTCAACGCAGCGTGAGTCCCGGAGGGCGTGACCGAGCCTGCCCATATTCGCCACAGTGAGTACCGAGTTGCGAGGCTCCTGCAGTATACTCTGCCGGTTTGCGCGGCTGGATTCTTACAAGGGATGCATACATCATGAAGCGAATTTCGCGAATTGCGTATTGGGGGCAGGCTTTCGCCAGCGTGCTGGCATTAACTTTGAGCACGGCGGCGCAGGTCAAACCCGATCTTTATGCCGGCCTTAAGTGGCGCAACGTCGGGCCTTTCCACGGCGGCCGCATCTCCTCCGTCACCGGCGTTATCGGCCAGGCCGGCGTGTTCTACATGGGGACTCCTCAAGGAGGCATCTGGAAAACCACCAGCGCCGGCGTCACCTGGTTTCCCATCTTCGACCAGGAGACGAGCGTGGACAGCGTCGGCGCAATCCAGGCCGCTCCCTCCAATCCCGATATCGTTTATGCAGGCGCAGGAGACCCCATCGGCGGCAGCCTAGGCAACGGCATGTGGAAGTCCACCGACGCCGGCAAGACCTGGCAACACATCGGCCTGGAGAACACCGTCAAGATCGACAGTATCCTGGTCGATCCCAACGATCCCAACCTGGTGATCGCCTCCGCCCTCGGCGATGCCACCCACGACGGCGGTGGTATCTACCGCTCCACCGATGGCGGCAGGACTTGGACCAACGTCCTCAAGCCCGCTGGCTACGACGGCACTCGCGAAGTGGCGTACGCATATGATGACCCCAGCGTCATGCTGGCCGACACGCAGGGCACGGGCGGCGGATTCTTCGGCGGTGCTGGGGCCCGACCAAAGGCCAAGCCACCGCTGGTTTTCAAATCTACTGACGAGGGCCAGACGTGGACGGAGATCAAGATTCCGGCTTTTCCGGGCCGCGTCGGCGTGGCGATTGCGATGCACACGAGTGGCCAGCGAATGTACATCGTTGGCAACAATATCGAAGAGGGCTCGGGACTGTACCGCTCCGACGACGGTGGCAACACCTGGCAGCATATGGCAGGCAAAGACAAACGTATCAGCAACGGCCAGGGCGCCTATAGCTGCGGCGTGTTCGTGGACTCGCAAAACCCGGACATCGTCTACACCGTCAGCACCGCCATGTACCGTTCCACCGACGGCGGCGTTACCTTCCACGCCTTCAAGGGCGCACCCGGCGGGGAGGACTACCACAAGGTCTGGATCGATCCCACCAACGGCAAGCGCATGGTGGTCGGCGCCGACCAGGGCGCAACCGTCACACTCGACGGCGGCGACACGTGGAGCCTCTGGTATACCCAGCCGATCGGCCAGGTCTACCACGTCAATACAGACAGTCAGTTTCCCTACTGGATCGTGACTTCGCAGCAGGATACCGGCGCGGTCATGGTCGCCAGCCGCGGCTCTTGGGGCCAGCTCGATTTTACCGACTGGAGCCCGGTACCGTCCTCTGAATTCGGCGTCATCACACCCGATCCCCAGAATCCACACATCCTCTATGCGGTCGGCTATGGCCCCGGCGGCGGCGGCAACGGCCTGGTCAAAATCAATATGTCCACCGGCCAGTGGGAGAACGTCGCGCCCAATTTCGGCGCCGATGCCACAAAGTACCGCGCCGGTCGCGACTTCCAGAAGAAGTTTGACAGCGCCTTTGACCCGAGCGCCCTGTACGTTGCCTACCAGTGCCTGGTGGTGTCGCGCGACGGCGCCCATTCCTGGAAGGCCTTTAGCCCCGACCTCACCACTGCCAAGGGCGCGCCATCGATACCCTGCGGCACGCCGGTGCCGCCGCAGGCGCAAGGCCAGGGCACCTTCACCCCGACCCCGCCAACCATAAGCGACTTCTCCATTTCCAAGGTCAAGCAGGGCGTGGTCTGGACCGTGAGCACTAACGAACAGATCTACAAGACGGTGGATGGCGGCAAACACTGGGACAACGTCAGCAACATGAGCGACCTGCCGCCGAACACCAACCTCAACACCATCGAAGCCGGTGATGACGTCAATACCGCCTACGTCACGGGCCGCATCGGCGGCCAGCGCGGCCCCGTTGCCGCCGCGCCCACCAATCAAGACGAGGACGTGCCGCTCATCTGGCGCACCACCGACGGCGGCAAGACTTGGACCAGCATCGTCGATGGCCTGCCTCGCGACGAGCGCACCGGAAGCTGGGTGAACATTCTCCGCGCCGATCCCAAACAGCCTGGCTTGCTCTTTGCCGGCACGGAGACGACCATCTACGTCAGCTTCGATGGTGGCGATCACTGGCAATCGCTGCGCCAGAATCTGCCTACCACCTCCATCCGCGATCTCACCATCCACACCGATCACCATGAGAACGATCTGGTCATCGGCACTTACGGTCGCGGCCTCTGGATTCTCGACGACATCACTCCGCTGCGCCAGATCGCCGCCGATGCCAAGGCCATCACCTCTTCCTCCGCCTATCTCTTTGAACCGGAAGAGGCCATCCGCGCCCGTATCAACAGCAACTGGGATCAGCCCTTCTCCGTCGAAGTGCCTCATGCGCCGAATCCACTGTATGGCGCGATCGTCGATTATTACCTGAGCCACCAACCCAATGGGCCGATTCAGCTCCAGGTGTTCGACTCGCATGACAATCTCGTGCGCACCATATCAAGCACATTGCCGCCGCCCATCGAGGGCGAAGCTTATCCGCGGTACTGGCTGGCCTCGCCTGAGTCGCTCGCTCTGAGCACGGATGTCGGCCTGAACCGCGTCAACTGGAACCTGCTGTACGATGACCCGCCGGCCTTCCAGCACGACCTGGAAAACCAGATGAACATGGTGGCGGGCGCCACCACACCTGGTCCGCACGGGCCGCAGGTGATTCCGGGCGTTTACACCCTCAAACTCACCGTGGACGGCCAGGTCTACACGCGTCACGTAACAGTCATGAACGACCCGCGTGTTGGCGAGAGCCCCAAGGCTCTGGCCGAGCTGCGCGCCCAGAACCAGCTCACACTGCTCGCGTATCACGGCATGCAGCAGAGCTACGACGGCAAACAGGAAGTGGACGTTGTCAAGGCGCAGCTTGCGTCCCTGATGCAGACCAATCTGCCCGGCGATGTCGCCTCGCAGGCCAAGACGCTCGATGCCAGCCTGACGACGATCGGCGGCGTGATGCCGCCGCCAGGGTCCTTCTTCCGCCGTCCCACTCCCAAGCCCGATGAGCTGCATTCCTTCCTCATGCTGAACGACGACTACAACACCATGGTCAGCATGATGCAGGTGGGCCTAGATATGGCTCCCACTCCCGCTCAAATCGCCACTTGGGAGAGCGACTGCGGCAACTACAACCGCACCTTGGCCGCGTGGAAGGCGATGCAGAAGCAAGATGTCGCCGACTTCAACGCTGTGCTGGCTAAGAACCACCTGCAGGAGCTCAGCGTCGCGCCAAGCAAGCTCACCGACGCGACATGCAGCTTTAAGCCCGGCTCGAACTAAGCAGGAAGTTATAGAATTACGCTTGTTCGGCGTTCACCGAACCGGCCATCTTCTGACTTGTCGGCAACTCGGAAACTATCCAGAAACGAGGTTATGGGAAGTTTGGGTCGCATGCCGTTCCACCTGGACGATTAAACGCGCTAACCGGAAGGTTGATCGCAGCTCATGGAACCACCTGAACGGCAATTTTCGGCTTAGACCTCTATCGCTCGCACATCGTAGGCTTCTCCCGCCCCAGACTCAACGAGTTTGCGACCACAGCAGGCCTGACCAACCAAATCGAGGGCTTATCGGGAGCTACCCGAGTTTGGAACCCACTCTGGCTCTTCGGAGCGCGCCAATCGAGTCCGTAACTTGAGCCTCAGCGCCGACCACTCCACAGATGACAGAGCCCTTGCTCTTTCATTGGAGTAGAATGCGAAAGGTATTGCTCCGCTTTCCCCGTGAGTGAGCCAATATGACAACTTTTCAGCAGGATGTACGGTATGCGGTGCGGATGATGGTCAAGACGCCGGGGCTTTCGGCGATCATCATTCTGACGCTGGCGCTCGGCATCGGAGCCACCACAGTGGTCTTCAGCATCGCCAATACCCTGATGCTGCGGCCGCTGCCGGTTCCGCACGCTTCCCGGATCGTGGCGGTCGGCTTTCAGCAGCCGGGGAATCCGCTGGGCCTGGGAAGCCTCTCCTATGTGGAGCTGCGCGATTTCCAGTCGCAGTCCGGTGACGTTTTCGCCGCCCTATTCGGAACCATCGGCAGAATGTCCGGCTTCGGCCTGGATGGCCATCCGGCCGAGCAGGTGCTGTCGTTTTACGTGACCGGGAATTTCTTCACCGGGCTGGGCGTCAAGCCGGCGCTGGGCCGTTTGTTCGCTCCCGGCGAAGGTGAGCAAATCGGCGCGCCCCGCGCGGCGGTCCTGAGCTACGCGTTCTGGAACTCGCATCTGGGAAGCGATCCCGGGGTGGTCGGCCGGCAAGCGCTCGTCAACGGAAAACCGACCGAGATCATCGGCATCGCACCCAAAGGATTCCACGGCGCATTACCTTCGCTGATTGACGTCCAACTGTATCTCCCGCTCAGCATTGTGGCCGAAGACCAGGCCGCAACTCCCGGCGCATACCAGAACGGAAACTTGTTCACCAATCGCACAGACCGCGAACTCAGCGTGCTCGGCATGTTGAACCCTAGCACCACCGTGTCCCAGGCGGAAAGCGAGGCTCGCTTGATCCAGGCGCGGCTCGCCAGCCAGTACTCCAAGGACGAGAAGGGACTGGTGATCGAGACCCTCTCCGCACCGAGCGGCGTTCCGGAGAGCGGTATTTTGCGTTTGATCGCGGTCCTCTTCGTCGGCCTTTCGGGGATGGTTCTGCTGCTCGCCTGCATGAATGTGGCGAACGTGCTGATGGCTCGCGCGACAACGCGGCGGCAGGAGATGGCCATCCGTTCAGCGCTGGGCGCGCCGCGCCTGTGGTTGATCCGCCAGATGCTGACCGAGCCTGTGCTGCTCGCGCTGCTGGGCGCCGCCGCCGGCGTGCTTGCCGCTCGTTGGACGATGGCCGTCATCTTCGCCCTGCCTGCCTGGGCGAAGCAGAGAGCTGACTTCGTGATCCTCAATTTCAGTTTCGATTGGCGCGTGTTCCTGATTGCCTTTGGCGGCGCGGTTCTGGGCGGAATCGCCGCGGGGATATGGCCGGCCGTTCGTGCCGGCCGGGCCGATCTGAATCTGGTGCTGCACGAGGGCAGGCGCACGGATACGGGCGGCGGCGACCGCTATCGCCTGCGCAACGTCCTGGTTGTCGCGCAGGTGGCGGGCTCGCTGGCGCTGCTGATTGCGGCGGGCTTTTTCGTCCAGACATTGCGCAGGGCCCAGCATACCTATCTGGGCTTCGATCCCACCCATCTTGTGATCTGCACGATGGACCCGCACGAAATCGCCTACGACCGCACGCGCACGACGCAATTTTATCGAGAGTTGAAGAGCCGCGTCGGCGCCCTGCCCGGCGTACAGTCGGTCAGCGTGTCGTTTGGATTTCCTTTCCTCGGAATCGAGTACGGCACCGCCATTTACGTCGAGAACCGCGTCATTCCTCCAGGCCAGCAACCTCCGTTCATAATGCACAACGTGGTGGGCCCGGAGTACTTCTCCAATGTGCGCATACCGCTGCTTCAAGGGCGGGCCTTCACGGAATCCGACGATGATCACGCTCCGCTGGTCGCGGTGATCAATCAAACGATGGGGCGCCAGCTCTGGCCGGGCGAAAATCCCATCGGGAAACGATTCCGGACGGAGAAGGAAACCAGTCCGCTCATCGAAGTTGTCGGCTTGGTGGCCGACGGAAAGTATCAGAACATCATGGAGGACCCGCAGCCCTGGTTCTACGTTCCGCTGCTCCAGGAATTTCAGTCGCTTCGCGCGATTGTGGTTCGTTCTGCCATGCCTCCGGAAAGCTTGATCGCGGAAGTCGAGCGCGAAATCCGCAACCTCGCTCCGGGCATGCCACTCTTCAACAGCGCCACTGGCGAGCAGGTGCTGGAGCAAAGCCAGTTCATTCTGCGGCTGGGCGTGTACCTGGCTGGAGGCATGGGACTGCTGGGCTTGTTCATCGCAGTGGTGGGCGTGTATGGAGTGGTATCGTACGCTGCCTCACAGCGGACGCGCGAAGTCGGCATCCGCGTCGCGCTGGGCGCGATGCCGGCAGACGTGCTGAAGCTGATTCTGCGCCACGGACTGCGCCTGGTCGGGACGGGGCTGGCGGCGGGCGTGCTTCTCGGCTGGCTGCTGACGCGCGGAATTGGCCACGTCTTTCATGGTGAAACGGGCGTGATCGCGTTCGCGGTGGGGGTCGTGTTGCTTGCCGCCACGGGATTCCTGGCGTGTTACGTCCCTGCGCGCCGGGCGATGGCGCTGGATCCGATGACGGCGCTCCGGCACGAGTAACAGCCGGCGACGCCAGGGTTCTTTCTAGATTGCGGCGTCCATCTTTGCCGGACACCACGCTCCGACAAGGTTCACTGAAGGCGGGCGAGCGGGGGTTTGCGGAACCAGGTGTCGTAGCCGATGATGAGCCAGCCAATCGGGAAACCGCCCTCGCGCGTGATGACAAGGCCAACGCCGGCGGCGTCAGCGGGAACGACGAACGAGCGGGTAGCCACGACGGATTCCTGCGGCGCCAAGAGAACATTGAATGGAACGGCGGACGGGTCGGCCGCAGGATCGTAGCGGCGGCCGCGAGCGTCCGTGAGGTAGACCGCCAGATTGTTTTCCCGCTGCGAGACGCGGCGAGCGCGGCTCGACAGTTGCAGGTCCACCGTGTATTTCACACTGCCGCCCTCCGGCATGCGTTTGAAGCCAGCAATCGTGACGCACCAATCATCGGAGCACTGAGGCTCGCCGACGGTGATGACGCGGCGCGGCAAGACCGCGGAAGCCACGATCACAACCGCCATGTACGCGCCGGCACCAACGAGGAGCCGGAAGAGAATCCGGCGCGCGCGCGTGAAGTCACGGCGGACGGCAAACCACGCGGCGGTGAGAAGGATGAAGACGGCGAGGAGGAAGAGGGCGATGAAGAGCAGGTCGAAGGGCGTCATAGAAAGTACTTTGTACCACAAAGTATGTGAGGAGGCAAGGGGAATTTCCTGCTTCTTTCCGCGAGCCTGGGCGAAAGGCGATAGCGTGCGGGCAAGAGGCCCACGGCTAAAGCCCATTTTCCTTGGAAGCCTCGTTTCGCACGGCCTGCCCTTCCTACGTCGGGGTAAAAAGGCCGTGCTCCCCCGACTTCCAGTCGGGGGCTCCCACCCGAAACCCGAACAGAGTTCCCAGTACGCGACACCAGAACGCAAGAGGCGCGGATAAGAGAACAACCAGACCGCGACGCGAGCGGTCGGCGCTCTGCTACTCGGGGCGAGCAACCTTGGCGAGGATGTCGGCCATGGTGAGACCGGAGGAGAACTCGAAGTCAACTTCGAAGCGGAGCGAATCGATGGTGCCGGCCGGAGCGGCCGGTTTGGGGCGCTCGAGGTGGGACTTCAGGATCCGCAGCTCGCCCCGCCCGAGACGGATTTCAGCTTGCTCGGCGGCGACGCGCACTTTCTCCTCGTCGGAAGTGTCCGTCGGATAGGTGACGGCGTTCAAACACTCTTCGGCGCGATGCTCATCATCGACCGACTCGACGAAGTAGAAGACCCGCCGCGTGATTTTGACGGCGTCCTGCGCGGAATTGCCCCATGAGGCTTCGAGGAAGCGCGGGTTATAGCGGTGATAGGGCGGCGTCGCAACCGAGGAGAATTCGACCGGGCCGTCGCCGGGCTCGGTTTTGGGCTCGAGGTGGATTTGCCAGCCGAGGTCCTGGTAAGAGGCCGACGGCACTAGGCGAAAAACGAGGCCGTGGCCGATGTCCTGCTCGAAGGTGTTGCCGCGGGTGACCTCGCCGGTGATGTGGAGGTCGACTTTTTCCGCCTCGGCTCGGGACTGCTTCTGGGGCGACGCCAGGTTGGGGAGCGAGACGAGTGCAAGCGCGGCGGAAAGCACGGTGAGGCTGAGAGGCGTCTTCCACATGCGAGCGGGAAAATCTTAGCACAAGGAGTTTCAAGGAAGCGTCTCAGGCGAGGAAAGCGTCACGGCAGAGAAATAGAGGGCGCGGAGGACATACGCGACTCACATCGGGGGCTTCCGCCGCGGCTAACTGCGTCGCAAGGCCGGGCCGCTCGTCTTGACGAACGCGGCGACGAAGAGAATGCCGAGGACCAGATCGCCGTTGCCGATGACGAATTGAGGCAAGCTGAGGCGTCCCTGCGAGTAGAGGATGGCGATCGCGACGACGTAGCTGAACTTTTCGAGAACGGCGGGAATCATGATTGGGCGAAAGCGGGTTGGGTCCGTCGCGATGACGAAGAAGGCGATCTGCCACACCAGCGCCACGCCAACGAAGCCGTAGTAGAACTCGGGATGAGTGAGCGCGGGCGGATATTGGCGGCCGACGCGGTCGTACATGAAAAACAGCGGCGTGAGGATCGCGACGCCCCAAATGCCGGCGATCGAAAAGACCATTCTGGCGAATTTCATCCGGAGCCTCCGACGCTATCGAGCCGCATTCCATCGGATGATGAAAGGTGGCGCGCGGATACATGGCGGCCGCGAGGGCTGCGGAGATTTTGGGGTATACTCCCGGCCCATGAGACAAGCCAGACTGCTGGTTCTGTGTGCCCTACTCGGCTGCGCGAGTCCGCTCGCCGCCGAGAACTTCGTGAAGGTCGACAACAATCTGGTGCGAATCGAAGAGGCGGTCGAGACGCCGCACCACCAGGGAGCCCGGCATCACCACGAACTGAACCGCGTGATGATTTACCTCGACGGCGGGAACATGACGCTGACGTACGACGACGGGCACAAGGACGAGCAGCACTGGAAGCCCGGCGACGTGGCATGGAGTCCCGCGGGCGATTATCACCGGAGCGAGAACGTGGGGCCGAACGTGATGCATATCGTCGAGGTGGCCGTGAAGACGCCGGCGCCGGCGAGGCATCTGGCTGGCAGGCCGGAGATGGATCCGGTGGCGACGGACGCGAAGCACAACATCCTGCTATTCGAGAACGATCAGGTGCGCGTGTTCCGGAGTTGGCGCGAGGCCGGCGCCAGTGAGACGATGCACGAGCACATCGGCCTAGGGCGCGCGGCTGTGTTCCTTACGGACGTCGATGCGAGCATCAAGCTGGCGGACGGGACGACGAGCGAATTGCATGGCAAGGCCGGCGACGTCCATTGGAGCGATGGGACCGTGACGCATGCGACGACGAATCTGGGCAAGGAGAGGTTTGAGGTGATTGTGGTCGAAGTGAAGTGAGGAACGGCGCGTTGCGTAGGTCGATATGTCGGAGCTGAAGCTCCGACCCCCTAGAACCCAGTTCCATTTTGCGGGTTTATGTCGCGCCTGAAGGCGCTACCCACAAAAATCCTCCGTGCCCCTACGGAGAATCATCCATCTGCAAATGCGCCAATCGGGAGATTGGCACTCCCAGGCTTACGTGCCTTCGTCCCAGGAGGCGAGGTACTGCTCCTGCTCGGGCGTGAGGCGATCGATCTGAAAGCCCATGGACTCGAGCTTGAGTTTCGCGATCTGCTGATCGAGGTGCTCGGGCACGGCGTAGACCTGCGGCTTCAGGCTCTGCGAATTCTTGACCATGTACTCCGCAGCGAGAGCCTGATTGGCAAAGCTCATATCCATGACGGCGGCCGGATGGCCTTCGGCCGCGGCGAGATTGATAAGGCGGCCGTCACCGAGCAGGTAGAGCTTGCGGCCGTCTTTCATCGCATACTCATCGACGAACGGGCGCACTTCCCTCTTGCCACTGGAGAGCTTTTCGAGCGCCGGGATGTCGATTTCGACATTGAAGTGGCCTGAATTCGCGACCACGGCGCCGTCTTTCATGCGCTCGAAGTGATCATGGGCGACGACGCTCTTGTTGCCGGTGACGGTGATGAAGATGTCGCCGATTTTCGCGGCTTCGTTCATGGGCATCACGCGGAAGCCATCCATGACCGCTTCGATGGCTTTCGTGGGATTCACTTCGGTGACGATGACATCTGCGCCGTGTCCCTTGGCGCGCATGGCGACGCCGCGTCCGCACCAGCCGTAGCCGGCTACAACGACCTTGAGACCGGCGACGAGCAGGTTCGTCGCGCGAATCACGCCGTCGAGCGTGGACTGGCCCGTGCCGTAGCGATTATCGAAGAAGTGCTTCGTGAGCGCGTCGTTGACCGCGATGATGGGGAACTTGAGCGTGCCGTCCTTGGCCATGGCGCGCAGGCGAATCACGCCGGTCGTGGTCTCTTCCGTGCCGCCGATGACGTTCTTCAGCAGGTCGGTGCGCTTGGTGAGGAGCTGAGTGACGAGGTCGGCGCCGTCGTCCATCGTGATTTGCGGGTGATGGTCAAGGGCGGCGTTGATGTGCGCGTAGTACGTGGGATTGTCCTCACCCTTGATCGCAAACGTGGGAATGTTGAAGTCCTTCACGAGCGACGCGGCGACATCGTCTTGAGTTGATAGCGGATTCGAGGCGCATAGCACGACGTCGGCGCCGCCGTCGCGCAGCGTAATCGCGAGGTTCGCGGTTTCGCTGGTGACGTGCAGGCACGCGGACATGCGGATGCCCTTGAGCGGCTGGTCCTTGATGAACTGCTTGCGGATCAACTGCAGCACGGGCATGTGCTGGTTGGCCCATTCGATGCGGCGCTTGCCCTTGTCGGCAAGGGCGAGGTCTTTTACGTCTCCGTTCAGTTTGGTTGCAGTTTCCACAAAAAGCTCCCTTTAAGTCTTGCGCGAGGATTCGTTGCAGGTAAAGCGGGCGCGCCATTGCCGCGCCCCACGGCGAAATTCTGCAGCAGCCCTGCTAGCTGCGTGAAACGGCGACGACACTGCGCGAGCCGGCCTCCTTACGGAGGGCGTCGGCCTTGTCGGTCCGCTCCCACGTGAAGCCGGGCCCGGTGCGGCCGAAGTGTCCGTAGGCCGCCGTCGCACGATAAATCGGGCGGCGAAGGTCGAGCGTTTCGATAATGCCCTTGGGCGTGAGCTGGAAAAACGCGCGAATCAGTTCGGTGATTTGCGAATTCGGAATCGTCCCGGTGCCGAACGTATCCGCCATCACGGAAACGGGTTCGGCAACGCCGATCGCGTAGGCAAGCTGGACTTCCACTTTCTTCGCCAGGCCCGCCGCGACGATGTTCTTTGCGACGTAGCGCGCCATGTAGCAAGCGGAGCGGTCAACCTTCGAGGGATCCTTGCCCGAGAAGGCGCCACCGCCGTGGCGGCTGTACCCGCCGTAGGTGTCGACGATGATTTTCCGGCCGGTGAGCCCGGCGTCGCCCATGGGACCGCCGGTAACGAAGCGGCCCGTAGGATTGATGTGGAATTTGGTGTTCTTGTCGCGCATGGACGCGGGGACGACAGGCTCGATCACTTCGTGGATGACCGCTTCGTGGAGGTCGGCGTTCGAGACTTTGTCGCTGTGCTGCGTCGAGATGACGACGCAATCGACGCGCGCGGGGCGGCCGTCGATGTATTCGACCGTGACCTGGGACTTGCCGTCGGGGCGGAGGAAATCGACGACTCCGGCTTTGCGGACTTCCGCAAGGCGCTGCGTGAGGCGGTGAGCGAGCTGAATCGGCATGGGCATCAGCTCAGGCGTCTCATCGCAGGCGAAGCCGAACATGAGGCCCTGGT
This sequence comes from Candidatus Acidiferrum sp., assembly GCA_035517015.1. Taxonomy (GTDB): domain Bacteria; phylum Acidobacteriota; class Terriglobia; order Acidiferrales; family UBA7541; genus Palsa-295. The sequence goes on along the minus strand of DATIZQ010000099.1, from coordinate 61,595 downwards.
CGCCGGCGCCGCCGGTGTCAACGCCCATGGCAATGTCGGGCGATTGCTTCTTGATCGCGGCGATCACGCCGCAGGTTTCGGAATCGAAGCCGAACTTGGCGCGGGTGTAGCCGACGTCGCGAACCACCTCGCGCGCGAGGTCGGAGAAGTCAACGTAGGTCGAGGTCGTGATCTCGCCGGCAACAACGATCAGGCCGGTGGTGACCAGCGTTTCGCAGGCCACACGGCCCTTGGGGTCGTCGGTCAGGACGGCGTCGAGGACGGCGTCTGAAATCTGGTCGGCAATCTTATCGGGATGGCCCTCGGTTACAGACTCCGAGGTAAACAGGAATCTTTCGTCAGCATGCGCCAAAACAGTGTCCTCCAAAGGGTTAAACGGCAATCAGGGGGCCGAATTGCACGTTCGTGTCGTACGGTGAATCTAGGACCGTAGCATAGGGGTTAAAGGGTGTCAATCTCTTGCATTGAAACGGCTTAAATCGAGGTTGAACGGTGCCGTGGGGCCGTTGAAATGCGATTCCCGGGACCGGCGGGACACCCAAAAGCTTACCTGGATTGCCACTCGAGGGAAACGTTTTGGCATCTAGGCGGCATCCCGGCGGTAAAGCAGGAAGGCGCGGATAAAGGGGTCCAGGTCACCGTTGAGGACCTTCTGGACGTCGCCGCGCTCGACCTTGGTGCGGAGGTCCTTGACGAGCTGGTAGGGCTGCAGGACGTATGAGCGAATCTGGCTGCCGAAGCTGATTTCGGGCTTCGAGGCGTCGAGCTTGCGCAGCTCTTCCTGGCGCTTCTCGAGTTCCGCTTCGTAGAGGTGCGACTTGAGGAGCTTCATGGCGATCTCGCGATTCTTGTGCTGGCTGCGCTCCGCCTGGCACTGGACAACGATCCCGGTCGGAATGTGCGTGATGCGGACGGCGGTCTCGACTTTGTTCACGTTCTGGCCGCCATGGCCCCCGGCGCGAAAGGTGTCAACGCGAATGTCATCCGGCTTGACGACCACTTCGATCTGATCGTCGATCTCGGGGACGACGAATACGGAGGCAAACGAAGTGTGGCGGCGCGCGGCCTGATCAAACGGCGAAATGCGCACGAGGCGATGAACGCCGCTTTCACCTGCCAGCATGCCGTAGGCGTTCTCCCCTTCGATTTGAACCGTCGCGGCTTTGATACCCGCTTCCTCGCCGGGCGTCGAATCGAGGACGTTCGTGCGGAAGCCTTTGTCCTCCGCCCAGCGCAGGTACATGCGCAGAAGCATTTCCGCCCAGTCCTGGGATTCGGTGCCGCCGGCGCCGGGCTTGATGGTGAGGATGGCGTTCAGGCGATCGCTTTCGCCGGCTAGAAGAGTTTTCGTTTCGAGGTCGGAGACGTAAGCATCGGCGGCGGCTATTTCCTTCGCGATGTCTTCGAGCAGCGAATCGCGCTGCGCGTCGTTCGATTCCTCCTGCGCCAGATGAAAGTAGGTGTCGATGTCGCTCGTTTTCGCGGCGAGCGTTTCTTCGGCGTTGATGCGGCCTTCGAGCTGCTTGCGCTGCTGCATCACGGACTGCGCCTTGGCCTGGTCCTGCCAGAAATTCGGGGCGTTTATTTTTTCTTCGAGTGCGGCGAGCTGTTTGCGGGCGGAGGATTCGTCAAAGATAGCTCCGCACAAGCTCGATGCGCTTCTTGAGCTCGGCAGAGCGTTGCTGAAGATCCTCGACGTGTTCAGCCATGATCAAATTCTACACAGGAAGCGCCGAATTCGCTACCGCGCCAGGAAAACGGAAAAGAGGAAAAGGAAAATGGAGGACGTTGTCCGGGCTATAATCCGCGTACTTGCACATCTCGCTGCCTGACCGGAGGCTAACATGCGTCTGAGATTGTTCCTAATGGGAATCGCCGGAAGCATCTTTCTCCTCGGCAGTGCCACCTCGCGGCCCGCGCACGGCATGCCGCCTGCGCCGCCCACCGATGCCTGTTCTCTCCTCACTCAGGCGCGGGTGAGCGCCGCCCTGGGAGTCTCTGTCGGAGCGGGTCAACGTGTCGTTCCGACCAGCCCTTCCATTTGTGGGTGGGCGCAACCGGGCGATACCACTCACAGCGGCAAGAGACTTGTGGTCAGCATTTATGTCCCCCTGGGAAAGCTCACACCGGCGGACCGGTTCAACAGCGCGAAGAAGCCCATGCAGGGCATCACCAAGACACCTGTCAGCGGTGTTAGCGATGACGCTATCTACGCGGTCACTCCAGGCTTCGGCACGGGCCTGATCTTCAAAAAGGGAGATTCGGCCTTTGACGTCAGGGTCTACGGGTTTTCCGACGAGCAGATCAAGGAAAAGGAAAAGACGCTGGCGCTAGAGATTATCGCGAAACTGTGAGGGCAAGCCGGACTTCGGCGGGAGTAAAGGACTCTACCTCAATCGCTCGCTTTTCGTTTTCATCACGGCGGCAAACGCGGTGAGGCCGAGCGAAGCGAGGACGCACAGCCAGGAAAACCAGTCGCCGAAACGGGCGTAGGGCGTGAGATCGCTGCGAAAAGCGTAGGGAGCGTCGAGTTCGCCGCGAATGTCGGTGGGCAGGCGCGCGACGATGCGGCCATAGGGATCGACGTCGACCGTGTAGCCGTTGTTCGTGTCGCGCAGCAGCCAGCGGCGATTTTCCGCCGCGCGCACGCGGGCCATCATCAGATGCTGCGAGGGCGCAGCCGACCGGCCGAACCAGCCGTCGTTCGAGATATTGATCAGCAGATTCGCGCCGCCCGCCGCAAATTGCCGAACCTCACCGGGGAAGATTGCTTCGTAGCAAATGAAGACGCCGAACTTCCCGCCCGGGAGCTGCCCCACACGATATTCCGTTCCCGGTGTGAAATCGGAAATGTCCGCGGTGAGGCGGCCCGCGAACTTGATCCAGCGCCGCAGCGGAACGTATTCGCCGAACGGCACGAGATGAACCTTGTCGTAAGTGAAAGCGCGCTGGCCGGAAGGATCGAGCAACACAGCGCTGTTCGAGGCGATGTAATGGCGCCGCGCGTCGAGCTTCCAATCGACGACGCCGACCAGAAGGTAGCTGTACCCATCGCGCGCGATCCGCGACGCGCGCTCCGCAAACGTCATCTCCTGCATGCTGAAGGGCGCGGGCACTTCGGGCCACACGATCAGGCCGGGCTCTTTCTGCGCCGCTTCGACGCTGATGTGCTCGATCTGATCGAGTTCGCCCGCATGAATGGCGAGCCAGTCCGCCGGGTAATGCTCGGATTGCGGGAAATTCGTCTGGACGAGATGCGCGACGTGGTCGGGCGTAGCCCTGGGAACGAAGTAGCCGCCGCCGGCTGCGATCAGGATCAATGCTGCGGTGACTGTCAGAACAGCCTTCCACGCGCGCTGCGTCCCGGCGAGGATGGCATAGGCGACGAGCGACCCGTAGGCCGCGATGACGAAGGTGAGGCCGTAGATTCCAGTGAGCGGCGTCAATTGCAGGAGCGCGAGATTGCCGCTGGCCGCATAGCCTGTTAGGTTCCAGGGGAAGCCGATGATCGGCAGGTGCGTGCGCGCGAATTCGAGCGTCACCCACAGGAAGGGAGCGAGCGCGCAGGCCAGCGCGTTGCTCTTGCGCGACGCCAGCGCGACGCAAACGGAAAAGACCGAGCAGACGATCCCGCCCGCGATTCCGATCAGCGTCACAATCCCGGCGGATGACCACGGATCGACGTTGCCATACTGCTGCATGACCACGTCGACCCACGGCAGACAGATCGGGTAGAAAACCAGTCCGTGCAGGAAGCCATAAAGCGGTGAGGCCGCCGGGCGCGCCTTGCACGAAGCCAGGACGAGCATCCCCACGGACACCCAGGCGAGCAGCGAGAGATTGTAGTTGGGGAACGAGAGCGCGAGGGCCGCGCCGCTACCGAGAGCGAGCAGCGCTCGCGTGTGCCAGCGGAAACTCATTCAGCGCTTGATGATAGCCTTGAAACCTTCGCGGTCAAGCGCGCGTTTTGCGGATTCCGCTTCGGCCTCGTTCGCGTACGGACCCACCTGCACGCGGTAGAGACTGTCCGTGGTGGGCGTAACGACGAACGAGGGGAACCTTTTCTGCTGCAAGGCGTCGGCCAGCGCCAGCGCGTCGCTCTGCCGCCGCAGCGCTGCAAGCTGAAGCACGATGGAATTCTTCAGCATCTTGGGTGGCTGAAAATGAGCCGGCAGCGTCGCCGGCGCGGGCACGGGCCTCTCGACAGTCGGAGCCGGCTGCCCAGCTCGTGAGGAAACGGCGGGCGCGGACGGCTTCGGCGCAGGCTCGAGATGGCTGTCGTCCTTCTTGGCGTAGAAATCCCACTCGTTCGGAGCAGGCGCGGGCGGGTTTGCGGCTTTGGGAGCTTTTTCGTCGGGCTTGGGAACCGTCGCCGAACGCGGCAGCGGAGAACTGGCCGCGTGCACGGCGCTGTCATACTGCGTGTGTCCCATCACGTAGCCGAGCGTGAAGAAGACGCCGCACAAGAGCACCACGCCGAGAAACAGTCCGACCAAATGCCGGCTCTCAAGCACCCGGTCTCCACCCCCGCGACTCGCGTTCCCCCGCGCCATTCGCTACTTCTTTCCCCCCAAGATGCCTATCCACTGCGAAATGATATCAATCGGCAGCGGAAAGACGACCGTTGTATTCTTCTCGACGCCGATTTCCGTCAGCGTCTGCAAATATCGCAACTGAATCGACGCCGGCTCTTTCTGCAGCGCCGCAGCAGCTTCGGCCAGCTTCGCCGAGGCCTCGAGTTCGCCCGCCGCGTGAATAATTTTGGCGCGGCGCTCGCGCTCAGCCTCCGCCTGGCGGGCGATGGCGCGCTGCATCGACTCCGGAATATCGACTTGCTTGACCTCAACCTTCGTTACCTTGATACCCCAAGGCTCCGTATCCTGGTCAAGGATTACTTGCAACTTCGCGTTTACCTTTTCGCGCTCGGAAAGAACCTCGTCCAGCTGGAACTGGCCGAGCACGCTGCGAAGGTTGGTCTGGGCGAGCTGCGAAGTGGCGTAGAGGTAGTTCGTAACCTGTGACACGGCTAGATTCGCGTCGACCACACGGAAATAGCAGACCGCGTTCACCTTTACGGAGACGTTGTCGCGGGTAATCACGTCCTGCGGCTGAATTTCGAGCGTCTCGACGCGCAGCGAGATTCGAATCAGCTTGTCGATGGGCGCGAAGACGAGCTGCAGGCCCGCACCCTTGGCCTCGGGCAGCATCCTTCCGAGCCGCAGCACGACGCCGCGCTCCCACTCTTTGATGACGTAGATGCAGTTGAAAAGCCAGATGACGAAAATCAATATCGCGATTGCAAAACCGATCGTTACGACATCCATCTTGAGCTCCTCTATGTGCTTCCTTCGAACAGGATCATTGCGGAGACTTCACTGGTTCCACATGCAAGAGCAGTCCTTCCACGCGCCTCACGCGGACGCGCGTTCCCTTCGGGATTTCCTGTCCGTTCGGCGCCGCAGCCCGCCACAATTCGCCGTGGACGAAGACCATGCCCGCATCGCCGGACCCGAGCGCCTGCGTGACTTCGCCTTCTTCGCCCACCAGCTCTTCCTTGCCGGTCGAAACCTTCCAGCGGCGCGAACGCAACACGAGCCGCGCCAGAATCACGATGATGATCGCGAACGGAATCGCGACGGCCAAAGCGACCCAGAGGCTCACGCCGCCACCCGTCAGCGGCGAGCGAACCAGCATCAGCGCGCCCAGAACCATGGCGATCACTCCTCCCACACCCAAAATGCCGTGCGTCGGATACTTGGCCTCAAGAACGAACAGGACGATCGCAAGAATGATGAGCAGCAGGCCGGTCAAGTTCACCGGCAGCATGTGCATCGCGAACAGCGCCAGTACCAGCGCGATTCCGCCGATCACGCCGGGCGCAAACAGCCCCGGATGCGTGAATTCCGTGTACAGTCCGAGAACGCCGACAATGAGGAGAATGAAGAAAACGTCCGGCTGCACGATTCGCGACAGGAATTTCTCCCGAGCCGTCATCTCCTGCACGGTGATTACCGGGTTTGCGAGCGCGAGCTGCGCGGTCGAGCCGTCCAGGCGGGTGACGGTGCGTCCGTTCAATTTCGCGAGTAAATCCTCAGGCGACGACGCGACCAGGTCGATCAGCTTTCCATCGAGCGCTTCCTTCTCCGTGAACGCTTTCGCATCGCTGACGGCGGTCGCAGCGAGATCGACGTTGCGCCCCCGCTTCTGCACATAGCTGCGCAAGTAGGCGGTCGCCTCGTTCACCACCTTCTTCCGCATCGTTTCATCGATTTGGACCGTTTGCCCGAAGAACTCGAATACAGGCGAAGCCGCGCCCGTGTCGGTGCCCGGCGACATCGCCGCAACATCCGCGGAGAGCAAAATGAAGAACCCCGCCGACGCGGCGCGCGAGCCGGTCGGATAAACGTACGTGACGACCGGCACCTTCGATTGCAGAATCGATTGAATGATCTCGCGCATCGACGTGTCGAGTCCGCCGGGCGTATTGATCGTGATCAGGATCAGGCTTGCGCCGTCGCGATTCGCTTGATCGATTCCATTGACGACGTATTCGGCGAGCACCGGCTCGATTTCGGAGTCGATGCGTAGCTCGGTGACGGATGCCGCAGGAGCCGGAGGTGAAGCAGGAGGAGTGGTCGCGCGCGCCGCGAATGCCGCCGCCATTCCCATGGCGACGCATACACTGACTGCGACACCGCGTCCTGAACCCAGGCAAGACATCTCAGCGCGTATTATAGGAGATAAAGCGGCGCACCGGCGAAGTCTTCTTTTCCGGCGCTGGTTCAGGCGTTCGCGCTGCGTCAGTTCGCGCCCGGCTTCTGGTGGTCGGTGGCGTAAGCCGGAGTGACCGTAAACACTTCCTGGACGCGCGGGTCTTTGATCACTTTCGAGAACGCCGGATCTTTCGCGATAGCTGCGAAATCCTTGTAGCCGTCGTCGCGCGCCATCTTCAGGTAGCGCGCCGCGTGTTCCGCGTCCCCGGCCATGGCATAGGACTTGGCAACCATGAAGGCGAACAGCCCTTGATCCGTAGTCGTTCGCTGCTGGACGACGGTGCCGCCTCCGCCCTTGCGGTCGAAAACGGTCGGATCGATCGCGATCGCATTCCTGAACGCATCCAACGCTTCAGGATACTTCTTGTCCTCGAGATAGGCGTACGCGAGGTTGCTGTAGACCGTAGCGGTGTCCTTGTGCAGCTCGAGGGCTTTCTTGTAGTAGTCGATCGCTTTGCCGTAATGCTTCTTCTCGTATTCGACCGTGCCGATGTTGTTGATCGCGCTCGCAAACGTCTTGTCCGCGTGCATCGCCTTTTTGTAATAGGACTCGGCGCGGCGGAGGTCAATCAACTGTTGATACGCGACTCCCACCTTGTTCAACACCTCGGCGTTTCGGGGCTCGTCCTTGAGCAGCTCGTTGTAGGCGCGAATGGCGTCGACGAACTCTTTGCGCGCCATGAGGATGTCGGCGCGCACCTCGGCGGTTTGGCGCGGCGTCATAGCGGTTTGAGGAGAGTCAGGAGATGTTGCGTTCGGAACCTGCTGCGACCTTGCGGGGAAAATCGTGACGAGGACTAGCGGGATGGCAAACAGGAGCGGATGCTTCATGGCGGTGCTCCTTCGCCGGCCTCGCCCTGGCCGGATAAGCTTAGGCGCCGGAACCTACGGCTGATCTTTCGGTTTGTCCGGAGGCTTCGGGCTGCTTCCAAAGATACCAAAAATCTTGTCGAGCAGCCCCTTTTTCTTTTCAGGCACGGGAGCGGGTTGGGGCGGCGTCGAGCCGGGGGCGGGCTTTGCGTTCGGGTTGGCAGGATTGCCCGGAAGATTCGATGCGGTCGAGGCGCCGTTGCTGCCCGGCGGAGGGGGCGGCGCGGGTTTCGAACCCCCGCCGAAAAGATGCGACAGCCACGACCCGGGCGCCGATTGCGCGTTCTCTCCACCGTGAAGCTGGCAGTACTGCCCGGGCTCGCTGCCAGAGACGAAGTATTCGGTCGCTGTCTTGGGGCACGACGCCGTAGCGAGCTGCCCGGTGTCCGGATCGATCACTTCCTGAATCACGCCGGGCGGCGGATCGAATTCCTGCGTGTTGCGGTACGGTGGCAGCAGGACTGCGCGCTTCATGAATTCGCCCCACAGCGGCGCCGCCGTCTGGCTGCCCGAAAGGTCCAGGTCGCGATTGTCGTCGAAGCCGATCCACACGACGCACAGCAAATTTGACGTAAACCCGGCGAACCAGCCGTCGCGCGATGTGCCGGTTTTCCCCGCTGCTGGCGCGGTAAAACCGACGTAGCGGGCGTTGACGCCCGTGCCGTGGTTGATAACGTCCTCCATAAGGCTCGTCGTGAGAAACGCCACGCGCGGGTCGAGTACCGCGTGCGTCTGCGGATTGTTCGCCTCCTCGACACCGCCGTCGGCTGCAAGCACGCTGCGGATGAAGAGAGGCTCCGCGCGTGTCCCATTCGTGGCGAACGCGGTATAGCCTGCGGCGACGTCGATGGGCGTCATTTCATATGCGCCCAGCGCGACCGCCGGTGTCGCTTGAATGTTCGAGCCAAGACCCATCTGCCGAGCGACATCCACCACTCGCTGGTAGCCGATCATTTCGGCTACTTTTACCGTTGCGACGTTCAGTGAGTGGATCAGCGCATCCCGGACGGTTATCGTCCCGTAGAATTCCTCGCCGTAGTTGTTCGGCGTGTACTCCTTGCCGTCGAATTCAAATGTCGTCGGCACATCGTCCACCGTCGTGACCGGCGTGACGACCGGCTGCAGATTCTCGGCCGCGTTGTCGAAGGCGGCCGCATAGACGAACGGCTTGAACACCGAACCGGGTTGCCGCCGAGCGATCGCGTGATTGAGCTGGCTTTCCCCGTAATTGCGCCCGCCAACCAGCGCGCGAATCTCCCCGGTTCGCGGATCCATCGCCACGAGCGCCACCTGCACCTTCGGAACCGCCTCGCCCTTTTTCTTCCAGATGGCGTAGCGCTTTGCGAGGAGCTTGTCGGCGTTCTCCATTCCGATGTCGATCGCCTGCACCGCCGCCGCTTGTAGCTCGGGATCGAGTGTCGTGTAGATGCGATAGCTCTGGTCTTCGAGATCGGTCTCGGAGAATTTCGCCAGCAGGTGGTCCTTCACCATGTCGACGAAGTACGGAGCGGTGCCGCTCGCAACACCGCCCTTCACGAAGTTCAGTTTCGCCTTCTTCGCGGCGTCGGCGTCGTCCTGCGTGATGTATCCGTCCTCCACCATCTGCCCGAGAACGCGGTCACGGGCCTCCGTGGCGCGGTCGAGATGGTGCTCCGCTGCCGAGTAGCGGTTGGGCGCGCGGATGATGCCCGCGAGGAACGCGCATTCGCCGAGGTTCAGCTCGCGCACGTCCTTGCCGAAATAGGCCTCCGCCGCTTCGCCGAAGCCGCGAATCGAAAAGCTGCCACGATTGCCGAGATAGATGTCGTTGGCGTACAGCTCGAAAATCTGCTGCTTCGAGAAGCGCTCGTCGATTTCGAACGCCATCAGGATTTCTTTGGCCTTGCGGCTCCACTCGCGCTTCGTGGTGAAGAAGAAGGTGCGCGCCACCTGCATGTCGATCGTGCTGGCGCCCTGCGCCTTCTGGCCCCGGCTCACATCGTAAAACGCGGCGCCGAAAACACGGACCAGATCCAACGCGCCGTGCTCGTAGAACCTCTTGTCCTCGGCGGCCAGCACCGCGCTCACCAGGTTCTTCGGAAGATCGTCGAGACGGATCACGCGCCGCTTCTCGCGCGAACTGTCGAACAGGTTGGTCAGCAGCTCGGGCTCGATGTCCGCGAAATCGCGCTGCACTCCGTTCGGGATTTGCGTGATGCGCGAGATGAAGGGGCCCGAAAAGTCCACCCGGACCGCATTGTTGCCTTTGAAATAGGAGTCCTCCGAAGGCCGGATTTCGATCGCGGAGCTCGTGACGTGGAATTCTCCCGGCGATCCCGGGACGCTTCCTTCCTGGTATCCGGCCTGCATCAGGTAGTCCTTGAGCTCGGATTCCTTCAGCGTCTCGCCGGTATAAATTCTCCCCGGAGCCGAATAGACGCGCGACGTGTTCTGGAAAATCTGCCCGGTCAGCCGGTCGTTCAGCATGTGCCCGAACTGGATGTAGTAGTAGGTCAGGACGGACGCCGCCCCGACCAACACCGCCAGCACGGCGCACAGCACCGTGATGCCGGTGCGCGACGTCCAAAAACCTTGGCCAAGCCGGATGCGCAATCGTTTCTCCGCTGTTCGAGCAGACTCAAAGACGTCCAGGAGCCGCGGCCGGGCGAACGCAGCTTGGAGAGCCGGGCGCCTGTTTCCCGCCCCCACCTGGTAACACTTCTATTCTAAATCGTATGGTTGTCTGCGTGGGGATGAAATTGCAGCGTCAACTGGTAAACAAACAAGTCGATCGGAATCGCGTAGTCCGTCGAGATGCTCACGTTTCCCTGGTCCATCGTGATCTTGATGTCTTCCTTCTTCTTGAGAGGAATGTTCAGTTCTTGCGCCTTGTTCCAGACGGCGTCGCGGATGTCATCCTCGCTTTTTTTGGGGTAGCCCGCCAGCGCGAACTTGGCCTCCGTCTGTATCGAGTCCTGAAATTGGTAGTTCGAGACGTATGGCGGTACCAGCTTCACGGCGACGAAAATCGTCACGCCGAGAAACAGCAGCGTTAGCAACAGGTTGGCGCGTGAGCCCCCGCGTTCCGAAACCCGTCCTGGCCGCTCCGTGAAAATGAGGTCCTCCCCGCTCGCTTCGCGAGCCTTCTATTCGCTTCTCGAAACTAGCACGCCGCAAACGGCGCGAACAGACGCTGCCCCCTGCTCTGTTCGCGATGAGTAACCGGCTCGGGACGCGGAGGTTACGAAATGTTACGACCAAGTCCCATTCGCAGCGCGTCCCTCTAGCTGAAATTGCCCGCAAGGACTCGTTTGCGCCGCGCCGCCGGGAGACGCTCGATGGCGTACCGAAGGGCGGTCCGAGGGATGGACTTGTAGTGCGTGCGCAGGAATCGCAGCAAATCCGGGCGCGAGACTTTCCCCGTTTCCCGGAGCGCCCAGCCCACGGCTTTGTGAATCAGATCGTGTTCGTCCGATAACAGTCTTTCGGCGATTCGAAACGTGACCTTGATCTCACCGCTCTTGATTAAAGCGAGAGTGGACACAATCGCGATTCGTCTTTCCCAGACAAGTTTAGATGCCGCGAGCCTGTCGAGCACCCTGCGCGGGCGCGATTTCAGGTGTTCGCCGACAATGTAGGGTGCCGACGTATCGACCAGGTCCCAGTTGTTCGCGCGCCGAGCGTTTCGCAGATAGAATCGAAAAATCTGGTCGCGCTGTGCGCCATCCCCGCGCTCGTACTGGGCGACGAGAATTTCCAGGCCCACGAACCGCTGCTCGTGAATCGGCGCCTCGAGCAGGTGTTTTATGCCCGCGAGAGAAAGCCCGCGATACCGATGCGCAATCTTTCGCTGGAGCAGCACGGGAACACCGAGGAAGCGGTCCCCCTCCCCGTACTGGCCCTTGCCCGTCTTGAAGAACCAAGCGGAAGACTCGGCGCGCTTCAAGTCAGCGACCGACTCAAGCTCGCGAATCACGTCACGCCAGTTCGCCTCTCGCAACGCCGATCCGCGCTTCTTCCGGCTCACGCGCACTTTTCGATATCGCTCACGGAACGAAGGTCCATCCCCGTCAGTATGCCCTGGCAAAGATGGCTTTTTCGGCGGCGGCGGCACCGCAGTAGACGCACTTCCCGGAGCCGCCGGCCGATGACGCGCCGCCAAGCGTCTGATCGAGCGGGATACACCGCATGGTGGCTTTCGTCTCTTCCTTGATGCTGGCCTCGCAGGCATCCGAGCCGCACCACCACGCAAACGCGAAGCCCTTCTCGACCGCCTTCTTGAATTCCTCGTAGTTGGCAGGATCCGCCGTATTCGCCTGGCGAAACGCGAGCGCGCGGTCGTAGAGCGACTGCTGAATCTCGCCGAGCGCCTGCGACACGGCCGCTGCAATCCCCGGCTGCGGGACGAACGCCTTCCCTTCCTTGCCGGGCCGGTCGCGTCGCGCCAGCACCACGGAGCCCTTCGCCACGTCCTTCGGCCCCAGCTCCATCCGCAGCGGAACGCCCCGCATTTCCCAGTCGTTGAATTTGAAGCCGGGACTCATGCCTTCGCGCTCGTCCATTTTCACGCGGACGCCCGCGTCGATCAGTTCCTTGCGCAGGCGCTGGGCGTTTTCGAGCACCGCCGCCTTCTCTTCGTCCGTCTTGTAAATCGGCACGATCACGAGCTGGAAAGGCGCGAGCCGCGGCGGCAGAATCAGTCCCTGATCGTCTCCATGCACCATGATGATGGCGCCGACGAACCGCGTCGAAAGCCCCCACGAAGTCGTCCAGCAGTGCTGCAGCACGCCGTTCTTGTCGAGATACCGAATCTCGAACGCCTTCGCAAAATTCTGTCCCAGATTGTGCGACGTTCCAGCTTGCAGCGCCTTGCCGTCGCCCATCATGGCTTCAATCGAATACGTCTGGTCCGCACCCGCGAAGCGCTCCGCCGCGGACTTCCGCCCCGGAATCACCGGGATCCCAGCCTCGCGCACCGCAAAATCGGTGTACACGTCGAGCATTTGCCGCGTTTCGAATTCCGCTTCTTCCGCCGTCGCGTGCGCCGTGTGCCCCTCTTGCCAAAAGAATTCGAGCGTGCGCAAGAACAGCTTCGTCCGCAGCTCCCAGCGCACCACGCTGTTCCACTGATTGATCAGCACCGGCAAGTCGCGGTACGACTGAATCCACTTCGCGTAGGCGTGGCCGATAATCGTTTCCGAAGTGGGACGAATCACCAGCGGCTCTTCGAGCTTTTCGCCGCCGCCGTGCGTCACCACTGCCAGCTCGGGCGAAAATCCCACCACGTGCGACTTTTCCTTGTCGATGAAGCTGCGCGGAATCAGAAGCGGGAACGCCGCGTTCACGTGCCCCGTGGCCTTGAAGCGCCCGTCGAGCGCCGCCGTGATGTTCTCCCACAGCGCCCAGCCGTACGGCCGCACGATCATGCAGCCGCGTACCGGCGCGTAGTCGGCAAGCTCCGCGCGCAGCACCACCTGGTTGTACCACTCGGAGTAGTCCTCGCTGCGAGTCGGCAGCTTCAGATCAGCCATGTTCTCCTGCGCCTTTCGGATTGCGCCGCATGCCGCTCCAACGGACGGCACGTCCCGCGCACGATAAACGAGCTAGGTTAGGGAACTCCCGCAGCCAAGTCAATCGCGGATCGGCATGCGCGCGATCATCCTTGTCTCAAGCCCGCGCGCCCGTCGCGCTTCGCGCCCGCGATCAGAAGCGCGATCGTCAACCCGATGCAGAGTAGGACCGCCAGCACGCCATTGACCCGCGACGCAAGCGTGACTGGCGCCGTCTGATGCGGGACGCGTGAGAGCGGCAGCACCACCCAATTCATGACCACGTAGACGAACCCGCCGTACAGCAGTCCGCAAATCACCGGCCGCCTCAGCAGAATCGCCATCTTTCGGCTCGCCGCATAGAAAATCGCCGTCCAGATCATCGCGATGAGGTAATGCAGCACCGCGCCCAGCGCGACCGCCGTCATTCCCAGCTCGACTGCCGCCTTCATCCCAATCAGCCCGCTCGCGATGTACTGAAAGACTATGAAGGGAGTCACTCCCCGCGACGCGCTGAAGACCAGGGCCTCCGTGATGTCGAGCGTCCCGGCAATCAGGCCGACCTGCAGGATCAGTGCAAACGCCCCTGGCCCCGCGGCGCCACTCGCAGGGGCCGCGTCATTTTCGGGACTCATGATCGTTCGCCTCCGCAAGCCCTTCGCGCCGGGCGCCGAACCCGCATGCACTGGGCAAGCTGCCACATTTGAAACGGACAAGGTTAGGCAACTGCCCGAGCGAAGTCAATCCAAGGGCCCTTCCGTTTTTTCTCGTGCGTGAAAGGCCAAACCGTTGTAGTGTACACACCGCGCTTGGTCCCTCTACCAGCGCTTACGTGATCCAGGAGAAATCGAATATGAAGATGTGCCGCGCGGTTCTGATTTTGCTCGCCGCCGGGGTGGCCCTGATCGCTGTTGGGTCCTTGGCCCCACAAAGCTTCGCGCAAAATACAGACACGATCCTCCATGCGAAGCAAGTTCTCGGTCTCGAGGGAGTCAAGCACAACACCACCGGAACCCTCACGATCGACAAGGGCACTCTGGAGTTCTCAAAGGGTGACTTGAAGGCGGACGTGCCGGCCGCCTCGATCACGGAAGTTTTGATGGGAGCGGACACCCAACGAACGCTCGGCGGAACCGTAGGCACGCTCACGATGTTTGCCCCCTATGGGTCCGGGAGATTTCTGAGTCTCTTCCGAACCAAGATTGACACGCTCTCGATCACATATGTCGATGCCTCTGGCGGTGTGCATGGCGCAGTCTTTACGATGCCGCACGGCAAGGTGGTCGCCGCAAAGACAGCTCTGCTGGCGCAGGGAGCAAAGACCAGCGTTCCAATGGGTCCCGGAACCAGCTCGCAGCCGCTGCCGTCGTCGAAGCCGCAGGAGAGAAATCCATGAACATAAAAGGGACAGCGCGCCTCGGCGCTTTTTCGTTCGTCGCCCTCCTCCTCCTCGGAAGTGCCAGCGGGTCTGCGCAAGACAGCGTGCACCCCAAAATCAAGGCCTCGGCGATTCAAATTCTCATGGTTGGGTCGAATGAAGTGGATCTTCCTCTTCCGTTTCAGGTGGCTCTTTACGAAAACGTGATCGAGCAGGTGCAAAAGACCAAGAAGTTCGAGCACGTGTACCGCGATGGAGACCGCGCAGCCGCGGACGCGCCGGGTCTCGTCATCCTTCGCACAAACGTGTTCGGGTTCAAGCGAGGCAGCGAAGAGGAGCGGCAGGTAACTACCGTCGCCGGCGCTACCCAGATCAAGGTTCATTGCCAGTTTACGGACAAGAGTGGCAAGTCCTTGCTTGAGCAGGACGTTACCGGCAACGTACGATTCATCGGCGGCAATCTCAGAGCTACGTACGACTTTGCCAAGAAGGTGTCGCAAATCGTCGTCAAGAACTTTTCGTAACAGCTGGCCCTGCATCGCCAAATTAGGAGAAGCCGATTTGAGGAATCACTGGCTGGTAGCCTGTCTGCTGATCTTCACAGGATTTGCCCTGGTGGCATCCCCCACCTGGGGACAAGGGGCTGCGGGGGCCGGTACAACCTCGCAGGACGCGCACCGGGACTCGGCGTCGAGTTCGTCGTCGCCGGCGGCGGCTCACGTCGAGCCTGGCATCGCGTATCATCGCCCCACCGAGCGCGAAAAGCTTCGCAACTTCGCCTTCGACGCGTTCGGCCCCTACCCCATCCTCACCGCCGTCGGCAGCGCCAGCATCCAGCAGGCTTATGGCACGCCACCCGAATGGGGCCAGGGTTGGGACGCATTCGGCACGCGTTTCGGCAGCAACTACGGGATTCAGCTCATTACCACTTCAACGCGCTACGTCCTGGCCGAAGCGTTTCGCGAGGACACCCTGTATTACCGCTGTTCCTGCTCGGGCTTTTTCCCGCGCCTTGGACACGCGCTGATCTCCACGGTCACCGCGCGGCGCGGCAACGACGGCCACCGGGAGTTTTCTCTCGCGGCCCTGGGCGCGCCCTACGCCGGAACGATGTCAGCCGCGCTCGGCTGGTACCCCTCCCGCTATCAGGCAATGGACGGCTTTCGCATGGGAAATTACAACCTCGCGGCTGCCGCAGGCCAGAACGTCGCGCTCGAATTCATTTACGGCGGCCCGCACACGCTTCTCGGCCGCCGCTTCGGTTCGCACGGCCATTCTGCCGACAATTCCAACTAGCTAGAACGTGACGCCGGGTTTTGTTCGCCGGGCGTCATTCGAACCGATAGGCAATCTTCGCTTCCCACTTCGCCGTGCCGGGCCGTCTCGAAAAGTGTCGCGCTTGACAATCGGCTTGCGCCTATGTACATTGTACATAGACACTAGACAATGAAACACGCGCCCCTGATCCAGATCGACCTTTCTTCGCACGTGCCCGCTTACGAGCAGATCGCCGCGGAAATTCGCGCCCTTCTCGTCTCCGGTGAACTTGCGCCAGCGGACGCGCTTCCCACCGTTCGCCAGCTGGCGGCGGATCTGAATGTCCATCACAACACCGTGGCTCAGGCGTATCGCATTCTCGCCGAGGAAGGCTGGCTCGATCTGCGCCGGGGCCGCGGTGCGCGCGTCGTCCCGCGCTCTCGGCCTGCGCCCCCTGGCGACAAGGGCCGCCGCACGTTCACGCTGCAATTGAAACGCCTTCTGGCCAAGGCTGCTGCGGAGGGGATTTCTCCCCGGCTCATCGCGCGCCAACTGGCTCTTCAGGCTCACGACGTGCGGAATTGGACCAAGGGAGACTCTTGATGCTTGCACGGCTGTTGATTCTTACATGGGTGGCTTTCGTCCCATCGTTCGCACCAGCGGCCTTAGCGCAATCGCTTCCGCAAACTCCCGAAGCGCATGCGCGCGAGGTGCTGAATCAGATGGCCACCGGCAAGTTCGCGGCGGTGGAGGCTCAATATGACGAGCACGTGAAGGCGGCTTTGCCTGCAGGAAAGCTCGCTGCAACGTGGAGCGCGTTGACCGGCCAAGTCGGCAACCTCGTGGAAGTGACTGGCGCTTATTCGCAGCAAGCGAGCGGTAACGAGGTCGTCACACTTGCGTGCGCTTTTGAACGCATGAAACTCGATGTCATCGTTGGCTTCAATGCGAACGGCGAAATCGCCGGGCTGCGTTTCATTCCGCACCAGGACGCGCCCGACTGGAGCCCGCCGGGTTACGCCGTCCCGTCCGCCTTCACGGAGCAGCCCGTCACGGTCCAGTTTCAGCACTGGGCGCTGCCCGGGACGCTGACTATCCCCAACGGAAGCGGCCCGTTTCCAATTGCCGTTCTCGTGCAGGGCTCGGGCCCGCACGACGCCGACGAAACGATCGGACCAAACAAACCTTTCAAGGATCTCGCCTGGGGTCTCGCGAGTCAGGGAGTGGCTGTTCTTCGCTACACAAAGCGAACCGCACAGTACGGGCTGAAAGCCTCGGACGACCCCGCAGCCCTTACGGTGGACGACGAAACCGTGAACGATGCGCGCGCCGCTGTTGCGCTCGCCGCCACGCAAGCCCGGATCGATCCGAAACGAGTTTACGTTCTCGGTCACAGCCTCGGCGGGTATCTTGCCCCTCGAATTGCTCAGGGTGATCCGCAGGTTGCTGGCGTCGTCCTGCTGGCCGGAAGCTGTCGGCCGCTCGAACAGATTGTTGTCGAGCAGATTCGCTACATCGTCGGTATTTCGAACATGCCCGCCGATGAAGCCCAGAGACGCATTGCTAAGGCTGAGCAGGATGCAAAAGCAATCGAAAGCCCTGACTTGAAGAAAGGCGACACGGTCCACCTCGCGGGCGCTCCCGTTCCCGCCTCCTATTTTCTCGATCTCCGCAACTATCATCCGGCGGAAATGGCCGCGTCGCTTTCGATCCCCATTCTGGTGCTTCGCGGCACGCGCGATTACAACGTCACTTCCGCAGACTACGACGCATGGCGTCAGGCTCTCTCCGCGCGTCCCAACGTCAGCTTCAAGCTGTACCCCGGCCTCACACACCTCTTTATGCCCAGCATCAGCCCTGGCGACGGCCTCGGTACTCCGGCCGACGACGATCATCCGGGTCACGTCGATGCGGACGTCGTGCGTGATATCAGCGCCTGGGTTCTTTCCGGAGGACAGCGGCCGAAAATGACGCCGGCCAAGGGTGACTCATGACATTCCTGCATGATCTCGCGTTCACGCCGGCCACGATGGCCGTCATCCCTGTGCTTGAGACGACGATTTTGTTTCTCGCCGGCCAGATTCTTCTCATCGCGACGCTCTTTCATTTGCTTCCGGGCCTCACGCGGCGCGACATTCTCTTTGCCGTCACGGTCGATCCCGCCTATCGCAAGACCGCCGAAAGCAGGCGCGTGGTTCGGCAGTTCCGAATCGCGGTTTGGATTCACTCCGCCGTGGGGACCGCCCTGGTGTTCGCCGGAGCCGCCACCTCGCACCTGTCGATTCCCTTCGTCGGCGTTCTTTGGCAGTTGGTCGGCGCGATGATCGCGTTTCTCCGCGCTCGCAAACAGACGCTCCCTCACGCGGTCTCGCAAACGGCTCGCCGCGAAGCGGTGCTGGTGCGCCGCTCGGCAGGGGTGGGCTACTGGCTTCTGCAACTGGGGCCTTTCGCGATTCTGGCGGCCTCCGCCTTTTACCTGAAGTACAACTGGCAGCGCATTCCGGAGCGCTTTCCGGTTCATTGGGGACTAAGCGGCGAGCCAGACGGCTGGGCCACCCGGTCCTTTACAGGGGTGTACGCTCCGCTGCTGATCGCTTTCGCTGTGTGCGCGCTCATCGCGGTGCTTTCGTACGCGATCCTGCACTGGACCCGCCAGGTTCGCGCCACCGGTCCCGCGGGACAGGCAGAGGGTCACTTCCGGCAAGTTCAGTTCGGAATCCTGCTCGCGGTTCAATACTTCCTCGCGGGAACGCTCTCCGGTGTGCCGATCCTCGCGCTCCGTGCGCACCAGGAGAGCGCACCGGGAATAGGCCCCTTCTTGGTGGGGACATTCGTTTTTGTCTTGGTTATCTTCGCGATCTTGATCTACACGGGCCAAGGCGGCGCGAACCTGGCAGAAGCTGCGATCGGCTCCGACATTGTGAAGGACCGGCCGGTCACGGGCGACCGTACGCCGGATCAGTGCTGGAAAGCCGGGATGTTCTATGTCAACCCCGACGACCCGGCACTGCTCGTTGAGAAGCGGTTCGGCGTCGGCTACACAATTAACTTCGGCCACCCCGCTGCGTGGATTGTCATCTCGATTCTTGTCGCCCTGGCAGTGGTCCCGCTGATAATTTCCTTCTTCCCGGCCCATTCGCACTAGGGACGACAACGCAACACGGGCCGGAAACTCATCGCGAGGAAAAGGCGCAGACCCGATCACTCTCGCGCCGCAAGTGCTTCTCTCGGCTCAACTCGATCCGTTTAGAACGTAACCCGCGCGCCAATCTGAGCCGCGAACGGAATGCCCACGGTTGTGCCCGGCCCGAAGAAGTCGCCCAATCCTCCCGCAGGTACGCGCAGCTGGTTCAAGCTGGTAATCGGGGTGGTCGTCGTGCAATCGGCATTTGTACAGAGGTCCGTGACGTTCCCAGCGGCGACTTCCGTCGGTGGCACCGGCAGCGCACCGACGTCCGTCACGTAGTTTGCGCCGGGATTGTTGCGGTTGAAGAGATTGAAGAATTCGACGAAAGGAGTCACAGACCAGCGGTCGGCGACGCGGAACGGTCGGCTTACGCGCAGGTCCACCTGAATATAGGGCGTCCCTCTCAATTCATCGAGCGTGGTCGGTACGCCGTTCACGACAGCCCGGTCATCGACTCCGTCGCCGAGCCCCGTCACAGGGGTCGTCGTTGTCAGCGTCAGCGGCCGCGCGCTCTCCGCCTGCGTCAGCGTCGTCAACTCAAACCCGCCCGGTACGTGAAACGTCCCTGCCAGCACGAACCGGTGCGTTATATCTTCTCCCGACGGTCCGTAATTGCCGGGCGCGAACGGATGCAAAGGATCGCAAACGCCGTCCACGTAGTCGAACAGCTCGCCCAGTATGCATCCCCACGTGTCCGCTCGCGACAGCGTGTAATTCGCCACCAGGTTGAATCGCTTCGAGACGTTCCCCTGCAGATGAATCATCAGCGCGTTGTACGCCGACCGGTTGTCCGAGCGGAAAACGGTCACGTTCGGAACGTTGTCACGCTGGCAGTCGATCGCGTCTTCGCTCGTGGGGCATCCGTTGCCGGGCGAGAAAAGCGGCGAGAACAGCGTGAACCCTGCCTGATATTGATAGCGCGCGAAGCCGTGGTTCCCTTTTTCGTACGTGTAGTCCGCGCTGATCGTCCAATTCGGATTGAAAGCGTGCTCCGCTCCCCCGGTGACGTGAAGTGAGTACGGAGTCTTGTAATTCGGCGCAATGATCGCACCCGAGCCTGCCACCGTCCCGATCGGACCCGTTGAAGAAGCAGGCGGCAAGCAACCTGGATCGCCGGGATTTACGCACGCGCCAGGCGGCGTGTTCACGGCCTGTAAGGCGGGCACCCAGCCGTTCTGCGCGAGATCGTTCGAGTAAATGCCGATGCCCGCGCGAATCACCGTGTTTTCGGATGGGCCCACTCCGTAGACGATTCCGAGTCGCGGGCCCACGGCGCCATTGAAATCGTGCGGCGCGCCATTTAAGAGAGGAATCTGCAGCGCCTTCAGAGTCAGATACGCCGGGTTCTGCAACTGGCTCTGCCCCGAGGCCGTGAGCAAGCCGAAACTCCGATCGTAACGAAAGCCGTAACTAACGGTGAGCCGCGGCGTGACGCGCCACGAATCCTCGGCGTAGAGCCCGAGCCGTTGCACATTCTGCCCGAAGCTGCCGTCGCCCGCCGGCGTTATCCCGCAAGACGATCCCGGATTTGCGTTCGGCGAAGGACTCGCGGTGCACAGCGACAGGTCGTCGGTGAACTGCTGCGGATTGGCCAGATAGTCGGACGGGTTCTCACCGAACGTGACAAGCGTCTCCTGATTGCCCGGCAACACGCCGCTCAGCACCGGCTCGTGAATGAAGTTCACGCCAAACCGGATCGAGTGCGCACCGGTTGTGTGCGTCACCTCGTAGCGGAACTGATATTTCTCCTGATTGCGCAGCACCGGAAACGCCGTGATCGGCGTGACGAACTGGTTGTCACCGAACGTCTCGAATCCCGAAATCGTCGCCGTCGTCGCGGTGAACGGAAAAGCGAGCGCGAATCCCAGGTCCGAGTTGCGCGCCGCTGTCAAGTGCAGCCCGCTCGCGTCGAACACAAACGAGCCCAGCCATGTCGGACTGAACGTGAACTGGTTGCTGATCACCATGTTCATGTAATTGTTGTGCTGCTCGACGCCGGTCGAAGGCAGCGCTGCTTGCGCCACGAGCGCGTTGTGGGTCAGGTAGTTGTCGATCGCCGCCCGCAGGAACCATTGCGACCGCGCCGACTGTGCCCAATCGAATCGCGTCGTCGCCAGATAATCGCGGAACGGCACCGGGACGCTGTTCGGCACGGCGATCGAGCTGACCGTCTCGCCGTTCACATCGACCAGGCCCATCTGCGCGAGCTGTGCCAGTGCGTTGAGCTGCGTCTGGCTCGCGGGGCTGTAAGCGATGCTCGCATTTTCATGCACGTATTCGAGCGACGAGAAGAACCATACCTTGTCGCGCACGATCGGCCCGCCGATCGTGCCTAGATAATTCTGCCGCGAAAACGGCTGCTTCGGGTCCGGCGCAGGGTTTTCGATCGGAAATCGCGCGTTCAGCGCTGCTTGGCGGTCGTAGAACGCGGCATCGCCGTGCCAGTCGTTCGTTCCACGCTTGGTTGTGATTACCACGGACGCCGCGGTCGTACGGCCCGTGTCCGCATCTTCTCCCGCGGTGCGCATTGCGAATTCCTGAATCGCGTCCGGCGAGAAATTCTGAAGGAAGCCGCCGATGTAGTCGTCGGAGTTGTCGCCCCCATCGACGGACAGCTCGTTGTTCAAGCCCGAGCTGCCGCCCGTCGACACCGCCGTGATGCGCGCCTTTGTCGGATCCGACGGTTCCACCGGTTCAGTCCCCGGCGCGAGGTACGCAATGTTGGCGAAGCTCCGCGCTGCAAGAGGAACCGTTTCCAGGTCTTGCGCCGTCACCGCCGTCTGATGAACGGCGCTTGTCGTGTCGATCGGCTGCGTCGTGATCGACGACGCCTGCCCCTGCACGTTCACCGTCTGCTGCATCGCGGCCGGGTACAGCGTTACGGTCACTTCCTTCACCGTGCTGACCACGATCGTCACTTCCGAAGTGGCGTCCGCGAATCCCGTGGCCTTGACGCTCACCCGATACGCGCCAGGGAGCAGGTCGTCGATGCGGAACTGGCCCTGAGTGTCGCTCGTCGCTTTGCGCTGCACGGATCCGGCTTCGGCGGCTTGAACCGTGACGTTCGCGCTTACAATGCGCGCTCCGGTCGCGTCCTCGATAGTGCCCACCAGTCCGCCGTGAAAATTCTGCGCCACCACTCGCCGCGCCGCGCAACTCAATCCGAGCGCGCACACCAAAGCCCCGAAAACCCACCGCAGCCCAAGTCTGCTCACTCGATTAGTCTCCCAAACGGATTGTGTGCCGCACTGAATTCGTCCAGGAGCCTACCCCAGTCCCTGTTGCTACTACCACGCATAGTAGTTCGCAGGAGCCATTTCTCGGGTCAGTTGAGAACTGTAGGTTGGATCAGTCAGAACTCGCTCGAAGGCGAATGACGCGCGTCTCGTAGTCCGCGCCTTCGAATGGAACCACGAGTCGATACCCGGTCGCCGTCTTTTGCGCCTCGGCGCCTTCGGCGGTGAGTTTCGGCAACTCCGTAACCAGGTCGAGCGTGTTGCCGCGCCCCCCAACTCCGGCGACCTCCAGCTCGAGGCTGTCCGGGCCCGTCACGCTGATCCGCATCACCTTCAGCGCCGCGCTTCGATCCCCCGCCGCCGGATGCGCGCTCGGCGGAACGATCCCCACACCGCCTTCGTACTCGACCGCGACCTCCGCGTCGCCTTGCAGCGCAAACTTCACCTCTGCGCTGTTCGTCCCGCCTACCTGCTTCTGGTGGAAATCC
This sequence comes from Candidatus Acidiferrum sp., assembly GCA_035517015.1. Lineage (GTDB taxonomy): Bacteria > Acidobacteriota > Terriglobia > Acidiferrales > UBA7541 > Palsa-295. The sequence continues at coordinate 38,878 of DATIZQ010000099.1, read as the reverse complement.
GCCCGCTTGCCGCCCACCGTCGCACGCCGCACCCTCGCCAGTAGCGGAAGCGGCACGGCGACATCCGTCGTCACCGGCTCTGCTCCGTCAAGGTGCAGCCGCATCACCGTTTTCCTCGCCTCCTGCCGCACCTCGCCAGACAAGCGATCGCTGCCCGCCTGGTATCCAGAAAATCGCAGGAAACTCCAATTTGCCGGCAGTTGCGGATAAAACCTAATGACGCGCTGACTGCCCCTGGCGTCCGCGACCTCGTCTGTCTCGAGTCCCAGCAGCCCGCGCACCGCCGGCACCGCCACGCCCACCGATGAGAATAGCTGATGCGGCACCGACCGCTCGCTCGCCAGATAACGGTCGCCGTTCATGTGCTCGGGCATGTATCCCGGCGCCTGAATCCCCGTCAGCTGCGCGCAATTGCTCCACGACGCGAAGCCCGCCACCGGATTCCCGTGCGCGAACTCCGCCCAGCTCACGAACGCATTCAGGAACGGCCACGCCGTCCCGTTCTGATAGCTCACGGGATCGTAGTACGGACTCTTGTTGCCGAACGACCGCTCCGCCCAGTCGGTGGCGAGTTCCGGCGACGCCAGCTTAGCCACATCTCCCGCCGCCTGCTCATCTCCAATTTCCTGCGTCAGTGCAAGCGCCACCGACGACCAGTCCGCCACCATATCGTCGCGGCGCCCGTCTGCCGTCTGCCCGAACGCAAAGAATTTTCCGTCGGGATTCCACCACTGTTTCTCGAGCGACTCCCGCGCCTTCTCGAGCCGCGACTTCGCGTCCGCCGCCACCTGCGCATCACCCTCCGCCGTAGCCAGCTTTGCCATCCCGTCGAGGCCCGCCATCCACGCGCCCTCGAGATACACGTCCTTCACCACTTTCCCGCGCAGCACGCCCGCCTCCACCGCCGCCAGCCCGGCCTTCGTGTTGTCCATCAAGCCGTCGTTCGGATCGACGGTCGTGATGCAATACGCGTATGCCTTCTTTGCCGACTCCCAAAACTCATCCAGAAATTTCCGGTCCCCGGTTCGGCTCCAATACTGCTCGAGCGAGTACAAGTAAAACGGCGTCGTATCGGCGTGATAGTAGGCGTAGTGATATTTTCCAAACCAGTCGACGATGCCCACGCTCTGCGTCATCTCGTGCATCATCTTGCCGTCGTCGCGCTGCCGCGCCTTTAGGAATCGCAACGCCTGCAGCGCTCCCGGCAAATCGCCATAGTCCTCGAGCGCCCAGCTCGACATCAGCGCGTCCCCGCCAAACCACCAGTCGAATCCCGGCCGCTCGCCGCTGCCGGCTTGCCCATACCCCGCCACGAGCCCGCAGCCGTACGTGTCGTTGCAAACCCATCCCGCATCGAGCGCCACTTTCGACCACGTGAACGCCCGGTTCAGTTCCGCATCCGGCGTCTCGATCTGCATCGTGCGCGCCAGAAAATCGCGGTGATAGGCCACGCTCTCCTCGTAAAGTTCGCGCGCGTGCCCGAGCACGCGGTGATAGATCTCACGCGCTTTCGCTTCGCCCTCCATGCTGAGCGCCATCACCACCGGAATCAGCTCCGTGCGCACCTGCTCCGCCGTCGCTCGTACCTTTAACTCCATCTCGCCGTTGATGATCCCGTTGTCGACGAAGTCCGTATACGCGCTCACGGCCGGAGATCCGATCATCGCGGTCGGCGTGCTCGTCCCGTCCGTCAGGCCGAATGCGCGGTCGTCATCCATCCAGAACGTGTATTGCCCGCCCAGGCTGGCCGGCCACATCGGCTTGAAGTCCGGCACGAACTTCGCCGTAATCGTCAGTGGCTTGTTGCTGTCGATATCGAAGAAGATCACCGTCGCGGCATCCTCGCGCGGCACCCAGATGATCTCCCGCACTGTGAACAGTGGATGGACGTACACCAGCGTCGTCGATTCCGGCCGCGCGATCACTTCCCGAAGATAGTCCTCGCCACGCACCGGCTCGACCATGCCGTTCTGCTGGAACTCCAGATGGAACCCGTGCGCCACTTTGATCGGATAAATCCACGCCTCGAACGTGCCGTCCTGTTTCCCGAGAATCGCCGCCCGGTGCCCCGTCGCGTCGAAATACTTCGGCGGTTCCGCAGGGCTGCGCCATTCGAGCCCGCTCTCCGGTATCTCGAACCGCACGATGCCGATCGCCGCGGACGCTCGCGACGCCGCAGCCGTCTGTGCCGTCGCGCACGGAACGGCCACGCCAACGCTCAAGCACACAATCGCCGCACTCCAAAGCACTGCCGCGCGAAAACGCATGCGTCTCATGAAGAGGAAACTCCTGCGTGGTGGCGTTCGCGCCGATGCTATGAGCGCCCTCTGCGAATGTCAACCAAGCCGGTCGCGCTTCGAACGATGTGCTGCCGCCTTCGTTGACTTGCCTTCGGCCGCAACCTAAGATGTCCGGCAAATGATGGATTCCGCGTCCCTCATCGGCCAGACCGTCTCGCACTACTCCATCGTGGAAAAGCTGGGCGGCGGGGGCATGGGCGTCGTCTACCGCGCTCAAGACACCCGCCTCGATCGCTCGGTCGCCTTGAAGTTCCTGCCGGACGATGTCGCCAAAGACCCGCAAGCCCTCAGCCGTTTCCGCCGAGAGGCCAAGGCCGCCTCTGCGCTGAACCATCCCAACATCTGCACGATTTACGACGTCGGCGAGGACAAGAGCCAGGCGTTCATCGCCATGGAATATCTCGAAGGCTCCACGCTCAAGCACCGCATTGGCGGCCGCCCTATGGAGCTTGAAACCCTTCTCGCCCTCGCGATCGAAATTGCGGATGCGCTCGACGCCGCTCATGCTCAAGGAATCATTCACCGCGACATTAAGCCCACCAACATTTTCGTCACCAAGCGCGGACACGCCAAGATTCTCGATTTCGGCTTGGCGAAAGTAACTCCTCCCCACGAAGGCATGTCGGCCCTGCCGACTGCAACGGCGGAGGAATTTCTCACCAGTCCGGGTTCCGCGGTCGGCACAGTCGCCTACATGTCGCCGGAGCAAGTGCGCGGCGATGATCCGGACGCTCGCACCGATCTTTTTTCGCTCGGCGTGGTGCTATACGAAATGGCGACGGGTGCTCTGCCATTTCGCGGAGCGACTTCCGGACTCATTTTCGACGCCATCCTCAACCGAGAGCCCGCTGCGCCCGTTCGCCTCAATCCCGACCTGCCAGTCAGGTTGGAGCAAATCATCAACCGCGCGCTCGAAAAAGACCGCAACCTGCGCTACCAGCACGCCTCCGACCTCCATGCGGACTTGCAGAGGCTTCGCCGCGACACCAGCTCAGGCTCGTCGACGGCGCTCTCTTCCCAGCGAATCGAGCAAGCCCCCGCAACGCCCGAGGCTTCGAGTGTTGCGTCCAAACACTCGCGGCGATTGGCCTACTACGTGGGGGCGGCATTCCTTTTGCTTGCTGCCGCGGCCGGCGCGTTTCTATTTCTTCGCGGCTCCCCGAGCACTCCTCCCCCAAGCAAGGACTGGCAGCAACTCACTTTCTTTACGGACTCCGCCGTCTACCCGGCTCTCTCCCCGGACGGACGCATGCTCGCTTTCATCCGCGGCGACAACTCCTTCTTCGGCGCAGGAGAGATCTACGTCAAGATCCTTCCCGATGGCCAACCGGTCGAACTTACGCACGACTCCGCGCTGAAGATGAGCCCAGCCTTCTCCCCCGACGGCTCGCTCATTGTCTATAGCACCGTCGATCCTTGGGACACCTGGGAAGTGCCCGTGCTCGGCGGCGCGCCTCGTATCCTGCTGCCGAACGCTTCGTCTCTAACGTGGATCGAAGGCGGAAAGCGGTTCCTTTTTTCCGAGATCAAAGAAGGATTGCACATGGGCATCGTAACTACGGATGAAAGCCGTGGAAACAGCCGCGATGTCTACCTGCCTCAGGGCCAGCGCAGCATGGCCCACCATTCCTATCTTTCCCCCGACGGCAAATCGGTGCTCGTCGTCGAGATGAACAGCCGCGGCGATCTGGGGCCGTGCAAGGTCGCCCCGTTTGCGGACGGTGGCGACGCGCGCGTGGTCGGGCCTCCCAACGCCACCTGTAATTCCGGCGCCTGGACTCTCGACGGCAAATGGATTTACCTCACCGCGAGAACCGACAAATTTCATATCTGGCGGCAGCGCTTTCCTGACGGAGAACCCGAGCAGGTCACCTTCGGCCCCACCTCCCAGGAAGGCATCGCCATGGCCCCCGACGGCCACTCGCTCATCACGTCGGTCGGCTCAGAAGACAGCACCGTGTGGTTCCACGACAAAGACGGCGACCACCAAATCTCCTCGGAAGGAAGTGCCACCGCGCCTTCTTTCTCGTCCGATGGAAAGAGCCTCTATTTCTTGATGGCCAGCGGCCAGACGCAAAGCAACGAGCTTTGGGTCGATGATCTCGCCACTGGAAAAATGGACAGGCTCTTGCCGGGTTACTCCATGAAGAGTTACTCGGTCTCGCGCGACGGGAAAAAGGTCGCATTCGCCGTCAGCGACCAGAACGGGCGTTCCAGCCTGTGGGTTGCGCCAACGAATCGCGCCTCCTCTCCCGTCCGCGTCACTTCCGCAGCGGTTGAGGATTCTCCCTATTTCCTGCCGGACGGCGACCTTGTCTTTCGCGCCACCGAAGGCGCATCGAATTTTCTGTATCGCATGAAAGCGGATGGAAGCGGCCGCCGCAAGATAACTACCGCACCCGTACTTGATATCGTCGCAGTATCGCCCGACGGCCGTTGGGTCGCTGCGGGCTCGCTGGATTCAGACCAGGAAAACTCGGTCGGGGCGAAAGCGTTCGCCGTGGACGGAAGCCGCGTCGTGCCCTTCTGCGCGGGTTATTGCCTGCCCAGTTGGGATACCACCGGCAAATTCGTCTACATCTATTCCCCGCACCTGTTCGCTGGGAGCTACGCGATACCTGTGCAGCATGATTCGGGACTCCCAAAACTTCCGCCGGACGGCATCGCCAGTATCGCGGACCTCACGAAGGCGACGGCCGGTGTCAAGATCCCGCGAGTCGTGTCGTCCGGCCTCAGCGCCTCCGTCTACGCCTACACGCACCTGAATGTTCGCCGCAACCTCTACCGCATCCCCTTGCCCTGAGTCCAGTTCCGCGTCCCCATGCAAAGTGCGGCCGTTGAGAAGTGCACGGCCGGCATATAACGTCGAAACCGCCGTTGGCCGCGAACCACGCCGGTGGTAGACTTCGCACGTGCCCCGGAAGAAACCCAATATGCCCAGGAGGAACCGCATGGCCAGGAACAAGAAGCTCACGCAAGCCGCGGAAAAAATCGGTTACGTGATGGGAAGGGCCGACCGCAAAGCCCATCAGGTGATGCGCGCCGGCAAGCTCGCCAAGAAGGAACTCGCCGCGCTCTCGAAGCAGGTCGAGCAGCTCAAGAAACAGTTGGAGAAGTCCACGAAAAAACTGAAGCGCGCCCTCGCCTAGCTGTCCCTCGTGAGCGAACCCCCGCGCGGCCTAATGGCCTTCGGCGTGTTCCTCTTGTTCGGCACCGCCATGGCTTCTCTCGCGGGAGTAACTCTCGTCTGGCCACGCACTGCCTTGGACCACGTCTGGCGGCTCAATCCGCGCGCCCACCAGGACCTCGCGCCTCTGGGCAAATTGGTCGGAATCCCGTTCCTTCTTTTGGCTGTCACTCTCGCAATCGCGAGCGCGGGCTGGTTTAGGCGACGACGTTGGGGATGGTGGCTCGCTGTCGCAGTCATCGCGACTCAGCTCCTGGGCGACCTCGTCAACACTCTCTCCGGACACTTTCTCGAAGGTGGAATCGGCCTCGCCATCGCCGGCGCCCTGCTCTTTTGGCTTCTGCGCCCAACCGTTGAATCTGCGTTCCCGAACTAACCTGGATTGACCCGGCATATCCTTCGCCTCTGCGGGTGTTTCTCTACCTCCTCTACCTCCTTTGCTTCCTTTGCTTCCTCCGCTTCGTGGGCTTTAGCCCTCGTGATGTCGGCTCCCCTTCACCGCGATTCCCGTGATCTCGAAACGCGCGCCGCGTATCAGGCTTGCCGCCCCGATAAAAGCCCGCGCCGGGAACCCTCCATGGAAGTACGTCCGATAGACCTTGTTGAACGTGTCGTACAAACCCAGGTCCGTGCAGAACACCTGCACTGACACCACATCGTCCATCATCATTCCCTGGCTCTCGACCACCTGCTTGAAGTTCTCCATGGCCAGCCGCGCTTCCTCTTCCGCGCTCGCCGGAGGCTTGCCCGTCGTCACCTCAAATCCTGTCGTCCCCGCGACGTACAACGTGTTCCCCACCAGCACCGCATCGCTGAATGGGAACGTGTCGCGCGCCGCAGACGGCTTCAGCACGACGTGTTTCCTGTCCGCCTGGCTCGCTGCCGACGAAATCGTGACCAGCAGCAATACAAAAAGTCCAACCTGCGACCGTTTCATTTGAATCCTCGCGTTTGGATTTCGTGCGCGTGGACACTACCACTCCCCGCCCCTTACCGGCAACCTCCCCGCTTGAAGCTTACACGCAACTCGCTGGCCTTGACATCGCCTATCCGGTGAGAGATGATTTCCCCCTAGATATCTAGGGAGCCACCGTGGGTAAAGACTCTTTGCAGGGCGCGCTCGATCTTCTGGTCCTCAAGATTCTGCAGCGCGGCCCATCGCATGGGTACGGACTCGTGCAGCGCATTCAGCAGATTTCCGGCGACGCCTTGCAGGTCCAGGAGGGCTCCCTCTACCCCGCCCTGCACCGCATGGAGCAGGCCGACTGGATCGCCTCGGAGTGGAGGTCCAGCGAAAATGGCCGGCGCGCAAAGTATTACAAGCTGACCGCCGCTGGTCGGCATCAACTGGAGCGCGAACAGGAGAATTGGAGTCGTGTCACCGGCGCGGTCGCGAAGGTTCTGCGATTTGCCTGACGGCAATTCCAAAGAGCGGTTGCGATGTCGTTGATTGGGAAGTCGTTCAAGAAACTGCGCTTGCTGCTTCAGCACGGCGCACTCGATGCCGAGCTCAGTGAGGAAGTGCGTTTCCACCTCGAAACGAAGACGCGCGACTACATGGTGGCAGGAATGGCGCCCCGCGCAGCCCGGGAGGCAGCCCTGCGCGATTTCGGTTGCGTCGAACAAATGAAGGAGGAATGCCGCGACATGCGTGGAACGCAATGGATCGAGAATCTCTGGCAGGATCTCCGCTACGGCATTCGGATGCTCGCCAAGGACCGCAAATTTACGGCGCTGGCGGTCGTAGCCCTGGCGCTGGGCATCGGTTCGGCGACCGTGATCTTCAGCGCCATCCATGGCGTCATTCTCAACACTTTCGGCTACGACAAGCCAAGCCAAATCGTCAGCTTCGCCATCCACGACTCCTCCCGCTCCGGCGAGGACGGCCGCGAGGGAATGTCACTGCCGGAGTTTCTCGATTATCGTGATCGGAATAACGTCTTCCAGGACATGACCGGCGGTTTCGGCGGCTTTGGTGCGGCGCCCGTCCTGTACTCGACTGGACAAGGGACCACCGAGTTCAGCGCATGGTACACGACTGCAAATCTCTTTCAGTTCATGGGCACGCCCGCGCTCGTTGGCCGCATCGCCACTCCGGACGACACGAAGCCGGGCGCCCCGCCGGTTTTTGTGATGACCTACAAACTCTGGCACGACCAGTTCAATAGCGATCCGGCCGTTGTCGGAAAGAGCTTCACGCTTAACGGAGTGTTACGAACCCTGGTCGGCGTCATGCCGCCCCGGTTCCGCTGGGGCTGGCCGGACATTTGGATTCCGTTTCCCATGGACCGCAACCAGATCTCGAGCGATCCCAATCTGAAGGAAGCGGGCGTGTGGCCGGTCGGCCGTCTGAAACCAGGCATCACTCCGGAGGTTGCCGCAGCAGACCTCAACGTCGTCGCCCATCAGCTCGCCAAGGTCTATCCCGACCAGTACCCAAAGCAATTCCGCGTCACTGCCCATACGCTTGCAGACCGTGTTCTGACGCCGTTCAAAACTCTGATTTACCCTCTGGCAGGGGCGGTTGGATTGCTCGTGCTGATCGCCTGCAGCAACGTGGCCAACCTCCTGCTCGCCCGCGCGACGGCTCGCGACCGCGAGATCGCGGTTCGAGCTTCTCTCGGCGCGAGTCGCGTCCGGTTGATCTCCCAGCTACTGACGGAGGGCCTCGTTCTGGCCATCGTTGCCTGTCTTGCCGGATGCCTGCTGGCGTGGGTTGGTATCAGGAAGGTGGTGCCGCTCGTTCCATACAACACGTTCCCGCAGGAAGCTGTCATCGATATGAACCCCGTCGTCCTGTTGTTCGGTCTCGGCGTCACGTTGTTGACCACCGTGCTCTCCGGCCTCGCCCCTGCAATCCATTCAATGCGCGGCGAATTGCAGAGCCGCCTGACGCGTACTGGAAAGGGCGCGGGCGGCGGGTTCCGCCATGGAAAGCTCCGCTCGTTTCTCGTCGTTACGGAAATTGCCCTGTCGATGGTGCTGCTGACCGGTGCAGGCTTGATGATGCGAACGTTTTACGCCCTGGACCGTCTCGCCCTGGGCTTCAGCCCGCAGCGTCTTGTGTCGGCGGAATTGAATCTTCCGAAGGGCGTCTATGACACCGCTCTGGAGAAGAACAACCTGTTCCGCCAGCTCTTTGAGCGATTGAACGCGCTGCCGGGCGTCGTCTCCACCTCCGTCTCGCTTGTCGCGCCGCCCTACGCTGGCGTGGGCAGCGATTTGACGATTCCGGGGAAGGTCCATTCCGACACTTGGAACACGGCGATCGAGCTTTGCAGCGAGGGGTACTTCAAGACCCTTGGTCTTTCGATTCTGCGCGGCAGACTGCTTTCCGAAAGCGATGTCGCTTCTGGCCGCCACGTGGCCGTCATCAATCAGGTCTTCGCAAACAAGTACTTCCCCAACGACAATCCAATTGGGCAAAGGATCAAGTTCAACATACTCGACCAGGTCCCGGACCCGGGACTGAAGGACATTTATTTCGAAATCGTCGGCGTGGTTCCCGACGTGCTCAACCGTGGTCTGCAGAGACCCGCCGGGCCCGAGGCCTACATTCCCCACACCATTACCGGATTCGGCGATCGCTCCATTTTGGTGCGGACGGCAGTGCCTCCCGCGGCCCTGCTTCCGACAATTCGCAACCAAGTTTGGGCCGTGGATCCCAATATCGCCTTGACGAACGCTGGATCGGTCGAGGATTCCTTGCGCAAAAGCGATTACGCCGAACCGGAGTTTCTGTTGGTCCTCTTCGCAGCCTTTGCGGCGATTGGCCTCCTCCTCGTCGTCATCGGAATCTTCAGTGTGATGGCATACACTGTTTCGCTTCAAACGCACGAGATCGGCGTTCGCATGGCCCTCGGCGCGCAACCCGACAACATCCTGTCCATGGTCCTCAAGAAAGGCGCGGCCCTCATCGCTGTCGGCCTCGTCGTCGGCGTAGGAATGAGCCTGGTCCTCACACGACTGATTAAGTCGCGGCTCTGGGGCGTCTCGGCTAACGATCCGTGGACATTCACTGGAGTCGCGGCCGTCGTCATCGCTGCGGGGCTTGTGGCGTGCCTCGTGCCCGCTCGCCGCGCCACCCGCGTCGATCCTCTCGTCGCCCTTCGCTACGAGTAGCGCTGCCCCTCGCAGCAACCTTTGGCCCTGAGTTCCGCGTGTGTCCGCTCAGCCTGGCTCGTCGACGACCAAATGGGAGCAATGGCAAACCAAAGATCCCAGCGTGCGGCCGTTTCATGGGAATCCTCGCGTCTGGATGGCCTTTAGGGTGGGAGCCCCCGACTTCAGTCGGGGGAGGGGTGGCCTTTTTACCCTGACATCGGAAGGGCAGGCCACCCGAAAGAAGCTCCCAAAAACATCTCGGGGCTTGAGCCCCGGTGAGTTCCGCCCGCGCCGATCCTTCGCGGTCTTGGCAAAGGGCCTCCGCTCTTCCTCGTCTTTCCTCCCCGGCGCTCTCTTCGTTTCCATCCTCATCTTCCTCTGCGCTCTCTGCGTCTCTGCGGTGAGCGGCCCTCGTTTCTGCCTTCTGCCCCTCCCATTCGCTGCACAATCTCGCCGTTCCCCCTCGACTTTCGCCCGTCGGATACATATTTCTTGCGCCTGAAGAATTTTCTACTACGATGGACTCGTGCAAACTGTGCAAAAAGACGGGGCAGAGCGGCAACGGGCGGCCATGCCGGGCGCCTTCCCGGTTCGTGCGTCCAGTCGCGAGCCTTCGAAGTCTAATCGCAACAGTTCAGGATTAGAAAACCGTCTAAGTTATAGAAAACAAAGGACCGTAGAAATTTCTAATCGCAACAAAACAGCGATTTGGGGCTTCTGGTCCGTGCCTCCCCGCCAAGCCAGGGCGCAAAAACCATGACCAACGAAACCGCTGAACTCCATCGCATGAGCCGTCCGCTCGACGACGTCGACCCCGACATCGCCGAAATCCTGCGCGAAGAGCTCCGCCGCCAGTCGACCGGCATAGAGCTGATTCCCTCGGAGAATTTCGTTTCCGACGCGGTGCTCGAAGCCATGGGCTCCGTTCTCACCAACAAGTACGCCGAAGGCTACGGCACCAAGCGCTATTACGGCGGCTGCGAATTCGTCAACCAGGCCGAGCAGCTCGCGATCGATCGCGCGAAAGCGCTCTTCGGCGCCGAGCACGCCAACGTACAGCCGCACTCCGGCACGCAGGCCAACATCGCCGTCTACATGACCGCGCTCAAGCCCGGCGACACCGTCCTCGGGATGAATCTCGCGCACGGCGGCCATCTCACGCACGGCCACCCGCTCAATTTTTCCGGCATAACCTACAAATTCATCGCCTACGGCGTCACGAAAGACACCGAGCGGATCGATTACGACGAGCTCGACCGCCTCGCGCAGGAGCACAAACCCAAAATGGTGGTCGTCGGCGCGAGCGCCTATTCGCGCATCATCGACTTCGCGCGCATGGGGGAAATCGCGCGCTCCATCGGCGCGCTGCTTTTCGTCGACATGGCGCACATCGCCGGCCTCGTCGCCGCGGGCGTGCATCCGAGCCCCGTCCCGCACGCCGATTTCGTCTCCACGACGACCCACAAGACTCTGCGTGGCCCTCGCGGCGGCATGATTCTGTGCAAGGAGCAGTACGCGAAGGATCTCGACCGGATTCTGTTCCCCGGCATTCAGGGCGGCCCGTTGATGCACACCATCGCGGCGAAAGCGGTTTGCCTGAAGGAAGCGATGGAGCCGGAGTTCCGCGAATACGGGAAACAGGTCGTCGCGAACGCGAAGGCTCTTGCCGCCGGCGTCAGCGAGCACGGCTACCGCGTCGTCAGCGGCGGAACGGACAATCATCTGTTCCTCGTCGACATCAATTCACGCGGCCTTACCGGCGCCGCCGCTCAGCCCGCATTCGACCGCGCCGGAATCACGGTCAACAAGAATTCGATTCCCTTCGATCCCCTCCCGCCGATGAAAGCGGGCGGCATTCGAGTCGGCACTCCCGCCGCCACCACGCGTGGCATGCGCGAACCCGAAATGGAAAAGGTTGCCGGATGGATGGCCGAAGTTCTCGATCATCTCGGCGACGAAGCCACCCTGCATCGCGTTCGCGCCGAAGTCGCCGCGCTCGCCTCGAAGTTCCCGCTCTACGCGAAGCTCCTCGCTGTCGCCGACTCCGCCTCCGCAGCCCACTCCCACCGCGCCAATCCCTAACCATGCCGACAAATCGACGTCACATTCTGCGTCGCGCCACGAGGCGAGACCTGAAGGGCGCGTTGTCCTCTGTTCGAGCCGCCGCGTTTCACGGGCACGCAAGTGTTTCATCGCGGCACATCACCCGCCGCCTCACAGACCACGCTCGCCTTCGCGCCTCACTAAGCTCTTTCGCGCGCTCGCCGCAATCTGATTTGCCGTTGCACTTTGGCACGCCGCGTGCCGCTTCCAGCTTCACACGTCTGCAGCCCGGGGGGATTGCCCGAATGGCGACCCGCGAAATCATCGAGCAGCCCGTTCCCAGCCAGGTCTGGGAACTCGAACGGGACGAAGCCCGGCAAATCCAGGCTTCGCTGTTGCCCACCGGCTCGCTTCGCGGCCCCAGCTTCGAAATCGCCTGCCGCTTCTCGCCGTTCTCGGACGTCAGCGGCGATTTCGCGGACTACTTCGATCTGCCGAACGGCCTCGTTGGCATCTACATCGGCGACGTCGTCGGCAAGGGTCTGGCGGCCGCGATGTACGGCGCGATGGTGATGGGCACGCTCCGTGGTACGAACAAAACGGACGAAGACACGGGCTCCGTACTTTCGACGCTCAACAAGCGCCTGCTCGTGCGGCCCGTCTCCGGGCGCTACTGCACGACGATCTACGCGCTCTTCAATCCCGCGACACTCGAATTAAGATTCTCGAATGCGGGCATGCCCTTGCCGCTTCTCGCATCGGAAGCAGGCTGCGCCCCCATTGGAGAAGGCGGCTTGCCCTCGGGCATGTTCCCGGGCTCCACGTACGACGTCCACTCGATCAAGCTTTCTCCCGGCGACTCGGTTCTGCTCGCCACCGACGGTCTTCACGAATTGCGGAATCGCCAGGACGAAGATTTCAGTTGGGAAAAACTGTCCGAAGTGTGGCAGCGATGCCGCGGGAACTCGGCCGATGAAACGCTCGATTGCCTTTTCAACGGCGTGAAGGAGTTTGCCGCGGGCGCCCGGCAGCACGATGACATCACGGTCGTCATCGTGAAGGTGCTCTCGACGATGGTCCTGCCGAATCCCGCGGGAGGTTTCTGGCGTGCGTCTCTTCGCTAGATCGTCAGTGAGGCTTGGCGAATGCGCCGGCCGGAATATCGTTCGCGTGCGGCGCAACGCGGGATATGTTCGGCGTCACGTCCGCGTTCACGTTTCGCAGGACCCACGAAATTCCGCCGAGCAGCATGCCTTGGTAGATTTCCGAGTTCCACACGTCCTCGCGATGGCCCAGCGCCGTATAGAACACGCGGCCTCGCCCGTGCATCCGCGCCCACGTGTTCGGGTACGGCGGACGCTGGTAATGCGGCCCCTGCATGCCTTCCGTTTTGAGGATTGTCAGCACGTGCAAATTCGGCTGGTAGTCGCGGAACGGGTACCACTCCTCCACGATCTCGATTCCGTCCCCCAGCGCCGCCATGCCCGGAAACTTCCCGTCCGCCACGGTGATGCGCGCCTTCTGCTGGTTGTCGTGCGCCAGGAATTCCGCGCCGATCATTTGAAGATAGGGATCGAGCTCAGCCTGCGGCTTCGGATCGAACCGGTCGCCCACGGTATCGAACGTATCCGTCGCGGAGTGCGTGCCGATGAAACCCTTGCCTTCGTGAATCAGATTCAGGAACGCCTGCTTGCCTTCGGGCGTCATCGGCGGATTTTTGTCGGTCCCCACCGTGGTCAGATCGCCCGTCGTATAAAAGAAGAACGCATCGTATTGCCCGAGATCCGGGCTCGCGAAAACTCCGCCGTCTTTCGTCGCGTTCACGTCGAAGCCGTGCGGTTTGCCAAGGTCGGCGACGATCTGCTCCGCGAGACCCAGCCTTCCGTCCACCCGCTTGATTACGGAGTGCTCGAAACCCGAGGACTTCGTGAACATCAGGATCTTCTTGCGCTTCGGCGGCTCCGACGTGCCGACGCTCGCGAACGAAACTCCGCGCCCGGCGAAACCCAGCGCCGCCCCACCCAGACTCCGCAGCAATTCACGCCGATTGATCATGACGCTCCTCAACTGGCACCACGTGAATTTCCAACTCGACCGTGCGCCCATCGCGAATCGAAAATGCGCGCACCGGGCGAGGCGCATTCGCGACCGGCGAAATTATGAAGTACGCCGCATCGGGATAGTACGCGCTTTCGATGTCGCGCCGCGACGGCTCATTTTCCCCGTTCGGATGCGAGTGGTAGATGCCGAGCAGCTCGAGCCCCGCAGCGCGCATCTCGCGCATGCGCTGAAATATTTCCTGCGGCGCAATCTCGTACGACGTGGCCGGATTCCCGGCGGCATTCGCCGCTGGAAACACGTACGTGATCACGCCGCCGCGCCCCCCCATCAGCCCGCACACCTCGCGCGCAGAATCCTTCCGCGCAGACTCCAGAATGAGCCGCGACACCTCGCTGCTTATTCGAACCGACGCAATCACACCCGCAAGTCTACACCGCAAGCGACCGGAAGAATCTCATCAGAGAGGACGAAGGAGGGCAACGGGAAACCAAGAATTCCTGCGCAAACCGAGCGATCGCAAGGGCGAACCAGGAATGATTCGCCCTCGCAGGAGCCTTCGCGGCTAGGCCTTTTGTGCCTGGCGGCGGAGGAACGTGGGCACGTCGAGATCGTCCGCGGGTACGTCGCGCATCGATTCCCCGACGTTGCGCGCCACCTGCTGCACGACGTTCGACGGCGACTGAGCCGCCGGCATCGGCGTCATCTGCTCGCGTCCCGCCTTCCAAGTCTTCGGCAGATACGACGGCCGAGCGTGCGTCTTCTTGTTCGCGACTTCGCGGAAGCCCGCAGCGATCACGGTGATTTTCACGGACTCCTTCATCGCATCATCCTGTACCGCACCGAAAATGATATTCGCGTTCTCGTGCGCCGCTTTCTGGATGATCGAGGACGCTTCGTGCACCTCTTGCAGCGAAACCGACGACGAGCCGGTGATGTTGATCAGGATTCCCTGCGCGCCCTGGATGCAGTTGTCTTCGAGCAGCGGGCTGTTGATCGCGCGGTTCGCGGCGTCGACGGCTCGATTCGTTCCGGAAGCCACCGCCGTGCCCATCACCGCGTAGCCCTGGCCGGACATGATCGTCTTCACGTCAGCGAAGTCGCGGTTGATGATGCCCGGAATCGTGATGATGTCGCTGATGCCCTGCACCGCCTGCCGCAGGATGTCGTCCGCGATGCGGAACGCCTCGAAGAAGCTCGTGCCGTGCTCGACGCACTCCATCAGCCGCTCGTTCGGAATCACGATGACGGTATCGACGCAGCCGATCAGCTCGGAGAGCGACTGCTCGGCCTGGAGCATGCGCCGCTTGCCTTCGAACGCGAACGGCTTCGTGACGACGGCAACCGTGAGCGCGCCGAGTTCGCTCGCGAGGTTCGCGACCACCGGCGCGGCGCCGCTGCCGGTGCCGCCGCCAAGGCCCGACGTGACGAACACCATGTCCGCGCCGTCGAGCGCTTCGAGAATTTTCTCCGTGTCTTCGAGCGCGGCTTTGCGGCCGATCTCGGGATTGGCGCCGGCGCCCAGTCCTTTCGTCAACTTCTCGCCCAACTGCAGCTTCACGGGCGCGGCGGAAAGCTTCAGCGCCTGCAAATCGCTGTTTGCGGCGATGAACTCCACCCCCTCGACTTTGGCGCGGATCATGCGGTTGACGGCGTTCGAACCGCCGCCTCCCACTCCGATCACCTTGATTTTCGCGCCGTTCTGCGTGTCCTCACTGCTGAACGAAACCCGAATGCCCGACTCTTTCGGCGTCATGCTTCCTCCCCCGGAAATTCGCCTCTGTATCAAATGTCACTGCCCCGCAAACAGAGCCTTCAACTTCCCCGTCCAGCCGTTGGGCCGCGCTCCGGCGATCCGCCGCGTGCGCGCGCCGTAGAGCACGATTCCGACAGCCGTCGAGTATTCAGGCTGGGAAACCTCTTCGCTCATCCCCGCAAGCCCGCGCGGCACCGCCACCCGCACCGGCAGGTTGAAGAACCGCTCGGCAAGCTCGACGAGGCCGCGCAGATACGCTCCGCCCCCCGTCAAAATCAAACCGGCGGGAATTTGCGATTCGAGTCCGCCGCGGCGCAGCTCGTCGCGAACGAGCATCAGCAGCTCCTGCGCCCGAGGCTCGACAATCTCCGACAACATGCGCGCGTAAACCGTTCGCGGCGGGCGATCGCCCACGCTCGCGATCTCGATCGCGAAATCTTCCTTCTGCAACTCGCGAAACGCGCACGCATGCTCGCGCTTGATTTTTTCGGCTTCGGGCACCGGCGTGCGGAGCCCCACCGCCAGATCGTTCGTGAAATGGTCGCCGCCGACCGGAATCGCCGACGTCTGACGCACCACGCCGCCCACGTACACGATCAATTCGCTCGTGCCGCCGCCGATATCGAGCAGGCAGCAGCCGAGCTCGCGTTCGTCCTGCGTGAGGCACGCTTCGGCTGAAGCGAGCTGCTCGAGAACCGTGTCGTCCACGCGCACGCCCGCCCGGTTCACCGCCGTAACAATGTTTTGCGTGGCTGTGCCGGACGAGGTCACTATGTGCACGTTCGCTTCGAGGCGCTGGCCCACCATGCCAATCGCGTCGCGAATGTTGTCCTGCGAATCGAGAGAGAATTCCTGCGGCAGGACGTGCAAAACCTCGCGGTCTTCCGGCAAGGAAACGCCGCGCGCCGCCTCGATGGCGCGCCGGACATCTTCGCGCTGAATGTCGCGCGGCCGCGCTGCAACGGTGATTCCGCCACGGCTGTTCACTCCGCGGACGTGGCCGCCCGCCACGCCGATCAGCGCCGACTCGACAGGCACGCCGACGATCGTTTCCGCTTCTTCCACGGCGCGGCGGATCGAGCTCACCGCCAAATCCAGGTTGACGATCTGCCCTTTGCGCCAGCCTTTCGATTCAGCCGCTCCGAACGCCGCGAACTTCGCGCTGCCGTCGTCTTCAAGTTCGCCGATCAGCGCGCACGTCTTCGTGCTGCCAATATCGAGCGCCACAATGTGCCGGTCTTTCTTCGTCAACTCTGCCGCTCCCTCCCACAATCTCCGCGCGAGCCCTTCAGGCCGGCGTCATCTCGCATGCTTCGCAGCGCTCTTGCGCACCGCGCGCGCCGGCGCCACATCCGTCTTCGGCGGCCGCTGCTGCGCCACTTGCTGCGGTGCGCCGGCCGTATCCGGATTCACCACGGCCTCCTGCGCGAACCGCAAATCCACCGAATCGACGCGTCCTGCCGTCGCGCGCCACTGGCCAATATCGTCGAGCAACGTGCGATATTTGCCGCCGAAATCCGAATCGCCGAAGCGAACCAGCACCGGCGCATACGCCTGGCCCCACGAGCCGCTCGCAATTCCTCCCTGCAGGCCGGTAATCGTGGCCGTCAAATCGTCGGCGTCCGAGAGGTCGACTTCGCTCACCTGATCCATCGCTCCAGCGCGCACGTATTCCACCTGCTGCGAGAAGGTGCTGAAAAGCTGCATGCGCTTCTCGCGCTCGTCCTGCGCCATATCGGACGTGATTCCGGTCACGACGGGAAAATGAAAATCGCCGGAAAGCGGGCGCTCCAGAATCGTTCCATGCACATCGACGAGCGACATCTCGCTGCCCTGGCGCAGAAACGCGATCGGAACGCGCTCCGCGATGTCGACTTCGATCGCGTTCGGCAGAGCGCGCCGAACCGTGGCGCGCTCGATCCACGCGAGCGATTCGAGCTGCTGGCGTCGCTGATCGATGGGAACGCGCAGGATGCTCTTGCCGCGGTCCGCGGAGAAAACCTCGAGCACGGAGGCGCGCGTGACGTAGTGCAGCGGCCCGCCACCACTGGCGGAGATCGCCACCTGCTCGGGATGAATCAGCTGCATTTCCGGCGCGGTAAGGAGGAAGTGCCCAGCGATGTAGGCAATCCACGCCCCGGCGATTCCCACTCCGACCCACAGGCTGACGCGGAAATAGGTCTTCCAGGCGCGCCGGCCGAACTTGCGCCGCTTGATTTCGAGCGGTTTCTGGCGACGAAGATACTTCGGCTCCTCGTCCGCGAGTACCTCCTGCGGGTAGATCTCCGCGTCCATGGTCCTTAATTTCGCCAGACGATCACCTCGTTTTCGAGCTCGATCCCGTAGGAGGTGCGCACGCGCTCGCGAACGTAGTCAATCAGCTTGAGCATGTCGGCGCAAGTGGAATCCGCGACATTGACAAAGAAATTTGCGTGACGGTCGCTGACCATGGCGCCGCCCACGCGATGGCCCTTGAGGCCGAGTTCGTCAATCATCCGCCCCGCCGAACCCCCGGGGGGATTCTTGAAGATGCAGCCGGCGCTCTTCTGGTTCAGCGGCTGGCTCGCGCGGCGCTTTTCGTTGCACACGCGAATGCCCGCGAGAATCTCTTTGTACGGCTTCACCGGCAGCTCGAGCTTCACGCGGAGCATGACGTCGTCCGGGGCGAACGAAGTGTGGCGATAGTCGAAGCGGATTTCGTCGCCGCGCATCGTTTCCAGCTCGCCTTTCGCCGCGCGGTACAGTTCGATCTCGCGCACGTACGAGCCAATCTGCATTCCGTACGCGCCCGCATTCATCCGCAGCGCGCCGCCCACGCTCCCCGGCACGCCAATGAGGCCTTCCATCCCGCCGAGGTCATGCTTGGCACAGAACGTGACCATGCCGCCGAGATCGGCGGAGGCGTCCACGAAAGCGAAGTTCCCGTCGATCGTCACACCAGGATGGGCCGACGGAAGGTGCAGGACCACCCAGGGCAGTTCGCCGTCAGCAATCAGCACGTTCGTGCCGCCGCCGAGAAATCGGTGGGGGATGTGATTATCGGCCAGCAGCCGCATCACATCCGGAATCGTGTCGTAGCGGCGGAGCAGGAGCTGGTCCGTGGTGCCGCCGATTCCGAGCGAAGTCTTCTCCGTCAGCGGCACGGACGGGCGCAATTCGACGCCGAGTTCCGCGAGCCGGGCCACGAGCGCTTTGTCGCTAATCCGCATGAATCGGTGACACCCTTGAGCCGAGAAGCAAAGCCAATTGGTCGAGCACGCGTCCCACGCTGCCCGCGCCGATCGTCAGAACCGCGTCGCCGGGGCGCGCTTCGCGCAGCATGTATTCCATGCCTCCCTGCATCGTGCTCGAGAAGACGACGTTCTTGTGCCCGGCCGTGCTGATGGCCTCCGCCAGCCGCTCGCCCGTGACGCCTTCGATGGGGGCTTCGCCGGCGGCATAAATTTCGGTGAAGACGAGAATGTCCGCCTGATTGAACGAGCGGCTGAAATCCTCCCACAGATGCTGCGTGCGCGTGTAGCGATGCGGCTGAAAAAGCACGAGCAGGCGCTTGTAGCCGCATCCTCGCGCGGCTTCGAGCGTTGCGCGAATTTCGGCGGGATGGTGGCCGTAGTCATCGATCAAAGTGACGCCGCCGTAAGTCCCCTTGATTTCGAACCGCCGCCCGACACCGGAGAACTTCGCAAGGCCCGCGCGGATCAGGTCCGCCGGAACGTTGAGGGACAGGCCCACCGAAGCCGCAGCCGCGGCGTTGAGGACGTTGTGAATTCCCGGAGGCGACGGAAGCTGGAAGACCCCAAGGTCTTCGCCGTGATAGGCGAGGCGAAACTCGCTGGAGAGGCCGTTGAGCTTGATGTCGCTCACCATCACGTCGGCCTGGCTCGACGCGCCATACGTGATTACGGGCCGCTTCACGCGCGGCAGAATCGCCTGCACGTTGGGCTCGTCGAGGCAGAGGATCACGGAGCCGTAAAAAGGGACGCGGTTCACGAACTGCAAAAAAGCGTCTTGAATTTCTTCGAGCGAGCTGTACTGGTCGAGATGCTCGCGGTCGATTGTGGTGACGACGGCGATCACGGGAGCCAGCAACAGGAACGAGCGGTCGCTCTCATCCGCTTCCACCACCATGTATTCGCCCTGGCCGACTCGCGCATTCGAGCCGGCATGATTCACGCGCCCGCCGACAACAAACGTGGGATCGAGGTCTGCGGCAGCAAGCACGGCCGCGACCATGGAAGTTGTCGTCGTTTTGCCGTGCGCGCCGGCAACGGCGATGCCGTATTTCAGGCGCATCAGCTCCGCGAGCATTTCCGCGCGAGGAATCACCGGAATCTTCAAGCGGTGCGCTTCGATCACTTCGACGTTGTCGGAATGAACCGCGGAAGAAATCACGACGACATGCGCGCCGTGGACGTTTTCAGGCTGATGCCCCTCATGAATCACGGCGCCGAGATTGCGCAGGCGTTCGGTGACGGGGGACATTTTCAAATCGGAGCCGGAGACCGCATAGCCGGTTGAGAGCAGGACCTCCGCGATGCCGCTCATGCCGCTGCCGCCGATGCCGACAAGATGGATGCGCTGAAAATTCCGGAACGTGACGTTCATGACTGAGACACCTTTTCGAGCAGGTCCACAATATCCTCAACGGCGCGCGGACGCGCGAGCGCGCGGGCGCGACTTTCCATGTCAGCAAGTCTCCGGGGCTGGTCCAGGAGAGAGAAAATCTCGGCCGTGAGCCGCGCGGGCGTGAGCTGGTCCTGCGGGAGCAGCCGTGCGGCGCCGGCGTTTTGCATGGCCTCGGCGTTGCGAGTCTGGTGCGCGTCGGTGGAAGCGCCGAAGGGGATAAAGATGGCGGCGCGTCCGGCGGCTGAAATTTCCGCTACGGTGATCGCGCCCGAGCGGCAGACGATCAGATCTGCCTGGGCAAACCGCTCCGCCATATTCTCGATGAAGGGCAGAACCTCCGCTGAAAATTCACGCCGAGCATACGCTACGCGCACCGAATTATAATCGCGTTCGCCAGTCTGATGCACGATGAAAAGCTGGTTTTTTCGCGCCGCCAGGATGTCGAGCGAGTCGACGACCGCCCGGTTGATCGGCAGGGCGCCGCGACTTCCCCCTGTGATGAGGACCCGAAACGGCTCGCAGTGCTCGCGCGGCGGCACGGCAAAGAACTCCTTCCGCACGGGGCAGCCCGTCACCACCGCTTTGCCGCCAAGACGCTCGGCCGTTTCCGAGTGTGCCACAGCGACACGTGTCACCATGTCAGCCAGGACACGGTTCGTGAAGCCCGGTTCGACGTTCGGCTCGAAGATGACGGAGGGAATCGCGTGCATCGCGGCTAGAAGCATCATGGGACCAGAGGCGTAGCCGCCCACGCCGAAGGCCACGTCGACGCCGTGGCGCTGAAGGATTCGCTCCGAATCCCAAATCCCAGCGGGCAGCATGACGGCGTTATGCAGGAACTTCGTCCCGCCGATGCCCTTAAGCCCCGCCACACGAATCAATTCGAGCGGCAGGCCAGCCCGCGGCACCAGCTTCGTTTCGAGTCCGCGTTCCGTTCCGACGATCACAACGTCTCTCTTCCCTTCAGGCACTGCTTGCGTTCCGCGGCGAAGCCATTCCTGAGCGACCGCGAGCGCCGGGAAAACGTGGCCGCCCGTGCCGCCTCCGGCAATCAATAAGCTCTTCGCATCCGCGTTCACGTCTCGTCCGCGTGCTGACTGATATTAAGGAGCACGCCGGTTGCCAACAGCATTACGAGCAAACTCGAGCCGCCATAGCTGATGAACGGCAGCGGAATTCCCTTCGTCGGCATCATGCCGAGGACGACGCTCAGATTGATCAGCGCCTGGCCCACAACCATCGTCGTGATGCCGATCCCCAGGAGCCGGCCGAAGTCATCCGGAGCCTTCATCGCCGCGACAAAACCGCGCCAACCGTAAACCGCGAACAGAGTGAGGACGACCACGGCGCCAATGAAACCGAGCTCCTCGCAGACGACGGCGAAGATGAAATCCGTGTGCGCTTCGGGCAGGTAGAACAGCTTCTGCCGGCTCTCCATCAAGCCCACGCCGCTGAAGCCGCCCGAGCCGACGGCGATCAGCGATTGCAGCAATTGAAAGCCGTGGCCTTGCGGGTCCGAGCCGGGCGAGAAGAACGCTTGCACGCGCTGCAGCCGGTATGGCACTCGCACGATCAGGAGATAGATCACGGGAAGCGCCGCGAACGCCGCCGGGACCACGAATCGCAGCGAGAGGCCCGCGACAAAGAGCATGATGCCGGCGATGAACGCGATCATGCAGGCCGTGCCCATGTCCGGTTCCGCAAGGACGAGGGCCACCATCAGAAACACGGTGCCAAGCGTCGGCAGAAGCGACCGCATCGGGTCGTTCACGCCAAAGCCGCGCGGCGCGCGCCGAATTTCGAGGAACCACGCGAGAAAGACGATCACGACCAGCTTCGCGAACTCGGACGGCTGAAGGCTCAGCGGCCCCAGGCGAATCCAGCGGTGGGTGGCGTGCGACCGGTCGAGAAACAGGACCGCGATCAGCAGCAGCACCGTGAGAGAAAGGCCGGTGAAAATCACGCGAGGCGCGCGCAGCTTGCGATAGTCAAAATTCATCAGCCAGAACATCCCGCCGATTCCCAGCGCGATGTAAACGGCCTGCCGGATCAGGAACAGGTACGCGTTGCCGTATTCCGCTCGCGCAGTGACCGCCGACGCGCTGAACACCATCACCGCGCCGATCAGGCACATCGCCAGCGTGACGATGAACAACTGCCGATCCGGTTGAAGACTACGTGGCATCGTTCAAACCTCTCTCTCGCATCTCGTGCAACGCCACGGAAGCGCGATTCATTGTGATGAGCGCGCAGCCTGCTTGTCGAGCCGCGCAACCAGCTCCTTGAACACGCGGCCGCGGTGTTCGTAATTCTCGAATTGATCGAAACTCGAGCAGGCGGGTGCGAGCAGCACCGTGTCGCCCGGCTGCGCCGTTGCCATCGCAATTTCAACGGCGCGATCGAGCGTTCCCGCCTGCTGCAACGGCGCGGCGCCGTCCAGCTCCGCGGCGATTTTCTCCGCCGCCGCGCCGATGAGAATCACCGTGCGCGCGCGCTGATGCAGCGGCTCGCGAAGCGCCGTGTACGGCGCACCCTTGTCTTTGCCGCCCAGAATCACGATCAGCGGGCCGGGAAACGCTTCGATGGCCTTCAGGCTCGCATCGACGTTCGTCGCCTTCGAATCGTTGTAGAACGCGACGCCGCCGATTTCGGCGACGAACTCGAGCCGATGTTCGACGCCGCGAAATGTCTTCACGCCTTTTCCGATTGCCGCCGCATCGGCGCCGGCAAGGTACGCGGCCGCGCAGGCCGCCAACACGTTCTCGACGTTGTGCTCGCCGCGCAGGGGAATCTCATCGCGCCGCACGAGCGCAACCTCCGACCCCTCCGCGCGAAAGTAAATCTGCCCGTCGCAAAGGAACACCCCCGAGGCGACGCGCTTCTGCCGGCTGAACCAATAGAGGTGCGGACGCGACGGCGCGCGGCGCGTGACTTCCGAATCGTCGGCGTTGAGCACGGCGGCGTCGCGATCGAGCTGCTTTTCGAACATTCGCATCTTCGCCGCGGCGTATTCGTCGAAGGACGCATGACGGTCGAGGTGGTCCGGCGTCAAATTCAGCAGCACGCCGATTTCGGGGCGAAACTCCGCGACCGTCTCCAGCTGAAAGCTGCTGATCTCCGCCACAGTGACGCTCGAATCCGTCGAGGACTCGACAAGCGCAAGCAACGGCACGCCGATATTTCCGCCGACGAGCGTGTGGATCTTCGCCGTCTTCAGGATGTGCGCCACGAGCGCGGTCGTCGTGGTTTTCCCGTTCGAGCCGGTGATCGCCACCAGCTTGCCGCGAAGGAAACGCCATGCGAGTTCGATTTCGCTCCACACCGGAATCCCGCGGGCCCGAGCAAGTTCGAGCGGCGGAAGCTTCGCGGGCACCCCGGGGCTGACCACGATCAAATCCTGCTCGAGAAACGCGGCCGGATTGGGCGCGCCAAACTCGAGCTTCACTCCGGCCGCGCGCAGTCTGGCAGCGGCTTCGGCCAGGTCCGACTCCGGCTTTTCGTCGGTCGCCGTGACGCTCGCGCCGTACCCGGCCGCGAACAGCGACGTCGTCACGCCGGTGCGCGCCATTCCGACCACCAGCAAGCGCTTCCCTTGCAAATCAATTCCGGGCCTCACTTCCGTTCACCTCAACTTCAAAGTTGTCAGCGAAAACAGCGCCAGCACGAGCGCCACAATCCAGAAGCGCACGATAATCTTCGACTCGCTCCAGCCCGCCAGCTCGAAGTGGTGGTGCAGCGGAGCCATCCGGAATACGCGCTTTCCCGTCAGCTTGAACGAGCCTACTTGTATGATGACCGAAAGCAGTTCGATGACAAAAATCCCGCCGATCGAAAGCAGCAGGATTTCCTGTTTCAGGATTACGGCGACGACCCCGATCGCGCCGCCAAGCGCCAGCGAGCCGACGTCGCCCATGAACATCTCCGCGGGGTGCGCGTTGTACCAGAGAAATCCGAGCGACGCGCCGGCGACCGAGCCGCAAAACACCGTCAACTCGGCCGCGTCGGAAACCTTCTGAATCTCGAGGTACTCCGCGAAACGCGCGTTGCTCGAGATGTATGTAATCACCGTCAGCGCGGCCGATGCGACCAGAACGCTGCCGATGGCGAGGCCGTCGAGGCCATCCGTGAGATTCACGCCGTTCGACAGGCCCGCGATCACGAGAACCAGGAACAGGACGAACGGCACGTAGGCCAGCGGCCAGACGAAATGACGGTGGAGAAGGGCATGAATCACGAAGTCAGGGTGCAGCTTCTTGAGAAACGGCACGCTCAGCTGCGTCGAATAGGCGCCCTTGGCCTGCAGTTTCAACAGCACGATCCCGACTCCGACGCACGTCAGCACCTGCAGGAGAAACTTTCCGCGCGCCGTAAGACCCAGACTCCGTTTCCGCACGACTTTGTTGTAATCGTCGATGAAACCGATCGCGCCGAACGCCAGCGTGGCGCCTAGCGCAAGCAGCACGTACGGGTTGCGCAGGTCCGCCCACAAAATTGTTGGGATTACGATGGCGCCCACGATCAGCACTCCGCCCATGGTCGGCGTGCCGGCCTTCTTGTGGTGAGCCTTCGGCCCTTCGTCGCGGATGTATTGTTTCACCTGCATTTCGCGCAGGCGGTCAATCACCCAAGGCCCCAAAAGCAACGACAGCAGCAGCGCCGTAAGGCTCGCCACGGCCGTCCGGACCGTGATGTAGCGAAACACGTTCAGCGGACTGAAATGCGGGCGCAGGAGGAAGTAGAACAGGTAGTAGAGCATTTCAGCCGCGCCCCTTCCGGCCGGACGTGAGAGTTTCCGGCGAGGGTCTGAAATCCGCGCGCCGATGCTGCGCGTCGATCGCTTCGAGAACCTTCTCCATCTTCACGCCCCGCGAACCCTTCAAGAGCAAAAGGTCGCCGCGCGTAACGAACTTCTCGAGGAATTCCGCAGCCGCTTCCGAATTCTCGAAGAACCGCGCGCGATCGGCGGGGTGCCCCGCGTCAACGGCTGCGCGAAGGAATTCCGCTGCGTGACCTCGCACGCCAAAAATCCAGTCGATCTTGCGAAGCGCGGCTGTGGCGCATCCGCACTCGCGGTGCAGTTCCGCGGAAGAGTCGCCGAGCTCGAGCATTTCGCCCGCCGCAAGAATCCGCCGGCGATATCCGGGCGTCGACGCAAGCAGTTCGATCATCGCGTTCAGCGCGGACGGACTCGAGTTGTAGGAATCGTTGATCACCGTAAAACCCTGCTCGAAGCGAATCACTTCGCCGCGCTTGTCCGCCGGAACCAGCGACGGAAACACCTTCTTCGCGTCCGCCGCGCCGATGCCCCAAGGGCTGGCCGCCGCCAGCGCCGCCACCGCGTTCATCACGTTGTGGCGCCCGATCAGCGGCGATTCCAACCGGACGCGCCCTTGGGGTGACGCGAGTTCGAAGCTCGCGCCTTCCAGGCCGCGCTCCTCGATCGACAAAACTCGAAAACCCGCGCGCGCATTCGCGCCGAACGTGATCACGCGCCCGCGCGCGACGTCCGCAAACCGCGCCACGCGCTCATCGTCCGCGTTCAGTACCGCCGTCGCGCCCGGCCACGCCAGGTTTTCGATCAGCTCGCGCTCCGCCAGCGCTATTTCATCGAGCGACGAAAAAAACTCGAGATGCTCCACGGATACGCGCGTGATCACGCCCACGTCCGGCGACGCGATTTGCGCCAGCCGCGCTAGCTCGCCGCGGTGCGACATTCCGAGCTCGACGACGGCGGCGTCATATTCCTCGTCGAGCCGCAGCAGCGTCAGCGGCAGCCCGTATTCGTTGTTCAAGTTCCCTTGCGTCTTCAATACGCTGAACCGCGAGGCCACGAGCGCCGCCAGAATTTCTTTCGTGGTGGTCTTGCCGATCGACCCGGCCACGCCGCCGATGAGTCGTCCCGGCCGCGCTTTTCGCCAGATCTCGCACGCGCGTGAGGCCAGCTTGTGCAGCGCGTCAAGGGTGTCGTCCACGGCGAAGAGGCGCGACTGGATTTCGGCCGGGTATTCGGCCCAGCGCTCGCGCGCCACCACCCCGGCCGCAGCTCCGCCAGCCAGTGCCCCGGCCACAAAACCGTGTCCATCGTGACGCGGACCGCGTATGGCGAGGAACAGTTCTCCGGGCCGAACAGTACGAGAATCAATCGAGACGCCGGCCAGCCCGGCCATGGGGTCGAGACCCTGGGGAGCCGAGACACCCAGCGCCTCAGCCACTTGAACCACTGTCCACCGCATCGCGTCTCCAATGGGCTGGGTTGGTCGCTCAATCCCTAGCTCTCAAACCGCCAGCTTCCCACTGTCACTGCAAACTCGGGGCCCGCGGCGAACGAACGGCGGCTCGTCGCGCCTATCCCCCCTGTTTCGAGAATCCCTTGCGCCGCAGAATCGCGCGTGCCTTCTCGCGATCGTCAAACTCGATCGTCCGATCGCCCAGCACCTGATACGTCTCGTGCCCTTTTCCCGCGAGCAAAACGATGTCTCCCGCGCGCGCTTCGTTCAAAGCGATTTCCAGCGCGCGATCGCGGTCCGGCTCGACGCGGTATTCCGCTTTCGCCTTCTGTAAGCCCACAATCACGTCGTTGATGATTCGAAGCGGATCCTCGCCGCGCGGATTGTCGCTCGTCAGCACCACGATATCGCTCAGCGAGCCGGCCGCTTCGCCCATCAGCGGACGCTTCGTCCGGTCGCGTTCTCCGCCCGCGCCGAACAAGGTGATGATCCTCCCGGAAGCATTCAGTTCGCGCGCCGTCGCAATCAAATTGCGCAAAGCATCATCGGTATGCGCGTAGTCGACGATCACCAGAAACGGCTGGCCTTCGTCGACCGACTGGAATCGGCCTGGCACCAGCTCGAGTTTCGCGATTCCCTCCGCGATCTGCGGCACAGGAATCTCGAGCCCGATTCCTGCGCCGATGGCGGCAAGAATGTTGTAGACGTTGATGCGGCCGACGAGCGAAGAGCGAATGTCGATTTTGCCCAACGGCGTCTGCGCCGTGAATTCAAGGCCTTCAAACGTGAGATTGAGCTTCTTCGTCGTCAGGTCTGCCGCGGCCGTCAGGCCATAACTCAGCGTTCGCCGCGCAAGACCTTCGAGCCGCGTCGAGTAATCGTCGTCCGCGTTGACCACCGCTACTCCGGGGGCGCCCGCGCCGGTGCCCTCGAAAAGCCGGCGCTTCGCGGCGAAATAGTCCTCAAACGTCTTATGGTAATCGAGGTGATCGCGCGTCAGGTTCGTGAAAACAGCGACCTCAAAATGGCAACCCGACAGCCGGTCCATCGCCAGCGCGTGCGAGCTGGCCTCCAGGACCGCGTGCGTGCCGCCCGCGTCGCGCACCTCGGCGAACATCTCCTGCAAGTCGAGCGATTCCGGCGTCGTGTTCAAGGCCGCGCGGCTGCCCCGCGGCGTGCGGTAACCCGTCGTGCCGACGAGCCCGGCTGTGAATCCCGCGGCGCGCAAAATCGAATCGATGAGAAACGTCGTTGTAGTTTTGCCGTTCGTCCCGGTGACGCCGACAAGCTTCAGCGCGTTTGCCGGATGATCGAAGTAGTTCGCCGACGCCAGCGCGAGCGCGCGCCGCTCCTTGCCCGGCCCGAGCTCAACCCATGCGATCTCGTCAGCGATATCGGCAGGACGCGAATGCGAAGTCGCAATCGCCAAAGCGCCTCGAGCGATCGCATCGGGCACGAACCGAATTCCGTCGGCCTTTTCTCCCGGCAACGCAAAGAAAAGCGCGCCGCGCTCGACCTTCCGGCTGTCGCAGGCGACCGAGAGGATTCTCACGTGCGCGGGGCCGCTGACCCGAAGCACACCGATGCCCTCGATCAGATCGGCCAGGCCCGTCTCCCGCGTTTTCTTCTTGTCTGTCGTGTCCGAACTCACTTCCCCAATGCCTTCCGTGATCGTGCTCAATTCCCGTCCCCTCGCGTGGGGGCAGGCGCGTGTTCTCCGGGGCGGCCGAACCGCAACGTGATTCGGCTGCCTCGCAGGACGCTCGTCCCCGCCTCTGGAGACTGTTCCACTGCAACGCCCGTGCCAATCAGCGAAGGGGCCAAGCCAAGACGCGAGCACGCTTCCGTCACGCCGCGCACGGTCTGTCCCGATAGGTCGGGAACGACAATTGAGTCGGGGCTCCCGAACGCAACCGTGGGGGCGGACCTGCCACGATTCTTCATCGCGACCGCCGCTTCAAATCGCGCTTCGGTCGCATCGGTCTTCGCAACCGGCCGCGCCAGGGGCCGTTGCGAAGCGCGGATGTTCTTCGCCGTCTCCGTGTTCGAAGGTGACGGCACGTCGTGCGGCACATCCATGTAGGAGAGCACCTGCTCGGCGATACGCTTGAATACTGGACCTGCCGTCGCATTTCCTTCGTGGCCGCCCACCGGCGAATCCAGCACCACCAGGATGGTGACGGCGGGATCATTGATCGGCGCGAATCCCGCGAACGAGGCCATGTACTCGGTGCGCGAATACCGGCCCGTGGCCGGATCGATTTTTTGTGCCGTGCCTGTTTTCCCTCCAGCCGTGTATCCATCGAGCTCCGCGAAGTTCTTGCCCGTGCCATCTAGGATCACACCTTCCATCATCCCTCGGAGAGCAGCTGCAGTTCGCGGATCGGTCGCACGTCGCGGCTCGGGACGCGACCGGGGCGGCACGTCCGTGCCGTCGATTTCCCGGACGATGTGCGGCGGGTAAAGCATCCCGCCATTCGCAATCGCCGAAATGGCCGAAATAACTTGGATGGGAGTGGCGCTCACTTCCTGGCCCATCGCGATCGAGCCGATCGAACTGGGCGTCCAGTTATCGAGCGTTCGCAGCAAGCCGCGATTCTCGCCTGGCAATTCGATCCCCGTGGCCTGGCCGATCCCGAACTGGCGGATCGTGTCGTAGAACCGCGGCGCGCCCAATCGCAGCGCGATTTTGATGGAGCCCACGTCGCTCGAATCTTCCAGGATCTGGCGAACACTCAAAATGCCATACGCCTTGTGATCATGAATCACGCGTCCCGCCAGGACGATGGATCCCATTTGGCAATCCACAAGATCATTCGGCGTCGCAACTCCATTTTCGATCGCCCCCGTCATCGTGATGACCTTGAACGTCGATCCCGGCTCGTAGGCCGCCGCCACCGCGCGGTCCATGCGCACATCATCAGAATAGGAGCCCGCATTGTTCGGATCAAATGTGGGCCAGTTTGCGACGGCCAGCAGCTCGCCCGTGTTGGGGTCCTGAATCACCACCGTGCCGTGAATGGCGTGCGTCTCCGCGATTGCGCGCGCGAGTTCCTTCTCCGCGATGTACTGGATCGTTTCATCGATCGTCAGCACGACGCTCGCGCCTGGGTCGGCCGCGGCTTCCATGCGGTCGTACCAGCGCCGCCGCCCATCGGCCATGACCATCATCTTGCCCGGGCGCCCGCGAATCTGCTTGTCGAGCGCCAGCTCGATTCCGCCCAAGCCTTTCTCGTCCACGTCCACGTAGCCCAGCACGTGCGCGGCGAGGGACCGCTGCGGGTACACGCGGCGATTCTCTTTCTGGAAAAACACACCCTTCAGGTTCATGTCGTCGATACGCTGAACCGTTTCGGGCGAAAGCTTTCGCGCGAGGCGAACCGGCGTATGCGCTTCCCGGATCTTTGTTTCAAGGTCATCGGCGGGAACGGTCAGGACGCGCGAAAGCAGCCGCGCGACCATTTCGGCATCCGTGATCTCCGCAGGATCGGCGAAGACCGAATCCATCGGCATGCTCACGGCGAGCTCGCGCCCTCTGCGGTCGTAAATCGTCCCGCGCATCGGGCTGATTTCGAAGACTCGTTGCTGTTGACGCTGTGCCTTGGCGAAGTACTCGCTGTAGCAGAAAAGCTGGAGGTAACTCAGGCGGCCGAGAACTGCCGCCATCCAAACCACCGCAAGAACCCAGACGACAAGCCAGCGGAGACGCGGATTGCGCTGCTCCATGGACTCCGGCCTACCCCATCTGAAACTTGGCCCGGCGGCCAGCTATCTGGCGTCGCCGGAAAGGGCCCGGGAGGCCGGGCCGAGAGTTGATCAAGGCCGGGACGTCTGAATCACGGCGCGCGCCTGCGCCAGCACCGCGTCGCCCGAGGCATCCACCGACGCAACTTGGCCCGGCACCGGGACCGTCAGCCCGAGCTGGTTTCGAGCGATCGTGTCGACCCGGCCCGGCGCCCGCAGCGTGGCCACTTCGAGGTGCAGTTGCTGGTTCAATTCCGCCACCTGCCCGCGTTCCGATTCGAGCTGCTCGATCTGGTAGCGAAGCTGGATGCACTGGAAATGCTGCCAGACGTAGAACAGCAGGCAGCCCGCCATCAGCGAACCCGCCGCCACGCGCCGCCAGAAGTCGCGGAGCCGCGCCGGAGCTTCCGGGCGGGACAGCCGCGAATTATCGATGCGCTTTACCGTGTAATATTCGGTCATGCTCCGCTCCCGGCCGTCGCGCCCTGCGCCGGCTCAATCTTTTCCGCCACTCGCATCTTCGCGCTTCGCGCGCGCGGATTCATCCGCACTTCTTCGGCTCGCGGCTGGATCACCTTCTTGTTGAGCAGCCGGAAGCCGCCTCCTCGCGCAAGTTTCTGAAACGCGTGCTTCACGATCCGGTCTTCCAGCGAGTGGTAACTGAGGACGACCCAGCGTCCTCCCAAATTCAAAGTGGCAGGGGTCCGCGAAAGAAACTGCTCGAGTTCCTCCTCTTCTCGATTCACCGCTATCCGCAGCGCCAGAAACGTTTTTGTCGCGGGATGCAGTTTCTGCCTTCCCCTTGCTTTTCGGCCCCCTGCCACAACCGTTGCCAGGTGTTCGGTGTCGCGGATCGGCCGCGCCCGAACAACCGCCCTGGCGATTCTGCGTGAATTCCTCTCGTCCGCCTTGTAATAGAGGAGATCGGCCAGCTCTTTCTCTGACCACTGATTCACAATCTCTGCCGCCGTCAGCGACGAATCCGGGTTCATGCGCATGTCGAGCGGCCCGGCCCAGCGAAACGAAAATCCGCGGCCCCGGCTATCCAGCTCGAGACTCGAAACCCCGAGATCGGCCACGACTCCATCCACAGGCGGGAGCCTCAGGTTCTCCGCCACTTCGCCGATCTTCGAAAACTCAGCGTGCACCAGAACCACCCTCCGGTCGTACGGCCTCAGCCGCTCCCGCGCAATTTCGAGCGCCTGCGGGTCCCGATCCAAACCCACCAGCCGGCCCTTCGTCAGGCGTTGCGCGATTTCCAGCGCATGTCCGCCGGTGCCGACCGTCGCGTCCACATACGTTCCTTCGGGCCGGATGCGAAGCCACTCGATGACCTCGTCCACCAGGACCGGCGTATGCAAAACGCTCAAAAGCTAGATACCCAGCTCGCCAAATGCCTTTTCGTCTTGCGCCGTAATCGGGTCGCTATTCAGCCGGTTCAGGAATCGCGCGTGATTCCAGATTTCCAGGTACGTCAGCTGCCCCTGGACGTCCACTTCGCCCTTCATCTCCGCGGACTCGCGTAGAACGGGTGGAATCAGAATGCGCCCCTGCCCATCCACCTCGACTACCTGGCCGAAATAGTTGGTGCGTTCCAGAAACTTGCGCTTCATCGGTTCGTAGGAGGAGAGCTTGGCAAGCTTCTTCTCGATCGCCTCCCACTCCTTCATCGGATACACTCGCGCGTGATCGCCCCTGGCGCTCGTAACGTAGAATTTCGAGCCGGTCTTGCGGAGCTCGGAGAGAAAATCGGCCGGGATCTTCACCCGGCCCTTCTCGTCGACTGTCGCCAGATAGTTGCCGCGCAGCATGAATGGCCTTTAGAACCTCGGCCGGCGTGTTTCCGAGTCGCGCTTCGAGCGCGCTCAGGTGCGGAGTCATCACTCGCTGTTTCGCCCTCGCCACTTACAACTACTGTTTACCACTTTGCGCCACTTTCTCCCACTTGGACGGCGATTGTATGCGTGTTCTTGCGCATGTCAAGTGGAATTCTTCACCTTCGCAAAAGATTTTTTGCGGTGCGGCGGAGGAAAAACTGTTTCAGAACAGAGCGCGGCCCCGTGGAACCACAATTAGTTGTGGAGGGCAATTTCCACTCTCACGACAGCTTGTTGTTTTATTGCCCCGCAGGCCCAAAATTGTTTTGTAACGGTAACTAGTCGAGCCGACCGGTCGCGCCGGAGGCGAGCATCGAGGTCAGCGTTACGGATTCGGGCTCCGCAGCGAGTTCAGGTTCCGGAGGACGCTCTGTTCATCGGGACTGAGCCCTTGCATGAAGTGCGGGTCGTTCAGCGCCGCCTCCCGCTGGGCCGGAGTCATCGCCTGCAGCGTGTGCTGGCGGCCCAGCACGAGCTGTCTACGCTCCGGCGACATCTGCTCCCATTTGGGGAGTATTTGGGTCTGATAGAGCTGGCGCTGCTCCGGCGTCATGTTCCGCAGGACCTGCCAGTTGTGGATCATCTGGTCCTTGCGCTCGGGCGACAGCCTATTCCACGCCTGCAGCCTCTGCCGGATTTCCGCCTGCCGTTGCGGAGGCAGGCTCTGGAAGCGCTGATTGTTCTGCAGGAACCGCTCCTGCTCCTGCGGAGACATGTTCCGCAGCCGCTCTTCCATCGCCGGCGGCACGTTCGCCGCTCCTGCCGTTCCTGGGTGGACGACATTAGGATTCGGTTTGAACAGATTCTCGTTCGGGGGACGCGGCGCCTGGCTCCCGCCATTGCCGCCATTTACCGCTGATCCGGCGGCCGCCCCACCCGCAGTTCCGCCCGCTTTGTTCGCGCCGGACTCACCTGCTGGGTGGCCGCCCCCATTTGGCTTCGCGGCATTCTGCGCCCTTCTCGCTTGCGCGCGCTGCCTCATCGCCTGGATTCTGGCTTGTCGCCTCGCTCGGAGCCCTTCCTGCGCGAAGGCAGGCTGCGCCGCGAGCGCGACCATCAGCGCCACCACGAACGCCGAAATGAGCCTGCCGAACCGCATGTTAGAGGCTGCCTCCTCCGTCGTCCGGCGTGTTCTGGTCATTCTGGTCCGCCGGCCGCGTCGTGGCCACCGGCACTTCCGCGAGAACGTCCGACTTCGAAAGCAAATCGTAGTTCTCGAGCACGCCGAGATGCTCGATCATCTGGAACTGATCGTCGGTGGTCAGCGCGGGCTTCGAAGGCGGCACTCTCGCCAGCCACACGCTCAGCGCCACCAGCAGGGCAATCGAGAATGCTAGCCTCGGCTGAGGCACAAGCCACTGGAACCAGCGCGGCCTCGGCTCCGCCGCGATTCGCTGCCGCAGCCGCGCGTCGAAACCGAACGATGGCTCCTGCACCGGCACCTCATCGAGAACGGTCCACAGCTTGCGGAATTCTTCCGCGCGCTTGCGGCACCCCTCGCATGCGAGCAGGTGCTCTTCCACCTCGAGCCGCTCCGCCGAATTCGCGCGGCGGTCGAGATAGGCGATCAATTCCTTCGAAACGTCTTCGCACTTCATGATGCCCTTCCTTCCCCTGCACTGGTCCTCACCGGCTGGGCCACGAGTGGTGCCAGTTGTACCCGCAGGGTCTCGTAAGCGCGGAACAAGAGCGATTTCAGCGCGCTTTCCGAGCAATCCAGAATCTTGGCGATCTCGCCGTAATCCATTTCCTCGTACTTATGCAGCAGAACCGCGACGCGTTGCTTCTCCGGCAGCGATGAAACCACCCTTCGGATGAAATCGGAGCGGTCGCGTTCCACCATATGCTCATCGATTCTCATTTCGCGCGCCGGAAGTTCCAGCGGCGCCGAATCCTCGTCCGCCGGCGCGTCGATCGACGTCTCCATCTGGTGGTAGCGGTTGTCGCGAATCGAGTTCAGCGCCAGGTTTGTCGCGATCCGGAACATCCACGTCGTGAACTTCGCGCTGGGAGAATACTGCTTTCGGGCGCGATAGACTCGCAGGAAAACTTCCTGTGCCAGATCCTCCGCAGTCGCTGTATCCCGTACCATGCGATAGAGGAAGTTGACCAGCGGCGTCCGATACCTCCGCAGCAGCAGCGCGAAGGACTCATCGTCCCCGGCTTTCACGTCCAGCATCAGTTGGACGTCAGACCTGGTCATGGCCTCCACAGTGTATCTAACACTTTCTGACTCAGAAAGTTGCAGGCCTCTCCCCGTTGCGGAATCCAGCATGTCCTGGTACGCCACCGGCACCCGGCCCCCAAGAACCCCCTGATTCCAGAGACTTTAGCGGCCGACTACCCCTCGCCGCCCCTCCCCCGGATGCTGGTATGTATGCGTGCATCCCTTAGCGGACCAAATGCCCAGTTTTCCGAGTTTCGGGACTTGCTCCACCGAAGCGACTTGATCACCTCCTTGAAGACTGTCTGCCCAGCTTTGTACTCGAGTATTGGACACTGGCCACTGCCGGCAAATTCGGCCTGCGAACGAAGGACGCGTTCGCCAACGAATGCTATTGCTATCGTCCCGTCTGAGGTCCTGACCGTAGCAGTACCGCGACAAATGCTAGGTGCCCACTATGGCGATGCGATGCTGGCCCCAGCCCCTCGCAAGGCATAGCAGAGCGTCCCCAATGCCACTTTTGCGCAACACAATTCACACATCTCCATCGCGGGTCTTCGGACAAGTGAATCATCTACCAGAAAATGGACCGTTTAGCTCATGGCTTCCCGCGAGGCATTCTTTCCCGGTCTGGCCACGAGATTGCACATGCGGCAGAAGATATTTACTCGCTGGGTTGTGCCTCGAGGGGTTCAGAAAATGCGCAAAAGGACCTGGATTCTCGGACTGGGACTCATTCTTGCCATCGGAGTTCCCTCGGCTTGGGCTGATAGTTTCACACCCACATTCACCTGCACCAGTTGCGCGGATACTCCGGCCAGCGGGGATGTGTCGTTCCCATCGCCAAGCATTCTCGAGATGTGGGACACTTCTGAAGCTAACGTTAATGATTTTATCACACTTGCTTCAGGTGATAATCCCGGCGATAAATATACTTGGAGCAATAGCTTAACCCCGGACGCCCAAGTCGGATTGGGAGACTACCTTCTCTCTATAACGGACGTTACAACCGGAGACACTGAGACCGCCAGTAGTACAGTCGGTGTTGGCGACCCTCTTTTTACCACGAGCGTGGTTGATAGCGGGACCCTGACCTTCGCGCTTGTCAAGTCCAGCCCTGCTCCAGAGCCGAGCATGATCGGTCTCATACTCGCCGGGATTGCGAGCCTGCTGGTGACACGCAAGCGATGGCTTAGAGCTCCCAATTCTCGAAGAGCGGTTCTTGATTGCTCATCCGTTCTTTGATCAAAAGAGCTTCTCGATTCGAACAATCCGCTAAAATTCCACTTTCGTAACTCGGTAGAATCCAAATAAAGAATCGTGTGATTTCGTAGTGGCATTTCCGTGCGCCGAACCAAATCCGCCTCCCGCGAGTCGGACCGCGACTTGACCCGGTGCCGCATGGCATGATCGGCACAATTCCAAGAACGCCGCGAAGGAAAAAAACTCGGAACGAGCATGCCCCCTGAACGGGATGTTTTTCCATTCGGTTACAGCAAGAACGGACAGCAAGCGCTCGTCTATGCGGACATCATTGTGGCTACCTCTGCGGCACATTGCATCTCGTCCTTCTCGCCAAGGAAAATGGCGCCTGGACCGTGAAAAACCGCACCAGGTTGTGGATATCCTCGCCAGCCACGGCGGCAAAGTGATTCACACGTGGAACAGCGCCTTCAGCCCCAGCAGAATCGCCACCCCAAGGAACACCAGCAAGGCCACGCCGACGCCCGGCTCCCGGTTCACTTCGGGGATCAGGTCGGACGCCGCCACGTACAGCGTCACGCCCGCCGACAGAGGCAGCGCGTCCACCAGTGCGCGGCGCAGCAGGAACATCAGCCCCATCCCCGCGAGCGTCGCCGCCCCCAGGATCGCCGACGACACGAACGCGGCGCGCCGGCTCTGCCCGCTCGCGAGCATCAGCGACGCCACCGTAAACCCCTCCGGAATTTTGTGCAGGAAGATCGCGATGAAAATCACGCCGCCGAGCCACGCCGATACCAGCAGCCCCGACGCGACGGCCACGCCGTCGAAGAACGTGTGAATCACCAGTCCGAGCAGCGCCGCGTAACTCGCATGCGCGTGTGAAATCTCCTCGCGATGCGTTTCTTCGCCGAAGTGGAAGTGCGGCGCGGCGGTGTGCTCGAAGAAATGCACGATGAAGTACCCGGCCAGCACCAGCACGAACACGGCGCTCGTTTCGCCGAAGAGCAGCGGCCGCGAATCGGCGCGCAGCTTCAGCGACTCCGGAATCATTTCGAGCAGCGCCGTCGCGAGCATGAAGCCGGCACCGAGCGCGATGAAATACTTCAGGTAGTGATGCGACCACTGCCGCCGCGCGATCAGGAATCCGCCGGCCACGTTGGCCGCCGCGGCCGTCAGGCCCAGCAGAATCGCCAGGAGGATGCGGTTTAAGTCCGGGGCTGGCATCGTTCAACCGGAATGGCGGAACAGGATCACGTCGCCGTTCTGGACGATATACTCTTTGCCTTCGAGCCGCACCTGCCCGCGCTCGCGAGCGGCGGGGAAACTGCCGGCCTTCAGCAGGTCCTCCCAGTTCACCACTTCGGCCTTGATGAAGCCGCGCTCGATATCGCTGTGAATCGCGCCCGCCGCCTTGTGCGCGGTCATGCCGCGCTCGATGGTCCACGCGCGGACTTCCGGCTCGCCGCACGTGAGAAACGAAATCAGCCCGAGCAACTGATACGTCGCCTGGATCAACCGGTCGCGGCCCGATTCCGCCAGGCCGTAGGCACGCATCATCTCGGCTGCTTCGGCCTCGTCGAGGTCCGCCAGTTCCGCTTCGATCTTTCCGCAGAACGGCACCACCGCCGTCTCCGGCTTCGACGCCAGCTTTTCGAGACGGTGCTTTTCGACCGCGCGGTCGACGTCCGCCGCCTCCTCGTCGCCCAGATTCAGGACGTACAGCATCGGCTTCTGTGTGAGGAATTTGAAGCCGTGGAGCGTCTTCCGTTCTTCGGGCCTCAATTCGAGCTCCCGCAGCGGCTTTTCCGCCTCCAGCGACTCGCGGCAACGCGTCAGGAGGTGCAGCTCCGCCTCGAGCTGCGTGTCTTTTTTCTTTTTCAGGTCTTTCTCGATGCGCTCGATGCGCTTCGCCGCTTGCTCGAGATCGGTCAGCATCAGCTCGATTTCGACGCTCTCGATATCGCGCAGCGCGTCGAGCGAGCCGCCTTCGTGCGGCACGGCGGGATTCTCGAAGAGCCGCACGACGTGCGCCAGCGCATCCGCCTCGCGCAGCGGCACCAGCGACGCGGAATTCTTCTCGCGGTCCTTCTGGATGCCGCCCACGTCGACGTACTCGATCGTCGCGTACGTCACCTTCTTCGGCTTGAACACTTCGGCGAGTTTCGCCACGCGGGCGTCCGGAACTCGCGCCACCCCAACGTGCGCGGCGGTCGGCGCGGCGTGCGCTTCCACTCGCGCGTGCGTGAGAATATGGAACAGACTCGTCTTCCCCACCAGCGGCAGCCCGATGATTCCTGTTTGCATAAGCGTCCGATACTAGCACAGCCGCGTGCGACGCAAACTTCGCGGGATCTCCCGGGAGCGCCACTCTCCCGAGTGGCGAATGATTTTCGGCCACCGCGCGGATCCAGGGGGGTCCGCCGCTCTGCCGCGTCCCGCGGTTTTTCCCGAGCCCTCCTGTTTTTCTCGATGTTCTTCGGCTCTTCTCTGTGTCTCTGTGGTGAAATACTGCCTTTTGCTCTTCGCTCTTCGTAGCCTTGCCCCATTCACACACCGCGTATATCATTCCCTTTTCCGGCTCGAACCGAAGAAAAGAGGCAAACACGCCATGAAGCGCCCCGCACTGTTTGGTTTTGCAATCATTTCGATTCTGCTGGCGGCCCAGGCTGCAGCGGCGCAGGACTGGGCTCGTGCCAACCTCGAAAAGTCTCCTCGCCACCGCGAATGGGTCACCGTTAAACACGGCAATCGTGCCGTCGAAACGTTCGTCGTCTATCCCGAGGTGAAGGACAAGCGCCCCGTCGTGCTCGTCATCCACGAAATCTTCGGCCTCACGGATTGGGCCGAGGAAGCCGCCGACGAAGTGGCCGCGGCCGGTTACATCGCCGTCGCGCCCGACCTGCTCTCCGGAATGGCGCCGGGCGGCGGACGCTCCCCCGATTTCCCCGAAGGCAAGGCGACGGAAGCCGTGAGCCACCTCGATCCCGACCAGATCACCGCGGACCTGAACGCCGTCGCGGATTACGCGCTCAAGCTCCCGTCGGCAGACGGCAAACTTTTCGTCGCTGGCTTCTGCTGGGGCGGCGGGCAAAGTTTCCGCTTCGCAACGAATCGTCCCGATCTCTCCGCCGCATTCGTTTTCTACGGCCCTCCGCCCGCCAAAGACGCGATGGCGCGGATCAAGGCTCCCGTCTACGGCTTCTATGCCGGCAATGACGCGCGCATCGGCGCCACGATTCCCGACGCAATCACGGAAATGAAAGCCGCGGGCAAGAAGTACGAACCGGTGACCTACGACGGCGCCGGTCACGGCTTCATGCGCGCCGGCGAAGCGCCCGACGCGAACGACGCGAACAAGAAGGCGCGCACCGACGCTTGGGCGCGCTGGAAAACCCTGCTCGCCCAAGACCAGTAGACCCGAGTGAACTCGACGACCGGAATATCGCCCTTGCCGTTCGATCACGTGGAGGCGCACGCGTTTCTCTCGCGCACCGACGTCCACCTCGCCCGCGTGATCGAGCAGGTCGGCCAATTTCACTTCAAGCTCCACGAGTGCGACAGCGTCTACGAATCGCTGCTCGAAGCCATC
>DATIZQ010000098.1:0-129330 GCA_035517015.1 Candidatus Acidiferrum sp. | reverse complement strand
CCCGCTGGATCGAGGAGTACAATTACGACCGGCCGCATCGCGGAGTCCACAATCGCACTCCGCACGAGGCCTTCTTGGCTTTTGCAACTGACCTAAACTCGGAGACCCTGAACGTCTAAATTAGCGGGGAGCCCTACAGCGACTCATTCTAATCGATACAGAATCCCGGGCCTGTTGGGGGTGAACAGGCCCGGGTTGGGGGTTGAGGGAAGAAGCAGGGCCGGGGAAACTCTTCAGATGCCTCTAATAATTCCAGCGCCGGAGCACCAGCATCGTCCGAAACGCGATCTGGATCATCAGGACGATCGCGATGTCGCGAACCGCGCGCACTGCCTCGTGCACCCGCTCGCTCGCTCCCGCCGATTCAATGGCCATGCCCTTCGCGACTGCTGCCGCGTCCGGGTTCCAGTTCCCGTTTGCCATCGTAGCCATGGCGCTCTCTTGTCGCTCGTCCTAATTCACTACGTAGACCGGATTATCGTGCTCGACCGCGATCACCATCGACTTGAAGATGTCGACATCCCAACTATCCGCGATGCGCAACCGGACCACATCGTCCGTCTCGGATATCAGCCGCCCGCGCAGCGGCACGCGGATATTCCCCGCCAAAACTCGCAACACCACCGGCTGCCCCATCCAGACCTCGTAGCCGCCTTCCATCGCATGCACCTCGGCAAAGACTGGCTGCGTCGAACAGCTCAATTTTCGGGCACGCGCTGGTACCGCGATATGGTACAGCGGGCTAGAATCGCTAGGAGCGAAGTACTAGGCCCATGCTCGACCCCGATTGGGAATGCGGGTTTCCGCCGCTTTTCTGATATTCTGTGGCTTCGCGCAAACAAGCGAACCCGGCCCTTCGTGGCTGAAATGGCGAAAAATGCTTGAATCCCTTAGGCACCTGCTGTCCCATCTCTATGATGTTAAAGGACTTATAGAGTGGGGCGGGACCCTGCTCGTCTGCGTCATCGTCTTCGTCGAGACGGGCATGTTCGTCGGGTTCCTGCTACCGGGGGATTCCCTTCTGGTCACTGCCGGCGTGTTTGCGGGAGCCGGGCAGCTCAAGCTCGCCGAGCTGCTCACGTTGGTCACCCTCTGTTCGATCATCGGTGACCAGGTCGGCTACTACATCGGCTGGAACGCGGGTGCGAACCTATACCGGCGCGAAGACTCGCGCTTTTTCAAGAAGCGCCATCTCGAGCGCGCCCACGAGTTCTACGAACGGTATGGCGGAAAGACGATCATCCTCGCGCGCTTCGTCCCCATCATCCGGACCTTCTGCCCGCCCGTGGCCGGCGCCGCCAGAATGAAGTACTCGCACTACCTTGCCTATGACATCGCCGGCGGCTTCCTCTGGGTTTGGAGCATGATTCTGCTCGGTTACACGCTCGGCCGCTCCGTGCCCAACATCGAGAAGCGGATCCACTACGTGATTGCCGCCGTGATCGTCCTGTCCCTGATACCCGCCGCCTACCACGCCTGGAAAGCGCGTCCGCGCAAAGGCGCCCCCGGACTCAAGAGCGTCGAACCCGAATAAAACAACCAATGATTTTGATTTCTGGCCGACCCGCCGCGCGAGCCATGCGCTCCGCATCACTCCGCGAGCTTTTTGCTTGGCGTGGCCTGCTTTTCGCGCTGCAGCTCGAGGATGTCGGCGTCCGTCTCGTCCCCGCCGAGCAGCCAATGCGCGAAGAAATCCCCTCGCCGCGCGATCACGTAGGTGTTGATCGGCATGTAGCTGTGACGCATCCCGGGGAAAACGAGCATCTCAAAACGCTTGTTGGCTTTGATCAGTGCATCCGCGACATGCATGGTATTCACCATGCTCACGTTGTTATCCATGTCGCCGGTTGTGAGCATCAGGTGGCCTCGCAAATTCTTCGCGAGCTCGGAGTTCTTGTCGATCTCATAGACGAATTTCTCCGTCCCGTCCTTTTGCGTCTCCTCGCGCACGCCGTGGTACTTCTCGCTCCAGGTGTTGTTGTAGACGTTGTTATCGTGATTGCCGGACTCGGACCACGCCGCTTTGAAGAATCCGGGATATTGAAGCAGCGCCGCGGTGGACATGAATCCGCCGCCCGAGTGTCCCCAGATCCCAACCCGCGACAGATCGATGTACGGATGCAGAGCAGCCAACTGCTCGGCCGCTGCTTTCTTGTCGGCAAGCCCATAGTCGCGTAAATTCCCATAGCCGTAGCTGTCGTACCATTTGTCGCGCTGCGGACTCCCGCCGCGATTCCCCACTTCGATCACGATGAATCCGAGTTGCGCCAGCGGAATGTTGGGGCTCTTCGGCGTAAACGTCTTGTTCACCGATTCCGTTTGCGGACCCGGGTACACGTACTCGATCAGCGGATATTTGCGATTCGGATCGAAGTCGAACGGCTTGTAGATCACGCCGTACAGGTCCGTGATGCCGTCGTCGGCCTTCACGCGAAACGTCTCCGGATATTGAAAGCCTGCTTCGAGCAGCCGCTTCACGTCTGTGGTCTCGAGATCGGCAAGCTGCGTCCCTTGGCCATCGAGCAGCACGGATTTCGGCGCGGTATCCACGCGCGAGTACGTATCGACGAAGAACTTGCCGGAGTCCGGAGCCTCCGCCGTGTGCGAGAAGTTGCCGGGTGTCAGCAACTTCAAACCTGCGCCGTCGAGCCCGGTGCGATAGAGATGCGTATAGTACGGATCCTCGTTCGGCTCGCGGCCATTCGCCGTGAAGTACATCACGCGCGCTTTTTCCTCGATGGAGATGATCTGGTCCGCCATGTATTCGCCCGACGTGATTTGATTCTTCAGCTTCCCGTCACCGTCGTAGAGATAGTAGTGGCCCCAGCCGTCGCGTTCGGACCACCAGATCAGCTCGGCGCCGTTGCCCGTCATGCGCAGCGGCCGCGTGTCCATCCACACGTTCGAGCGCTCCTCGATCAGCGTTTTCGGTGTGCCGCTCGTTGTGTCCGCGACGCACACGTCGATGCGCCGGAAATCGCGGCTCGTTGCCGCAAAGTAGAGCTTGTCGGAGGTGTCCGCGAGCCAGCGGTTCATTGGCACAATCAGCGCTGTCGGCGATTCATCAAGCTCGCGCTGCTGCCGGACATCTTCGCGGTCGCGCTCGCGCATCGGCGCATCCTCGATCGAGAGATATTGGTCGACGAAATTCTTCGCCGCCACTGTGACGTGCTGCTTCGAGGCGATGTCGAAGATCTGAATCTCCGGCACGCGCACATTGTCCTCGCC
Source organism: Candidatus Acidiferrum sp. (assembly GCA_035517015.1). GTDB lineage: Bacteria > Acidobacteriota > Terriglobia > Acidiferrales > UBA7541 > Palsa-295. Next base: position 126,102 of record DATIZQ010000098.1, on the reverse strand, counting down.
AGGCACCTCGTATGTATACGTTTCGAGCGTCGGGCGGGGGCTGGCGAGCGAGTGGATCACCCAGTAGTCCAGCACCTTGCGGTTGTCTTCGCGGATGAGCGCGAACTTCTTCGCATCTTTCGACCAGTGGATCGCCACGGACGGCACCCTCATGCCCGCTTTGTTCGTGTCGCCCTTGTCCTCTTTCTTGACAACCTCTTCTTGTTCCGGCAGCAGCACGCGCGCGTAGCTGTATTTGTCGGCGCCATCCGTCGTGAGCTGCGTTTCGACCACGCTCGCATCGCCCGGCTTCTTCGCTGCCTTCGCGTAATTGTCGCCGTCCATCATGTAGAGATTCTGACCGCGCGCGAAAACCACACTCTTGCCGTCAGGCGAAATGGCCGCCCACTTGGGCCTTTTGGGCGGCGCGTCAAAATTGTCCAGCCGCTTGACGCCGGCGGTTGCCAGGTCGTACTCGAAATACAGAGTGCGCGTGTCGGGCGGCTTCTCCTCGCCTTTCTCCTCACCCTCTTTCTTCTGCCCCTGCGCCTCGGTTTGCTGCATCTGCTTTTGGTTTCCCTGAGTCTGGCTCGCTTCCTCGGAGATGTCCTCCTGGCTCTTCTCCCGCTTCGGCTCATTCGGAACGACGGCGTTCTTCCGAATCTCGACTTCGAAACGCATCTTCGTGTCGTTGTCAGTCAACCGCAGATGCTTCACGGGCAGATGTTGGGAGTCGTACGGGAAATTCGTGAGCGTCGAAAGGGACGCCGCAATTTTGGCGTTGTCCCACAGCGGCGTCTTCGACCTCTTCGCCGGATCGACAACCCAGTAGCGCGTGCCGTCCGTTGTTTCGTAGCTGTACCAGAAACGGTCGGAAGACTCGAACCAGTGAGGCGTGACGGACGTGTCGAAGACGAGCTTTCCGATCCGCTCGGGCATGAACCGGGCGGCAAGGTCGTAGTTCGCGCGCACCGGCGCCAACCCTTGACTCGGCGTCGAAGCAGCGCCGGATGGCGCAGGGCCGCTCTGCGTCTGGCCTTGGATGCTCGCTACGAGAGCCAACAGGCAAACCATCAACGCTGCGTACTGCGCCCTCAATCCCCACGCACGACGATTCGCCCCAGAATTCTTTCGCTCCGGCAGTTTCATCGCCACCCTCTCCTTATCGTTTGCGCTTGGCCTCATTGCGGCGCGCAAATTCATACCCCAAAGACGGCACATAATAAACCAAGTCATGTGCCGGCGCAGCCATCGCAAGGTGCCTGCAGCTGCGAGCCCGCGGAAACCCGCAACCGCGAGGCGCTACGAGCCGTACTTTTCGTAGAACTTGTTCGTGAAGAGGCCGATGGGGTCGAACTTCTTCTTCGCCGCGAAGAAGTCGTCAATGCCAGGATAGGACCGTCGCAATTGCCCGGGCGAGTAGAACAACTGGTAGGGGAGATAGTATGTGCCGCCAAGTTCCTCGGCGACGTTGATCAGGTCCGACGTCGTCGTCCGAAGAATCTCATTGTCCTTCTGATTGAATCGCACATTGAAATAGAGCACGAAGCCGAACATGTCCTGCGTGGCGTACGGAAGGGCTGTCACGGTGTCTTTGTGAACCGTGCGGATCGTCACGTTGAGCAGATTCGCATGATTCTTCTCAACGGTCTCGCGAAGGCCGTCGACGAATTGGGCCATCCGGCCGTACGGAACAAAATACTCCTGCAGAATATCGGCGTCGCGCAAGCGATTCTCGAGATACGCCATGTTGTCGTACATCCCGTCGTTGCGCGATACCAGACACTCGTCCGTCGCATTCATCCCCTCGTTGCGCGTCACGCAGGCTTCGAGGCGCGGCGCGACATGCTTTTCAAGCTGCCAGCGCGTCCACCGTCCGAAACCGCCCGTCTTCGAGAAGTTGATGACGAATCGCTCGAAGGCCTCGTGCCGGTCGGGCGTGAGCGGCGGAAGCGGACCCTCGAACTGCGCCTTTCGGTAGATGTGGATGGCGGTTTCGCGCAAGAAGGACCTCGGCGCGACCGACAAACGTCCGAATGTAAGCCCGATCTCCGGGTTCCCTTCGATGTTCGCCTTGTAATAGTTTGGAAAGTCGGCGTAGTCCCTGTAGACGGTGTAACGCCGGTACATTTCGTTCTCCACGATATCGAGGTCCGCGTCGAGAATCACTCCGAACAATCCGTAGCCGCCGAGGACATGGCGAAACAGTTCGGCATTCTCCGCCGGGCTTGCTGTGACGATGTCGCCCTTGCTCAGCATGACGCGCAACGACCGGACAGTGGGCGCGACCGGGCCGGGGACTGGGTCAATTCCATGGGCGTTCACGCTCAGCGTGCCGCCCACGCTGAAGATGTTGATCGACTGCATGGCCTTCACGGCCAAGCCCTGCTTGTCCAGCAATTCCTGAAGCTGCCACCAGCGCGCACCACTCTGAATGTTCACCGTCTTGCGTTCCTTGTCCACGGTGATGCGATTGAAATCACGCAAGTCGAGCACGATTCCGCCGTGCGTGAACGTCTGGCCACCCATGGTGTGCTGCTGCCCCGCGCATGTGACCTTCAGGCCTTTCTCTCGCGCGAACTGGAGGGTTTTGCGGATGTCGTCCTCGTTCGCCGGTCGAACGATGCCGAAGATGGCGGTCTTATTGAGGTGGCTGGCGTCGTCCGTGAATCCGCCGCGCTGCTCGAACGGGATGGACGGCGACGTGGCCGACGCCGGCAGCGTTACAGGCTTTTCCTGGTCCGGGTTTTGCGGAAAAACGAAATCGCTGTCTTTAGGCTTGTCAGGAGCGGCCGAGTAATCGAAGATTTTCTTCGCGCCGGCAATCAAGAAGGCTGCGACAAGGAGCACGGTCGAGAGAATCCACGGCTTCTTGTTGCGCAAACGTCCCTCCCACTGGCCGCGACTTCGAAAGGCCGAAGAAATCCCTTGTACGTGTACTCTTGTTGTTGCACATTACCTGCACCTAGCGACCATGCCAAGACAATTCAGCAGCATTCAAAAGTGCGCGTTTGGTTTTGCTGCCCTCTTTCTCGGCGTGTATCTGCTCGACTACGTTCCGGGAGTAATGGACGCGAACGGCCTGATGTTCGGGCTGTTCCACATGAGCAGGATCATCGACCTGGGCCACCTGGGCGCAGGAACGCTGATGCTGATCGGCGCGCTGACTTCCGCAAAGGTGGCGCGAATCTGCTTTTGGCTTTTGGGGATTTGGTACACGATCGACGTCTTTACATACTTTTTCGGGCATCTGCAGAGTCTGAGCTTGAAGACGAATGTTCTCGTCAACTTGCCCCACATTCTGATCTTCATCGCCGCCTACTGGATCGCGCTTCGCGTCGGCACAGCGAAGGCATCGGCTCCTTGAAACGGCGCGCTTGGCTTCGCCGGGCCTTCAAGGTCCTGCTCGTTTTCTTTGCGCTGCTCTTCCTCGTAATCGCCATAGAAGTCGCTGCGTCGTGGCGATGCGACCTTCAGGGCGGCATCCATGAGCCGGTCCGACAGCCGAATGATCGAAAGACCCTCACCGCCGGAATCAAGGACTATGCGCGGCCCGAAGACGACACCTACCTGAGCTATCCCGAGTGGTACATCGTCTGGAGCTATCAGGAGAAGGCGGACTTTCAGCAGACGCACCTGCCCAGCGGATTTCCGTATTTCGGCGCCGTCCGCCAATACTGGGGCAGCTACTGCTGCATCTCGCGCCTGATGCGAGGCAAATATCCCTTCAACGGTGGCGAGCAAGTGATGCTCGTGGTGATCGGGACGAGTTTCTCCGCCGAGTACATCCTGAAGGGCGCATACGAGAACACAATCGGGCGATTGAGCGAATGGACGAGTGGCCATCAGCCGGTCGCGGAAGACGCCTACGCTTACAAGGTGGCGCGGGAGTACGCCGATTTCGTCCACATCCGTCCGTTCTACGAATTTCATTTCGCGCGCCACGTGAAGGGACTCTGGAGCGGCACGCCCCTGTGGGGCTCTCGCTGGCTGCGAAAATGGGAACGCAAGGCGTTCCTCACCCTCGATTACACCGTCGAAGCGTTCTACTGCTGGCTGATTGAGAAGGCGACGCACCTGACGTACGGATACGAACCGGCCGATACGTACGCGTGGATCGACACCGCGAACGAATCCATTTTTCAGCAACTACCGCGAATGAAGAACGTGAAGCAGGCGGGCCCTGGGGCGTTCATCGTGGACCTTCCGCGATATCAGGAGTTCACGAGCGTCGCCACTGCTCTGGCAGAGCGCAAGGCGCGCTTCGTGGACATGGCCGGCAATTCACAGATCACGCTTTCCGTTCTGGCCCCCTCGGGATGGAAGTATGGCGGACCGGACGCGCAGGTGCTGTTCTCGTCCCCCATCCTCACGAACACCGGGCTGACGCGCACCGTGCTCGGATGCGATGTGACGTCGCTCAACAACGTGCTCAACGCGCTGGCCGAAGAAAAGGTTTCCATCGAGCACGTGTACGACTACTGACTTGGCCTCGGCACGTGTTGCGACACGGAGAGAACGTTGCCCGCGGGATCTTTGAACCAGGCGACCTTGTCGCCGTTGGGCGCGGTCCATATCCCGCTCTTGTCCTGCGGCATTGGGTCGTAGCGCTCGAAGAAGACGCCCCGGCGCTTCAGTTCCGCGACGGTGCTCCCGATGTCGGCAACCTCCCAACCGAGGATCGTGTACTTGGTGGGCTCGAATTGCCCCGGCTTGAATTTTCCGGCGCGCAGCATCGTGCCGTTCGCGTCGAAGACGAGCGCGAAGCCGTCGTCGTGCAAAAACTTGAATCCGAGGCCATCCTGATAGAACCGCTTCGTCGCTTCGGGATTCGTGGTGATCACGAAGGCGACGATTTGCTTCAATTCGACCATGCAGCCCTCCCGGAACGAAAATAGTGACGGCAAGTCCAGAATGAAATGCTGCAAGGCTAACATGGAGAACAACAGGTTGAACGGCCCGCCGCGCGCAAAGCCGAGGGACGACTAAAACACAAACGGGGAGCCTGGCGGCTCCCCCGTTGTGTTCTTTCTCAGCCCGCGGTGAAGCTGAAAGCTTACGCGCGGTGCGCACCGCAAAAGCGGTGTGGAAACGGTGTGACGCACTCCTCTAGGCCCGGTGGAGTCATACCTTCCTTTCCGTGCACTAGTACTTCCAACTTCCTTGTACGTCCGTGCAGGGCACATTGCAAGAGAAAACTTCGGAGAGTATCTGGCATTGTGCGCCGCAGAGAATCAGCTCCGCAGGGCGCGAACGGGATCGGTTCGCGTGGCACGCCACGCCGGCAAGAAGCACGCGGCGAGCGACGTGACCGTCATCACGATAAAAGCCACACCAAAGGCCAAGGGATCCCGCGGACTCACGTTATAGAGCAAGTAGCCGAGGAGACGCGTCAGTCCAAGAGCGGCTGCGGCGCCGAGGGCGACGCCGCCCAACGTCAATACGAGTCCGCGCGACATTACCAGCTGGACCAAGTCGGATGCGCGAGCGCCGAGCGCCATGCGGAGCCCGAGTTCGCGCGCGCTCTGCGACACTGCGTACGACATCACGCCGTAGAGTCCGATCGCAGCCAGCACCAGCGCGAGCCCGCCGAAGACTCCGAGCAAAGCCACAGCGATGCGCTGCGATGAAGTCGAGCGCTCAACCTGCTCCCGCATGGTGATGACCTCGTAGACGCCCAGGCCCGGATCGAGAGCGTGGACCTCGCGTGCAACCTCCGTCAGGATTGTCTGCGGCGGCAATTTGGTTCGGATCTCCAGCCCGACCTGCCTCGAGAAATTCTGCCGGAGCGGCACGTAGAAGAATGGCCGGCCCGACTCCAGGAAATTGCCGTACTTCGCGAGCTTTGCGACGCCGACGATCTGCATCCAGCGACCTTTAACCTGAAGGCGCTTGCCGACGGGGTCCTCGCCGCGCCAGTACATCGCCGCCATCGGCTGATTCACGATGCACACCAGAGGAGCCTTTTCGTCGTCCGCGCGCGTGAACTCGCGCCCAGACACGAGCGGGATTTGCATGGTCGACAGGAATTCCGGACTCACCTCGTCGTAATCCGCGGTCGGTTGCTGGTCGGGCGGCGGCGTGTAACCATCGACGGCGATCGGAGCCGTGGAATATGTCATGTAGCTGAAGGGGATGATCCGCGAATAGGAGGCCGCTTCGACGCCGCTGATGGCTTGTACGCGGGTCATGAGCTCGTCCTGAAAAATCCTGGCGCGGGGCTCATCATAAGCGGCAGCGAACAAATTCACGCCCGTGACGAGCACGTTGTCCGTGGCAAATCCCGGGTTTGCGACGCGGATTCCGTGCAAGCTCTGAATCACGAGGCCCGCCCCGACGAGCAGCAAAAAGCTGAGCGAAACCTGAACCAGAACGAGACCCGAACGAGCCCAGGCCCTGCCGCGGCTGCCGACTCCACCCGCCGAATCGGCTTTCAAGGCGCCCGCGAGATCGATCTTGCTGGTTTGAAGCGCGGGAACCAATCCAAACAATAACGTCGAAACGAGGCACACACCGGCGCTGAGCGCAAGGACGCGCCAATCGATCTCACCGGCGACGTACATCGGGACGCCACGCCACGGAATCAGCCAAACGAGAACGTCGCGGCACCAGTGGGCGACGACGACACCGCCAAGGGCCGCAAATGCGGAGAGGATCAATCCCTCGGTGAGAAGCTGGCGCAGCAGGCGGGCGCGTCCGGCTCCCAGGGCGAGACGCACAGTCATCTCATGGCGGCGCCCGACGGACCGCACGAGCAGAAGATTGGCCACGTTCGCGCATGCGATGAGGAGAACGAAAACGACCACAGCGAACGCGATCCCAAGCGTGGGAAGCAATGTGCCCGCGTTGTTGAACGGCGTCTGCCAGAGGGGGAAAAGCTTCACCCCGCGGCCGCGATTCGTTGCGGGATAGTCGGCTTCAAGGCGCCGGGCCAGCGCCGAGATTTCGTCCTGCGCTTGCGCCTGGCTCACGCCGGGTTTCACGATCACGAAACCTTCCACCCAACGCGCGCCGCGATCTTCGAGCTTGTAGCCGTCGGTGATGAATGTCTCCTGCATCGAGGCCGGAACCCAGAATTGAAATGCGTAGCCGACGAAAGTCCCGAAGAAGCCTTTGGGCGCAACGCCCACAATTGTGTGCTGCACTCCGTTCAGGAGCTGCGTTTTGCCGATGATCCCGGGATCGCTTTGAAAGCGGTCGTGCCAAAGCTGATAGCTGATTACGACGACGGGGTGCGCGTTGCGTCCGGATTCTTCGGCCGGCTCGAATCCGCGCCCTAAGAATAGGTGGATGCCGAGAGCATCGAAGTAATTGGCGGACACGACGCTGCCGACGGCGCGTTCGGCGCGGTCGCCGATGCTAAGCGTCGTGCCACAGATTTTCTCGGCGATAAGGGCATCGGCCAGAGTCGAATTGCGGCGAAAATCAAGAAAATCGGGCCAGGAGATGTCTTCGTTCCCCGGAGTCCCGCGAGCGGCACCCGCGATCGCGAACATCCTTTCCTCGTGAGCGACCAGCGGGAACGGGCGCAGGAGAATCCCTTCGATCCAACTGAAGACCGCGGCGTTTGCGCCGATGCCCAACGTCAGGCAAAGAACGGCGAGGATCGAAAAACCGGGGCTGCGGCGAATCACCCGGAATCCGAAACGAATGTCCTGGAGCACAGTCTGGATCATGGGCAGGCTCCTCCATTCCCGATAAGATTGCTTAGTTTGCTCGACGCCGCTGAGGTGAAAGCGACACAGGCGCCAGGGCGCGTCGCGAGGGTGCAAAGCGCTTCCGTCAAGAGGCCGCCTTGAACGCACTACGGGTCATGGCAGAGATAGGTCCGCCCCCTTTAGACGGAAGCGAGGAAGCAGAGATAGCACGGTTTCCGGTCGAATCTCAAGCAGGATGCGGCGTGGGACGGCGACGCGGGGGCCGGCGCGAAACCGCACGACCCCGGCTACGATTTCACGAGGCCGAGGAATTGGCCCGGGCCGTTGGCGAAGCCGGGAAAAACAGCGTTCAAGTTGCCGTCGCCAAGGTGCTTGGAGATGATTTCGCCAAGGACGCTGCGATAATCCGTCGTGACGGCGAGGTCGCGGCCCTGGTACAACTCGCCTTCGCTCATCCCCGGCCAGCGCGTGTAGACCTTGCCGCCCTTGACGTCGCCGCCCATGACGAACATGCAATTGGCGTGCCCGTGGTCGGTGCCGCGGTTGCCGTTTTCATGCGCGGTCCGGCCGAATTCCGACATGCTGACGAAGACGACGTCGCTCATGCGGTCGCCCATGTCCTGATGAAATGCGGCCAGACCCTGCCCGAGGTCGCGCAGCAAATTCGCGAGCTGGCCTTGCACGCCACCTTCGTTGACGTGATGGTCCCAGCCGCCGCTGTCGAGGAACGCGACTTCGAGTCCCACATCCGCCTTGAACAACTCCGCGATTTCCATCAGGCTTTGGCCGAAACGGCCCTTGGGATATTCGGCGCCGTTTTCAGGCTGATAGGCGTCCGGATCGATTTTCTTGAGCTGGTCGATGGCCTCGAAGGTCTCGTGCCCGACGCCGCGAAGGGCTGCGTCAACCGTCTGCGCGTACATGGCTTCGAATCCGCCTTCTGTCGTTTGCGGCGGGCCGTACATTTTGAACTGCTTGAGGTCCGGGATTGCGACCGCGGGAACGCTTCCCTGCAGCGTGCGCGGCAGGTAAGGGCCGAATGCCACCGCGCGAAACGGCGAGGAGTTCTCTTCCCGCATCGATTGCATCGCCCGATTCAGCCAGCCGTCGTCGGTGGCCTTCACGCCGGGCGTGCCGGATTCCATGAAATCCTGCGCGTCGAAGTGTGACCGCGTGGGATCGGGTGAGCCGACGGCTTGAACGATGGCGAGCTGCCCGCTCCGGAACAGGGGAACGAGCGGCGCGAGGCTCGGGTGCAAGCCGAAGAAGCCGTCGATATCGATGGCGGCTTCGGCGCCCCCGCTACGTGGCTGCGGGATGGCGATTGTCGGACGCAGCGCGTAGTAGTTGGGCTCGCCGAACGGCACGACGACGTTCAGGCCGTCCATCGCGCCGCGCTGGAAGAGCACGACCATTTTCTTCTTGTTGGGCGAGGCAGTCGCGGCCACCGCGCGCTGGAGGAACGACGGCAGCGACGCCATGCCCAGCATGGCGATGCCGCCCGATTTGATGAAGTAGCGTCGCGAGATTTTCATGGTCGTTCTCCGTTCGCCGCCGGTCACCGGCGCTGGAATTCGGGCGTGCCGAGAACCAGCCCTGCGATGAGGCCTTCGTTCACCTGCTTGACCGGATCGTCGAGCCGCGCCTGCAGGATTTGCGGATCGCCCAGACGTGCTTCCAGGGTCTGCTTCGTTGCGTCCGCCACCTGGTCATCGAGAAAAATGTCGAGCGAACGCGTAAGGGCCGCGTTCGGATCAGTCGCCGCGGCGTCGCCGAACATCGTCTTGAGGTCGATTTCCGCGCCGCCCATGTGGTCGCTCGCAAACGCGAGCGCGAAGTTCAGCCGATTGAGGAGCGCGCCGGAGTTCACCCACGTTTCCGCTTTGTCCGAGTAGCCGGTCGGAGGCTGGCACTGGAACAACGGCTCGCCCATGCGCCCGACCCACTGCACCAGCGGCAGCGTGACTTCCACGTCGGCATTCACGGCGCGCGCCGTGCTCGCGACAAGCTCGAACGGCGTCTTCACCTTCGCGCGATAGGCTTCCTTCGACCAGAATTCCGGCGAATAGATCATGGTCTTGAGCACAGCGCGAATGTCGCCGCCGCTCGACTCGAATTCGCCCGCCATCCGATCGACGAGCGACTGCGGCGGATTATCCGAAACGAAATGGCGCGCTAGTTTGGCCGAAATGAACTGCGCGGTGTGGGGATCGTTCGCCAGCATCTTCAGGGCTTCTTCGCCGTCCTTCATGCCGCCGTAGTTGAAGGTGCGGCCCATGACGACTTTCTTGCCCTGCGCGTGAATGCGTTCGTCGAAGAAGAATTCGGGATCGCGGCGCGGCTCGTGCACCGTCCAGCCGGTCAGGCAGCGGGCCATCTCGATCACATCCTGCTGCGTGTAGCCCGCATCGACGCCGACGGTGTGAAGCTCCATCACTTCGCGGCCGTAGTTCTCATTCAGGCCGCGGTCCTGCTTTTTCGGCTGCGCGTTCGGGCGCTGCATCGGAAAACCGGGAGGCGGGCCGGGCGGCATTTCGCCGAACATCCCGTAGTAACGGCGGCGCCGCATCATCATCTCCTGCTGCATGCGCTGAAAAGCGACCGGGTCCGCGCTGAGCCAGTTGTCGAGATAGAAAAGCATCGCCGGGCTCTTCGCCGTGGCTATCAGCAAATCCTGGAACCTGCCCATCGCGTGCGGCCGAATCGTGTCGCGCACGTAAGCCGTCAGCAGCCACCTGTCCGCACCCTTCCCCGCGAACACGTTGAAATGGTTGAGCCAGAAGTCCTCCATCACAGCTTCGAGCTGGCGCTCGCTGTAGACGGCGCGATCGAGCTTGGCCATCGAAAGCTCCGCCGTGATTCGGCCGGGGCCCTGGAGCTTGGCGAGCTGGACGTTGGCCTTGTCGAAATTGTCGTTGCCGGTGGGCAGCATCTGGGCGACGGAGTCCTGCCGTTTTTCATCCATCTGTTGCTTGTATTCCTCTTTGGTCATGCCCTCTTTTTTCGCGGCTTGGTTCGGCGGAGGAAAGTCGTCGAGCAGCTTTTTCGACGACATCGTCAGCGTTGGATAGCGCGCGAGGCGCTGGTCGAGCGCGGAATCGTCGATCGACTTGGGATCGAGCTGGCGATCGATCCATTTCGCCAGACCCATCTGACGGATGCTCTCAATCTCGCCGGGGCGCGGACCATACCCGAGGCGGTTTAATGCGTGAAGCGTCGCTTCATCTTCGGTCAACTCTGTGATGGGGAGGCCGCCCTTGAACTTTTTGTCGAGAGCGATCTTGGCGGGCGCCTTCGCAGCCTTGTCGTTCGCGATGGCGCTTGGCGCGGCGATCGCGAAGAGCGCCGCGAGCATTGCCAGCAACGCGGCGGCGAGAAATGCCGCTCCGGCTGGATCGAGCCGCGTCGACGTTCGCAAGGATATCCGGGACTCGCGGCCCTGTGCGCGCCCAAGCCTACGGCGTTGCGATTCGGTGCTCGCCCTCATGGGTTTCGTTTCAGTGTAACCCCGCAGTTGCGAAAAAGTTGCGGGCGGAGCGAAGGAGTCAATGCCGGAAAACCTGACTCACCTTGCGGATTGTCACGCCTTCAGGCGCAGGAGAAGGGCCTTAAGGCGCTGTTCGTTTTCGATGCTGATGTTCGTGATTTCGACGCCGACGCCATTATCGGCCACGTGCCGGACCGTGCATTCGGCCTCGAAGGAAGCGACCGGATCCTCGAGCTTGAGTTTCAGCACTGTGCCGAAGGGCTGCGGCTTCGCGGTGCGGATGAACATGCCGCCGAGCCCTATAACAGTGACGGTGCCGTCGAGATGCGGCCCCGTACCGTTGGAGACGGCTCGCATGACGTGACCGGCCGGCACCAGAATGCGCTGATGGCGGCGCAAATCGGGCTTATGCATGTTTGTGCGTACGGAGTCAGCGCGCCGCGCGAAAGCCGTCGAGCGTCCAGGAATCCTGCGTCTCGTCATGGCGAAGAACGTAGTAATTGCCATCGTCGGCGCGGACCCGGAAGTAGCTTGCATCGGGGGAGTACCACCGGCCGTCCAACTCGTGGATTTCAAACTGCCGCCCCCGCAAGACGAAGCGGAGGGGCCGTTCGTCGGCACGGTGCCCCGCATAGCATTCGACGCGCATTTCACTCATCGCGCCTCCGCGGGGTGGAAGGGAGTCCACCGCAGGAGAATTCCGACGACCTCAGTTTACCAGCTTTGGACCGCCCGGGGAACGGCGGTCTTGCGAGGACATTTCCTATCGGCTACGAGTGACCACCTGCCGGCTGAGAATCGGCTTCTCGGAATGGCGCGCCTCTCGCGCCTCCGCATTGTAGGCCGCGCCGTACAGGACGATCATCGCCGTCAAGTACATCCAGAGCAGCAAGCCGATGGCCGCTGCCAATCCGCCATAGACGACGTTGTACGGAACGCGCCGGACGTAGTAGCCGAAGATAACGTCAGCAGCCCACCAAAGCACCGTGGCCACCGCCGCGCCCGGTAACACGTCCCGTATCCCAGCATGGCCCGGCCGGCCTATTCGGTAGACCAAAACAAGCACAGCCATCGCGAGCACGAACACGCCGGAAACGTACAGGACAAAAGAAAGCTGGTGCACCAGGAGGTTGGGCGCGCCGGTCCGCTGGATGAGCCAGGCACGCAACGGCTTTCCAAACGTCGTGAGCATCAAAACCGCCAGCGTGGGCACGATGGTGAGGCACAGCAGAAGGAGCGCGCGAAGCTGCCGCCGCCAATAGCCGACCGTAAGCAGATCGCCTTCGACCACGCGGAAGCCTTCGATGAACCCGATCATCACTTGCGAGCCGGCGACCAGCGTGCCGCCGAGCCCCAGGTAGATCCACCGAAGGGGATGGAGCCCACGCCGCAGAAAATACTCGGAGACAACTTGCGTGCTGCTGGAGGGCAAAATCATGTTCAGGCGCGCGGGAATTTCCCGCATTGCATCGTGCAAGAAGGACGTGCCGCTAAGGAGGCCGAGCGCCAAAAGCAGGAGGGGGAAAAACGCCAGAAACATGTTGAAGGCGATTGCCTGGCCAAGGGTCACACAGTCCGGAAAAATCCGGCCGAGACTGCGAAGGAGAATTCTTGTCATGCGCGCCATGGCTTGTCTGGATGGTTCTTGGACGTGCGCCTCATGCCGCCGGTGACAACTTTCTCGTTCGGAATCGCCGCACGATTTGTTCGGCGAATTATACGGAAGTTCGCCGCACAGCGCGACCTCGGAATCGAGGGGCGAAGCGCCTCTCGCACCGGCCTCTGTCGCTTGCCGGGCGTTGCGGCGCACGGTAAACTCCTCGCCGCGAGGCCCCTTCGATGACCACCACACCCCGAATCACCGAAACAATCAGCGACGAAATCGTGCGCAAGCACAAAGAATTCATCTGGCCGGCGGTGACGAACTACTACCAGAAGCCGCTCGTCGCCGACCACGCTTCGATGCAGTATCTGTGGGACATTGAAGGCAACAAGTACCTCGATTTCTTCGGCGGCATCGTGACGATCGGCGTCGGGCACTGCAATCCGAAGGTCACGTCGAAGATCAAGGCGCAAGTCGACAAGCTCCAGCACACGTCGACTCTCTTCCCTAACGAGCACATCGTCGCGCTGGCCGAGAAGCTGGCACAAATCACGCCCGGCAAGCTGCAGAAGAGCTTTTTCACCAGCTCGGGCACGGAAGCCAACGAAGCCGCGATCCTGCTCGCGCGTATGGTGGGGCAAAGCTATGACGTGGTCGCGCTGCGTCACGCCTATGCCGGCAGCTCGATGCTGGCGAAAAGCGTCACCGCGCAGGCGCCTTGGCGCAAGAGCGGCGTGATCAGCGTGGGCGTCGCGCATGCCGTGAACCCCTACTGCTACCGATGCCCGCTGCACTTGAAGTATCCAGAATGTGAAGTCGCGTGTGCGAACGACGTCGAAAGCGTGATTCAGACCACCACGAGCGGTTCGACCGCGGCGTTCATTGCGGAACCGATTCAGGGCGTCGGCGGATTCATCACGCCACCGCCCGAGTACTTCAAGATTGTCTACCGCATCGTGAAGAATTACGGCGGCCTCTTCATCTCCGATGAGGTGCAAACCGCCTGGGGCCGCACCGGCAAGAAGTGGTTCGGCATCGAGCAATGGGAGGTCACGCCCGACATCATCACGTCGGCGAAGAGCTTGGGCAATGGCGTGCCGGTCGGCCTGACGATCACCACAGCCGAGCTGGCGGACCAATTTCAGGGGCTGACCATCTCGACGTTCGGCGGCAATCCTGTCACGTCCGTTGCAGCACGCGCCGTGATTGAAGTGATCGAGGAAGAAAATCTCCGCGAGAATACGCACGTCGTCGGCGGCTACTTCCGCAAGCGGCTCGAAGAGCTGCAGGAGAAATATCCGCTCATCGGCGAAGTACGCGGCATGGGCATGATGCAGGCCCTCGAATTGGTGAAGGACCGCGCTACGAAAGAGCCTGCGCCCGCCGAGACGACGCAGGTGCTCGAAGGCGCGCGGCGCAACGGTCTCCTCATCGGCAAGGGCGGCCTCTTCGGCAACGTGATTCGCATGGCGCCGCCGCTGAATATCTCGAAGGCCGACGTCGACGAAGGGATCCGCCTCCTCGACAAAACCCTCAGCGAGGTTTAGGTCCAATTGAGTAATCTACCGAGCGAACCAAAGCGTGGCACGCCAAGTGGGCTCGTTGATTATCGGGCTGGGTATGTCTTAGGTCTTCTTCTAATGATAACTGGGGCTTGGGATGCGATTGCTCTGTCGCTTGTTGCCCTCGCGCAGTCGACTTTCGCGCCGAAACTGCCGCGTCCGCTAATTGTTCTCGGGCTGGCCTGCTCGGCAATTCAATTGGTCACCGGCCGAGCTCTTCTTGCACGAGGCAAGATCGGCTTGTGGGGTCTCTATGTATTGAGCACACCGCTCCTGGGACTTTTCGCATGGGAATTCGTGCAGATGGGACGGAACCGTGGCAACCTCGATCTGCTCGTCGGCTTCGGAGCAGTCCTGGGACTGTGGGCCTTGATCGTGCGTTACTTTTACGTAAGGCGCGAACAGTTCACGGGACTTTGGAGAAGTACAAGCTAAGGCGGAGAGGAACCGGCAACTATGGCGACGGCTACTGAAACAGCAACGATTTGCAGAAACTATGTCAGCGGGCAATGGGCCGAATCGAAGTCGCCAAAGATCGTTGAACGCCGTAACCCCGCAAACACCGACGATCTCGTCGCACGCATCCCGCTCTCGACGCGCCAGGAGACGAAAGAAGCCATCGTCGCCGCCAAGTCCGCCCTGCCTGGCTGGCGTGACACGCCGCCGCCCGCTCGCGGTAACATTCTCTTCAAAGCCACGCACCTGATGCAGGAACAGAAGGACGAACTCGCGCGCCTGCTGACCCGCGAAGAAGGCAAAACGCTGAAGGATTCCCTCGGCGAGGTCCAGCGCGCCATCAACATCCTCGAATTCATGGCTGGCGAAGCGCGCCGTCTGACCGGTGAAACGCTTCCCAGCGAATTGCCGAAGAACTTCTCGTACACGATTCGTCAGCCGCTCGGCGTGGTGGGAGTCATCACGCCGTGGAACTTCCCTGTCGCAATTCCCGTGTGGAAGATTGCGCCCGCCCTCGTGTGCGGCAATACGGTCGTCTTCAAGCCGGCCACGCTGACGCCGCTCACCGCGATGCGGGTGGTCGGAGTCTTCGAGCAGGCCGGGTTACCGCCAGGAGTCCTGAATCTGGTGATGGGCTCGGGCAAAGAGACCGGTGACGAACTCGTCCAAAACCCGCACGTGCGCGGGCTGTCGTTCACCGGCTCGAACGAAGTTGGCAGCCAGTTGTACGCAACGGGCGCCCTCGGGATGAAGAAGTGCCAGTGCGAGATGGGCGGCAAGAATCCCATCGTGATCTTGGCCGACGCGGACCTGCAGCTCGCGATGGAGTCGGCTTTGTCTGGCGCTTTCGCTTCGACGGGCCAGCGCTGTACGGCCACGAGCCGCGTAATTATCGAGGAGAAAGTCGCAGACCAATGGGTCAACATGCTCGTCGAGCGCGCGAAGAGATTCGCCGTTGGCGACGGGCTCGAACCCGGAATCGAAATGGGGCCGTCGGTGGACGAAAGCCAGATGAATACCGTGCTGCGCTACATCGACATCGGCAAGAAGGAGGCGGAGCTGAAGTGCGGTGGCGGGCGCCTCACCGGCCCGCGATACGACAAGGGCTGGTTCGTCGCACCCACCGTTTTCGACCATGTGCGAGCCGACACCGCCATCGCGCAGGAGGAGATTTTCGGTCCCGTGCTCAGCGTGATTCGCGTGAAGTCTTTCGACGAAGCGCTCGGAGCCGCGAACTCGGTCCGCTACGGGCTGACCAGCTCGATTTACTCGGCCGACTCGAACAAGATTTTCGAGTTCATCGACAAGGCCGAAACAGGCATGGTCCACGTGAATTCTCCGACCGTCGGCGGAGAAGCGCACGTCCCCTTCGGCGGTACGAAAGGGACGAGCGTCGGGCCGAAGGAAGTGGGGCGCAGCGCGCTCGATTTCTACACGGAATTGAAGATCGTCTACATCGACTACACCGGGCGCAAACGCGAATCCTCGATTTATTGAACGGTCCGCCGGCCGTTCCTTCCTAAGCCGGCTCGTTCCAGCTTCCATCCCGTCTGAACGATTCGTTCCTCGCGTGCCGCCTGTCAAAACTCACGTAGAATAGGGGCGAGGAAAACGACGATCACACGTGTTCCGCGAAGAATCCGTCTCGGCGTGACAAGGGGCTTACGAGCCACACTTTTGGCCTTGGCTGCACTGCCTGCCGTCGCGCTAGCGAATGACGCTCGAACCCACTGGAAGCCGGTGGCCCAGGCGCAGCTCAAGCTCGACGGCAGAACGCCGCTGACCTGGAACGTCTACCAGCCGGACAAGAAGAAGCAGTCGAATCTGGTTCTGGTGCTCCTCGGACACAGGTACCTCGCGCTCGATTTCAAAGCGCGCCTTGTTTACCTCGTGATGCCGACCGACCTGCATGCAGTGGGCAAGGACTTCGAGAGCGACGATCTGAAGGAGCCCGCGCGCCTGATTCCAAGCAAGGACTGGAGCGTGCGCGACGTCGGGCCAGCGGAGCAGATCAGGATGACGCTCGGCGACTATGGCCGCGTCATGGAGGTGCAGTTGCCGCACATGCCGGACCTGCGCGGCTTGTACTAGTCGCAGGCGGATCGTCCGCTAGCTTGCACGCGCCGTTCGCGTTCGAACGTCATTCAATCCGCGCCACAGCAGCCATATCATCACCGCGATCATCCCCAGCCAGCCGATGAAGCGAACCGCTCCCGCTATCTGCGTATCGTGCGGGAGCACGCCGAATTTCGTGAAAAGATAGTTCCAATCGTGAATCACATATTCCGCGTCGCCAACCGTCAGCAGCGGCAGCTCCTGGGCGCGCGCGTCCGCCATGTACGTAGCAATCGGCACGAATTGTTCGAAGAAAAAGAACATGCAGAAGGCCACGCCTTGGACTTGCCGCTCAAAAAGAAAATACGTCGCGAGCGCGAACGGGACAAAAAGCTGCAGGAATGTTCCGCCCGCTACCATCAGAAATTCGCCGAACAGGCGAAACAGCAAGTGGCCGCCTTCATGAATGGGGACGAAAACGCCGTCCATGAGCAAGAGCAGCCCGCTGCCGTGCGCCAACTGGTAGAGGAACAGCCCGAAGAAAAGCAGCCACGCCACAAGCAGTACGCGCGGAACGGGAGTCCACGGGTCCTCGAGTCGCTCGAGAAACGGCAGCCGCTCGGTCCACGAATCCGGCAGGTCCATTGAGAGTTTCGCTTCCCTGCGCCCTACTCGCTTGTCATCGCACCGAGACGCCGGCGACCCACGGGATTCCCACGAGGCCGTCTTCAACTTTCACGGCGACCACTTGGCCGGCGCTGAACCGTTCGTAGTCGCTGCGATCGACGGGGACGCGCTCGACTTGGTGGCCTTCACGCCAGGACGTCACGACGAGCCGGTGCGTCGGGACGGGGCCGGCCATCGCAAATTTCCCGACGATTCGCGCCTCTTCGATGTGCGGCCGTGAACCGTCCAGCGCGCCGTTGGCCAGCAGCAGCGCGGACAGCAGCCACGGGATCGGTATCAGGCCGTAGTAAACGCGCTTCAGCGCCTCGACCTCCCTGTGATGCAAAGCAAGCCGCTCGACCCAGATGGCGAAGCCAAGCGTCAGGAAGAACAGCACGCCGATGAAAATCAGGATGCCGTCGAGCTCGAGGGCCGGGTACCGGTTGCTGGCGACGACGAATGCGATCGCTCCCACCAGGAAAACCGCCGTCCGGTTCAGCAGCTTTCGCCGCAGCGCAAATTCCGCCGCGGACGAGCCGAGGCCGCACGACGCACAGATGTCCGCGTCGCGTTCCGATCCGCAATTCAAGCAGCGAGTCATCGCTCATCCGATCCGAAGAAAGTCGATGCTAAGCATCGCTGGCCGAAGTGTCAATTCACGGGCCGCAGAAGCCGGCGGACGCATCCCCGGATAATTTAGACACCGGGAACCGGTGGAATGGCCAACCTAGAGCCTTCCGATGACCTGGACACGTGCGAGCCGGCCTACTTGATCTCGCGCACGCTCGCTGGTTGCGTGTCGAGGCACACGATGTTCGCGTCGCGGCCGTCGGCGATGAGTCCGCAATCAATTTCCTGCGCGCTGCGGATCGCCTGCTCGGGCGTCGCGCCCTTCGCCGTAGCGCAGTGCGATTGTCCCTTGAACGTCATACACACCTCATATTCGTGCTGCGATTGCTGAAGTGTCACGTAGACGAGCACGCCGACGAACACCACTCCCGCCAGCGCGATCCACCGATTCTGATTTTTCTTTGGCATCTTTGTTCTTCCATCCGGCGCGCAAGCGAAGCTAGCGCTCGCGATCCCTTCCCGCGCGCCGCGCCAATTCCTGTTGAATATATTTTCGCGTATGCGGCGCGAGGCCCTCCAGGCCTGCCACATCCTTCAGATCGCGCAGCGTGACGTTCGGCAGGAACGCCAGCACGCGCGGAGGCGGCGTATGCGGATTGCGAATAAGCGCCACGCGAACATTGTACTGCGACGACCATTTCGGATGCTGCGCGATCGCCGCGACAACACGCTCCGGCACGCCGGCTTTCGCGAGCGCCTTCAGAACTTGCCCCTCCGTCAGGAACGCGTTGCCAAGCACCAGTGTTAGCGCCTGCGGATGCCCCTCCGCCAGCAAGGCGCCCGCCACCCGGGACGGCCCCCGTCGCGCTAGGGTCAGTTTTTCGCCCACGGGAAGATGGGGAGCGCGTGCGACGATCAACTCCTCGGCGATGCGCCGAATGTCCGCCGGCGCCGACGGAAGCAAGCTTACGCGCACGAGGTCAAACAAATACAGTTGGCGCAGCAGCGCGAGCGCGAACCGTTTCGGCGTGCGCGGATGCCGCGCGAGACGCAGACGCACCCCTTCGTGCGACGTCCACTTCCCTTGCCCGGCAATCGCGCCAAGCACGCTCGCGGGAAGATCGAGCCGGTCGAGCAACTCGGTCACGTGAGGTTCTTCGAGATTGGGATTCTCGAGCAGCGCGAGAAGCGTGGCTTCGTCCGCATTATGGAGCAGAAGTTTCAGCTCCTCCGGCGGAGCCGACCGTGCGCGCGTAGCCGAATTGCTGGTAGCTTCGGAACGCGCCTGTTCCATTTCATCCGATGGACGCGGCATTTCCTTTGGCGCGAGAGGCCATACGCACGGCAGCTTCTGCCGGACTCGTCGCGAGCTCGACAAGCCGCCATTGCGGGAGAAGCTTGCTCAGTTCGGCATCGATCGCCGCATCGAAGAACCGCGACCGCCGGTGCTCGCCGCCCAGCTTCGCGATCCGAACTTCGCGGTCGCGCACACCCAGCTTGTCCGCGACACAAGCGGCCAGCGACGCGAGCGACGCCGCCGCGCCGGAAAGAATTTCACGCGAGACCGCGTCCCCTTGATCCGCCAGCTCCGCAACCAATGGGAAGACCCTCGGGAACACCGAGTCTGCCTCTTTGGTTACTGCCTCGATCAGAGTGTCCCAGTCGCGCAACTGCAAGCTGGCAAACAGCCGCTCGCTCAGGGCCGTGGCGGGTCCGCGGCCTTCGTCCTCGCGCGCGACAGCCCGCACGGCCTGGCACCCGACGTCGAACGCGCTCCCCTCATCGCTGAACCACGGGCCACGCCCTCCCGCACGCTCCCGGCGTCCGCTCGCGTCGCGCCCGAACGCGGCCGAGCCGGTGCCCGCAAGCAGAATGATTCCCTCTTCCGAGCCGAACGCGGCCTCGAAAGCGATCTCGAGGTCCGTCGTCACCTCGATCTCCGCATTCGGGAAGCTGCGCTCAAGAAACATCGCGACTCTACGCGCGACGGAAGGGCGCCCGGCGCCTCCTAGCCCGGCGCAAATCGCGCGGATGTGGTTCGCGGTAATCCTCTGGCGGGCGAGCACGGCGTCCGCCGCTTCCCCCAGCGAAAACCAGGCTCGCGTGTATCCCGCTCGGAGGGGGTTGGACGGCCCCGCAGTCGCGCGCACCAGAACGCGGCCATCCGCCCCCGCAAGCACGCATTCCGTCTTGGTCCCGCCGCCGTCGAATCCGAGCAGGTAACCCGCTTCACGGCTGGAGGCGCTTTCGGTCATCGCGTCACCTTTCTTGACACCGTTCCGACCGGGCGGTTAGCATCGCGCGACCCGCCAAACTGGCCCAATGCACATTAGCCGCATCGACTTCGTCATTCTCACAGCGTATCTCGCCGGCATTACCGTTTTCGGCTCGCTCTTCCGCCGCGGCCAGAAGGATCTGCGCGATTACTTTCTCGGCGGCCGCACGGCACCCTGGTGGGCGCTCGCGTGCTCGATCGTAGCCACGGAAACTTCGACGCTCACCATCATTGGTACTCCCGGAATTGCCTACGGCGGAAACCTCGGATTCTTGCAGCTCGTGCTGGGTTACCTGGTCGCCCGTGTGATTCTCTGTGTGGTTCTGATCCCGCAGTATTTCCAGGGCGAATTCTACACGGCTTACCAGCTCTTGGAAAGGCGCTTTGGCCGGCGCATCAAGTCCGCCGCGGCGGCCGTATTTCTGGGTACGCGAGCTCTCGCCGAGGGCGTGCGCATATCGGCGATCGGCAAGGTTGTGAGCGTCGCGTTCGGGACCGGAGAGCGACTCTCGATTTTCATCATCACCGTGCTCACCCTTTTCTACACGTTCGAGGGTGGAATGCGCGCCGTGATCTGGACCGACGTGTTCCAGTTTGTGATCTATCTCACGGGATCCGTCGCGGCGTTCTTCTTGCTCCTGCACAAAATCCCCGGCGGCTGGCCCACCGTGACCCACGTTGCCGCAGCCGCGGGAGACAAGCTCTCGATCTTCGATTTCTCCCTCAGCTTGACGAAGAGCTACACGTTCTGGTCCGGTCTCATCGGCGGCACCTTCCTGACCATGGCCAGCCACGGCACTGACCAGACGATGGTCCAGCGCCTCCTCGCGGCGCGCAACGAACGCGATAGCAAAACCGCCCTGCTGGCCAGCGGCGTTATCATATTCGTGCAATTTGCGCTCTTTCTCGTGCTCGGCGTCATGCTGTACGTGTACATCGCGCACATGGCGTTTCCCCTCCCGACTGCCGATCCCGACCGCATCTTCCCCGAATTCATCGTGCGCGAAATGCCGGTCGGACTGGCTGGTCTTGTGATCGCGTCCATCTTTGCAGTTGCGATGTCCAACGCGAGCGGCTCGTTGAACTCGCTCGCGTCGTCGAGCATCATGGATTTGGGCAGAGGCCGCGCAAACGCCGGGGCAACCGGCGCACTTGCCCGGTCGCGGCAAATGACCTTGCTTTGGGGCATCGTCCTGGGAGCCCTCGGCCTCATTCGGTGGGGGCCGGTCTTGGTCGCAGGCCTGACGATCGCTTCCATCACTTACGGAGCGACTCTCGGGGTCTTCTTGCTGGGAACTTGGAACCCGCGTGCGAATGAAAAAGGCGCGATCGCCGGATTCGCTACCGGGTTGGGCGTGATGATCGTCGTGCAACTATTTCACGTGCCGCTCGCGTGGACGTGGTATGTACTGGCGGGAACAATCGTCACGTTTACAGTCGGCTCGCTCGTCAGCGCATTCTCGGGCGCCAATCCGGCAAAGACCGGCGCCGTACTTGCCGGGTGATTCGCTAAAGGAGACCACAATCGCACCCGGCCCGAAGCCAAAGGAAACGGTCGGCCTCGTTCGCGGCCTGAGCGGCTGGGCCGCAACGGCCATCGTAGTCGGCACGATGATCGGCACCGGCATCTTCATCGTCCCCGCCGACATGGCCCGCAACACCGGCTCGGCGGCGTTGGTAGCGCTGGTGTGGATCGTGGGTGGCGCGTTGTCGCTCTTCGGCGCCCTCGCCGCAGCCGAGCTGGGGGCTGCGCTTCCCGAGGCCGGCGGCACGTACGCATACATGAACCGCGGCTACGGCCCCGTTTGGGGTTTTCTCTTTGGCTGGATCTACGCGATGCTCGGTGCGCCGACGTCCATCGCGACCATCGCGGCAGGCTTCATGCGCTTCGTCGGCTTCCTTTTCCCCACTGTGGCGGCGCCTCTTTCCATATGGCATCTAAACGTGCCCTTCGTCGGCCATTCGTACATATTTACATTCACATGGGCTCAGCCGGGAGCTGTGCTCGCGATTGTGGCAGTTACATTCGTCAATTCCCTGGGTGTTCGGCTTGGCGGGCGCGTCCAAGTCGTCCTTACAATCATCAAGATCGCGGCAATCGTCGCTGTGATCGCCGTCGGGTTCTTCCTGGGCCACGGAACGATGACGAATTTTCGTTCCGCTTCTGCCCTTGGTACCGGCGCCTTGGGCATTTCAGGTTTCTTGACGGCTATGGTCGGTGCGCTATGGGCCTATGACGGCTGGATCAACCTGACCTTCGTTGGCTCCGAGGTCAAGAATCCCGAACGCAACATTCCGCTTTCGCTCATCGGAGGAGTCGCGTTGGTTTGCGGGCTTTACGTCGCCATGAGCGCCGCTTGCTTCTTCGTCCTGCCCTTTTCGAAGATCGTCGCCTCGCGCGTCGTCGCGGCAGACATGGTCGCCCGCGCTACCGGCACCAACGCAGCCTCCTGGCTGGCGATCGTTATGATGGTTTGCGCCCTCGGCACGCTCAATTCTTCGATTCTGACGAATGCGCGCGTCGACTACGCCATGGCGCGGGATGGGCGGTTCTTTCGTGTCGTCCGTGGAGTGAATCCCAGATTTCGCACCCCCGTTCGCGCCCTTATCTTCCAAAGCATCATCGCCTCCGTTCTCGCGCTGACGGGAACCTTCGAAGACCTCTACTCACTTTATGTCTTCACGGTTTGGATCTTCTATGGCTTGGAGACCTACGCGGTAATCCGGCTCCGCATGAAGGAACCCAACCTTCCTCGGCCGTACCGCACCTGGGGCTACCCCGTGGTGCCAATTCTGTTCATCATCGGCGCGCTCGCACTCACCATCAACATCTGGATCCAGCGCCCGCTGCCGTCAACAATGGGTCTCGGCATAATGCTCGTGGGACTCATCTTCTACCGCCACTGGCGCGGCCAGCCCAAACCCGAAGAGACGGCGCCGGCCGGCTAGGATTCCTGAACCTTTGGCGCCCACAGGAATGGCAACGCGCCAAGCGATAGCGCGACGCCGGGAACGACAGCCCACGACACGATATACAAACTCAACCCTATCAAACTGATTTCATCGCCGTTCGTGATCGCGTTCACCGCGATCTGAAAACAAAAGGCGGCGCAAAACGTCGCGACCATGGCCGCGGCAGGAAGCAAACCTGCCGTCAGCCGCTCGTGCCAGTCGCCGCCGTTGCGCCGGGAAATGTACGCTCCAATGGCTCCGAATGCTGGCTGCGCGACGAGCCACGGAATGTAGAACAGCAGGCCCATCCCTGAACGCATCCACACAATCTGAGGGCGCACACCCCAAACTTGAAGCAGCGCCAAAACGGCGCTCGCGACAGTCAGGCTGATAAGACCCGGTATCCAAACAGCCTTTGTTCTCTGGTTCATTTCGTTCTCCTTCCTTCGCGCGTGGACAATCTTGCGGCCCAATTCACGCCAATCGGAAACCTCGTTCAGAGCGCATCCGAACGCCCGTGATTCTGGCAGACCCTGCTCGCGATAGTGCTCGTACAGATCTTCCAGATGCCCCGCCAGCTCGGCGAACACCTCTTCCGATTCCGCGGTCGTCAGACCGAGGCATCCAAGCCGTCCGCGGGCAATCAGCCGCCAGTCACGCCTGGCACCCATAAGGCCCTCAAGCCGCCGCGCGCCCCTCTGGGCTGCGCAGGAACGGCAACGCACCCAGAAGCAACGCGACACCCGGAATCAGGACTCCTGTCACGATCGCTCGCGTGAAGATATCCATGTCAACGGAGCCGAAATCCGGCCGCCAGATTCCGGTCGCACGCACTACCCAACTGATTGCGGCCACCGCGATCATCGCCGTCAGCAGTATCGTCGACGTGGTCATCGCCGCACCAACCCGAGCCGGCCATCCGCCTCCCGCACGCCGGGATAGAGATGCCCCAATCGCGCCGCAAGCCACTTGTGCGATCAGCCAGAGGATGTACATCCACTGCGATACGTGCGAGCGAAACAACATCTCCGGCCGGTAGCTCAGGAATGCCAAACCGGCTTGAAAGATCACCGCCGCCGAAACACTCGCCAGCGCCGGTAGCCAAAGCTTTCGCGTTCTATCGTTCATCGGCCTCTCCTCGCGTTTTGCAATTGCGATTCGCCGCCTCAGTTCGTGCCAGTCCAACACTTCGTTCAGCGCAGCATTCATGGCCGCCGAGTCCGATAATCCGCTGCCGCGCCGTTCTTCGAAGGTGTCCTCCAGGTGGCTCGCCAACTCTTCCACAATTTCTTGCTTCTGCGCTTCTGGCAGGCGGAGACCGGTAAGTTTATCAGCCACGAGCTTCCGCCAATCAGGCACGCGACACCTCCGCCAGCCTGTCTAGCGCCTGGAAGAACGACCGCCACTCGCGCCGCAGCGGCGCCAGTTGCTTTTTCCCCGCCGGAGTCAGGCAATAGTAGCGGCGGTCGCGGCCCGCGCGATTGGACTCCCAGCGCCCTTTGATCCAGCCGCGCTTTTCGAGTTCGTACAGCATCGGGTAAAGCGACGCCAGATTGAACCGCAGCGCCCCGCCCGACTCCTCTTCGATCCGCTTCGAGATTTCGAAGCCGTAGAGCGGTTGCTTGGAGAGCAGCGACAGGATGGCCAGCTCGGCGCTGCCCCGTGCGATCTTCGACCGAATCCGCTTCCTCATCAGGAATATAGGAATCCTATATTGGCCCGCTGAGTGTCAATAGTACTTGCGAACCTATACTCGAGAGAGTACCCGGCGTCTTCGACGGGAAATATCGGCGTGACAGCCTTTGGAACGCCTGCGGCGTGTCCGGAAGGAACAACTCTGGATGGACTATCTCGGCGAGGACTCGGAAAGCTTTCCGGCCGCGACAGCCTGACACAGAAGATCAGCGAAAACAAAGCCGTCGCGCTCCACGATCTCTCCCACCGAGACACCAATCTCGCGCTCGAACATCGGCCCCGCATTCGCAAAGCTGTGGAACTCGCCGTTTTCTCCGCACGGGTCAACATTCGCAGGAAGCTCTCGCAGCAGGTCCGCGTCGAATCGCCGGCCCGCAAACTTCGCGTCAAGCTTCCGCGGGTCGACGCAGGTCAGCCATGCCGAAAGCCCCCCAGCCAGCATCTCTTCCGCGAGACGCTGTGTATCCCGCCTCCACAGCGGAAAGACGGGCGTCATGCCACAGGCGGCAAGATGCTTTTCGCGGTATGCCCGAATGTCCTCGAGAAATAGATCGCCGAACACGACGTGCTGAATGCCCTCCGCGCGAGCGCGCGTCATCGCCTCGCCCATCGCCTGTTCGTAGACTTCGTTCGGGCAAGGCGACGGAATCAGGACCTTCACCAGCGGCAAACGCGCCGCAGCCGCCTGCCGCTCGACCAATTCCTCTCGCACCGCGTGCATCGCAACGCGCTGATACGTCCGGTTGATTGTCGTCAGCAGCGCGACCACCTCGAATTCGCCGCCCTGGCGGATCGTGTGCAATGCCCACGCGCTGTCTTTTCCGCCGCTCCACGCAAGCCACGCCTTGGGACGCTTCATCCCTTGAGCCTCCGCCTACCCTGACGAATGGTAGAGGACGACGGCTCGCCTGTCCACGTGCCCGTGCCCGCCGTTCCGGCCGCCGCTGCTCCCCCTGCTTGGTTTACCAAGCAAGACCATCTTTCTCCCGCTGCCCTTCGCCTTTTGTGCTATGGACTACCACGGCGCGTTTTGGGGCTGAGGAGATGCGGAGATGGAGCCGGGGGGTCGACGGGTCGCGGGGCACAGGTCGCGGGACGTGGCGGTCCCTGGCCGCCCGTGGCGGCTAATATACAGTTGCGCGATTAGAAATCGCCGTAAGTTGTTGAAAACACTAGGCCGAGCGTGGTTCTAATATACAGTAACCGGGCTTACGGATAGAGGAGGTACTTGCGGCGCATCGCTTCGAACTTCTCTAGATCGGCTGACCACCCCGCGATGATGGCTCGCGGGTCGTCGCCGCGCTTCAGTCGCTCGACCGTCGACTGCGACCCGAGCAGCTCGATGGTCTTCTCAACCTGGAAGTCGTGGGGATAGAGCTTCTCCAGGGCTTCGATAATCTCGAGCCCCATCAGCATCGCCCGGAAGGATACCCGGTTGGTCACGGCCAGCGAGACGCCCTCGCAGCGCTTCCCCTTATACACGCCGTCGTCGGGCGTGAACTCGGCCGGTGCGACCTTCAGCCCCGGAATATGTCGCCTCTTCAACTCCGCCGCCAGCTCGCTCCCATGAATCCACGGTGCGCCAAAACGTTCGAACGGCGCATCGGTGCCGCGCCCCACGGATACCGCACCTGCCTGAAGAATCTCAATACCGGGATACAAGAATGCCGCGCGCAGCGTTCGCAGGTTTGGCGACGGCGCAATCCAGGTCAACCCGGTCTGGTCGTACGCCTCGTCGCGGCGCCAGTCTTGCATGGCGATAACGTGGAGGTCCGCGCCGATCTCGTTTTCCGCGTTGAACATCCGCGCCAGCTCGCCAAGCGTCATCGCGAAGCGCACGGGCAGCGGAAAATACGCGACGAACGAGAGCTTGTCGGGATCCAGCATCGGCCCCTCGATCACCTCCCCGCCGATAATGTCCGGCCGGTCGAGGACGAAGAAGGCAATATGCTGCTTCGCGGCTTGCTCCATGCAGTACCCCATCGTCGTCACGTACGTGTAGAAGCGCACACCAGCATCCTGGATGTCGTATACCAGGGCGTCGAGATTCGCGAACATCTCGGCGGTTGGCCGCCGCGTCTCGCCATACAAGCTATATATCGGAAGGCCCGTGGCGTCATCGGTCGCATTCGCGACGGCCGCGTCCATTCGGCCTGCGATTCCGTGCTCCGGACTGAACAGCGCGACGAGTTTCACGCCCCGCGCGTGCGCGAGCACGTCGATGGTGCGCCGGCCGGAAGAGTCGACTCCCGTGTGATTTGTGATCAGGCCGACGCGCTTTCCTCGCAGAGGAGCAAACTGCTGCTCTTCGAGAACATCAATCCCCGTCTTCGTGTGGCTGTTGCGGGGAGAATTGGCCTTGGAGCCCCGCGCGGCCGTGTTTCCGCCCCCCATGCAAATGACGAGTAGAGGCAACGCGAAAAAAGTGGAGAGAGGCAAACGAAACAAGCGCGGAGACGTTGGGTTGTGCCGCATGAAACCGTGTGCTATATACAGCCGCGGGATGCAGGCGTCAACATGGAACCCCGAGGACACAATCGATGCGTGAATTCGGGAGATTCGCGCTGGCGTTTGCCCTTCTCATGACCTTGTCCGCCCGCGCTCAGAAAAGCCCCACGACCAAACCCCGGCAGAAGGCCGCCAGTTCACCCTGGGTCGAGCAAACGCTGAAGAAGATGACCCTCCGCGAGAAGCTCGGCCAGATGATCATGGTGTATTACTTCGGCGTTTTCACCTCCACCAAGAGTCCGGACTACAAAGAGATGTTGCACGAGGTCGACGACAATCACGTCGGCGGCATTATTCTCGGGACGATCCGCGGACCGCTCGGAATCGAGCGCGGCCAGGTTTATCCGACGGCGGTCATCACGAACGAGTTTCAGCGCCGCGCCACAGTGCCCCTCTTCGTTGGCGCCGACTTTGAGTCAGGCGCCGGGCAACGCATCGACGAAGGAACCAACTTGCCCGCCGCAATGGCCATCGGAGCCACTGGCGATCCTCGTCTCGCGTATGAGGCGGGCAAAGTGACTGCCCGCGAGGCCCGTGCAGCCGGCGTCACGTGGGTCTTCGCGCCCGTCGCGGACGTCAACAATAACCCGGACAATCCCATCATCAACATCCGCTCGTTCGGCGAAGATCCCCAGAGCGTCGCTGCGTATGTTTCGAACTTTGTGCGCGGCATTCAGGAGAATGGCGCGCTCGCGACGGCCAAGCACTTCCCGGGACACGGCGACGTCTCCGTCGACTCGCACCTCACGCTTGCCGTTGTACCCGGCGATCGCAATGAACTCGAGAGCGTCGAACTTGTTCCCTTCCGCGCTGCGATCTCGGCCGGCGTTGGTTCCATCATGCCGGGACATCTTTCGGTTCCGGCGTTTGAGCCAGATCCAGACGTGCCCGCGACGCTGTCGAAAAATATCCTCACAGGCTTGCTGCGCGACGAGCTGAAGTTCCGCGGCCTGATCGTCACCGATGCGATGGACATGGGCGGCGTGACGACCCTATACCCTCCGGGAGAAGCCGCCGCGCGCGCAGTCGAAGCAGGCGCCGACGTGCTGCTCATGCCGCCGGTCCCTGACGCCGCCATGAAGGGCCTCGAAGACGCAGTCGCCTCAGGCCGCATTTCGGTGAAGCAAATCGACGCATCCGTGCGCCGCATTCTTGAGGCCAAGGCTCGCCTCGGTCTCGACAAGAAGCGCTTCGTCGATGTGCCCCGAATCAACTCTACGTTCGCGCTGCCGGAATATCAGAACGAGGCGCAATCGATCGCCGATCGGGGCGTCACGCTCCTGCGCGATTCCCAGAAACTCGTGCCGCTCGATTCCACAAAGCCGATGCGCGTCTTGCTGGTTTCGCTTTCGGCCGATCCCGACCCGTATCCCGGCGAAACGCTCGAGCCCGAGATTCGCTGGCGCGTCGATTCGCTGAAGGCGCTCCGCGCTGACACGCAATATTTCGGCGTCAGCCAGCTCAAGCTCCCGCCGCCCGACACGTACGACGTCGCCATCGCCGCGCTCTTTGTCCGAGTCGCGGACCGTAAAGGAAACGTCGGCTTTCCGGACGACGAACGAGCCCTCGTCGGTCAGTTGCTGGCTGCGGGGAAACCCACGGCCGTCGTCGCCTTCGGCAGCCCATACCTCATCGAGCGATTCCCCGACGCGAAGACGTTCATCGCAGAGTTCAGCACCAATGATGTAGCGCAGAGGGCGGCCGCGCGGGCGCTCTTCGGCCAAGTCCCGTTCCTCGGCAAGATTCCCGTCACGGTTCCGGGTACGGTCAAGCGCGGCGACGGCCTGCGAACGGAAGCCAATCTGATGACGCTTCAGCCTGCCTCCTCATCGATGGCCGACCGCCTGAAGCCCGTTTACGCCGTGCTCGACCAAGCTCTTGCCGATGATGCCTTCCCGGGCGGCGTGGTCGCGGTTGGATGGCACGGCGAGGTAGCTGTTCATCCGTTTGGCCATTTGACGCGCGACGCGAAATCTCCTGCCGTCACCGCAAACACGATCTACGACATGGCCTCCGTGACGAAAGTCGTCGTCACCACGACCTCCCTAATGATGCTCGTCCAGCAGAAGCGTCTTGATTTGGATGCGCCTGTCTCGCGCTATCTGCCCGAGTTCGCCACCGCTGCGAAGTCAGACCCGAATCCGGCCTGGCGCGCCCGCATCACCATTCGCAATCTCATGCTTCACGATTCTGGCTTGCCGGGCATTCGGCAGTTCTTCAAGGACACGAAAGGCTACGATGCCATCATTCACAGGGCGGTGTCTGAGCCGCTCGTCCACGAACCCGGCACGCAGGTCGAATACTCCGACCTCGGATTCATGCTCCTTGGAGAGATCGTCCAACGGCTGACCGGCGAGCGTCTGGACACCTTCGCGAAGGAGCACATATTTGAACCGCTCGGCATGAATGATTCGAGGTTCAACCCGTCCCGCAACTTGCGCTCGCGCATTGCTCCAACGGAACTCGACGCCGCCTACCGCAAGCGCCTGATCGTCGGCGAGGTCCACGACGAAAACTCCTGGGCGATGGGCGGAGTCGCAGGCCACGCGGGCCTTTTCTCCACGGCGCGTGACATCGCTGCCTTTGCGCAGGTGATGCTGAACGGCGGCATCTACGCATATCACCGGATTCTCAACCGGTCTACGATTCAGCAGTTCACCGGCAGGGAGGACATCGAGAATTCTGCCCGCGCGCTCGGGTGGGATGTGGTCACGCAGCCGTCGTCCGCCGGGCACGACTTCTCCCCCGGGAGTTTTGGCCACACCGGCTTCACGGGCACTTCGGTCTGGATCGATCCGGCGCGTGATTTGTTCGTCGTCCTTCTCACAAACCGCGTGAACCCGACCCGCGCGAACGAGAAGATTCGACAGGTGCGGCCGGCCGTCCACGACGCCGTCTTCCAGGCGCTCGGCCTAGCTCCTGCGCCCGCGACAGGGCGATAACTCCCTCGGCACAATGAACCTCCGAAATCACCTCCTGCTCAACGCTTCCGCAAACGAGCCGCTATAATTGAGTTTTGTTTTTCGGGGTCGCCTTGAGACAGCTCAAAACCGAACAGGGGAACTCTCGAGCGCGGAATCTCGAGCAGAAATCGACGCTTGAGATTCTGCGCATTGTGAATCACGAGGACGCTCGCGTCGCGTTGGCCGTACGCCGCGAGCTTCCCCGTATTGCGCGCGCTGTCGACGCCATCGTCCGAGCGTTTCGCGCGGGTGGCAGACTTTTCTACATCGGTGCCGGAACGAGCGGCCGTCTGGCCGTTCTTGATGCTGCCGAGTGCCCGCCGACGTTTGGAACGCCGCCGAGGATGGTCCAGGCGCTGATCGCGGGCGGCAGACGGGCGATGTTTCACGCTGTGGAAGGTGCGGAGGATTCGGCAGTGAACGGCGCACGCGATCTCGCGAAGGCTGGGTTGACTCGCCGCGACGCCGTGGTGGGCATCGCCGCAAGCGGAACGACTCCCTACGTCCTTGGCGGGCTTCGATTCGCCAAGCGCCGGGGAGCTGCCACGATCGCGCTCACGTCCAATCCGAAGTCGCCCCTCGCCCGGCTTGCGCAGATTCCGATCGCGCCTGCAACGGGGCCCGAAGTGCTTACCGGCTCGACGCGCATGAAGGCGGGCACGGCTCAGAAGATGGTCCTGAATATGCTTTCCACCACGTCGATGGCACGGCTCGGGAGGGTTTACGAAGGCCGGATGATCTACGTGATGCAGACAAACAAGAAGTTGCGGCGCCGAGGCGAGCAGATTCTAGAGGAAACCGCAGGCGTCAGCGCGTCCACGGCCCAACACACCCTGCGTCAAACGGGCCACAATCTTCCGCTGGCTTTGGTCATGTTGAAAGCGCGAACCACAGCCGCTCGCGCCAGGCAATTGCTGCGAAGCTCGCGCGGCGACGTGCGTCAAGCCTTGAACGCGGCCCGGCTGTCGGTTGCGGTGCCGCGCCGCCGGAGCAAATAGCATGGACCGATTCAAAATCCAAGGCGGCCGCCCGCTCGAGGGTACCGTGCAGATCAGCGGAGCGAAGAATGCCGCGCTCCCCGCGATGGCTGCCGCGCTCCTTACCGCGGACGCGGTCCACCTCAAGAACATACCCCATGTCCGCGACATCATCACAATGGCAAAGCTGCTCGCCCACATGCGCTGCCGCGTCGAAAGCCCAGACTTGCCTCCGAGCGAGTTCACGATTGAAGCCAAAACCGTTTCTCACGCGGAAGCACCTTACGAACTCGTGAAGACGATGCGGGCATCTGTTCTGACGCTGGGCCCACTGGTAGCGCGGTTCGGTTACGCGCGCGTTTCCCTTCCCGGCGGCTGCGCCATCGGCGCGCGCCCCATCGATTTGCACATCCAGGCGCTCGAGAAGCTCGGCGCGCATGTGGCGGTCGATCACGGATATGTCGAAGCCCGCGCGAAGCGCCTTCGCGGCACTACGTTTCGATTCCCCAAGATCACGGTCACCGGCACGGAGAACATCCTGACCGCGGCAGTCCTGGCGGAAGGCGAGACGGTTCTGGAGAACGCCGCACTCGAACCCGAAGTAGCCGATCTCGCCGACCTGCTCATCAAGATGGGAGCGCAAATCGAAGGCGCCGGCACCTCCACGATTCGAGTCCGCGGCGTCGGCCAGCTTCACGGCGCCACGCACGCCGTCATCCCCGATCGCATCGAAGCCGGCACTTTCCTCGTGGCAGGCGCAATTACCGGCGGCGACCTGGTGCTCAGCTGCTGTGAGCCGCACCACCTGGACGCCGTCGTTGCAAAGCTTCGCGAATGCGGCGTCGAAGTGCGCGGCGAAGGACCGCGCGCCCTGCGCGTTCGCCCCGCCAAAAAGCTGACCGCCGCAGACATCATCACCGAGGAATATCCAGGCTTCGCCACGGACATGCAGGCGCAATTCATGGCGCTCGCGACGCAAGCGAACGGCGTATCCCGAATCCGCGAGACGATTTTCGAGAATCGCTATCTCCATGCCGTCGAGATGATGCGCATGGGCGCGAACATCTCGATTGACGGCAATCTCGCCATTGTCACCGGCCCAACGCCGCTCAGTGGCGCGCCGGTGACCGCCTCCGACTTGCGCGCCAGTGCGGGCCTGGTTCTGGCGGGACTCGTCGCGGATAACACCACCTGGATCGACCGCGTCTACCACATCGATCGAGGCTATGAGCGAATCGAGGAGAAACTCCTCAAGGTTGGCGCCCGCATCGAGCGCGTCAGCGATTCCCACCCTGATTAGGTGGGAAAAGAAGGTCCGCAACACCTCTCCCTGGGCGAGTTTCCCGAAGGGTCGTACTGGATTTACCCGATGGCGCGCCACCTGCGGCCTGTCTTAGCCTAGCCGGTCGGTGGAAGGCTTGATGCTGTCCCCCTCAATCTTCGAGTCGATGCGAAGGCGGCAGTGCCCCTATTGCCACCACAAGAAGTTCCGGCGGTCGCGGCCACGCTCCTTCGAGAGGCTCCTCTATTTCGCGGGAATCCGCGCGTACCGCTGCCACGCGTGCAGTCGGCGGTTTTACGGGTTCGTTTCGGGAGCCCATTCAGCAGCACCGGCTTGACATTCCAAAAATGGGAAGGATCCCCGACCGTCGAGCGCGCTGTGTTCGTTCTCATTGTGAAAATTTGGTGAGTACTATTGATTCCGGAGCTTTCGGCGCCTAGGCTATTTGGCAGCCAATAATCAGGCCTAAGGGGAGAGCCCATGGTCGAAAAGCGCCGCTGCAAACGCCTGCCGCTGTCGATTCCCGTGCAAGTCTATGGACGGACGCCCGAGGATCACCCATTTCGCGAGGCGACGGTGACGAAGGCCGTGAATCTTCATGGCGGCTTGCTGCCGCTGGAACCACGTGTGAAGCGCGGCCAGAAGATTCTGCTGGTCAATCGCGTCACGAACGAAGAGCGCGAAGCGCGAGTGGTATATGTGAAGGCAAACGGGCGCGGCAAGAAGAAGGTCGGAATCGAATTCACCGACGTCCGGGGCGATTTCTGGCACGTCTTCACGCCCGTCGTCGAACTGAAGCGCGACCAGCAGGGCGCAGCCTAGAATCCCTCGCCTGCCCCTTGTGAGGGGCGCCTAAAACGCCGTCGTATCCCCTACGCCGGTTCCTCATCCTCGGGATCAAGCGATCGGTCGAGGTATATCCACAGGACGCGTCCAAAGCGTGTGACCGTGGGAATCGTCGGCAGGAAGATCAGAAATGCCACCAAGGCGGCTTTGTCCAGCGGCCAGTGCGTGAAATACCACAGGGCGTACGCGATGGCCGCCGCAATCGCCAGGCCGATGCCATAATCGATGATCATCGCCCCCACGAAGTAGCCCTGCTCCCTTTCAAACTTTAGGCCGCAGAGAGAGCACGTTTCCCGCATTGGGGGGAACCCACGGAAAATCGAGTAGCGGAAGATGCGTCCGATGCGACAGCGCGGGCAGAGCTGATGCGCGATGCCATGAACCACCGAAGTCACGGACCTGATGCTCATTGCATTTGGACGTAGTCTACGGCAACTGGGCGCTGCTGGGCGCAGGGAATTTCTTCCGAGAGGCCCGGCGCCACCCGGCCAGCGAGGTGTGGCGCACCACTAGACCATCGTCTCGTAGTGGCAGGGCCGAGAAAGAACTGCTCCCGCACTGCCAGGAAGCTAGGTGTGATGGGCCTTTGGCGGAACACATATCTTCTCCTTGTGGTAGATCATCTATGGGAGTAGGATGTCCACCATGCCAAAACGCGGCGCACCTCCTCTCGACGGCGAACTTTTGCAGGGCACGCTGGACATGCTGATCCTTCAGACGCTCATCCTCGGCCCGGCGCACGGGCACACGATCGCCTACGCGATCGAAAGGCGGTCCGAAGAGGTCTTGCAGGTCGAGCACGGGTCCCTCTATCCCGCGCTGCATCGTCTGGAAGCGCGCGGATGGATCGCGTCATTTTGGGGAACTTCCGAAAACAACCGCAAGGCCCGCTACTACCGCCTTACGAAGGTCGGCCGCAGCCGCTTAAGCGCTCAAACGAGCCGGTGGGAACAGCTGGTTCGGGCCATCAATCGCGTGCTGCGTCCCGTCACGGACTAAGCCATGGAATGGAGCCGGTTCTTTCGCCGCCACCGCGTGGACGAAGAGCTCTCGCGCGAAATCGACGCGCATATCGAAATCGAGACAGAGCAGAATATCGCGCGCGGCATGTCGCCGGAGGAAGCGCGCTATGCCGCACGGCGCAAGCTCGGGAGCACCCGCCGGATTCGGGAGGACGTCTACAGCATGAACACCGTCGGTTTTCTCGAAACGCTGCTGCAGGATTTGAAATACGGGCTACGCGTGCTGCGGAGGAGTCCCGGCTTCACGGCGGTGACCGTGCTGACTCTGGCCCTCGGCATCGGCGCGAATACTGCGATTTTCTCGATCGTCGACGCCGTCTTTCTGCGCCCGCTCCCATTCCCACATTCTGATCGCATCTTCGTCGTCGACCGAGTCGGTAATCGGTTCGGAGGCCATTCCCTCTCCATGCCAATGTTCCTGGCTTGGCGGCGCGACAGCCAGATGTTCGAACACTTTGCGCTGGTGAGCTGGCAAGGACCCGAAAGCCTATCCGGAGACTCCGGCGAACCGGAGAGGATCAGAAGCATCGGAGTTTCCACGGAGTTCTTCCCGGCGCTCGGTGTCCAGCCGGCGATCGGCCTCGGATTTCAGCCGGATCAGGGCCGAGTTGGCGGACCGCGGGTGGCCCTTCTAAGCGACGGGCTGTGGCGGACGCGATTCGGCGCCGCCCCCAGCGTGATCGGGCGCACGGTGCGAATGGACGACGAGTCATACACGA
Organism: Candidatus Acidiferrum sp.; assembly: GCA_035517015.1. Classification (GTDB taxonomy): domain Bacteria; phylum Acidobacteriota; class Terriglobia; order Acidiferrales; family UBA7541; genus Palsa-295. The sequence continues at coordinate 90,827 of DATIZQ010000098.1, read as the reverse complement.
TCATCGGAGTAATGCCGCGCGACTTGGAGCTGCCGCTTCCGGGAATGCGCAATGCCCAGGTATTTGTGCCAATTCGGATTCCTGACGATAGCCAGGATCCGAGTAACGGGGGGCTTCTGTGCGTGGGGCTGCTGAAACCGGGCGTCGCGCCGGAGCAGGCGGCTTCTGCGCTCACGCCCGCGCTTAGTGAGCTGCGAACCAGGTTCCCGAATATGTTCACGCCCGAAGAGAAGGCACACCTGGAACTCCTGCGCACGTTCATTGGGGACTGGGCAGGACCCGCCCCTCTGCTGCTGTTCGGTGCAGTCGGATTGGTGCTGCTGATCGCCTGCGCGAACGTCGCAAATCTGAGCCTTGCTCGTTCGACCAGCCGGCAACGCGAGATCGCGGTTCGAGCGGCGATGGGCGCGGGTCGGCGACGGATCGTCCGGCAACTTCTAACGGAGAGCACGTTGCTCGCGATACTGGGGGGACTTGTCGGCCTGGCAGTCTGTTACGCGAGTTTCGGCGCGATCATCGGGCTCGTGCCGACGTCCATCCCCCACGTCGGGGCGTACCAAATTGATCTACGGGTGCTAGCCTTCGCCCTGCTTCTCAGCTTAGTAACCGGACTTCTCTTCGGTCTTGCACCCGCGGTGGGTGCGTCTCGAGTCGGATTAAGTGCGTCATTGCAGGAATCGAACACCCGCTCCGGAGGAGGGCGCGGCCGACTGCGGAGGGGACTCGCAGTCGCCGAGGTGTCTATTTCCGCTGTGCTGCTGATCGGGGCGGCGCTCGCGCTTGAGAGCTTTTCCTCGGTGATGCATGTCCCTCCGGGATTCGACGTAAACAATTTGAGCAGCGTCGATTTTTCTCTTTCGCCGAAGCAATACGACACGCCTGAGAAGCGGGCGGCATTCATCGGCGACGCGATAACGCGGCTCGAGGCGCTCCCCGGCGTTGAGAGCGTCGCGATGACCAGTTCCCTGCCGCTGCGCGGAGGCCCTGACACGTTGTTCAGCATCGTGGGGCGCCCCGAACCCACGAACCTGAACGAAGCGCCCGATGCGCTCTTTCGCGTGGTCAGCCCCGAGTATTTCCATACCCTCCGGATCCCCGTGGAACGCGGGAGAATGTTTGCGGACAGCGATAACGCCAGTTCGCAAGCCGTGATGATCATCAATCGAGCGATGGCGCAATGGTTGTGGCCGGAAGGCGACGCACTGGGTCAGCACATCTGGGTGGGAAAGCCGATGGGTCCGGCGTACACGGAGCCGAGCGCGCGTGAAATTGTGGGGATCGTCGCGGACGCCCGCGAGATGACGCTGGCGGAGCCACCGTTCCCGACGATGTATCTGCCCGCCAGCCAGTCGCCGGGAACCAACGGCGGCAGCTTCCTTGTTCGCGCAGGCGCCGTTTCGGCGGCATCGATTCGCTCCGTCTTGACTCAATTCGATGCCCAGCATCCCGTGGGACAGGTCCAAACGATGGACCAGACTCTGATGGCGTCGGTCACGGACTGGCGGTTTCGAGCGATCCTGCTGACGCTGTTTGGGGCGCTTGCCCTGTTCATCGCCACAATCGGGGTCTACGGCGTGATTTCCTACTGGGTGGCGCAGCGAACTCACGAGATCGGCATCCGCATGGCGCTCGGGGCGACGCGGCGCGACGTCCTCGGTCTGGTCATCGGACAAGGGGTTCTGCTTGCGTTGATAGGAGTGGTCGTTGGCGTGGTCGCTGCCGCTGAATTAACGCGGTTTATGGCAGACATGCTCTACGGCGTGAAACCCACGGATCCCCTGACCTTCGCGGGAATGTCGTTGCTCTTGATTATTGTGGCCCTGCTCGCTTGCTACGTGCCCGCACGCCGCGCTATGCGCGTCGATCCGATGGTCGCCTTGCGATACGAGTGAGCGGGATCGTGCGCCCGGCACGAGGATACCGCACGCCTACTGCACGGTGATTTCGAACGTCGCGGTCGTCCGCCCGAATTCGTTCGTCGCATACAAGGTGTACGTCGTGGTCTGCGTCGGGACAACCGTCGCCGACGAGCCGCGCACCGCGCCTACTCCCGGCGAAACCACGAAATACGAAGCGCCGGTGGCGCTCCAGCTCAGCGTGACCTGCGTTCCCGCGCTGATCGTCGACTGGTTCGCCGTGAAGCTCGTGATTACCGGAGCTGACCCCTGTGGAAGATTCGTCTGCGTGTAAACGGGGCTCATATCGACCACTTCGAAATCCGACGCCGTCACGGTTCCCAGATTGTGCAGATCTTCATTGTTCCAGTGATCGTCCGGTGCGCCGCTGATGTACATGTTCGAGCCGTTGTCGGCCATGATCATGCCGTACTGTTGCAGCGCGCGCAGAATCACCTGATTCGTCGCCGAGAATCCGGAAATGTTGAAGCTTGATTTCAATCGCAGCCGCATGCCCATGGGCGCCGCCAGGGAATTCGTCGTAGTGGCCGCCCAGTGCGACGCGGGAGGCGTAAACGCCGCCTGGCTGTTCTGCAGCGTGAACCGGATGGCGTGGTGAATGGCTCCGGCCGCAACCTCGTCGTAGCGCACGAGCCCGGGGAAAATTGGCAAACCGGCCGCGTCGGCCGACGTCCACGTCAGCGGGCGCTGCTCATCTGCCGTCAGGTCCCAGACGGCTGCCGACCCGACGTTCCAACTGCCGTCGTTCTGCGGATACGAGCTGTAAAGCTCGTATAACCAGCAATTGCTGTTGTCGATCACGAGGACGTGCCGGTCGCCGCTCCCCGGCGCAGGATAGCCCTCGATCGGCGCTGTCGCCGGAACGGGCATCGGACCGGGATCGCTCTCGCTGCCGTACGCCGTGAAATTGATGTCGACGAAGCTCTGCGTGGAGCTCACCACGATGTACGGGATGCCCATGCTCGAACCGTTGTACAGCCCGGACCCGAAATCTGGATGAAGAGCGTCCGTCGCACCGATAAAATTGATGATGGACGTCGAGTTCGGGTCCACCGACGCATTCGCGATGCTCCTGTTCCACAGATTATCGGCCGGAAACGGGACAAATCCGTTCAGGCTTCCTCCCTGCCCCACGATGATTCCGCCGCAAGTCCCGGCCTGCCCGCCGCCGCCCGACGAAGTGACGCTCACGTTCACACCACCAGACGTGGCGCTGCCGGGGTTTGGGTTCGTCACCGTGACCGAGACGGAGCCCGCCGTCGACGCCGTTCCGGACGCCGTAAGCTGAGTTGACGAAACAAACGTCGTAGTAATCGCCGTTCCGCCGAAGGAAACCTGCGCGCCGCTTACGAATTTGCTTCCCGTCAACGTAATCGCGAATGGGCCCGTCGGGAAGGTTGAAGGTGCGACGCCGCTGAGCACCGGGACTGGATTTTCGACGTTGACAGTGCTGGATGATGCCTCACTCGAATCCGCCGCGCTCACTGCTTTGACCGTGACGCTATTCGGATTCGGCACCGCCGTTGGGGCTTGATAGAGCCCTGTCCCGCTGATTGTCCCCGTGCCCGCGCTCCCACCCGCCACTCCGTTCACCAGCCAACTGACGTCGGCGTTCGAACTCCCGGTTACCATGGCGGTGAACTGCTGCGAGGCTCCCGCGCGTACGTTCGCGGAAGAAGGTGCAACCGTGACTCTGACGCCGGATGGTTTTGTGCCGCCTCCGCCCGGCGACGTTCCGCCGCATTGTACCTGTGCGCCCGCAATGACAATCGCAGCCAAGACAAGGATTGGGCTTCGCATGTGTCCCTTCACCAGAACGGATTCCCGCAACGGGCTGGTTGTCCGTTAGTATGCGATGTGGTTCACACGGGAACAACTGGACGAAGGTACAACGGTAGGACGTAATCCGTAAGCCTCGTAATTACAACGCGTTACGGTCTCTTGTTGACGTTGGTCAGAACCATTTGATACGCTTTTGCCTCTCAGCCCCGGCGGAGGCCAGATAGCGACATCCTTCGCACCCTGGAGGCATCGTCATGCGCCGGGTTTCCGGCCGCACCCTCTGGATCATTTTCACTTGCGCCGTTGTGGTGATGGTTTCCATTGCCGTCGCCGCCGACCTGACAACGGCCCGATTCGCATCCAGCGAATACTGGGTTTCGCATACCCAACGGGTGGAAACTCGGCTCGTCGAACTGCGGGCCGACCTTCTTTCGGCTGAAGCTGCACGGCTCATCTACGTCATTTCGACCGATCCGGAGGAGTTGGCCGCTTACCAGGAGTCCTTACGCCAGATTCCCCAGGATCTCGATGAACTGAAGACCCTCACGTTCGACAACCCCGGGCAGCAGCGGCGCGTGACCGAACTTCGCCCCTTGATCGAGCAGAGACTCGGCGTGCTGCAGGAATCCGTCGAGATGGCAAGCAAAGGGATCGTGAACCGAGACCAGCAGCGCGAGTACACGAAGATGGGCGGCGATCTGATGCGCCCGATTCGCCGGATCCTCGACGACGCGGACGCCGACGAACGCGCGGTTCTGCGGCAGCGGCAAACGATTTCAGAGGAGACTTACCGCTGGGCTCGCGGCGTCCTGATCATGTCGTTCTTTGCGTCCGTACTGATCCTCTGTGCCGCCTTCGCGAAGCTCCTGGCCGAACTCCGCAACCGCGAGCAAGCCGAAAGCGCCGTCAGATCGCTCAGCGCGCGGCTTCTCAAGGTGCAGGACGAAGAACGCCGTCGAATCGCGCGCGAGCTGCACGACAGTCTCGGGCAGCTCCTCGTCAGCATCAAGATGAATCTGGATCATCTTGCATCCCTCCGCTCGGCCGGCCCGCTCGCTGTTGACTCGGAGCTCGTTGACGCCTCTCTCGGCCTCGTCCAACAGAGCATCGACGAAACGCGCACGCTTTCCTATTTGCTTCATCCACCCCTGCTCGATGAGTTCGGCTTCGCGTCGGCCGCAAAGTGGTATATCGAGGGCTTCTCGCAACGGAGCAAGATCGACGTGAATCTCGACGTGCCGGACAGCCTCGGCCGCATGCCGGAGGAAGTCGAGCTTGTGCTGTTTCGCGTCCTGCAGGAATGCCTCACCAACATCCATCGCCACTCCGGAAGCAGCACCGCGCAAATCCACGTGACACGGACCCGGGATCAGTTGTTCCTGGGGGTCAGCGATCACGGCAAAGGTATGCCGCCCGAGATCCTTGATAAATTCCGCGGGGCGCGGGCCAGCCTCGGAGTGGGCTTGGCAGGAATGCGCGAACGCGTCCATCAACTCGGCGGAGACCTCGAAATCACGTCCGACGGTGCGGGCACGGTCGTTAACGTCCGCATTCCCCTCAGTGGCGGAAGCCCACAGCAAGAACCAGACTCGCAAGCCCGCGCGCGTCCGCGGGCTGCGGCGAAAAAGGCAAAAGGCTCGAAGGCGGGCGAGAGCGACTGGAACTACACAGCCGCCTCTTGAGGTCCACGTCGCTCACTGTTTCCGCGTCCGGTGGATTCTTGCTTACTTCCGCGAGCCTCAGGAGATGTTTTCCAGCACATGGCGTTCCGCGAGGTAGACGCCCACGAGAACCAGTGCACCTCCGCCCAACAAGTGCCCCGTCGGATGCTCGCCAACGAATTTCGATGCGAGCAGAATCACGAGGATGGGCTGCAAGTAGTTGATCGTGGCGAGTCGCGAGGGCTCCATGTGCCGCAACGCCCAGTAAAAGATCAGGTAGGCCACCACGGAGCTGAAAAGCGCCATATACAGCATCCCGGCCCACCCGGCCCAGCCGACGCTCTTCCAATCAAGGTGAATCCCCTGCCGCACGGCAAGGGGCAAAACCAGGATCGCAGCGCCGACGCAATTGAAGGTGTTCAGTGCGATCGCGTCGTATTCCTGGGATATTCGCTTCGTGAAAACCGCGTAAACGGAAAAACTCACGGCCCCGCCGAACGAGAGCAGATCCCCCAGCAAACGCGGGGAGTTCCCCGACGAGCCGTGCTCCATTTCAAGGACCAGAATGCCTACGAATGCAATCGCCATTCCCGCGACTTTTCCGGGCGTAAGCGATTCAATTCCGATCGCTCGAGCCAGCGCCAAAATCAGGATCGGGTCGATTGCCACGATGATGGCCGAATGAGCGGACGTGGTGTACTTCAAGCCCATCGTGAATAGCCCCTGGTTCAAAACCACGCCAAGAAACGCCAGGTAGGCAAACGTCCACAGATCGCCGCGCCGGAGGGAGACGCGCCCCGCCTGCAAGAAGTAGATCGCGAGCATCACGGCTCCCGCCACTTCGAAGCGAAACGCCACGAGAGTTGTGGGGTCCATATGCAGTAGCGCGATTTTGCCGAAAACGTAATTCACCGACCACAACAAAAGCATCGCCGCCAGCGCGGCCATCAAGAGCAGCGCGCTGGGTCGTTGTGACTGTGAGCTGGAAATCTCGGCGGAAGGCGGGTTCAAGATTTACTCGAGGACTTCGCGACGGTGCGTAAGCGAGTCAATCCGGTCGATTCGAGGTGCATAGCCGATCCCGGGCGCCGTCGGAATGCGAATGGTTCCGCGCGGCGTCACCTCTACCTCCGGCTCGATAATGTCCTCCGCCCAATAGCGGCGGCTGGCAGAGACGTCCCCGGGCAACGAGAAATTCGTCAGCGACGACATCGCGATGTTATGCGCCCGGCCGATCCCGGACTCGAGCATCCCGCCACACCACACGGGAACCGACTTCGATTCGCACAGGTCGTGAATGCATCGGGCGGCAGCGTGGCCGCCGACGCGCCCAAGCTTGATGTTGATGATTCGGCAGGCCCCGGTTTCGATCGCCGCACGCGCCTGCTCCACTTCGTGGATGCATTCGTCGAGACAGATCGGCGTCTCGAGCTGCTTCTGGAGCGCGATATGCGAGTAGATGTCGTCCCAACCGAGCGGCTGCTCGAGCATGATCAGGTAGTACGCGTCGAGTTGCTTCAGCAACGGGGCGTCGGAGAGCGAATACGCCGAATTTGCATCCGCCATCAGGCGAATTCTCGGAAAGCGCTCGCGCACTGCCCGCACGCGCTCGACGTCGCACCCCGGCTTGATCTTGACCTTGATCCGCTGGTAGCCGGCGCCAAGCTCGCGCTCTACTTTGGCCAGCAGCGCATCCGTCGACGGCTGAATTCCAATCGAAACGCCGCACGAAATCTCGTTGTGCGTGCCTCTCAGCAACTTTGCCAGCGGAAGATTCTTCTGTTTTGCTTCCGCGTCCCAAATGGCCGTTTCGACGCCGCCCTTCGCCATGTTGTGGCCGCGAATGCGTGAGAGCAGGCCCCAAGCCTCCGCGGCGGATGCCAATTCCCTGCCGCGAAGAATTGGCCAAATGAAATCCCTGATGATGTGCCAGGCGGTCTCGACCGTTTCGTACGAATAGAAAGGATCTTCGCCCGCCGTGGATTCGCCCCAGCCGGTCACGCCGTCCGCGTCCACCTCGATTAGCAGAATTCGCCGGTGCATCGACGTGTCAAAGCTCGTCTGGAACGGCTCCAGAAGCTCCATGTGAATTTCGCGTAGCGTGAGCCGCTTTATGCGCATCGGAAAATTCTCGCCCCTTTCGCTGCCTGTCTGGCCGCGTTCATTCCGCGTGAGACTCCGGCAGTTTCAATCCTGCAATCTCAGTTGCCGGCTCCAGAATGTAGTCGGTCAGCGCGTCATGCTTCTCGATGCCGGTCGCGACCCGTCCCTGCTCGAAGTGCTTGTGAAATTGCTCCCGCGCCCGTGCCTGGATCACAGTCGCCACGTCGCGGTCGGTCGACTTGATTTCGGCCAAATTCGACGGAAGCGAAACGCGCGCCGCGGTATCTTTGGGCGGATACGGATTATCTGCAAGAATATTCTTCACGCGGTCGGAGTCGAGCCACCATTCGGCCACCAGCCGGTCCGTTGGAAGACCCGCGTGAAGCGGGCTGTCCGTCGTTCCGTAACAGTCGGGAATGAACCGCCGCGCCACCGCGCCGAGACGGACCAGATTGAAGTGCGCGTTTTTCAATTCCAGCGGATCAAACGTCCATTCGACCAGCCGAATCCCGCGCTTCAGCGCATCCTGCCGTTGGAAGAGCTTCAGCCGGCGTCCCACGCCTCGATCGCGGTACGCGTCTACGACGGCGGTCATGTGTGAATGAAGAAACACTTCGTCGCCCCGCCTGCCTATCAACGCCAGCGTGAAGCCCACGATCTTACCGGCGTTGAAGGCCCCGATGACCTGCCCTCCGGTGTGCTGCGCCACGACGAACATACCCGACGGAACCGTAATCGCCACTCCCCAGACGAGCCGCTCCAGTTCAACGCACTCGGCATATTCCGCCAGCGTCGTGCAGCGGCGAATCTCAACCTCGTTAGGCACCGGCCTCCCTGCCTTTGGAGCCGCCCGGCTTCTCGCGCCCGCGCGATTTTGCCCCGTTCCACAGCTCCTCCATGCGCTCGCGCGGTAAATCGGCAAATCGACGGCCTTCGCGCTTCGCGGCCGACTCCATCCACTCAAAGCGCTCTTTGAACTTGCGATTCGCTGCCCGCAGCGCGATTTCCGGATCGACTCCCAGAAAGCGCGCCACGTTCACGCCCACAAAGAGCAGGTCGCCAACCTCTTCTTCGAGCCGCTCCGGCTTCGCTCCTCGCGCAGATGTCTCCGACTCCAGTTCCCGTCTCTCTTCGTCGAGCTTTTCGAGAATTCCTCCGAGGTTCTCCCAATCGAAGCCCACATTCGACGCTCGGCGCGTTAGCTGGTAGGCCTCCAACATGGCCGGCAGGGAGCGCGGAACGCCCGCGAGCACGGATTCGGTTCGTGTGCCGCGTAGGCCGTTCGCTTCCTCCTCCTCGGCCCGCTCTTCCGTCTTCAGTTGTTCCCAGTTTTTCAACACGTCGGCGGATGTCTTCGCTTTCACCGCGCCGAAGACATGAGGATGTCGCCGCACCATCTTCGTGTGCACGGATTCGATAATGTCGGAAATTCTAAAATCGCCAGATTCCTCGGCGAGTATGCCGTGAAAGACCACCTGCAGCAGCACGTCTCCCAACTCGGACGCGAACTTCCGGCGGTCGCCTGAATCCATGGCGTCGAGGACTTCGTAGGTCTCTTCAATGAGGAACTTGCGCAGCGATGCGTGCGTTTGCTCGTGATCCCATGGGCACCCGCCCGGCCCGCGCAGCCGTGCCTGCAGCGCCACCAGTTTCGCGAACCACTCGCCCGCAAGTTTGTCCCGCCGCCTCAGCGGAATCCCCGGCTCCCTGGCAACTCGAGAGTCGACCCCTTTCTTACGGCGCGCTGATGTCCGGCGTGCAGAGGTTTTCGCGTTAGGCAATGACAGGCCCGCTTTCTGCGCTTCCACGCAACCCGACAATTTACGGTAGGCGGCACGAATTGACAAGGATGCTATTCCCCCTGTTTCCGCTTGGTGTTCGCGAGCCGCTTCAAATCTCCTCTCATGGGTGAGATCGGAGTGTGTTGCCGGCGGCCAACGAAAAACATCTAACTCGACAGGAGGTTTCGTCTCGATGGCCCTTCAGTTCGTCGCAGTGTTAGTGCTTGGACTGATGTGTGGAAGTGAACTAAACGTCGCCGTGTTTGCCCATCCGATGCTCGACTCGCAACCGCTGCAAACGCACATCCTGGTACGCTCTTCGTTTGCCTCGGTGTTCGGCCATGTAATGCCATTCTGGATGTCGAGTTCAGCTTTGCTCAACCTCCTTCTGCTTCTCCCGTTCGAGCACCTGAATGACCACGCATGGCGGCTCGCCGCTGTCGCTTTCGGCATCCAGGTCCTTGCCATCGTCTTTTCGCTCGTCGGTCCCGTGCCGATCAACAACCGGATCATCAAGTGGACGCCGGAAACTCTCCCGAACGATTGGAAAGCTCAGGAACGCCGGTGGGATTCGTACCACCTCGTCCGAACCTGTGGCCTGGTGATCTCGTTCGCTCTTCTTGTCCTCTGCCTCCGCACTAGTTAGGAGGCAAGGCAGCGAGCCAGCCAACCCGGCAGCCAACGGCGCTCTCCTTGTGGCGGGCGGAATTCGGATGTTACACTTGGCTTTTGCGTCCAACGCGGTGAAGACGCAAGGGAACCGACGCCGGTCGTGTGTGACGCGGACGGCGTCTCGCGCCGGAATTTCGAGGCTGACTCGTGGCAGATTCAAAACAGGACGATACCTTCAAGGTTGTTGACCGGCGCCTGTTCACTCAGGACGGCGAACTGCGCAAGGACGTCGCCGAGCAGCAGCAGCGCGACGAGGAGGCTTCCGCCAAGGCGTCGAGCACCGCCGGATCGGCGCCGTCCCAATCCGCTGCGAACGCACGTGCAGGGTCACCCGCCGCCCCCGCACCAACCGCCACTGAGCCCTCGCGCGGATTTCAGATGCTCGTCGATTTCCTCACTCGCAATGCTGCCGCCATGCTCGGCGGTGTCGCCGACCCGCGCACAGGTCAAGCCTTCCTCGACCTGGAGGGTGCGCGCGAGTTGATCGACATGCTCGACGCTCTTCGCGAAAAGACCAAGGGCAATCTCGCTCCCGTCGACGATGAGTTGCTCGTCGAGGTTCTCGGCAGCCTCAAGTTGACGTTCCTGGAGGTCTCCAAAGCCGCCACGGAGGCCATGAACAAAAAAGCGAAGGGGAAAACTTAGCCTCGCGCCGGTTGGCGCGACCAGCCGATCCCGGCATACTAGCGACATCGTGCTTAGCCCGCCTCGCCCTTTAGAACTCCGCGCTCTGGAAGGCTGGCCGATCTCTGCGCCGGTTGCAGCGGACTCAAACTGGGACGGCACAAGAAACCTATGCCCACGATGCAACTGACGATGCTCGGCTCCGGCACCTCGATGGGCGTGCCCACGCTCGGATGTCATTGCTCCGTCTGCGAGTCCGCCGATCCGAAGGATAAACGGCTGCGGCCGTCCGTGCTCCTCGAATACGCGGGCCGCACCGTTGTGATCGACACGACGCCCGATTTCCGCTCCCAGGCCATGCGCGCGAAACTCGAGCGTCTCGATGCGGTTCTTTTCACGCACGGGCACGCCGACCACATTCTCGGCCTCGACGACGTGCGCCCTTTCAACCTCAAGCAGCGCAGCGCTGTCCCCGTGTATGCGTCGCAAGACACGCTCGCCACGCTTCGCCGTCAGTTCGCCTACATTTTCAGTCCCTGGCCGGCGATCAGCTCCGTGCCTCAAATCGATTTGAACCAAGTCGACGGCCCCTTCGACTTGTTCGGCGTGAAGATCATCCCCATTCCCGCGGTGCATGGGCCGATGCCGGTGCTTGGTTACCGGTTCGGCAACGCCGCCTACTTGACGGACTTCAGCGCCGTGCCCGACACTTCAAAAAACCTGATGGGCGGGCTCGACCATCTGATTCTCGACGCTTTGCGGTATACGCCGCATCCAATGCACTCGACCGTCGACCAATCGCTGGCCCTCGTCCACGAGTTGAAGCCCAGGCGCGCCTGGTTCACGCACATCTGCCACGACTTGGGCCATGCGGAAACAAACGCCAGGCTGCCGGAAAACGTGCAGCTCGCGTACGACGGCTTGAAATTCGAAGTGGAGATTTGATGGCGCACAGCAACAGAGAGACGTCGCCGCGCGCGCAACAAACGGCCCCGCACATCGCGGTAGCCCGCTCGATCGAGGAATGGATCAAGCAAGTTGGCGCCTCGAGCGAGACGGCCGTCACGATCGGCAATTTCGACGGCGTGCATCTCGGCCACCAGAAGATTTTGCAGGCAGCCGTCGACTACGCGTCCCTTCGCCGTTCGCCGCAGCAAGGTCCAACCGCATTGGTGCCCGCTGTCCTCACCTTTTATCCGCACCCGGCGCGCGTCCTGCGCCCGGAAGTGGCTCCGCCCCTGTTGATGACCATGGACCAACGCCTCGCCGCGTTCGAGGCCGCGGGTATCGGCGCGGTGCTCGTCTTGCCGTTCGACCGCGAACTCGCCCAGGTCTGCGCGGAAGATTTCGCGCGCCGCTACCTCGTGGAGGCCATGCGCGCCCGCGCTGTGCTCGTCGGCGGCAACTTCCGCTTCGGCCACCGCCAGGGCGGCGACGTAAATCTCCTCCGCCAGCTCGGCGAACGTTGGGGATTCGAAGTCGAGATCGTGCCGCCGGTCACTGTGGACGGAATGATCGTGTCGAGCACAGCCGTTCGCAAGGCGGTTTGCGAAGGCCAGGTGGAAGTTGCGCGCCAGCTCCTCGGCCACGCCTACGTGCTTGCGGGAGAAATTCAGCCCGGCACGAACCAGGGACGCAAACTCGTCGTGCCCACTCTGAATCTCACGACGCAGCAGGAACTGCTGCCGAAACTGGGCGTGTATGCAACCGAGGTTTTGCTGGACGGCAATAAGCTCTATCACGCCGCCACAAACGTGGGCATGCGGCCCACGTTCGACGGCTCGCGCCTCACCGTCGAATCGCATCTCCTCGATTTCGCCGACGATCGCGCAAGCGGCCCCATGGAGGTGCGCTTTTGTACGCGCCTGCGGGATGAGCAGAAATTTCCGAATCCGCAGGCGCTGCGCGCCCAGGTGCTCGCGGACATTGAACGGGCGCGTGACTACTTTCAGGCTGCTGGAGCGAAGACGAAACAGGATTCCTGAAGGCTGTTTGCTCTACGCGTTCGCGACTGCTTTGCGCCGGCAGTCGGCGCAGATGCCGCCCACTTCGGTGCGGCTCACGGTGATCTCGATTCCCGTGTCGCGCGAGATCTGCTTCTTGAGGTCTTCGTAAAGCTCGCTCTCCACCTCGCGCACCTTCCCGCAGCGAATACAGGCGACGTGGATGTGGTCGCGCGGACCGTGGCTCTCGTAGAAGTGCCGGTCGCCCCGAAGATGCAGCAGGTCCAGCTCGTCGATCAACCCTTCGCGCTTGAGAAGATCGATCGTGCGATAAACGGTGACGCGTGTGATGTTCGAGTCGATCTTCTGCGCCCGGTCCAGGATTTCTCCGGCGTCCAGGTGCCGCCGCGCCGTCTCCATCACCTGCAGCAGCACGCGCCGCTGCCGCGTCAGGCGAATTCCACGGGCCCCCAATTCCCTCTGGAGCCTTCCGGGCGGTTCGTGGACATTGATGCGCTCGCCGGTGGAAACGCGATGTGCGGGTGTGGCAGACATGGTGGATGCAAGCCGGATTATAGCAAAACCGCGAAAACCTTCTACCGCTGGAACAGCCGAAGGATGTCGCTGTACATCACGAACGCGAACACGCCCAGCAGGAACACCAACCCCACCTGGACGAACCGTTCCTTCGCTGCCAGGCTCAGATCCCGCCGCAGAGTGCCTTCGATCGCCAGCAAGAGAACGTGCCCGCCGTCGAGAATCGGTATCGGCAACAGGTTCAGCAGGCCCAGGTCGAGGCTGATGTACGCCATCCATTGCAGCAGCGTCAGCGGCCCTCGCTTCGCAGCCTGGCCCGACAACTGCACGATGCCGACCGGCCCCGCGAGATCTCGCACCGAGAGCCTGCCACGGAACAACTGCCCGACGATGTCACCGATCAACCGCGTGTAGAACAGCGTCTGGGCGCCTGCATCTCGCACCGACGTTGTAAGGCTCTCGCGCTCGAACGATTCCTCCGTCTTTGGCCCTGCGCCAATCATCCAGGCCATTTGCCCGTCCGGGCTCATCGTGTGCTTCGGCGTGACGTCGATCGGTATCTCTCTTCCATCCCGCCGGACGACGAAGTGAATAGCGTGGCCATCCGAATTGCGAATGGTTTCGGGCAGTTGCGGCCAGGTTACGATCGGTTTCCCGTTGATCGATACGATCAGGTCGCCGGACTTCATCCCGGCCTTCTCAGCCGGAAATCCTGGCTGTATATCGTCGGCCACAGGCGGCAGCGACGGGTAGCCTACGACCGCGTCCGCCGTAAATTGCCCATTCGGCACAGGCACCGCGAGCCTCACGTCTTGGCCGTCCCGCACCACCGTGATCGAAAGTACGTCGCCCGGATTCGCCTTCGCCACCTGCTCGAACACCTTCCGCCACGTCGGCGTTGCCACGCCGTTCACTTCGGCGATTCGATCCCCCGGATGGACCCCCGATGCACCGATCGTTGACGGCACCGCCGCCACCACCGCAGACTCGCGCTCATAGGTTGCGGTCGGCATCCCCACGGACACGATGATTCCCCAGAAGATCAGGAAAGTCAGAAGGATGTTCGCCGCCGGTCCCGCTACTGCGATGATGAACCGCTGCCACCGCGGCCGCGAGAGAAACTCGTACGGCTCGCCCGTGCGCTCTTCCGCCGGGTTGTCGCCCGCCATCCGCACGTATCCGCCAAGCGGCAACGCGCTCACGCGATAGTCCGTATCGCCCCGTTTCACTCCCCACAAACGCGGCCCGAATCCAATCGAGAAAACGTCTACTCGGACGCTGCAAAGCTTGGCAGCGACGAAGTGACCCCACTCGTGCAGCAAGACCATGGTGCCCAGCACCACGGCTCCCGCCACCAGGGAAAAGAGGAAGTTGGACATTCAGCCTCGCTGATTGATTCTACCCCGAATCGCGCCGCCGCTCTAGCAGTGCCTACGCGTCCGGTTTCCTAACCCCGACAATTGACTTTTCGGGTCCGCGAGCGCATAACTCGACGTACGGGAGATGACCGTGAGAGATGCACATAGCGATCCTGCCTCGTCGGCGGTTCCTGAGCCTTTCACGCCGTTGCCGCACTTGGTATACCTCGGTAGGCTGATTGCGAACGCCTTCCGTGCGATTGCAGCGCGCTTCCGCTCCCGGCAGAACTAACCACCTTCGCATTCTGGCAGTCCCGGATTCCCAGCCCCCGGCATTACCGGCGCCGGCCAAACCCCTGCACCTCTTCGCGAGCTAGCCGTCGCGCCTCGCCATCAGCCGCCAGGACGTCGTCGATCTTCCGCAGCGGCGTTCGCGACATGCGTTCCAGGACGCGCTCAATCACCGCCGCGATTCCCGGAAACGGCAATCGCCTGTCCAGAAACGCCGCCACTGCAATCTCATCCGCCGCGTTCAGCGCGCACGGCAGCGGCCCGCCTTCGCGCAGCGCCGCCTTCGCCAGGCCCAGGCACGGAAACTTCTTCACCGGAACCTCGTCGAAGTTCAGCTCGCGCAGCGTCGACCAATCGAGCGCCAATCCATTCGACGGAACTCGGTCAGGGTACGTGAGCGCGTACTGAATTGGCATGCGCATGTCCGTCGGCCCAAGCTGCGCCAGAATCGACCCGTCCACGAACTCCACCATCGAGTGAATCGTCGACTGCGGATGAATCACCACCTGAATCCGATCGAGCTCCATGCCGAACAACCACCGCGCTTCGATCACCTCAAACCCTTTGTTCATCAGTGTTGCCGAATCGATCGTGATTCGCTGCCCCATCTTCCAGTTGGGATGCGCGAGAGCCTGTTTGGGTGTCACTTTGGCCAGTTGCGAGACGGGCGTCTCGCGGAACGGACCGCCCGAGGCCGTCAGCACCAGCCGTTTCACTTCGCGATGCTCGCCTGCGCGCAGGCACTGGTGAATCGCATTGTGCTCGCTGTCGACTGGCAGCAGTGCCACCTTGTGGCGCTCGACCGCCGCCATCACCACTTCCCCGGCCGCCACCAGCACTTCCTTGTTCGCGAGCGCAATGTTCTTGCCGCACTCGATTGCCTTGTACGTCGCGGGCAATCCCACAACGCCAACCGCAGCCGAAAGGACCGTATCCGTCTCCGGATGCGTCGCAACGCGTTCGATGCCTTCCGCGCCGAACACGATTTCCGGCTCCGGCCCTTGCTTCTTACTGGCGCGAGGCGCTTTCAGCGCAGCCTGCAACTCCCGTGCGCCTGCCGCCGTCCCCACCGAAACCAGCTTCGGCCCATGCTTCGCCACCTGTTCCGCCGCCAACGCGACGTTCGATCCCGCCGCAATCGCGACAACCTCAAATCGCCCCGGCAGAGACTCCACGACGCTCAGGCACTGTCGCCCGATCGACCCGGTCGATCCCAGAATCGCAATTCGTTTCATGCGCAGTTGATTGTACTCAGAACGGACGGCCTACGAAGCACCCTTCATTTTCGCCAGTTTCCCTTTTGCGTACGGCACCGCGTACGCCGCCGGAGGATTGTGCGCCACACCTCCCGCCGCCTTCCGGTAATACTCGATCGCCTTGTCCTTTTTCCCCAATTTCCCGTAGGTCCGCGCCATCATGCACTGGATGAACGGATCGTTCTGATTCGCCTGCAAAAGCTCCTCGCCAGCCAGCCCGTAGTTTCCGGCGTAGAACGCAACATATCCTTCCAAGTAGGGGAGAAATGGCTTCTGTTCGGGAATACTTCCTTTCTCGACAATTGCCTGCGCCGCCGAAACGTGTTTCAGCGCTTCTGCCTTGTCTCCCCGCCGCGCCGCCAGACGCGCCTGCGCGTGCTCCCATCGAAAATTCCACAAATCCACTCGCGCCGACTTGATGTCCGGCTCCTTCAGCCCCGCGTCGCGGCCTGCCTGATACCATTTCTGCGCGTCTGCCAGATCCTCTTTCGCCTTGCTCGGATGCAAATCATCCGACGCGTCTATGCACACCCGCGCGCCTTCGTCCAAAATTTCGCCTTGCTGGTAGAAATTGTTCGTGCTGCGGTAATACTCGAGCACGCGCGATTCGTGTTCGAGCGTCTTCGCGCAATTCCCCTCGAACGCGTACGACATCGCCATCGACCGCTCCGCCATCGCCTTCCGTTCCGGCGTGTCCGCCTTGTCGATAGCCTTCTGAAAATATGTGCGCGCTTCTTTGCTTCGTCCCATCAGGTCGAGCACGCTTCCGGCAGCCACGTTGGCCGGCAGAGAATCCGGCGACGTCTGAAGAGTCTGGCGGTACAGGGCAAGCGCGTCTTCAAGCTTTCCCGCGCGCATTAATTCTTGCCCCTGCTTCACGAACGCCGGCTGTTCCTGCTGTCCCGGGCCCTGAGCAAGCGCCGCAAGGCACACTGAAAGCGCGAGAACGAATAGAGGGATGCTGCCGCGAAATCCCGCTCTCATGCCGCCGATTATCTCACGAACTCACGCGCGCGGCGCCGATCAGCAACGCGCGCTCAATCCGGCGCCAAACGCTCCCGCTTTCTCTACTGCGCTGCCACAGGCTGTGGCACCTTCTTGTCTCCGTGCATTTCCGCCGCCACGTCCAGGATATTCCGCGTCGCGAAGTGCTTGAAAATCCCCCACTCCCCGTATTTCTCCGTCAGCCCCGGCATCACAGCGGCCACGAGCGCGTCGCCCGACTTCCCTTCCTTCACCGGTCCGGCAACCATGGCCCGCAGGTCCACCAGGTACCCGCGAAACGCTGCCAGATCCTCGGCATTGCCCACATCTCCATGGCCGGATACGAACACCGTGCCGGGACGTGGCGCCCACTTGGGAAGCTCTCCGAGCGTTTCGACCCACGTGGCCGTCGTCGCGTCGATCAAGTTCGGCAGCGAGTGTCGCCAGAACAGGTCCCCGCAGAAGACCACGTCGTGGCCCTCGTCGTCGCGGATCGCGACCACCGAGTCGCCGCCCGTGTGCCCCGGAAACACTCTAACGTCAACCTCAACCTCGCGCTTTCCCAGATAGAGAGTTACGCCCTGATCGTAGACGACCTCCGGCGCGAACAACGCCTCGACCATCGCCTTCTGCTCCGGCTTCGCATTCGCACCGCCGAAGAATTTCAAATTCTCCGTGTTGATCCACGCCCGCACGTTTCGCTGCGCCATCACCACTGCCCCCGAGTCGTTGAACAGGCGATTCCCGGCGACGTGGTCGATGTGATGGTGGGTGTTGATCACGAATTTAATGGGCAGGCTCGTCTTCGTTCGGATCTGCGCCAGCAGCGCGCGCGCCGCCTGCGGATATTCCAGCGTGTCGATCACCGCGACGCTGTCGTCCCCGATCACGAACCCGGCGTTCGAACCCGCGTGCCCGTCGATATCGATCGCCGCCCATATGTCCCGGTCGACCTCCTTCAGCGTGAACGGCAGTTGCGCCGTTTCCGTGGCTGCGCCTTGCCGCGTCGCCGGAACAGCCTGACTCGACTGCTGCATCCTCCGATTGGCCTTTCGCACGCTCCCTCCCCCTAATACATTTTCTGAATACGAAACCAGCGTCACCGCGGCAAGCAAGCCCACCGCGAACGCGACTCGCACATTTCTTCGCATAGGTCCGTCATCCTACTACGGTTCCTTCGTTCCTCATCCCTTTCTCTGCGTCGCCAGCTGTGTGTTGCCCCGTCTTCTATCCGTTGGTCCGGTGGTTCCTGTCTCCTTTGTTTTGGCCTCCCGTTCCTCTGTGCCTCGGTGGCTCTGTGGCAAATCTTCCGTCTTGACTCTTCGCCTTTTATTCGCCTATACTTCCGCTCTCAGCTGCGCATCCCAATTTCTCTCGGAGGTACCCCAATGTCGCTCAGTGAAGCTCTTCTGCCCGAGTTCGACCAGGAAATGGCCAGCGCCCGCAAGACTCTCGAGCGCGTCCCCGACGACAAGCTCTCCTGGAAACCTCACCCGAAGTCCGGCTCATTTGGCTGGCTCGCCGGACATCTCGCCAACATCCCCGGCTGGGCCACGACGACGATCAAGGAAGACGGTTTCGACATGGCTCCGAAGGGCGTCCCCATGACGCCCCCGCCCGAACCGAAGTCGCGCAAAGAACTCCTCGATCTCTTCGATAAGAACGTCGCCGAAGCCCGCGCCGCGCTGGCTGCCGCTTCCGACGCGCACCTGTATAAACCTTGGTCTCTGCTCAACAACGGCCAGGCGATGATCACCATGCCCCGTATCGCTTGCCTGCGCAGTTGGGTACTGAACCACCTCATTCACCATCGCGCACAGTTGGGCGTCTACTTGCGGCTCAACAACATCCCCGTCCCTTCGATCTACGGCCCGTCCGCCGACGAAGGCTCGATGTAACCCCACCCCAAAAACAGAAGGGCCTCCGGAACCGTTCTCCGGAGGCCCTCAAATGACTGTCTCTATTCCCGAATCGCAGCGGCCATGCACCGCCAAACATTACACGCTGAATGAACTGCCGCAGCCGCAGGTGCTCTTGACGTTCGGGTTGTTGAACTTGAACCCCGACCCCTCTATCGTCTCGATGTAATCGATCGACACGCCGTCCAGATACATCTCGCTCATCTGGTCGACCATCACCTTCAGCCCGTCGAACTCGTACACGTTGTCGGCGCCTTCGTTCACCGCGTTCTCGAAGGCCATGTGGTAGCTGAACCCCGAGCAGCCGCCGCCGACCACGGCCACGCGCAGACCCACCGGCACCGGCGTCTGCTGCGAAAGAATCTCTTTTACCTTGTTGACCGCTACCGGACTCAATTGAACCATTCTCAGTTCCTCCGGGTTTCACACCCTGATTTGAAGAAGCTCGCGCCCCTCTTGAACTCCAAGTACATTATATCAGATTCGCGCAAGTCCTCGCCGGTTGCGGGAATGTGTGTGCGTTTTCTCCCCCCAACGTCGAACCGATCCGCCACCCTACTTCGCCTGAAGTGATCGGATGTAGTTCTTCAGGTTGGTGATTCGGAGAATCACCTGCGCTTCGTCGAGCCTTTCCTGCGCCCTGAACTCCGCTCCCCACACGGGCATTTCCGCCGGGCCGTGCGCCGGAAGCGTCACGCCATTCCGCAGCACGTCCGCGACATAATCATCCGGAAAGTCGCCGCCGTGCCGCTGCGCCAGCGTCGTCAGGTCGGGCGTCACTTCTCGGAACGGGTATGGCGCCGGACCGGTGCCCTTCAGGTCCTCTCCGTGGCACGCCGCGCAGTGTTTCTTGTAGAGTCGCTCGCCGGAGACGGAACTCTCAGTCGGCTCCTTCGTGGCCGGCTGCTCTTCAGCGGAATGGACGGACTGTATCGACTCGAGGTACTTCACCAGGTTCTCCCCCCTGACGTTTCCCCGGTCCACGTCCCACTCGATCTGGTGAAAGATCGGTCCCCACACCGGCATTTCCCGTGACCCATGCGAAGCGAACATGTCTTCGCCCATGATCGTGTTCCGCACGCGGTTGTACGGAAACCGCCCTCCGTTATTCCTCGCCAGGAGGGTCAAGTCGGGCACCTTCGCCCTCAACGCCGCAGCAGCAGGGCCGTGCCCCCTGCCATCCAAACCGTGGCACGACGCGCAATATGCGCGAAACAGGTCCGGCCCCTCCACCGAGCGAATCAAATGTTGATATTGCTGCTCCGATGCCGTCGCTCCTTGAGCCTTGGCTGTTCGGGTGCCGCGCAATAGAACGCCGATCAGCGCCGCTGCCAGCAAGAGGTACACGACAATTGGAGCTTTTCCGCCTCGCACTCTCATAGTGGTGGATACCTCCCAAGAGAAGGGGCCTGCGCAGGCGTCAGCAAGTCTGCTCGGTCTTCCAGACGCACGACTCAGCCGTGGAGCGGAACGCGTCCCGTGTCCGGCAATCCGAGGGGAAGAAAACCTCGGCGAACCATGGCCGCCTGCTTTCCCCTCTCTCGTGTGCAGTTTCGACCCTTCCTTCGGGCGCCGATGTGACGTGAGTGACGCCTGCGCGTGACCTAAGTCACCGCCCGCCAGTCTAGGCCAGAATATGCGTGTAGAGAAACAGAAGAACCAAGGAGGCTGCGACGCCGAGCAGAAACCCGCCGAGATGTGGCCGAGGGTGGACGGTGCGGACATAACGTATGGCGGCGAGGAGAAACACCGCGTTGGACAGGACGGCGAAGGCCAGTCCCGCCAGGACGACGATCTCCGCATAGAGCGCGTTCCGGTCCCAGCCGGCCGGCTCCACGACCACGAAAGCCAGCGCCGCCGAGCCCAGCGTCACAATCGCAGCGGTCGTGACCGCGTACCCGCTCGCAAAACCCACGTTGGCGTGCAGCACCAGAACCAGGAACACCATCGCATACTCGATCAGCACGACGAGGGCAATCAAAGCGCGGTACCGCGGGTCGGTATGTCCGAAGAGTTGCGTCTCGGAAAAGAAGACCGCTGGAACCAGTGCGTTCGCGATCGCCGCCACGCTCAGCGCGGCGCATAGAGAATTCCGCCGCCAAAGGCAGCTCGTGGCGTCCGGCGTTGGGCTCGTTGAGATATCTGCGCTCACGGGAGTAGTCGCGCGGATTATACAGCAAGGAGGACTGCGCAAACGCTTCCTGTTTCGCTCTTGCCTTCACTTGCCGTGATGGCTCGCCGTCGTCACGGATGCCGATGCAGCACGTGCTGCGCGATGTCCGGCCAGTATTCGCGAAAGGTATTCGTCAGCGCGTCGCGTCCCAACGCGTAGGCATACTTTGACGCCAGCGCTCCGATCGTCCGGTCGCCCTTGGGGTAATACGAGATCGAGACGCCCTGCGCCATTGCGCGTCCCAGCAGCTCCGACGCGTTGAAGCTGTCGTGCCCGTGGTAGTCCGGCGTAATCAAAATGCGCGACGCCGCGTAAATCCCGCGCTTCCAAAAGTTCCCCTTGCCTTTTGCGTAGTAGCGCTCGTCCTGGTGAAAAACTGTCGGCAGCGCGAAGATCACCAGGTAGTTTCCGTCCGTCTTGTCGAGGAATCCGCGCCAGTAGTATCTTCCGAATCCCGCAACTCCCTTGCCCAGGTCCGGGTGCGCGTCCGTTCCCTCCGCCAGCATCGAAGTAATCCCGACGAAGATGAACGACGAATAGTCGAAGCTGTTTTGCGTCGCGATCTTGAAGCTTTGCTTCGGTGTCGGAGGCGGCGGCAGCGCCCCGGCGCTGACGGCGCGAAAATTCGGCATCACGCCCAGGATTCGCTTGGGCTGCTGCCCCGGCTGCGTGGTGCCCGGCTTGTTCGTTCGGCTGCCGCACTGCTTCGCTGGCGGCGTGCCCTGCTGCTGCGCGTCCTTCTTCGCCTCGATGGCCTGCGCGCCGCTTGGATTCGCCACCTGTTGCGGCGGATTCTGCTCGTGGCTCTGAGCGTCGGCGCACGATGCGTCCATCAACTCCGTAGCCTCAGCCTGTCGCGAAGGTGCCACCTGCAGCGGCAAATCCAGCGCGAGCGGCGAGTTTCCGTCCACCGCAAACGCGCTCGGAGCGAACGCAACCGTCGCCAACATCGCCATCGCAAACAACGAGCTTCGCCATGACCCCAAGGACCCCTCCCCTTTCGCGCAGCCCTCTTCGCGCCGTTACTCAGATGCTTGAAAGTCTATTAGGTTTCCTCGGCTTCTCCGACTGTCTGCGGCGCCGGCGTTTCCCAACCCGCACGCCGCACCCTGCGTAGGGCGCCCGTGTTATGCTCCGCCCCAATGAACCTTCCAGGCAAAGTCGCCATCATCACCGGCTCGGGCGGCGAAGGCTCCGGGCGCGCCGAAGCGCTTCGCCTCGCCTCGGAAGGGTGTCGCGTCGTCGTTTCAGACATCAACGAGTCCGGCGGCCTGGAAACCGTTCGCCGCATCATGCAAGCGGGCGGCCACGCTGCCTTCTGCCGGTGCGACGTATCGCAAGCGCACGAAGTCGAAGCCCTCGTCAACTTTGCCGAGCGGACCTTCGGCGGCCTCGACATTCTCGTCAACAACGCCTCCGGCCCCGGCTACAAACCGGGTGCGCCCCCGGAGGAATGGCTCGCCACGATCGAGATCGACCTGCTCGGCGCGATGTTCGGCGTCCGCTATGCACTGCCCGCGATGCGCAGGCGCCGCGGCGGCGCCATCGTCAACGTCGGCTCCACCTCGGCCCTCACGCACGGCCCCGGCCACTCGAACATGGTCCCCTACGACATCGCCAAAATTGGCGTCCTTCGCATGACTACGACGCTCTCCGCCCTCCGCGACACCGACAACATCCGCGTGAATTGCCTCGTCCCTCACTGGGTTGCCGTGCCGGAAGTGAAATCCTACTGGGAGGCACTCACACCGGAGAAGCGCCGCGCGAATCCCCGCATCCCGTCAAAACTCATCGAACTCGACGAACTCACACAGGCCGTCGTCCGCTTGATCACCGACGAAAACCTCGCCGGCCGCGTCCTCATCCTCTGGGACGGCCCTCGCGCGGAACTCATTTCCGCCGACGATCGCGGCTACGTCGCCACCGAGCCTTACCAGCTCTGATCCCAAGACCGCTGGCCATCGCATTATCAACGCTATGCTCTGCATCCATGAACCGGCCCAACACTCTTACGCCAGTTTCAGATTAGGTCATTCCACATCCAACGGACCGCCGATCCGGCCCAAAACGGTTCGCGGAACCTCTTGGGGTCGGCGCCGCGCGAAACTCTCGAAACATAACCACCTGTGTCGTTTTGAATGAGCGTAGACTCAAGTCACCATGGAAAACCTACAGGCATTCCAGGACGTTGCTCTCAAGAACGGCTTCGTGGACGCTGAGGAAGCGGGCGACGGAGACGTTTTGTGGCTGAAGAAACAGACGGCGAACGCCGAAGACCGCATTTGTATCGACCGCCTCGCAAACAACGCAACGATCTTCTGGGCCACGATTCCGTGGAAGATTAACTCCAAGACATTTCGTACCGCCTCCGCGCTGCAAGACTGGCTTATTTCGGCGCGTAAAACACGCCCCATCATGACGAACCGCGAGGCTCTTCTGCGGCTCGCCGCCAACAAGAACGACCGCCTTGCGCTCACGTCGCTGTGCGAGAGCAACGCCGAACTCATCCGCGTGGCTGTCACGCGCTACTTCGAGGCCGCGCCCGACTTGGAGAAGGCCCAGTCCATGGTTATGGACCGCGTCGCCGATCACGCCCGCCTGTACGAAACCCAGGAGGACCCGGACGAATGGCTCACGCAGTCCGTCAACTCCCAATGCGACCGCCTGCGGAACGAACTCATTCAAGAGAAGGCCGGCAGATAACTGCCGTTTAAGGGCAGCTCGAAGCGCAAAAGCCGCTGAAGGCTCCATGTCGGCTTCAGTTGCTGCCTGGCTTGCGCGGCGATTCGGGCGCACTCTGCAGCCTCGTGATGAGCGCTCGCACCGCCGGCGCGGCCGGATCGCCGGGCAGGTCGCGCAAAAAGCCTTGCAGCGCCTTGATCGCTTCGTCGCGCCGCCCCAATTGCGCCAACGCCTCGCCCTCAATCAATTCCGCTTTGTTCGCGGCGCCGTTTGCCAATTCCACGGCCGCCTGCGCGCTCCTCGCCGCTTTTTCATATTGCCCGGTCCGAAGATACGCGTCGGAAAGCACCCACCGGGCCAGCCACTGGCTCTTGTCGAGCGTTGCGGCCTTCTCCAGCGACGCGATCGCGGCCTTGTAGTTTTTTTGTTGATCGTGCAGTTGCCCCAGCGCCACCAGCGCCTGCACATTGTCCGGGTCAATCGACGTGGCCTTCTCGAGATACGTTTGCGCGCTCTTCAGGTCGTTGCCCTTCTGGTACGCCGCGCCCAGCAGGTAGCAGACGTTCGAATTTTCGGGCGCCACTTTGTGCGCTTCATTCAGCTCCTTCTGCGCGTCCTGAAATTTTCCCGCCTTCATGGCTTCGAGCCCTTTGTCCACATGCGCCTGCGTTTTGGGATCGAGCGGCACTGGCACCGCCGCGGCACCGCCGGCTCCCGCAAGCGGATGCATGATCACATCCACTTCAACGCGCCCGGAGGCAAGGTCGTACTCGAAGTCCCTGCTCGCAGTTTGATACCCGCTCGCGCTCACCGTGACCGTGTACGGCCCGTACCCCGGCATCCCCGTAAGCACCGCCTCCGAGGAGACCGTCGTCATCACGGTTCCCAGCTGCATCGTCGAACCTCTCTGGTACAGCGTAACGAACGCTTGTTGCTTGAGCGGCCGGTTGTCCGGCCCGTAGATCCGCACCGTGATGTTAGCGTCGGACAGTGCATCCTCGGCTGCGTGAACCTGCTGCGCCGCCGCGCTCCTGGCCGTCCCCAAAAGCAGAACGACGGCCGCAAGAATCACCACCCTTTGCCGACGCATGATGTTCACCTCCTGACAGCCCGCACCCGATTTTACATCTCGCCGCTCCCGCCTGCCACGCGCACCTCCACCAACCGCAGACTCAGCACAATCAGCATGTCCGGTTCTGGTCGAATGGACAACCTGTTGAAAGATCACGGTTAGTGGTGAGTGGCCCCTCCGTTCCGCTCGGGGCAAGCGAGTGGCTAGAAGCGACGGGGCGAGAATTGCCGCCGGGGAGACGGATAGATTAGAATGGGTCGCCATCCTTTGTTTTCTATGAGTTAGAGGCATTTCTAATATTTTCCGTATAGATTAGGAATAGATTGCGCCGCTCTGCGCCGGGGATGTGCCAGAGAGTCGCAGAGGCACGGAGCCGAGGAAGAATTTGTGCACTGACGAAACCGCGAATTTTGGCGATTAGACAGGATCGCCGTCCTTTGTTTCCAATAACTTAGACCCGGTTCTAATATTCGAATTTGGCGATTAGGATTTGCCACAGAGGCACAGAGACACCGAGACGAGGTTGCGGGAAGGCGCTCGCACTGCCGACCAAAGCGTACTCTGCCCGTCACGCTAATGTCCTCCTCCGCCAAACAG
Organism: Candidatus Acidiferrum sp.; assembly: GCA_035517015.1. Classification (GTDB taxonomy): domain Bacteria; phylum Acidobacteriota; class Terriglobia; order Acidiferrales; family UBA7541; genus Palsa-295. Next base: position 65,476 of record DATIZQ010000098.1, on the reverse strand, counting down.
CTGGCGGACGCAAAACCGCGCTTTCCCGCCGACTGCGTGCCCGTATGGGCACACGTCTAGCGTCTTCAGCTCAGGGTTTCCAAGTACAAACCCTGATGCGTCTTCAGGTTAGGGTTTGCAAGTACAAACCCTAATACCCGGCGCACACAAAAACAATTATTCTGATTGTCAAGGATAGTTTACTCATATCATAGGTGACGGCAAAAGTCAAGCAGAATTGGGGTAACGCGGAAGTAGGTGATAAGACGGGGTTTAATCGTGACGGAAAATCCGCACCCTTGCGAAAACCGCAAGGCATGCGGCACCCGCAAAGTCCGGAGACTCGCTGCGGGCGTTGAAGGGCGGCCCACCCGCCTAAAGCCGGAAACCGTGCGTGCAGCGCTTTCCGCAGCGCTGAAGCGCTGCTCCCCCCGCATAAATGCGCCCTTCCGATGTCAGGGCAAGGAGGGCTCCCACCCAAGTGCCGAGTGCGAAATCAGGCCGGGAGAACAACCAAAGCCCGCGGCTAAAGCCGGAAACCGTGCGTGCAGCGCTCTCCGCAGCGCTGAAGCGCTGCTCCCCCCGCATAAATGCGGGGGCTCCCACCGAAGACCGCTTTCCCGCATTCCCGGTACGAGCAACCGGGACGCAAACGGCGCGAAATGTGGGGGCTCCCACCCAAGTCCAAAATCGGGCACTGCGTAAAAGAGCCCCGACATGCCTGGGGCGATCACGAAAACAGCCACATCCCGGGGCTGAAGCCCGCGGTCTTTTGTGTGGCTTCCTTCGGGAGGCCTGCCCTTCCGAGGTCAGGGCAAAGAGGTCTCCCTCCCCCGACTGAAAGTCGGGGTCCCACCGAACGCGATCACGAGGTCGTAGAGTGGCCTCAAAAGCGCCGGCCCTCGGTTGTAATGCTCGACGTAGCGTTCCCTCGCTTCCTCTGCTTCCCCTGCTTCCTTTGCCAAGCACCGACAATTCCCCTACAATGAGCGTCGGACCAGGGTTTCAGGGTTTGTACTTGCAAACCCTGACCTAACAATGCCCCATACCATTACCCTCATTCCCGGCGACGGAATCGGTCCCGAAGTCTCTCACGCCGTGAAACAAATCCTTGATGCAGCGGGAGTTGCCATCACCTGGGATGAAATCCCCGCCCGCGCCGAAATCGAGCGCCGCGGCATCGACTTCATGCAATCGGGCGTCGTCGACTCGATTCGCCGGAATCGCGTTGCGCTCAAGGGACCCATGACCACCGAGGTGGCCGGCGGCAAGCCCAGCATCAACGTCGGCCTGCGCAAAGCCCTCGACCTCTACGCCAACCTCCGTCCCGTGAAGAATTTGCAGGGCGTGCAGGCGCGTTACGACGGAGTCGATGTCGTCCTGATTCGCGAAAACACGGAGGATCTCTACGCCGGGCTCGAGCATACCGTCGTCCCCGGCGTCGTCGAGAGCCTGAAAATCATCACGGAGCGCGCATCGACGCGCATCGCCCGCTTCGCCTTCGAGTACGCCCGCAAGCACGCCCGCAAGAAGATTCACGCGATCCACAAAGCCAACATCATGAAGCTCTCGGACGGCCTGTTCCTCACATGCACGCGCAAGGTCGCACCCGAGTATCCCGAAATCCAGTACAAGGAATTGATCATCGACAACGCCTGCATGCAGATGGTTCTCGATCCACACCAGTTCGACGTGCTGCTGCTCACCAATCTCTACGGCGATATCATGAGCGACCTTGCCGCCGGGCTGGTCGGCGGGCTCGGCGTCGTCCCGAGCGGAAATATCGGCGACGGCGTGGCCATCTTCGAAGCCGTGCACGGCACCGCGCCGGACATCGCCGGGAAGGGCGTCGCGAATCCCACCGCGCTGCTGATGAGCTCCATCATGATGCTCGATCATCTGAACGAAACAGCGGCCGCACGCCGCGTCGAAAACGCTTTACATAGCGTGTATCGTGAGGGCAAGTCGCTGACGCGCGACGTCGGCGGCTCGGCAACCACGGAGCAGTTCGAGCGAGCCGTCATCGGAGCCCTCGCATGAGAAACCAGACCGGCGGGGACCTTTCTTCTCTGCGCCCGCGGGTTCTTCTCCGTGTTCTCTGTGGTTCAGCTTTTGTTCGTAGGGTCGCGCTTATCAGCGCTCATCTGTGTTCGTCCGTGGTTCCCAGGGTTTCTCGCGGTTCCGAGGAATAACATGGCAATGACTAGCGCAGGCGAATCAAACGTGGTCGGAACGGCAGCCCACACCAACAAAGCTGCCATGACGATGGTGACCACGCTCTTCTTCATGTGGGGATTCCTCACCGTCCTCAACGACATCCTGATTCCCCACCTGAAGTCGATCTTCACCCTGAACTACGCGGAAGTGATGCTGATTCAGTTCAGCTTTTTTTCCGCCTACTTCGTCTTCGCCTTTCCGTCCGGCAAACTGATCGAGTGGGCCGGCTACAAGAAAGCCATGGTCGCGGGCCTGTTCACAATGGGCGCCGGGGCGCTGCTCTTTATTCCCGCCGCGAGTGTCCCGTCGTTTCCGCTGTTTCTCACCGCGCTGATCGTTCTCGCCGCCGGCATGACGATTCTCCAGGTGTCGGCGAATCCCTACGTGGCTGTGCTTGGCCCGCCGGAGACCGCCTCGAGCCGCTTGAATCTCGCGCAGGCGTTCAACTCGCTCGGTACGACGATCGGCCCGAAGGTCGGCGGCTTGCTCATCCTTGCCTCCGCGCCGTTAGCCGCGGACGTTCTCGCGCGCATGGATCCCCAGTCGCTGCACGCCTACCGGCTCGAGCAAGCCTCTTCGGTGAAGGTGCCGTATCTCTTTTTCGCTCTCACCCTGATCGTTCTGGGAATCGTCATGGCGCTATTCAAGCTGCCGGATATGTCCGCCGAGCACAAAGGTGATGCGTCCGGCGCCCACGGGTCCGTCTGGCGGCACCGCCACCTGGTTCTTGGCGCGCTCGCTATTTTCGTTTATGTGGGCGCGGAGGTTTCCATTGGGAGTTTTCTGGTCAACTACTTTGGCCAGTCCTACATCGGCAATCTGTCGATGAAAGCCGCGGCGGGATACGTCTCGTTCTATTGGGGCGGCGCGATGGTGGGGCGGTTCATCGGCTCGGCGCTTCTGCAGAAGATTCGCACCGGGACGCTGCTGGGCATCTTCGCCATCATGGCGTGTCTGCTCGTCTGTACTTCGATGCTGACCCTTGGCCACCTGGCGATGTGGAGCATCATCGCCGTCGGCCTGTTCAACTCCATTATGTTCCCCAGCATCTTCACGCTTTCGATTGATGGGCTCGGCCCGCTGACCGGCGAAGGCTCCGGCGTCCTCGTCGCGGCGATCGTGGGCGGCGCGATCATTCCCGAGCTGCAGGGCGTAATCGCCGACCACATCGGCATCCATCACGCGTTCTTCTTGCCGGCCATCTGCTATCTCTACATCATGTATTTCGCCTTCAAGGGTTCCCGGCATGATTCATGAAACGCAACGCGGGCGATTGACTTCGGCGCATCGGATGGAGAAAATACGCAGGAAGTTCCCCAAAGCGGGAGGGCTCCTTGGCTGAGGTCACGGTCGAAGTCGCAAAGTTCGTGAACGGCGAGATTCAGAAGGCGCACCCGATCTCGCAGGGCGAGACCAAGCGCCGCAAGCGCAAGCCGCACATCGTCGCCGTCATCAACGAGATGTGCACCGGCTGCTCCGGCTCGCCCGCCTGCGTCGACTACTGCCCCGTGGCCGACTGCATGTTCTGGGTTTCCGATCCCGACCATCCGCCGTTTGGCCATATCCGCGTCGACCCCCTGCTCTGCATCGGCTGCAAACTCTGCACCAGCAAGGGCCCCGATGGCGCGTTCCTGGAAGGCTGCCCCTGGGACGCCATCGACATGGTCCCGCTCGCCGACTTCGAAGCGAAGTACGGCTCGATGCCCTACTAGTTCGTCAGGAATATCGATTCTTTCGCGTTACAACGTGAAATGGTGGAAACCGGCTGTTTCGTCTGCTGTTCGCCCGATGGACGATTGAGCACGGCGCCCGATGCCGCCCGGACGGCCTCGGCCCGCATTGCTAAGCTGGATGCGGGAGCCATCATGTCCAATTCCTCCGGTTTCACCCTTGCTTACAAGATCTTAAGTTGGTCCAGCTTTGTTGGTCTGATTCTGGTCGTAATCCTCGTCCTGCACAGATCGCCCGCACCGAACGTACCGTACGACAAGGCTGCCAGCGCCCGCGTCGACCAGAAGTTCGCCGCCGCCGACCAGGCGAAGGCCGCGGGACAACCGAGCCAGGTGCAACTCGACCGCACCGAAGTGAACTCGGTGATCCAGGACAATCTCGCCGCCAATGCGCAGGCCCAGCCGACGAACGCGGCGCCGCCAGCCGTCCCCGCCGCTGCGTCAGCAAGCCAGGCGACACCGATTCCGGACGGCACGGATCCGAATAACCCGTTGGCTGCGCTCGAAGGAAACGACCCGCAATCCATCGAACAGATGCAGTCCGCCGTCAAGGACGTGAAGGTGGATATGGACGGGGACCTGGTGAAGGCATACGTGATTTTCGATTTTCACGGCAAGGACCTGTCGCTGGAACTCGACGGGCATCTAGGCACACAAAACGGGTACGTCAATTTCGTGCCGGTGGCGGGAAAACTGGGATCGCTGCCGTTGCCGCAATCGGCCTTGAATGCCGCGATGCAGAAGATCATGGCGTCGCCGGAGGCTCGGGAGAAGATGAAGCTCCCGAACGACATCAGCGACATTCAAATCGTGAACGGGCAGGCCGTGGTGAAGTACAAGGATCAGTGAGGCGAATTTCGACGCTGCGGCTATGAGCCAGGCCGCGAGCGGATCGCTTGCGCCGTCGCTTGCGCTTGTTGCGCCACTTGCGACGACACGCCATCGACACCGCGCGCGAAGCGCTCCACGTCCGGCAAGTCGTCGGCGCGGCCCACGAGGTACAGCGCGCGCAGCGCCTCCCACACCATGCTCTCGCTGGGCGCGAGAACGGCGATCGGCTGGCCCGACGCAACCGTTGCGCCGTTCGTGACGAGCCAGTGATCGAGCGCGCCCGGAACGTTGGCGCGCACTTCCCTGCTCTGGCCCTCCGATTCGATGTGAGCGAGCAGCGTTCCGGGATTGACCACATCTCCCGGCTTGAGCCGTGTCTCGATTTTTCCCCCAAACGGCGCTCCCATTGCGTACGGCCGCAGCATCGCCAGGATTTGGGCGTGGCCGGAATCATCGTCGAAGCGAACCAGCGACAACGCCGCATTGCGCTGCACCATCGGATTCGGATCGGCGAGCAACTGCAACAGCGTCCTATGAAAATCGGCGGACTTGTTGTCCTGGCCCATCACCCAGGCGTCGGTGAGACGGATCTCGTCGACCGGATCGGACGCCAGCGCGACGACCTGCGGATACCATCGCCGCACGGCCGGATCGCCGGATTCGATGCGGGACTCAATCTGCGTGAGGGCGTGCTGAATCTCTCGCGGGTGCGACCGGTCAGCCAGGGCCTTCGCGATCTGATCGTCCGTCATAGGGCGGCCGAACCAAGTAGCATTCCAGAAGAGGAACGGCATCAGGACGAAGAGGAACGCCAGGATGAGAATCGCAAAGGTCCATTTTGCCGCGAGCGGGACGCGCGGCTTGGGTTCGGATTGAGATGGGCCCGACACGCGCGGGAGAGATTACAGGGGCGGGCGCCGAGTGACAAGGGATGGTTTACACATTGGCGCTGCGGCGTCCCGGGAGAACTTCTCGGCTGTGAGGGTGTAATATGATTAGGGCGTTTAGCGGACTAGGAGCGGGACAATGAAATCCTGGCGTGTGAAGCTGTTTCCGGCTTTATTGGCATTAATCGCAATCGTTGCAGCGGCTGGTCCGGCTGCGGCCGCGCGCCACCCGCATCATCCGCATCACCGATATCACCATCACAGGCACGGCCACCGTCACCGCGGATGAAATCAGACTGAGATTCAGGCATGCACGCCCTTAAGCCGTCGAGCCAAGCGAAGGTACAGGATCAGCGGCATCAGAGGGCCAAGCAGGCAGCCCCCAAGGAAACAGACCAATTGCCTGCTCTCACCATAGCCTAGTTCGAGCGCCCACCGCGCGGAGACAACCGCGCACAGAAGTAGCGCCGCTCCTCCCCCTCCGTATGTTGCGTACGTCATATACCGGCCTCCCTTCGCCAGCTGCAATCTGCTGCGTACGTCTTGGTTCCGGCGCCACAGAAGACAGCCCGCGCGCCACTTCCACGACCCGAGGTGGTCGCGGCAATTCACGGCCTCTGGGGTGGCTGAGTTAAGAGGCCCTACGGCCGCCCCAGGCATTCTTTCCGGCAGTTAACCGGTCCGCCGCCGAACAAGGAGCACCGCTTGATGTCAAACACCTGCAGCCCGGCATAAGAGGGCACGAACTCAGCCTCTCTCTGTATCGCTACGACCTTCGCCTCTTTCTTGTAGACCGGGCACCAAACCTTCCATGTTCTTTCGCCGGGGCCCCATTTCCAGATTGCCCACGTTGCAATCGCCCACGCCGCCAACACTGCCAGCACCGCAATCATGACACTGAGCGCCATCGGGGGACCCTCCCTTCGGGGAGCACGATACAGGTGCATTCGCACCCCGTTCTCTTTTTAGCCCCGCCGAGCAAGCGAAAAAATGACCGGGGTCACTCCGCCATGTGAGGGGCGTCACGCCAGTTTGGGGCTTCGTGTCTAGGTGGGCGCGCCGATGGGCGTGTAGGCGATATACAGGAGCCAGTAGACGATCACACCGGTGACCGAAACGTAGAGCCAAATGGGAAGGGTCCAACGGGCGATGCTGCGGTGCTTCGCAAAGCAGCTGCCCAGCGCGAACGAGAGGGTGACGAGGACGAGCGGGACATCCACGATGGCCAGAATCGTGTGCGAAATCAGGATCGTGAAGTAGACGGGACGAATCCAGCCCTGGCCGCTGAAACGGATGATCCCCGCGTGCAGATGGAAGTAGACGTAGAAAATGAGAAACACCGCCGAGCAGGCAAAGGCGGACAACATGCAGACTTTGTGGGGCAAAACCTTGCCTCGGAGAATGAAACTGAAGCCGATGATCAGGAGAACCGCCGAGGTCCCGTTCAGAACCGCATTCAACGCCGGGATCGCAGGCAGGGGGATGAATGGCATCGAGGAATGAGCCGCGGCCTACTTCGTTTGCGCGGTCGGCTGAGCCTCCGGCTGCGGCTTGGCGGCGGGCGGCGTGGCCTTGGCCGGGGCCGCGGCAGCCCCTGCGGCTGCCTTTGAACTCCCGAAATGCGGCAGGATGGCCGCTTGCTGCAACTGCAGCACCAGCAGGAGCGAAAAGATGCCACCGGTCATCAGGCACACGAACAGGAGCATGATGCCGTCAATACCGCCTGCGAGAAGGCCGCTGGTGATGTCCCAGATGATTCCCCAAACGGAAAGCAGGACAAAGAGCGCGGAGATTCCGACGAGCTCAATCCAGTTTCCCTTTGGACTCATTCCTGGTTCCTCCTTGCCGCAACTGTGAAAGGCGCTTCCTCCGGCGCAGAGATCAGCGTCCGAGCTTATCTACGATCATCCAGACGAGCAGCAGCGGAATGTGCGCAACCGTGGCGTGCATCAACCACTTCGCGCGAACGTTGGTGCGCGTCCGGTTGGCCCACAGGCCGACCTGAAACAAAATCATCCCCAGCACAAGCGCGCCGAAGAAATACCGGATGCCCGCGATTCCTACGAGGGCCGGCAGAAGACTCGCCGGGACCAGGACAGCGGAGGTCCAGATGATCTGCGCAAACGTCGCATCGCCCTTCGGATCGACGACGGGAAGCATCTTGATTCCGGCGCGGGCGTAGTCTTCACGGTACATCCAGGCAATCGACATGAAGTGCGGGAACTGCCAGAAGAACAGAATCGCGAAGAGGGTCCAGCCACCGAGCGAGACGGAGCCGGTCGCAGCGGCCCAGCCGATGAGCGGCGGCAGCGCGCCGGGAAACGCTCCGACGGCAGTGGCCAGCGGCGTGCGCTTCTTGAGTGGCGTGTACGCTCCGAGATAGAGCAACGAGGTTGCCAGGGCGATTGTGGCCGCGAGGGCGTTGACTTCGAGCGCCAGCCAGGAGCCGCCAACCACAATGGCGCCGATCCCGAACGCCAGCACCTGGCGCGGCTGCAGCTGCCCAGAGGGCAAGGGACGCGCGGCCGTCCGGCGCATCACCGCGTCCATATCGCGCTCGACGTACTGGTTGAGCGCGGCTGTTCCGCCGGCGACGAGCATCGTGCCGCAGAGAGTGTGGATGAGAAGCAGCCAATCGAGTGGTCCGCGCGAACCGAGGTAGAAGCCTGCGACGGTCGTGATGACGACGAGGAACGTGACGTCGGGCTTCATGAGCACGACGTACGACCACCATTTGCCCGCGGCAGGAATCGCGGCGGTGCGAGTGGCGCTCATCGACCACCTGCCTGTGAATGCGCCACGGTCGAGTCCGCAGCGAGAGATTCCGCCGGGCGGACCAAGCGGAAACAAATCAGAGTGAGGAGAACGCTCGCGGCGAGCGTGAGCGCTCCCACCAGCACATGCGCGACGGAAAGAATCACGTACGTGAGGCCGGGCTGCGGGGCGTCGCGCGAGGCGAGAATCGCCCAATAGGCCGCGCCGCCGAGCAAGATTTGTGTGCCGAAGGTGGCGTGAAGCCAGATCACGGAGCGGCGAATCGCGGGGATTCGCGCGAAACGCTTCTTGGCCGCGCGACCCGTCCAGACGACCATCACCGTAACAACGCCGGCTCCCACGATGTGAGGCGCAATGCCAAACGCGCCGTGCCGGAACGCGGCACCGAGAATCAGCTGGGCGAAGATCACGGCGGTGGTCCAGGCGGCGAGGCGCCGAAGACCGGGAGATCCGCTGTCGTCCATCGGAGGAACATCGACTTGCCACCACTCGCTGGTAAAGAGCGAAAGGCTGACCACGGTGATGAAGAATAATTGCGCCAGGATCGCGTGACTTGTGGCGGTGACGGCCGGATGCCCCTCGAGGACCCTCAGAGCGCCCAGGAGCGCCTGCGCGACGACGAGCGCGAGGGCCGTCCAGCCAAGGCGGCGGGCCCAGCGGCGCGTATCGTCCCGGGCAAGCCAGATGGCGAGAACGAGCGTAAGAATCGCGACGAGCCCTGCGACGACGCGATGCGTAAACTCGTAGCGGATGCCACCAATCAGCGGCGGAATGATCTTCCCATAGGCAAGCGGCCAATCTGGAACGGAATCTGCCGCGTCGTTGCTAGTAACGAGTGCGCCCGCCATGAGCAGAAGAACGGTGCAGGCGGAAGTCGCCAGCGCAAAGCGATGCACAGCGCGAAAGCGATAGATGCCGGACATTACGAACGTCTGCCCTTCCTCAAGAAGACATCGAGAGTCGAGTGTGCGCGTCCCTGCGCGGGACGCGCACACAATTGCATCAACAGCGAAACGGACGAATCAGTCCCCGGACGGCCCGGACGCCTTGAAGGTAAACGAAACGGCCTTCGATTCCTTGGGGCCGATGGTTACCGTCTGGTCCTGGACGCCGTACTTTTCCTGCCAGGCTTCGATCGTGTAGGTGCCGGGCGGAAGGTTGCTCAGCTCGAACTTGCCGTCCTTCGTCGTGACGGCAAAGTACGGATTCTTGAAGACGAAGATATAGCTCTTCATCCACGGATGAACGTTGCACTTTACCGGGATGGCCATTTCAGCGCGCGCGAAGCTGTCGTCGATGGGCGAAGCGCCGGGCGGCTGCGACTTGTTCCACTCGCGGTTGTCCTTCGGCATCGGGTGGATGTTATGCGTGGTCTGGTCGTCGTTCTTCACTTCGAGCGTCTGGCCAGCCATCAATGCGACGACGTGCGGGTCATACATGCAGCCCTGCTGATTCAGCGGGACCGATTGGCTCGGCGCCGGGAAGCTGTACTTGCTCATGTCGTCCTTTACATAGACGACGACGTTCGCGAGGGCGCCACCCTCGCCCGTGACCACTTCAGGTGGAATCACGGGGCTAGAATGCGCTTTCTGGCAATAGGGTTCGGCACTCATGTTGATGGGTTTCGCGGCCGGGGCCTTACCGTCGAGCGTGATCGTGCCGGTCACCGATCCCGCGGTGGTGGCATCGACCGCGGCTCCGGTGGCGGCCGGCGCCGCCGGCTGTTCGGATGATTCGCTGCTCTTGTTGCCGCCGCAACTCGTGAAGGCAATGGCGACTGCGGCTACAAGGGCGAGATGCAAAAGCCTGGTCTTCATGTGGAACGATTCCTCCCTTCAAGAAACAGAATATAGTAACAGGACCGCACGGTTTTCGAGCGCCATTCTGCGCGAAGACTCTGAGGCGCGAGCCGCGGACTACTGACCGCTTGGCTTTGCCCCGCCGGCGCCGCCCGCAGGCGTGCGCCCGACGAGCGCACCTTGCTCCTGCGGCGTGAGCGTGAACATGTAGCGCACGAGCAGGTCAGCCTGGTCGCCGTGATATTGCTGCAGCGACGCCGGCTCAGGCCCGCTGAACACCCAGTGGCCGTCCTGCATCTTGAACAGGCCCGAAGGCATCGCGGTTCCCGGGATGATCTTCGCCGGATCGGTGATCCAGCGGCCGACCCACGCCGGCTGCAAGCGGTCACGCGCGAGCAGGAAATTGGGCGCGGAGGCGTTCTTGTCGTGCTTCGGGCTGCCCGTCATGTGGCACTTCAGACAAGGCGCCGCAGGGCTCGTGAAGAGGCTACGGGCCATGGCACGCTCCGTATCCGTGAGGGGCGCGACCTTCGGCGGAATGAATTGCTCGGGCTGCGACGACATGGCCTTGAAAAAGAGCACGAGCGTTCGAATTTCGTCGTCCGAGAGATAAAACGTGGGCATGCGGACCTGCAAGTATTGGCGAACGCCGTTGCGGTTCGTGTCCGTGGTGCTGAGCGACGGATTCGCGAGGAACTGGCGGAGCCACTCCGGATTCACGCGGGCGCCTTCTGTAGTGAGCACAGGCGGAAGGTTGACTTTGTTCTCAGCCTGGTAGAACGGAAGCGTCATCAGCACGGACTTCTGCCCGACGTCGATCTGGTGGCAGCCGATGCAGTTGTATTTGGTGACGATCCACCAACCCTCCTGAATGAATCGATGGCGGTCGGACGGCTTGTACATGTAGTCCGGCGGGAGGGTCGGGTCGGTACTGCCGAGAAGCATCGTCACAAGCGCATCGACATCACCCGACTCGTAAAGGTTCGGCTTCGGCATGCGAAGCGCATCCATCGGATTCGCGTGGTACTTGCCGGTGTCATAGATCGCCGGGTTCATCAGTTTCTGCTCGAAGAATCCCTTGGCGTCGTACCACGGCCCGCGCGGCGAAGGCTTGCCATCGGGCAAGATGCCGCGCTTGGCGTCTTCCGTGAAGCGCGCGAAATCGAGACGTTCGATCGGCTTCGAGCCCTCGTTCGTCAACTCCGTGCCGATGCGGCCTTCGTCTTCGAGGCCGCTGATCTCATGGCAGCCCGCGCAGCCATAGTGACGGACCAGTTCCTTGCCGTCGGCGGCGCGCTTGGGATCGTCCATGAAGCTCACGTCGGCCGAGAGATAGCTTGCATCGGAGTGCTTGAGCGTCATCAGATACGAGGCGATGTCGCGCGCGTCGTCCATGGTGAGGCGGAGGTTCGGCATCACGGTCGGCTGCATCACGACGAGCTCGTGGCCGTCGTTCGGGCAGCGCGAGTGGTCGAGGTCGAAAACGTACGGCAGATTGTGCTTGGCGTAGTCTTCGGGACCGAGATCGCGCTTTTCGTACGGGCAATAGGGCCGGGTGCGCTGGCGCGGATTGTGAACCCAGCGGACGATGTAGTCGTAATTATCCTTCTCGCCGACGCGGCTCAGATTCGCGGAGAACGTTCCGCCGACCAGCGCGTCGCCCTCGCCGACCGAATGGCAGGCCAGGCAGCCGCGCGATTCAAGAAGCACTTTGCCGTGCGCTGCGTTGCCGGGCTGCTGATGTTCGAGAGGCGGACCGGTCAAACTCTGTTGCCAGATGAACGCGGAGATGCTCTGGACTTCATCCGGCGTCAGACGGAACTGGGGCATTTTCGTGGTCGGGCGGAATGTGTGCGTGTTCGCCAGCCAGTACGGGATCCACTGCTTGTGGATCTTCTGACGCACTTCCTTGAGGTCGGGGCCGACTTTCTTGATCTCCTGCAGAAGATCGTGGCTGCGCTCTTCGAAAGTTTCGCTCTGCGCATCCAAGCGGCTGACTTCGACAGTCAGGTTCGTAGCCTGCGCATAGAGTTTATTGGCCGTGTCGTTGTCAGGCGCCTGATCGCCTAGCTTCTGGAGCCGCGGAATCTCCAGCTCATCGTCGGCCTTTTGTTTCGCGAGCTGGAGAATCTGCTGACGCATGTTGATGAGCTGCTCATCCTGGCTATCGAAGCCCTGGAAACGGTGACACCCGATGCAGCCGCGCTGACGATACAGCTGCTTCCCCTGGTTCAACACCGGCGCCTGCTCGGTGACCATATCGGCGGCGTGGCACTGCTGACACCCGGCATCGAAGTTCTCGCGGTAATACAGCGGCCAGAGCCAGTGCTCGTAGCGGCCGTGCCCGCGCGTGATGGAATCGAGAGCGCGCCCATTGCCGCCGTGGCAGGGCGAACAGCCGAATTTCTCAAGCGGATGATCCTGGATGAGTTCGGGGTCCGGATGGCTCGTGAAAGGCGCGTCGTGGCTCTTGGCCATCCCAAGATCGGCCTTCGTGAGCGTCATGCCGAGGGGGACGAGCGTCGGATCCATGCCAATGTGGCACGATTGGCAGCGATCGACCAGCCCTGCTCCGCCCAAGTAATTGATCGAAGCACCGGGAGGGCTCACATTGATCTGCAGCAGGGTTTCGTCCCAATTCCGCGCGGTGTGCTGGAGCCCTTCCATGGTCGCGGAGTTCAGGCCCGGCAGCTTTTCGGAGAGGTACGTCGCCAATGCCGTGCGCGCGTCCTTCGTGGGCTTGTCGATGTCGCCGCGTTCAGCAACCAGAGCCGCGCGCTTCCCGAGAATGTCGGTAAACGTGCTGTTGAGGTCGTCGTAGTACATCGTGCGGCGTTCGATCTGACTTTCGGAGACGGGCCAATCAACCGTGTAACCGTGGTTCTTTCGCGCGTCATTGACGGCCGCCATTCGCTTTGCACGGAGCGCCTTATCGCTCGGAGGCACCTCTTCGTAGTCGTAAATCAGCGCGCCGACGTAGCCGCGGGCGTCCTGGTAGGAATCGAGCATCGCGGCGCGCTGACGATCGAGGAGGGCGATCTGCTTTTCGATCGCCGCGTCTTTCGGCGCCGCTTCTTTCTCGAGGCGGTCGACGGTGTTGCGAAGGTTCCTGTAGTCAGACGACGAGTAAACCGCGTCCTCGGCCTTCTTCTGAGCCGCAACCTGCTTCTGCAGATACCCCGCATAAGCCGACGCGAAACGCTGTTGATAGGAGCGCCATGGACGCAGTCCAAAGACCTCGTCATAGAACGACCACGCGACGGTGAGAATCAAGAGGAACGAGACGATCAAAAGCGGAAAGGCAAACGAACTCGTAGTGATCGGATCGTCCGGCTTCGAAGCCGGTTGCGAAGGAGGAATTTCAGGCACCCGGAACCTCCGGCAGCTTAGCAACAAGGAGCAGGAAGGCGAACGTCGATGCCGCCGCGGCAGCGCGCGGCTGGAATGACGATCCTCGGCGAACGGTCAGACGCTGAACCATGGAGTCACCCAGACGTACTTAACGTTCAAGAGCAAGCGCAGCAGGATCTTGATCGGCAACGAGAGCATGAGCACGAGGAAAACGTACATCGTGACCAGCTGAACCAGGCTCATGCGCCTGTAAATCTTCCGGCTGAATTCGGTCCGCATGCACACCCAGTGAACGAGCAGCGCCGCCAATATGAAGTAGGCGACAAGCGGGAATATCCCGAAAATGATGCGGGCGAGGATCGGCGCGTACGTCGGAGTCACGCCCGGCAAATGCGCCACAAGCGAACCATTGATATGCAACAAAGAGAATGGAACCACCTGGTCGAGGTTGCGGTTCACCGTGTACTGAACCGCCTGCGCGTCCCAGGTGTTTCCCAACGAGAACCACATCCACCCCGGGCCCCGGATAAAAGTCCCAATGAAGATCATCGCCACCCAAAGGCCAACGAAACCCACCAGGAAGGTCCAGATCGAAAACCGTCGCTGCTGATACGTGTAATAGCCGTTGCCGAGAGGATTCGCGTCGATGTACGGGACCACCATCAGGCCGATAATGATCAGAGTGGGCATCACGACGCCTGCGATCCACGGATCGAAATAGACGAGCATTTCCTGCAACCCGAGGAAATACCACGGCGCTTTCGCGGGATTCATGGTGACGTTCGGATTCGAGGGCTCTTCGAGCGGCGCATTGAGCGTGAGAGACCACACCATCAGCAGGATGGTCACAATAATCGCGACGAGCAGCTCCATGCGCATCAGGTAGGGCCAGGTGTGGACTTCGCGATCCCAGGAGGGATCCCACGGCTGCGTCTTGCGGTATTTCGTCTTCGCGGCCTGCGCGTCCGCTTCCAGCATGGCGATGAGGCGGTCGTTCTCGATGCCCTGCTTCAGGGCATACCAGACGTAGAAAGGCACGAGGAACAACAAGGCAACGATCGGAACGTTGTCCGGGGCCGAAACGATTTCCCAGATTTGGTGCCAATCCATCTCGCGTAGCCCTCAGCGTCCGTGCTGGTCCATTCCCGACGGCTTCAAGATTACCGGCCGCGGGCTGCGTTCTTCCTTCACTTCCGACTCAAGCATCACCGGAGCAGGGCCGGAGATGCCGCCGTCTTTCCTCACGCGCCAGAAATGCACACCCATGAAGATCGCCGCGATCAGCGGGATCGCGATGCAGTGCCAGATGTAGGCGCGCAGCAACGCGTTGGCATCGACGATCGAGCCGCCGAGCAAGGCGAAGCGCACGTCGTTGTACGGCGTCATGCCCAATTGCGCGCCGAACGGACCTTCATGGCCAAGCAGCGGCGTTGCGCGGGCCATGTTCGTGCCAACGGTGACGGCCCAGAAACCGAGCTGATCGTCCGGCAGCAGATAGCCGGTGAACGAAAGCAGCATCGTGAGCACCATCAGCAGCACGCCGACGCACCAATTGAACTCGCGCGGGCGTTTGTAGGAACCAGTCATGAAGACGCGGAACATGTGCAGCCACACCGCGATGATCATCAGGTGGGCAGCCCAGCGGTGCATGTTGCGCAGCAGCTTGCCGAAGGGAACGTCGTTTTCGAGATAGAGAATGTCGCGGAAGGCCTGAACCTTCGACGGATGGTAGTAGAACATCAGCAGGACGCCGGTGAAGGTGAGCACGATGAAAAGATAGAAGGTGATGCCACCCATGCCCCAGGTGAAGTTGTACTTCGTGGCGTCGCGGTTGACCTTGGCCGGATGCAGGTGGAAGAAAACGTTCGATAGGACACTCAGCGCGCGGTTTCGCGGCTCCGCGTCGTGCTTCACGCGGAACATCGAGCGATAGAGCTGGGTCTTTTCCGGCTCTTTCAGCTCGGTGATCTGCTGCTTGCCCTTTTCCTTCAGCGTTTCACGAAGGGCAGCCGCAGATTCCCCGACCTTGTCTAGGACGCCCGTTTTCTTGCCGTTGTTGCCGTTCTCTTCCGGCATCGAAATGACCCCGCTCTGCGCTTTCGCGCCTCTGCCGTGTTACCCCGCAGACAGCTTCGTTCGCCGCCTATACGTTCAGATACGCGCCCGGATCGCCAAAGTGATTCACGCCGGCGCGCGGATCGTCGATGAACAACCGGCTGGTGTCGACCACGATTTTGCCGGTCGGATCGAGCTGGACGAACGCCCGGTCCATCGGGCGCGGCGCCGGCCCTTCGAAGTTCACGCCTTCGCTATCGTAACCACTGCCGTGGCAGGGGCACTTGAACTTGTTCTCGGCCGCCTTCCATTCCGGTGTGCAGCCCAAATGGGTGCAGCGCGCGAAAATGACGAAAATTCTGTCCGGCTCGCGGACCACCCAGACCCGGTTCGTCATCAGGAACCGCTGATCGATGCCGAGGCTGAAGTCCGCCGGATAGCCGATGTTGAAGACAGTATTGGGCTCGTAAAGGGCTCGCGGGAAGAAGAACCGGAGGAACATCAGGAAGTTGATGCCCAGATAGCCCCAGATACACGCCCAGACGATGCGACGACGACTGGTGTTTATTTCCTTGGCTACCGCTTTGGCGTCTGGGGCAGGTGCGGGCTGAGCTTCCGCAGCCTTCCCGTCAGGTTGTTCGGCCATAGACCCCGTTTACTTGGTGCGTTGAGCCTGATGAAGAAATAAAAACCGACCAAACAAAAACAGATTATGAATGCCAACGAGCGACTTATATGACGACGACGTGCCGGTGTCAAGAAGGAAGTGACGCGTATCACGACCAGCTTGTAACCTTGATCACGTTTCGTCGGCAAGGAATCAGCCGCTTGCCCCTTACGAAGCGAGCGAGGCTACGCCAGACCGCATCCCCACGGCTCGCAGAACCAAGTCAGCCAAAGCGCGAATCAAGAGCGGCGAATCGTTGAGCGCCGGCATCATGTGGAACTCCGTTATCCCGGCGGACTCCGCCTGTTCGCGGGCCTCGATATCAATCTCATGAAGGGTCTCGATGTGCTCGGTCACGAAGGAAATCGGGACGACCAGCACCCGCTTGGTCCCGGCGCGGGCCAGCTTCTCAATTGTGTCAGTGAGGGACGGCTGAAGCCACTTCTGAGGGCCAACGCGGCTCTGGTAGCACAGGATATGTGGATTCCGCCAGGCGCCCAACTGCCGCACGAGCGCGACAGTCGTCTCGATTTGGCCCGGATAGGGATCGCCCTTCTCGACCAGCGCAAGCGGAAGGCTGTGTGCGCTGAACACGAGGTGAACATCTTCCGGATTCGGCAACTCGCTCAGCACTCCATTGATTCTTTCCACGATTCCGGCGATGTAGTCCGGATGATCGAAAAAATGGTTGATTACGCGAGCCGGCACCCTCGATTGGAAGATTCGGTTCCACTCCTTAAGACTGCTGCCCGTAGTAGCAAACGAATAGTGCGGATAGAGCGGCAAGAGCACGAGTTCCTCGAACCGCCGGCTCTCGAGCGCATCAATCGCTTCCCGCGTGTCGGGATGCCAGTAGCGCATGGCAATGAGGGTACGCACCGATACATGTGGGCGCAGAACCGCCTCCAGAGCCGCTCCCTGCCGCTCGGTGAGCCGACGGATCGGAGAGCCGCCGCCAATTTCGGCATAACGCTGGCGGACGGTCTTGGCGCGGTTGTGCGAGATGAGGCGGGCAAGCGCCTTTCGCGCCAGAAATGCACCGGGGAAATTGATGATATCCGGGTCACAGAAGAGGTTGTAGAGGAAGGGTTCGACCGCAGCCTGCGTGTCGGGACCGCCCAACTGAAAAAGAACAACGGCGACTTGCTTTGCGCTCGGCATGTGTCGGGCGTAAAGGTTAACCCGGCAGGCCGAAGAATCCAAGATTCAAACGGTCGCGGCGCCCTCGAACAACCCGCCCCATCACGCGTCGGCTATTTGTTCTGGAGCTGCCGCTTCAGGTCTTCCATGTCTTGACGCAGGCGCGCGATGCGGCGCGCAATCGAAACCTCGTAAACGAAGAATATCGCCCAGACAAGCATCCATGCCGCGAACAAATTCCCGAAGTTTTTCATGATGGCGCCTTCGTCGATAGGGATTCGGAGCCGAGGGTCCTCGATTCAACCTCTTGCCGCAACTCGTCGGCTTCATGCCGCAGGCTTTCCAAGCGGTAGCGGTCGGCCAGAACCAGAACGATCAAGCACAAAAGCGAGACGATACACAGCCCAAGAACCTTCCCCATGGTCGGGTCGAGGCCCGAACCCTCGCCTCCAAAAATCACGGGGGCCGGGTGCTGCGTCCGCCAGAGGCGGTTGGACATGTAAACCAGCGGCACGTCCAGGAACGCGAAAATGCCGAATACCGCGGACAGCGTGGCGCGCCGCCCGGGTTCTTCGATCAGGCCGCGCAACAGCAGATACGAAACGTAGAGAAGCCACAGGATGAACGTGGTTGTGAGGCGCGGATCCCACGTCCACCACACTCCCCACACTGGTTTGGCCCACAGCGGTCCGGTGACGAGGCCGATGGAGCACGCTACAACGCCCACCTCCGCGCCCGCAACGCCCAGCCAGTCCCAGTTGATTTTGCGCGTCGCAAGATAACCGACGTTCCCGATGAACGCGACCGTGAACGCCGTGAAGCACGCGCTCCAGCTCGCAACGTGGAAATAGAAGATGCGCTGGACCTCGTGCATGGTGCGTTCGTCGGGCGCAATGAAGAGAGCCGCATAACCGGCAAAGCAGACCAGCGCCACCACCAGAAACGTCGCGACGATGCGCAGTTTCATTCCCAAGCCCTACTCCTCTACCAGAAAGTCAGCCAGAAGCCAAGACGCCGTCAAGAAGACGATATCAAAGGCCGCCAAAAACGAAACCCAAGTGCGATCCAGCGTTGCCGGCGGGCTCAGAAGCGATGCCGTCGCCTCGACCGCCGCGATCAGCAGCGGCGCGAGAATGGGAAGCAGCAAGAGGGGGAGCATCAACTCGCGCATACGCGTGTGCGCGGAGATCGCGGAGAAGACGGTTCCGGTCACAACCAGGCCCAGCGTGCCCAGGACAAACACCAGAATCAGGCGTCCCACGACACCCGAGAGCGACACGTTGTACAAGACCGCGAACACCGGAACGAGAATCACCTCCGCCACAAAGAGAAAGACAAAGTTCGCCAGCATCTTGCCCAGCAGGATGGCGAAGCTCGAAACCGGCGCCAACCGGAGCGCATCGAGCGTGTCGTTCGACTGCTCGCGCGCGAACGACGGGTGAAGCATCAGTGATCCCGCGAAAAGGAACGCGATCCAAAGCAATCCCGGGCCATAACGGCGCGATTCGGCAACGGTCGGATCGAACGCAAAACTGAACAGTACGACCACAATCAGCGCAAATATTACCGTCGCAGTCAGCAGCTCGCGTGTGCGCAGCTCGAGGCGCAGTTCCTTCGCGAGGATAAGGGCGGCCGCGCGTGCGGTGCTCATTTCGTCATGCCTCGGCGCGCAGGTTCGCGAGCAGCCGCTGCGCGTCGCCGCCCGGGCCGGAGTCCTGCTCGACGCGCCCACCGGAGAGCGCAACGGCGCGCGTTGCCAGGTCGAGCGATTCGTTGCGCGCGTGCGTGCTCATAATGATGGTGCACCCCTCGGCGCGCAACCGCGCAAGCGTCTCGCTGAGCCACGCAAGCCCCTGCCGATCGAGGCCCGCGGCCGGCTCGTCGAGAAGCAACAGGCGCGACCCATGCAGGAGCGCCCGGGCAATCGCAAGCCGCTGACGCATCCCTCGGGAAAGCGTCTTCACGATACTGCCCGAGCGTGAAGCAAGGCCGCACGCACCGAGCGCGCTCGCAACCCGCGCCGCCGTGCCGTCGAGACCGTATAGTTGCGCGAAAAACGTGAGATTCTCGGCCGCCGTCAAGTCGTCATAGAGCAGGGTCGTGTGACCGACCATTCCCACCAGCCGTTTCGCGATCGCAGGCGGAACGCTGTCGCCGGAAGCCGCCGCATCACCCGAGCGTGCCGCCGAACCGAGGAAACGCACTTGACCCCGCGAGGGATTCATCAGGAGTGCGGTGATGCGCAACAGCGTGGTCTTCCCCGCCCCGTTGTGGCCCAGAAGAACGACGAATTCGCCGGGAAGAATTTCCAGCGAGATTCCGCGAAGAGCCACAAATGAGCCGAACCGCTTCTCAACGCGATTGAAGGAAACGCCCAGAGACTCGAGCTCCGAAGATCGGCTTGAATCGTTGCGAGCCGGCCCCCGCGCACTTTCGGAAGCTACCAATGTTCCGCTCAGCCGCGCACCAAGTCGCGGAGAAGTTGCTCGATCCGCTGGCGTTCGACAGCGTACTCTGCTTCGCTGATGGTTCCGGCCTGACGGCGAAGCTCAAGGCGGAAGAGCTTCTCCTTCATCTCATCGAGACTTCCGGTGACTTGGCGCTTCACGTCCTCGACAACGCCAGCGCTCGGCGCAGCAGCGGCCGGTGCCGCCGATTGCCTTGGGAGAGAAGCTGGCGCCGCCGCAGTTGGCGCAGCAACCGCTGGACCAGCCGCCACCATTTGCGGCCGCCGCCACAGATAGACGAATCCCAGCGCGAAGATGGCCACGAAGCCGCCGACCAAAATCCATTTGAGGCTGTCCAATCGCGCGGGCATCGTCGTTGCAGAGGCCGTCGCGTCCGGCGCGCCTTGGTCAAGGCGCGAATTCGCCGATGGATTCTGCGACTCGTCGCCGCCGGGCGCACCGCCCTGCCCGGTGGGCACTGGCGCGCCAACGCCCGAAATAGAGACGTTCAAAGGCGTGTTGGCAGCCACGGACTCCCGCATGTAGACCGAGAATCCTTGATCCGAGCCCGCGGCCGAAAGGCCCTCGCCGGACACTTGGACGCCCGGCGGCGCAAAAATCGCGACGCGCTCCGCCGCATACGGCGACACGAAACGCAGCCGCGCCTGATTGCCCGCGTAGGGGAGTTTGTACGAAATGCGCACGCCGCTATCGCCCGGCCGGAACGGAAACGCAATGGCCTCCTCGTTCTTGCCCTTGTCGATCGTCCCCTGCGTGACCGGCATGCCGGAAGCTCCCT
This sequence comes from Candidatus Acidiferrum sp., assembly GCA_035517015.1. Classification (GTDB taxonomy): domain Bacteria; phylum Acidobacteriota; class Terriglobia; order Acidiferrales; family UBA7541; genus Palsa-295. Next base: position 44,799 of record DATIZQ010000098.1, on the reverse strand, counting down.
GCGCGGAAACGTCGCCGAGTTGCGCGCCCTCCGGCAGCGAAAAGACGAAAGAACCGTCCTCGCGGAAATATGCCTTAGGCGGCTGCGTCTGGTTCGTGACGTTGTATATCTCGCCGATGCTGAGCTCGTTGCTGCTCGGCTGAACGACGATGGCATGAGCCGTGACCGAGAAGGCGTCCGGCTTGTCGGTCGGTTCAAAAACTTCGACGTCCGCCGTGGCCTTCCCCGGCGGGACCGGCTCATGGTAGTTCACGCCGCGATAGACGGCGCGGATCAGCATTGGGGCTTGGCCGAGGCCGGGATTATCGAAGTGATAGCGGCCCTCGGAATCTGTCTTCGTGTTCGCGACGGACTGCATGCCGCCCTGCAATTGAATGAGGATGACGTCGACGCCCGCCGCCACCTTGCCCGTGGTCCCGTTGCGAACTGTGCCCGAAACGGCGCCGGCAGAAACGGCTGAGGCAAGAAGAAGCATTCCCGCAATCAGCGAGGTGAATCTCATGCGCGGCGTCCTCGCTGGGCGGCTTGGCGTGTAGCGGGCGTGGGCGTGCCCCCCGTAAGAAGATCCATGTCTGCCAGGACGCGCGCCGCTTCAGTCTCGAGCGATTGCTTGATCTCCTCGTAATCCTTTTCGGAGTACTTGCCGGCTCGAAACTCGAAGCGAAGGTCGCGCAGATTCTCGTAGATGGCGTCGCGTCGCTCGATGAGCTGGTCGAGTTTGGTCCGATGCGGCGCGGAGTCAGACGCTTCCGGCCGGACGCCGAAAATAAAGATGATCGCCGCCGCCGCAAGGAGCGCGCACGCCGCCGCTATGTCGACGCCGCTCACGATTCGTCCCTGCCTGCTTCGTGGTGGACGCGCGCGAGCAAGTCCGCGGGCACATCAGGCGCAGGGGGCAAGAGCGCGGCCCGACGGCGCCAGCGGCGAACCACTTCCCACACCGCGATAAAGGCGATCAGCGGGACGGCCACGGGCATGATCCATGCGGTCAAATCGAAGCCGCTCTTGGGCGGTTCCATCAAAACGGTCGGTCCGTACTCCTTGACAAAAGCCTTCAGTATCTCGTCGTCGGATTCATTGCGCGCCACGCGTTGGTCGATCTCCTTGAGCATGCCCAGCGCCGCTTCACACGGCCCCGAGAACTCGCCGCCCGAGTGATAGCAGGCTCCCGCTGCATCGTTGCACCCGCCGCACATACATTTCACGCGCAGGCCCAGCGCCTTTGCACGGGCGGTCTGCTGGGCGGACGCGAAGGGCGCAAGACACAGCAGTGTCGCCAGAATCGCCATCGCCAATGTTGCGCGACGGCTAATCATCCGCGTTCGCTCCCCTGGCTACACCACCGGTGGTGGGCGCGCTCGCGGGCACGGCACCACCCCAGGATTTTTCGGGAACGGTCGAAAGCACGAGCGCGGTTCGGCGATTGGGCATCAACGCCAGCCCCGTGCCGAGGATCACCACGATTCCGCCGAACCAGATCCACTTCACCAGCGGATTCAGGTACGCGTGTATCACCGGATTTCCGTCCTGCGGACTGCGCCCTGCGTAGACGACATACAAATCACGCAGCGGCGATGTCCGAATGGCGACGATCGTTTCCGTCTCTCCGCTGGCCGGGAAGAACCGTCGCTCCGGGTACAGCATCATTTCCGATTTGCCGTTACGAAAAACCTCGAGAGTGGCTCGCGCCGATTGGTAGTTGTCGTTCGCGGTCGAATCGAAGTTCTGGCACAGAAGCGTATAGGGCCCGACCTTCAGGCTTTGGCCCACGCTCAGCTCTGCCTGCGCGTCCTTGTTGAAGGCAGACCCGGTGATGCCGATGAAGATTAGGACGATGCCAAAATGAATCACATAGCCGCCATAGCGCCGCGTGTTTCGCATCGTCAGCTCGCCGATAGCGCTCAGGAGATTGATGTTCTCCCGCGCCGCGATCACACGCGCTCCCCGATAGAACTCGGAAAAGATTGTCAGCGCCACGAAAACCGAGAGAATCAGGCACATCAGCGGATAGAATTGGCGAAAACCGAAGGCGAATGCCACGATGCCCGCAAGCACTCCTCCGGCGAGCGGCCAGGCGAAATTTCGCTGGAGGGCGTCAAGAGACGTCTTGCGCCACGCCAGCAGCGGACCCACGCCGGTGAGGAACAAGAGGAACAGCGCGATGGGGACATTCACTTTGTCGAAGAACGGCGGGCCCACGCTCACCTTGCTTCCGACCACCCATTCGGAAAGAATCGGAAACAACGTGCCCCACAGCACCGCGAAGCATGCCGCCAGGAGAATCAGGTTATTGAACAGGAAGCTCGACTCACGCGACACGAGCGAATCCAGTTGGTTGTCGCTGCGCAGGTAGTCGCGATTCTTCCAGTACGCGAGGAAACACACCAGCAGCACGATCACCAAAAACGTCACGAACCAACTGCCAATCGACGACTGCGCGAACGCGTGCACCGAGTTCACGATCCCCGACCGCGTCAATAGCGTCCCCAAGATGCACAGCATGAACGTGACGAACACCAGCCACACGTTCCACACCTTCATCATCCCGCGCTTTTCCTGCATCATCACCGAGTGCAGGAACGCCGTGCCGGTGATCCACGGCAGCAATGACGCGTTCTCCACGGGATCCCATTCCCAGTAGCCGCCCCATCCGAGCATCGCATACGCCCAGTGCGCACCGAGCAGAATGCCGATAGTCTGGAAGCACCAGGCCACCATCGTCCACCGCCGCGTGATGTGAATCCATTTCTCGCCCGGATAGCGGCCCAGCAAAGCAGCGAGCGCAAAGGCGAACGGAATCGTGAAGCCTGTGTACCCGAGGTACAGCATCGGTGGATGAATCACCATCTCGGGGTACTGAAGCAGTGGCGTGAGGCCCCGCCCGTCGGAGAGAGACGCTACGCGAAGCACGCCCGTGGCATCGGGCGCGCCGAGCACGTTGAAGGCGCTCGCCACGAAGTTGTTCAACGTCAGGAAGAAGATCTGCACACCTGCAAGCACAACTCCCACGTACGGCATCAACTCCGGATGCTTCTTGCGGTTCACAAACAGCACGAGGAAGGCGTAAACGGAGAGCAGCCACGACCACCAGAGCAACGAGCCTTCTTGTCCCGCCCAGAGTGCCGCGAACTTGTAGAACAGCGGCAGCGCCCGATTGCTGTGTTCGGCGACGTACGCCAGAGAAAAATTGTCGGTGAAAAAGAAGTATTCGAGGGCGCCGACCGCGAACGTCACCAGGAAGAACACCGCCATGCCCGCGTTCAGAGCGCTCTTTGTCAGCAGGCTGCGGCGCGTCAGGATTCCGGCGATTCCGGCAAGGAAGGCGTAGATGGCGACGATGAAGGCGAGAAGTAACGCAAACGAACCAGCAATGTCCAAGGTGTTCCCCTCAGCTCCCGCTTCCGTAGGAAGCGCCGGAGCCCTTGTCCTGCGGCTGCTTGGCGCCGGTAGCCGCGGTCGGACTGGCCTGGTACTTGGAGGCGCACTTCGCCTGAACCTGCTCGGCGACAAAGTGGCCGTCCGGCATCAGGTTGCCTTCGACCAAAGCCTGCGCCCCATCCTTAAATGTATCGGGCAAGGGATCGCGGCCTATATAGCTGACCGGCATCGACTTCCCTTCCTCTTCGAGGACGAAGTCAATTCCCCCCGGCACGTGTTGGATCGTGCCGTTCCGGACGTTGCCCGAAACGCGCATGCGCTGGTGAAGAGCGGAGCCCTGTAGCGTCGAAAGTTCCGCGATCGTGTGGTAGTAGGTCTTACTCTGTGTAAAACCGACGTAGGCCAGCGAAATCAATGTCACGACGATAATTGCCGAACCAATCAGAAACTTCTTTTTCGCCTTCATCGGGTACTCCCCCGGGTAGCAGGCTGGAGCAAAGCGAATTCTAACACATCGGCAAGAGGCCGCAGACCTGAGTTCGATCACAGGCGCCCGTGACTGTGAACACCACCGCTCGCCCGCCGACCAAAGCTACCTCAATTGTGATACCGCGCTGAGAAGGCGGTCGCCCAGCGACGTACCGAATTCCGCCTGATTTTGTGGGTCGCCGATGAACGGGTCGACGAACGGCGCGCCGTCGCTGAGAAGCAGCCGATCGCTCAAGCCTGTCATCTGGAACAGTTTCACCAGTTCCTGAGTCGCCTGCGAGATCGGAGCGATGTATTTCGGCTGATAAGAGGACTGAATTCGCTTGACGACGGTCGGTGCCAATCGCCGGACCGCCGGCGCCAGATCATTGTAGTCTTCCACGGGACACTCTACGGCGTACGCCAGGAAGAATCCGCGCCGCTGAAATTCGGCCAGCGTCGATTCCTCCGGCCCCTCAAGCCCTGGCTTCACTCCCGCCAGTTTCGCCAGTTCGCTGAAGTACATTCGTGCTGCGACCGAGCGCGCCGCGGGCTTTGAAACTCGGTAGAAGAAGTCTTCCATTCGTGAGGGCGGCGCCGCATCAATCAGGAGAAGATGGATATGGATGGGGCGAAATCGCGTGGCGAGTTCGAGACGCTCGATGCGCTGGCGAATGTGAGCGTCGTCAACGCGCGCGCCGCAGCCATCGCAAACCGGCATCCGTTCGCCTCCAGAAGCGCAAAGGATGGCACGGCGCGGGAGCGATGGCAAGGGTGGGAACTACGCACTGAGCAACATGGTCAGGCGAAATTGAAGATTTTCGCCCTCTCGTCACGGCAGTACAGCCAGTAGTTTTCGGATGCGTTCGCCATAGGCGGTACCGAACGTCGCCTGCTTTTGCGGATCGCCCAAGTAGGGATCGTCAAACGTTCCTCCTTGATTGAGAATCAAGCGGTCGCCCCAGCCAACGAGGCCAAACAGACGAACCAGGTCCCGCGTCGAGCCGGAAAGCGGAACAATATAAGAAGGGGCGCAGTCCGTTTGCACGCGCTTCACCGCCGTCGGCGCGAAACGCCGGATCGCGCCTTGCGGATTGGCCTGCTCTTCGAATGGACACTCAACCGCGTACGTAAGGAAGAACCGCTGCCGCTGGAATTCCTTGAGCGCCGCCTCTTCCATCGTGGGCGTGGCGCCCGCGCATTTCGCGAGTTCGTCAAAATACATTCTGGCGGCTACAGATCGGGCCGAACGATCGGCCGCAGCGCAATAGAAATAGTCTTCGGGACGCGGCGGCGGAGCGCCGTCGAGGAAAAGAACCTTGATCGACGTCGGACGATACTTCGCCGCGAGTTCCAGACGCTGGGCGCGCCGTTGAACATGCCCCTCGTCGGTACGCGTGCCGCAGCCTTCACAGACCGGCATGATCCACAACTCCGCACCGAGAATGGCACGGGGCCGGAAAGAATGGCAAGGGCGCAACGCGGGATGGATGTTCTCGGCGGCGCATCAGCAATCGGAGAATTTCAGAGGCGATGGGGACCTGAGGCCGGACCGCGCTATTGGCCGAGCTTGCTCCGCAGGCATCCGACGAGCTCCGGCGCCATCTCCGAAATGTTCATGCCGTCAGAGACCAGGAATTTGCAGCTCAGGATGGGTCGGGCTTGATCGTCGTCGGCCAATTGACAGCTCACTTTGCAATACTGGCATTCCTGATTCCAGCAGAACCGCCCGTACGGAATCGTTTCCGGGCTGATGAATTGAAACGCGCGCAGGAGCGAATTCCGCTCCGGCACAAGGAATGTCTTGCCCAGAATGGTGATCTCCACGAGCTTTTCATACGGCCTGAAAATATCGCCCATCAATGGTTCCCCGGCCTCTGACATTCGGCTTGCCCCCATCCTGCCAAGGTAAAGCAGCATGCGAACTGCAGCAACGGGAACAAATCAGGAAGGTGCTCAATGTCTAATGGCAGAAGAACGGCGAACGCCGGAGACTCGAACGGTGCCCGAAGACGGGCTGCTCGCCATCCGCGTCGAGGCTGATCCCTGCCGGCTCCAGAGGGCTTCAGTGCAGAGCAGGGGTCGAGGTCAGTGTTGTGCGCGCGCTCGCGAGACGGTCATACTCCTGCCCCGAAACGCTGGGCAGCAGCACCCACAGTGTGTAGATGCCGAGTGCAGTTCCAAACGGGAAGCGAAGAAGCGCGAGGAATCCGAGGACAAGCACGAGAATCCTCGCCCACGGCCGCCGGTCGAACAGTCCCCACGCCGCGAGAATTTCGATTGCTGCAAAGGCGCCGGCCCAAAAGCCCGCGAAGACCAATCCGCCCGAAATGATGCGGCTGAGCGGGAAGCCGTAGGGAAGCCCACCCGTCCCCGAGACGATGTCCTGAATTATCGAGGGGAGAAATCTGCGCCCAATCAGGAAAATCCAGGCCATCTCCATGAGCCGCAGGATCCCATAGACCATCCACAGGGACGCCACGACCTTCAGGTGGTGGGCGACGCGCCCATCGCCCGGCGATGACGTCCGGGCCTCGACGAACGGCACGGCCAGATGCTTTCCGCAGGCCGTGCAGAATTGTGCGTCGTCCTTTAGTTGGTGACCGCAGCTGTCGCAATACATGTGTCGCTCCCGTCTGATGCCTTCCATTAGTTGGTACGCAAGAGACGAGCGCCGAGTTCCGCCGCGGTCGGCATTTTAGGACAACCGCAGCGGCGGTGTTGCGACAGATGTGCGGATCGAGTCTGGATCAAGCTCAGGCGAAGTACTGGCCCATGCGGCGGAATTTTTCGTACCGTTGGTCGAGCAACTGCTGCGGCGTCAGGCGCGAAAGCTCGTCAAGCGCACGAGTGAGGTACGGATCGAGAAGCTTGGCCGCCGCAGCGTGGTCGTAGTGCGCGCCGCCCTCAGGTTCCGGAACGATCTCGTCGATTAGTTTGAGGTCCAGAAGATCGGTCGCCGTGATCTTGAGCGCCTCGGCGGCTGTTTCGGCCTTGCTCGCGTCGCGCCACATGATTGAGGCACAGCCCTCCGGCGAGATCACGGAATAGATCGAGTTCTCGAGCATCAAGACGCGGTCGCCCACCGCCACCGCGAGCGCTCCGCCCGATCCCCCCTCGCCCGTGATCGTCACCACGATCGGCACCGGAAGCCGCGACATCTCTCGCAGGTTGTGCGCGATCGCTTCCGCCTGCCCGCGCTCCTCGGCGTCGACACCCGGGTACGCACCCGGCGTGTCCACAAACACGAGGATCGGGCGTCGAAACTTCGCCGCAAGCCGCATCGCGCGAAGCGCTTTGCGATAGCCCTCCGGCTTCGCTTGCCCGAAATTCCTCGCCAGGCGCTGCTTGGTATCGCGCCCCTTTTGCGAGCCGATGATCATCACCGGCTTTCCGTGAAACCACGCCATCCCCGTAATCAGCGCCGGATCGTCGGAAAAGCCCCGGTCGCCGTGGACTTCGCTGAAATCGTCGAACAACATGCGGATGTAGTCGTCCGTATACGGACGTTGCGGGTGCCGCGCGAGCAGCAGCCTTTGCCACGCGCCCAGATGCGTGTAGAACTCGCGGCGAAGCTCTTCCACCTCCCGCCGAATCCGATCGATGTCTTCCGCCGTCGCATCCGTCGGATTCGTGAGCCGACTGAGTTCGAATACGTCTCGCTCGAGTGCGTCGATTTGACGCTGCCGCTGCCGGTCCCGCTCTCGGCCCTCTTCTTCGGCCATCACGGGATCTGGCTCACGCTCCGATTCCCTCGGGGCCACGCTCGCCTCCAGCCGTTGGTCGCGAATCGCGCTTGGCCGACCGCCACTGGCCCTCGAAGATGCCGCAGGCGAAGTTGCCGTGCCCTCGGCACGCTTGGGCTGCGCAGATCCCTCGGTGGACTTCTTCACAAGCTTCTTCTCGGCTTCCTCACGTTGCTTCGCTCTCTCGCGCATGCGACGCAGCCGCTGCCGGGCTGCTTGCCGCCGCTTTCCGTTCATTGCAGCACCGCGCTCGAGTCCGCCCCGCAGATTTCGCGGACTCGTGCAACCAGGTCGGTATCAGCTCGCACCGCGCTCGACGACTCGATCGTCGCTTCGCTTCCGTCTTCATTCACCAGTTCAAAAGCCACGCGGCAACGTCCGGGCCGGCTCAGAAAGAGTTCACCCAGCCGGTCCAGTACGCCGGTATCCAGCGCGCTGCGGTTGACGCGCACGCGCAAGAAGCTCGGCGGCGCATCCGCCACCTGATCGAGAGTCCGAGCATCGGAAACAATCAATCGCGTGCCGACGTCCTCTACAGCCACGCGGGCCTTCACCAACAGCGGCGTCGCCGCCTTCAAAATCGGCTCGAGCTTCTGAAAAGCCTCCGGAAAAGTCAGCGCTTCGATCACGCCGGTGCGATCCTGCAGCGTCAGGATCGCCCAACGCTGCCCGCGTCGCGAGCGCATCGGCCGCGCTTGCACGATGATTCCGGAGACCGTCAGCTCCTCTCCGTTGCGCCGCCCTTCGATCGACGACAATTCCACGGCCCGCAGATCCTGCAAACGGCCCGCATACTTATCGAGCGGATGCCCCGAGACGTAAAATCCCAGAACCGAATACTCCGCGGCGAGAAGCTCGTGCTCGGGCCATTCGCCCATTTCCGGCAACACTTCCGGCTGCAACGCCGGAGCCGCCGCGGCCGCCGCGAGTCCGCCGAACAGCCCGTGCTGCCCGACTTCCCGCGCTCGCTGCAGTGTCTGGCCCCGCTCCATGCCTCGGTCGATCGACGCTATCATCTGCGCGCGATTGGCGCCCAGGCCGTCGAGCGCGCCCGCCCGCACCAAACTCTCGAGAACACGCTTATTCAGCAGACGCGAATCCACCGACTCGCAGAACTGGAAGAAGCTGCTGAACCGTCCCAGGGACTCGCGCGCCTGGAGAATTCCCTTCACCGTGTTCTCACCCACGTTCTTGATCGCCCGCAGCCCGAAGCGAATTTCGTCGCCGACCGGCGTGAAATCCACATCGCTCGAGTTCACGTCCGGCGGCAGCACCGTAATTCCCATGCCCCTCGCTTCATTGATGTACTTCACCACTTTGTCGGTGTTCCCCGTCTCCGAACCCAGCATCGCCGCCATGAATTCGACAGGATAGTGCGTCTTGAGCCAAGCCGTTTGATATGCCAGCAACGCATAAGCGCAGGAGTGCGATTTGTTGAAGCCGTAGCCCGCGAACTCGGCCATCAAATCGAAGATGCGCTCCGCTTTCTCTTTGGGCACTTTTCTCGCATTGCATCCAGTCAGAAATTTCTCCCGCTGCGCGGCCATTTCCTCAGGCTTCTTCTTGCCCATCGCCCTGCGAAGGATGTCTGCATCCCCGAGCGAAAAACCGGCCAGCCGGTTCGCAATCTGCATCACCTGCTCTTGATACAGAATCACGCCCCATGTCTCGGCTAGAATCTCAGCAAGTTCCGGCAAGTCGTAACGAACTTTCTTCTTCCCATGCTTCCGCGCGATGAAATCATCGATCATGCCCCCTTGGATCGGTCCGGGACGGTACAGCGCGTTCAGCGCCGTCAAATCTTCCAGCCGCGTCGGCTGGTAGCGCTTCAGGATGTCCCGCATCCCGTGCGACTCAAACTGGAAGATCCCGGTCGTGTCGCCGCGCGAGAACAGTCCATACGTCGCAGGATCGTCGAGCACCAGTGTCGAAAGATCGACCTCGACGCCGCGGTTGTGCCGGATCATGCGGACGGCATCCGTCAGCACCGTCAGCGTCGTCAGGCCCAGAAAATCCATCTTGAGCAGGCCGATGCGCTCGAGCGCGTTCATGTCGTACTGGGTCGTGATTTCATCCTTGTTCGACTTGTATAGCGGAACGATCTCCGTCAGCGGGCGCGGCGAAATCACGACTCCGGCCGCATGCGTCGATGCATGTCGCGCCAGGCCTTCGAGCCGCAGCGCAACCTCCACCAGTTCCTTTACGCGTTCGTCGGACTGCCGCAACGACTCAAGCTGCGGCGATTGTTTCAGCGCGTCCTCCAGCTCGATGTTCAGCGTGTTGGGAACCAGCTTCGCGATCTTGTCGACTTCGCCGTACGGCAGGTCGAGCGCGCGCCCCGCGTCCTTCAGCACCGCCTTCGCGGCCATCGTCCCGAATGTGATGATCTGCGCCACGCTCTTCTCGCCATATTTCTGGCGCACGTAATCGATCACTTCGCCGCGGCGCCGCATGCAGAAGTCGATATCGATATCGGGCATCGAGATGCGTTCCGGATTCAGGAAGCGCTCGAAAAGCAGATCGTATTGCAGCGGATCGACGTCCGTGATTTGCAGCGAATAGCCCACCAGGCTGCCCGCCGCGGAGCCGCGTCCCGGCCCCACCGGCACTCCCTGCGTCCGCGCGTAATGGATGAAGTCCCAGACGATCAGGAAGTATCCCGCAAACCGCATCTTCTTGATCATCTCGATCTCGGCGTTCAGCCGGCTTTCGTACTCCGCCAGCGGATGCCGGAGACGGTTGTCCTTCGCCAGGCGTTCGAGTTGCGGAAGCCGCGACTGAAAACCCTGCCGCGCAATCTTCTCGAAGTACGAATCGGTCGTCTCGCCCTCGGGAACCTTGAATTCGGGAAATGGATCGTTCACTCGCTGGATTTTCATGTTGCACCGCTCGGCAATCGCCACGGTGCGCTGCACCGCATCCGGCAGTTCGCGAAACACCTGCGCCATCTCTTCCGCGGTCTTGAAATAGAACTGGTCGGTCGCGAACTTCATCCTCTGGCCGTCGGACATCGTCTTGCCCGTCTGGATGCACATCAGGACTTCCTGCGCGTGGGCGTCGGACTTGGTCAGGTAGTGCGTGTCGTTCGTGGCGACAAGCGGGATGCCCGTCTCGCGGGAGAGGCTGACAAGATCGCGGTTGATGCGCTTCTCGATTTCCAGCCCCTGGTCCTGCACTTCGAGGAAAAAGTTCCCTTTCCCGAAGATGTCGCGCAAGCGGTACGCGTTCGTCCGCGCCTGCTCGTATTTCTCCGCTACCAGCGCGTCCGCCACTTCGCCGCGCAGGCACGCCGAAAGCGCGATCAGGCCCTTGCTGTGCTGCTGCAGGAGTTCGTGATCGATTCGCGGCTTGTAGTAGAAGCCCTCGAGGAAGCCCGTCGACACCAGTTGGATCAGATTGCGGTAGCCCTCTTCGTTCTCGCACAGGAGGACAAGGTGGTTGGACCGCTCCGCATCGCTGCCGCGATTCTTGTGGTTGTCCGGCGCGACGTACACCTCGCACCCGATGATCGGCTTCACGCCGTGTGTCGTGGCCTGATGGTAGAAGTTGGCGGCCGCGAAGAGGTTGCCGTGATCCGTCACGGCGACGGCAGGCATTCCACGACGCGCGGCTTCGGTGGTCAGTTCCCCGATTTCGCAAGCGCCGTCGAGAAGAGAGTAATCCGTGTGGAGATGCAGATGTACGAAGTTCTGATCCGCCATGCGCAACCCATTCTACCAGAAACGCGACGCGCTATCCGAACTTGCCTCTTGGCTTACGCGGCCGAAAAAATCCTCTAACCGTTTACGTTTGAAAAGCATCTTACGTATGGGGATTCCGGGTCTCAGGAACAAGCTTCGCGAGGGGTGCCCGGCTAAAACCATTTCTCAAGGAGATATCCAAATGGCTTGGCGCAGAGTTCTCTTTTTCGTCTTCCTATTCTCCATTGCAGGCGTGTCGAACGCGTGGGCGCAGCACCAAATCGAGCTTACGCCGTTTGGTGGCGCTCGTTTCGGCGGCGTCATCGACGTCAATACGACCGACGTGGACTATCTGCCGATCAAGAGCAGTTGGAACTACGGAGTCATGGCGGACTACACCGTCTGGCCGCAGTTCCAGGCTGAATTCATGTTCAACCACCAGCCGACGGACCTAGATCAGCACGTGATCGCGACGGACTCGAGACAATTCCTCACCAGCGCGGACATCGACATGTACCAGTGGGGCTTCCTCTTTGCACTGAAGCCGCCCGAGGCCAGGCTGCAGCCATTCATCGTGGGCGGGCTCGGATTTACGCACTTCAAGGCGGGCGGCGACTTGCCCTTTACCAACCGCTTTTCGTACAACCTCGGACTCGGCGCGAAGTACTTCTTTAACCGCCACGTGGGCCTCCGAGCCGAGGCGCGCTGGTCCCCGTCGCGCACCACGACGCAGCAGGGGACGTTCTGCGATCCGTTCTTCGGTTGCGAAATCGTTCCGGTCGCCAGCCACGCAGAGCAAGGGCAGGCGAATATCGGTCTGATCTTCCGTTTCCGCTAGATTGGGATGATCGGCGAGCGCGCGAGCGCCCGGCCGTTTCATCGATGTGATTTTTTCGCGTGGCGCGGTTTTGCTTTCGCGGCTGCGCCGCGCGGGGGTTTCGTGGCGGACCGCGCCGCGGTTCTTTCATGCTTAGCAGGAGCTTTCGCGTCGCCTGCTGGTGCAGCCTTTGACTCCGCATGCGCTCCTGCGGCGGCGGCGGCCGCATCCTGCCTTCCCTTCTCCTGGTGTTTTGCCTCCGCGCCTTTCACCAGAGCTTTCGCCGCAGCTCCCTTCCGCTTTTTCTTGTCCTTTTCTATCTTCTTCGGTTCGTCCTTGATGCCGGCAAGCTGGCGCAGCAACTTCGTTCGGCTCTCCGGATCGCGGCCGCGTCCGCGCAATTGCGCATCAAAGAGATCCTCGAGGACCTTGTCGAATTTCGGGCCGCGCGGAATGCCAAGGGCGTCAAGCTCCGCCACGGGAAGAGCCAGCCGCATGGGCCGCCACTTCTGGACGTAGCCGCGAATCTTCGAAAGCGCCTTCGGGTTGGGCATCTCGACTTCGACGAACGCCAGCATTTCGAGGGGTAGCGACGCGACGTAAAGGTAGGCGTCCTTCGGCGCGTTCGTCTTGCGGCTCTTCAGCATTTTGACGATCTTCTGCGCCTCGGGAACCAGCTTCGTAATCGCTTCCACTTCCGCAGGGCGGAACTCCATGTCGCGCATCGCCGCCGCGGCCTCGCGCGACTTCAGCCGGCCCAGAATGTAATACATTACAGGGACGTGCAGCCGTGGCCGGAGACCCGCGGAGAGCAGATTCATTCGCACCTTCGACAGCTTGTTGAGGCTGTCGTAGTCCGGCTTCCGGCGCTGGAGCTGCGGGTGGATGGCACCGAGCAGCTTGTGAGCCTCCCATTGCTTGAGCGCGCCGACCGCGTTGTCTTCGCGCGCGAGGCTGCGGATTTCGTTGCCCACCGCCGGGCCTTCGAAGTTTTCCTGCAGGCCGCGCTCCATCGCCAGGTCGAACCACTCCTGGGTCCGCGGCTCCATCTTGAATCCCATGCGCGCGCAATAGCGAAGGATGCGCATCAGGCGGATGGGCTGGTTCGTGAACGCGTGGATCGAGAGGGCGCGGACCTCCTGCTTTTCGAGGTCCGCCAGCCCGTTCGTGGGATCGAGAAGCAGGCCCCGGGATTGCGTGTTCAACGAGATCGCGATTGCGTTGATCGAAAAATCGCGCCGCCGCAGATCCTCCATGATGCTCGAGAAGCGGTATTCCGGCTTCGTTCCGGGGCGCTCGTAGTAATCCTCACGGGCTCCCGAGATCGAGCCGTCCACGTCGCCCGCGAAGATCACCTCGTAGTGGCGCAGGCGCTCGCTCTCGAACGTCACCCGCGCGCCGCCTTTGACGAGTTCAGCGACCATCCTCCCCGGATTCCCCTCGATCGTGAAATCCAGATCGCGGATCGGCTGCCCGGAAATCAGGTCGCGCACTGCGCCGCCGGTGAGGTAGATGTTCACGTCCTGCGTGCGGGACAATTCCTGCACGCGCTCCAGCACTGCCCTCTGCTCGGGTGAGAGCCGGCTTTCCAGCAAGAACATGTAGTCGGGCATGAGGTTCTAACCCTCCTCGAATTGCCGCGCGAATTCCTCAGGCGCGCGGGTGATGCGCCTTGTAAACCTGCTTCAAACGTTCCTCGACCACGTGCGTGTAAATCTGCGTCGTCGAGATATCCGCGTGCCCCAGCATCATCTGGACGGAGCGAAGATCTGCTCCGCCGTCGAGCAAATGCGTCGCGAAGCTGTGCCGCAGCATGTGCGGCTTCAGCGATTCGCGCAGCCCCGCCTTCTCGCCATACTTCTTCAGAAGCATCCAGAAAACGATCCGGTTCATCTTTCCGCCTTTCCTGTTGAGGAACAGGAAGGGCGAAGAACCGTCGCGAAGAAGCTTCGGCCGCGATTCCCGCAGGTAGGTTTGGATCAGCTCGAGCGCTTTTCGCCCGACCGGCACGATCCGTTCCTTGTTTCCCTTCCCGATGCAGCGCAGGCTCCCGGCGTTCATTTGAATGTCGGAAAGGCGGAGGCCGCACAGTTCGGAGACGCGAAGGCCGGTGGAATACATCAGTTCGATCATGGCCTTGTCGCACAAGCCGCCTGGGGTCGATACGTCGGGCTGCGCGAGCAACCGCTCCACCTCCGCCACGCTCAGAAAGTGCGGCAGAGTGCGGCGCACCTTGGGCGATTCGATCGTGGCGGCGGGGTCTTCCTTCACCAGTCCCTCGGTGACGCAAAACCGGTAGAAATTCCGAATCGTGACCAGGCTTCGCGCAACCGTCCGGCTGTCCAGGCCCCGGCGATACATGCCCGCGAGAAAGTCCACCACATCGCTGCGAGTCACCTCGTCGAGCGGAACGTAGCGCTGGGCCATGAACTCGGCGAACTTCTCCATGTCGCGGCGGTAGGCCATCATCGTGTTGTTCGACAGCCCCTTCTCCACGCGCAGATAATGCAGAAATATGCTGATTTGCGACCCCAACGATTCCCCCCGATCAGCGAAATCCCGCCTTCAGGAATCCGACGCGGGCGCCGCAATCGCAGCCGGCTCGCCCCGGCGCAAGAGCAGCAGAAACTCGGGAAGCTCCTCGCAGTGAAGCATCCGCGCCAACCCGAAATACACGAGCACCGCAGCCGCGATCATCGCGGCCAGAACGCCGGCCTGCGGCCCGATATGCTGAATCGATTCCCACTTCGAATAGCGCAGCCCCGCGAAGCACACCGCGCCCATTCCCGCAGCGCACGCCGCCATCTTGGTCAGCGAAGCCACGATCGCCTTGCCGCCCAGTCTTCCAAAGCGCTTCCTGAAGATCACAAATAGAGCCAGAAAATTGAAATAGGCGGAAACGGAACTCGCCAGCGCGGGCGTTCCGTTCGACAAGTAACGGAACAAGAATACGAGGAAGCAAGCGTTCAGCACGATGTTCAATCCGAGCACCCACAATCCGACTCGCGCCGGCGTGGCCGTATCGCGCGTCGAATAGTACATCGGCGTGATCAGCTTGATCGCGGCGTACGCCGGCAACCCCAGCGAATAGAACAACAGCGCGTGCGCCGTCAGCGCCGTGGACTCCGCCACGAACAGCCCGTGCTGGAAGAGGACTTGAATCACGGGCCGCCGCAGCAGAATCAATCCCACCGCAGCGGGAATCGTGATGAACGAAACCACGCGCAGCGAAAACCCGAACGCCTGTTTCATCTCGCCGAATTTGCCCGCGGCCGCCTGGTGCGACATCATCGGGAGAAGGGCCGTCGACACGGCGATGGCGTAGCTGCCCAAGACTAGCTCCATCACACGGTCCGCGATGTACAGCGACGCCACGCTGCCGGTCGGCATGCGCGACGATGTTGCGAAAATCGTGTCCACGAAGAAATTGATCTGATAGACGCCCATGCCGAAGGCCGCCGGGCCCAGCAGCCGCCCTACTTTGCTTACTTGCGGATCGCTTATGGACAACGCCGGCGCAAACCGCATGCCCCGCCGCACGAGGGCCGGAACTTGCGCGAACAACTGCACGGCGGTGCCCAGCAGCACGCCGACCGCGAGCGCCACCGCGGGCGTTCGGAAGCGCTCCGGAGCCCATCGCGCTATCGGTCCATACACGAATCCGAAGGAAAACAGAATCACCACCAGGTTGAAGAACACCGCCGTCGCCGCAGGCAGACCAAACACCTGAAAGCTGTTCAGAACTCCGGTCGCGAGGGCCGAAAGGCCGATGAATACGACGCATGGGAAGATGATTCGATTCAGGAAGACCGCAAGATCCCAATGCGCCGTGCTCCCTCCAAAGAGCGTGAAGATATAGACGACCTGCTTCGAGAAAATGCAGCCCAGCGCGCCGATCACCGCCATGACGGCGGCTATATCCCAAAACAGCTTCTGGGTGAAGGCCAGCGCGTCGCGCTGCGACCTTTCGCGCAGAGATCCCGTGAATACCGGTATAAACGACGCCGAAAGCGCTCCGCCGCCGGACATCCGACGAAACAGGTTGGGTATGCGGAAGGCGAGGATGAACGCATCGGCGGCAGGAGACGTTCCGAGGAGAAGCGCTACGCGTTGATCTCGTAAGTATCCGCAAATTCGGCTGATAGCGGTGACGAGGGCTATGACGGATGCCGACTTCAGGATCTGTCGTTTGACGGTCAATCGGCAGGCGCTCCGTCGCTAAGTCTTTATTTATCAGTATCTTAAAGGCCCACGAAGACGGAGAATAACATAACTCCCGCGCGGAAACAAGATTCGCGGCCAAGAACCTGAAATCTTCGATGGTCATGTGTGATCGAGGGAGGCTGAAGAGCTAGGGCCTCAGCTCCAGCACGTCTGCCGTCTGGTTATCTACCGCCGTCTTCGAATAGCTCAGCGGGAAGTAGCGACCCGTATTCCACAGGGGCACGAGATCGTCATAGTGAGGACTCCCGGGCTGGCCGCTCTGGCCAGGGACGTTGACGCCGACCGAATTGTCCCAGTCGCTCAAGTCAAAGATCTCGCGGTAACTTGCGCCAGCGACCTGCGCCCAAGAGGAGCTTTCGAACCCGGTCGCATTGACTGTGTAGCCGTCGCCGGGGCGCGGCAATGGGCCGCGGTCGAAAACGGCGGCGTCCTTGCCCAGCCGGCCTAGGGGATGTTTGAAGCTGACGGTGTGCAGCTTCCCCCACGACCATTTCGTCATGTCTTCACCCTGCAGGGCCTCGAGTTTCGCTTGAGCGCGGCGCAGCGAATCGAAGAGCACCCTGTCGCGCGCGACCCTCGGATCCTTGGGAAACGCCGGCGCCGCCGGGTGCGACAATGCCTCGACGGTGGCCGGGAGTGAGAGCGACCCAACGACTTCGCGCGCCTTCTCGGCCACCTCCAGCTTCGATACCGCCGACCTCAATTCCACGACCCACAATTCGTACAGTGCGGCTGGGGCAGAATCGGCGCCGACGACGCAATTCCAATTCAGCAGCAGCTTCTCGGCCGGTGACGGGTAACTCACAGGGGCCCTGACTGCAGCGCGCAACAGGCTCTGCAGTTCGCGCGCCGGGAGCGAGAGCACATCGCTCTGCAAGCTCTCCATGTCCGCAAGGCTCAGTTTGTGCCCGCTCTCCTGGGCATGCTCGATGAATTCCTTGATGCGCAGGAAACGCTCCGGCGAACCCCATTCGTACCCCACCGCGTACGGATAGTTTTCCGGAAGCATCTTGTGGTTCGCAGTCGCCACGAACCCTGCGGCTGGGTTGAAGGAATGCGGAAGTTCGGAGTTGGGAACGAAGCCGACCCATTCGTAGCCCCCGACACCCGGTACCGGGAGCAATCCACTCCAATTCTTGCGCAGCGGAGCCAGGCCCGTGGAATGCTCGCCGATGTTGCCGCTGCGGTCGGCATAGACGATGTTTTCCGACGGCACTTTCCATCGCGCCATCGCGCTCTCGAATTCCGTCCAGTTCTGTGCGCGGTCGAGCGCCAGCGAGCCGAGATACCCCGCCGTTCCGGGTTCCGCGCCAACCCAGCGCAGGGCGAGAGCGCGTTTGCCGTCTGACCACAGGACCGGACCGTGGCGCGTCCATTTCAAGTGCACGGTCACAGGCGCGGCGCCACGGACCGGAATGGTTTCGGTTCGCATTTGGAGCGGCGCCCAGCCGTTCTCCGTGCGATATTCCGAGGGATTCCGGGGATTGAGTTCCTCGATATAGAGATCCTGCTGATCGAGGCCGAAAATTGTGAAGCCCCACGCGATGTTTTCATTGTGGCCGTCAGCGACTCCGGGAAGGCCGGGCTCGCCCGCCCCGATGACGTCCCAGCCCGGTGCGACCAGATGCACGATGTAGCGCAGCGACGGCTCCGCGATCACGCGATGCGGATCATTTGCGAGCAGCGGCTTGCCGGTCTTGGTCCACGCGCCGGAGATGGTCCAGTTGTTGCTGCCTTCGATGGCCTTCGTGCCGAATTGAATTCGCGTATCGCTCCCCACCAGGTTCTCAAGGAGTTTGGGCGAGAGCCCGGCGAAATCCACACCCGGCGCAGGCGCGAGCGGCACAGGAGGATCGAGTTCGAAGAGCAACGATGCCGCCCTGGCGCCGACGAGCGCCTCGACTTCCGCGTGCCTGAGTTCCTCCTTGGCATTGCCGGTCATCGAAAACGCCGCCATCCGATTCAGGCAATCCTCGGGCTTCCACGGTTCGGGATGAAATCCAGCGATCTGAAATTCGATTGGGAGATTCTTCCAGTTCGACTCTTCGAGCTCGCCGATGTAGGCGTTGATGCCGCTCGTGAAGGCTTCGAGGATTTCCTTCGTGTCGGGCGCGTAGCTCTTGTACTCGGCGTCCATGTCGCCGTGATATTGCAGGAGCCGCGCGTTGATGTCGCGCTGCACGGCCGACGGACCGAGAATTTCCGCGAGGCGGCCTTGTCCAGAGCGTTTCCAGAGCTCCATCTGAAAGAGGCGGTCCTGCGCCACGACGAAACCTTGCGCGAAAAACAGATCGTGCTGGTTCCGCGCGTAGATGTGCGCGACGCCCCAATGGTCGCGCTGGACGCGCACGGGCTGCTGGAGGCCCTTCACTTCGAGGGTTCCGCGCGTCTGGGCGAGTGCGGCCTGGGCACGGACCTGAACGTCCTGCGGGGACGATTGCGACCGGGCGGGCTGCGGCCCCCCGGCGACGAGCGCGATTATGACGGCGAGTGGAACGATGAACCTTCGCACGAGGCACTCCCTGAAGCGGAAGTTGACGCCAACGCGGGCCGAGTCTACATCATTTTGGGAGCGAGGGAGAATTCGAGCGAAGGTCTCGAAAATGTATCGATTAGAATGGGCACCGATCCTTTGTTTTCTATGAGTTAGAGGTGCTTCTGTTTCCACTTGTGTATCGATCAGAATGAATCGGGGGTGAGGAGTGAGGGGCGAGGGCCGAGAAAGAGAAGCCGAGGCCGAAGAGGCGCGGAACTGTATATTAGACATGGTGCCGGGCCTTTGTTTTCAATGAGTTAGAGGGATTTCTAATCGCGGAACTGTATATTAGGAAGCGGCGAGCCGCGGCCCGTGGTCGGTGACTCGTGAACTGCACTTCCATAGTCGCCCCTTGCACCGCCGTCGTCTCCTTTCTCCGGCACGCTCAAAGCGTGAGCCTCTCTTTCTCGGCTCAGGGTTTGCAGGTACAAACCCTGAAACTTCCTTAGGCTCAGGGTTTGCGAGTACAAACCCTGAAACTTCCTTAGGCTCAGGGTTTGCAAGTACAAACCCTGAAACCCTGTGCGCTCGATTTCGCTGAGCGCGAAAACCAGACACGGTAGCATAGAAAAGGAACCTTGAACAGGTTCAAAGACTATGTAGTACGGCTAGAACCAGGCGCAAGGCATGTAGCGGGTGAGGGGTGCCGACACTGCGATCAGTCGGGCTGCGTGATGGGCTCGAATTGGGGGTTGATGACGCCGAGGAGGGCGTAGGCATCGTCGAGCTTCTGGACGACGTGGAGGTTGGGCCGTGTGTCCTCGCCGTGCGCCGCGAACAAGCGCGCGAGCCCGAACATTTTGGCCGTGGGCGCCACGATGACGCGCAGATGGGTAACGTCAGGGTCCGCGGGAGGCCCCCAGGCCAGGCCGCGGATCGTGTCGGCAGTCGCGTCGAAAGCGGTTACCTTCGAGAAGTCCGTGACGGTACCGCGAATCGTGATGGCGGCGATGACCTTGGGAACCACATCGCGGAGAAACTGGGTAAGCAACCGATCCGTCACCCGACCCTCGAAGCGGCAGGCAAGTATCTGATTCTTGCGATCGAGCTCGAAGCGAAAAGGCATTTCGGCAGCCTGCGGGTCTGCTCGTCCGCTATACTAGAGGGACTTGCTGGCAATGTCAACTCCGAGACCGCGACATGCCGGCTTCCCGTGCCGGCTCGCTGGCGTCAGGGGCCGGCTGCCGCGTTCAACAGAACCCGCTGGCGAATCCGTCATATACTTTGCGCCGCACGCAATCTGTTGAGGGCGAGAAGATGGGGAGGGTTCAATGGCGAACACATTTGGCACGGACATCTTGATTCAGGCCGAAGATCCGATGAAGGCGGCGAGCTTCTACGTGAAGGAACTGGGCTTCGAGATCACGGAGAAGACGCCCAATATGATCAGCCTTCACGGCAAGAACATCAATTTTTTCATTGAGCGAGGGCCAGCCCTCGGGCCCGTTTTCGAAGTTACGGTCAAGAATGTGCAGGCGGCCAAAGCGAACCTGACGAAGAAAGGCTGCAAGATCGTCAAAGACGAGCCTGAGTTTCCACGGGTTTACGTCCAGGATCCGAACGGGCTTATTTACAATCTGACGGAATGACGGGCTCCTGGCGGGGCTCATTCCCAAATTGCAGGGCACGTCCTGAAGTCGAATCGGAGATTCACAACACCGTTCTTCGCGTCCTTCTCCAAGCTGGCATTGTACTGTGCCGAAGCGCCAGGGAGAATCGATTCATTCTCGGCGTAAAACTGCTTCAAGAGATTTGCGTTGAAAGGTTCCCCAGCCTTAAACGTCGACATCAAGACTTTCTCTACGACGCGGTTGTCGCCCAAGATTTCGATCTTGCCGACGCGATATTGGATCTCTTGGTCCATCTCGAGGGTGAGATTGATGCGCTTGGCGGCATCATCAATGTCGAAGCCAGGTGATGGCGTGAAATCTATCCAGCCCGAAGACGCGTAGAGCGTTTTGAGAGCGTCGAATCCTTCACGGAGCTTAGACACGTCAAAAATCTCGCGGTCGCGCATCGGAATCAGTTTGCGCAATTGCTGCACTGGAAAGGCCAGTGGCGCGCCCGGGTCAATAGAGCGGAACCGCACGCTTCCCAGCGAATATTGCGCACCGGGGTCAACTCGGATGGTCAAGGAGACGTGCTCGTACTCGGCATCTTGGTGAAGTATCCTCGCCTTCGCGCTGACTTCGGCTCGAAAATAGCCGTCCTGTTGTAATGCGCCACGCAACGGGACCTCCGAAAGCTCGTCAGTCCAGCCTGGGTACTCCTCGAGGGACTGGCTCCGAACGGCCCTGACTAGAAGCCTTTGGACGTGGTTAGGGACCTCCGAATTGTTCTCGAATCTTATCGCGTCAAAAGCGATTTTGCGCTCAGGCGATTCCGCCTTCGTTTCTCCCAGTTCGTCACCGGGGGGAGGGAATGGAAGACATCGCTCAAGAGACGGCGGCAACTGGGCACGGACAAGCGACGAAGAGACAAAAGCCAGCACAATGGCGGGCAGGACCGACCGGAATGCGGTCCGAGCACCCATAATCAAGCAATATAGTCCGGCGCGGGCCTCGGGAACAAGTGCACGTCAACAGGCGCCTGATAGATCAGATTGTCGACCCTGGCCCTGCACGGAACGGGCGGACCGGCGATGCTGTGCTCTCCTGGGCGGAGCTGGTGCGTCTACCGATTCATGGAGACGGCGCGTTCCGTTTGCCGGAGCCCGCTTTCCATCGTTGAAAATTCCGAGTTCCAGGCGTAAGACTGCATAACGGCTCAGGCGCGTTCCAGGGAGGCTCCTGATGGGCGACTTCATGCAGGATGTTCGCTACGGACTCCGCGTGCTGGCCAAGGCGCCGGGGTTCACGGCGGTAGCGGTGCTTTCGCTGACGCTGGGAATCGGCGCGAACACCACCATCTTCACGCTGACGAAGGCCGTTTTCCTGCAGTCGATCCCGGTGAAGGACCCGTCGCGCGTCGTAAGCCTGTTTTCCACGGCGCAGAGCCGGGGCGGCCCGCTACAAGAGTACCTGCCGACTCCCTACCTGAATGCGGCCGATTACCGGGAAAAGAACGACGTTTTTTCGGGCTGCGCGATTGCCATCTTCACAGGACTGAATCTGACGATTGGCGGCAAGGAACAGCAGGTATTCGGCCTGGTGGTGAACGGAAACTTCTTCGACGTCCTGGGCGTGCAGCCAGCGCTGGGGCGCGGATTTTCGGCGGAGGAAGACACTTCGCCGAGGCCGGTAATCGTGATCAGTTACGGGCTGTGGAGCCGGCAGTTCGGCAAAGACCCGCAAATCCTGGGCCGCGCGCTCCAGCTCAACGAACAGGAATACAGCGTGATCGGCGTGATGCCGGCCGATTTTCACGATGTGGGCGACCTCGATAGTCCGGACTTCTGGGTTCCGATGGCAATGCACGATACGGCTCTGATGCCACCGGCGAAGGACTGGTTCAACCAGCGCGGCTTCCGCCTGACGAACATGGTCGCGCGGCTGAAGCCAGGCGTGACCGTGGCGCAGGCCCAGGCCTCCATCCACACGCTCGGCGTTCAACTCGAGAAGGAATACCCGAAGGACAACGGCGGGCGGAACGAAATGCTCGTGCCGATCGACCAGACCTCCATTCCTCCGCAACTGCGGAGCGTATTCGTGCGCGCGGGCACGCTGATGACGCTGATCGTCGGCCTGGTGCTGCTAATCGCTTGCGCGAACGTGGCAAACCTGCTGCTGGCGCGGGCCACGCAGCGGCAGCGCGAGATCAGCGTGAGGCTCGCGCTGGGAGCGTCGCGGTTCCGACTGATCCGGCAACTGCTGACGGAGAGTTTGCTGATGGGGCTTCTGGCCGGGGCGCTCGGTATCGTGCTGGCGTATTGGGGACGCGCGCTGCTGGCGGCGCTGCTACCGCCGGGCCTGGGGAATCTGGACCTGTCGCTCGATGGGCGCGTGCTGCTCTTCACGCTGGGGCTGGCGCTGGTGGCGACGATGCTGTTCGGGCTGGTTCCCGCGCTCGAAGCCTCCAAGTCCGACCGCATCGCGGCGCTGAAGGACCGCACTGGGGCGCAGACGGGAAGCACGCGCTGGTACGGCTTGCGCGGAGCGCTGGTGATGGTTCAAGTGGCGCTGTCGCTGATCGCGCTGGTGGGCGCGGGACTTTTCATCCACAGCCTGAGCAACGCGCAGAAGATCAATCCGGGCTTCGAAGTGCAGCACGAGATGATCATGCTGGTGAACCTGGGGGCCGAGCATTACCCGCAAGCGCAGGCGGAGCAGTTCTACAAGGACGTGGCCGAGCGGCTGCGCGAACTCCCGATGGTGGCGGATGCGAGCATGGCGGACACGCCGCCGTTCAGCGGCGGGCTGGCTCGGACGACGTTCACGGACGGCGTCGATGCAACGGACCCGCGAAACGGGAAGCTGACGCCCGTGGTGGCGACGGGAATCGGGTATTTCGAAACGATGGGAATCCCGATGCTGCGGGGGCGCGACTTCAACGAACACGACGACGCGCAGGGGGCGATGGTGGGGATCGTCAACACGGCGATGACGAAGCAGATGTGGCCGGGCGAGAACCCCATCGGGAAGCACATGCACTTCCTCGGCGAGACGTGGGACGTGACGGTGATCGGCGAGGTCAACACGGTGAAGTATCAGACGCTGGGCGAAGCGCCGCAGGCGATCGTCTACTTTCCGCTGAAGCAGCACTACTCGGCGGCGGCGTTCCTGTATGTGCGGACGAAGGGCGAGCCGGAGAAGGCGCTGCCGAGCATACGGAGCACGGTGCAATCGCTCGCGCCGTCGGTTCCGCTGTTGAACGTGCGGACGGTTGGGGAAGTGTTGCTGCGGTCGCTCTCGGCGCCGCGCCTGGGAGCGGAACTGCTGGGCGGGTTCGGGCTGCTGGCGCTGGTGCTGGCGGCGATCGGGACCTACGGCGTGATGTCGTACTCCGTGAGCCAGCGCTCGCAGGAGATCGGCATCCGCATGGCGCTGGGCGCGCAGCCGGGCGACGTGCTGCGCCTGATTCTGGCGAACGGATTGGCGATGGTCTGCGCGGGCGTAGTCGTGGGGCTGGGCCTTTCCTCATTGCTCGCGCGCAGCATGAGCGCGCTGCTCTACGGCATCGGCGCGTTTGACGCACCGAGCTTCCTGATCACGGCGGCGCTGCTGATCGGCGTGGCGATGGCGGCGTGCCTGATTCCGGCGCGGCGCGCGATGCGCGTCGATCCGATCATCGCGCTGCGGTACGAATAGCCACCGGCTATGGAAGTCGAATGGGTTCGCGAATTCTGCCTTTCGCTGCCGCACACAACCGAACACGTCCAGTGGGAAATCGACCTGGTGTTCAAGGTCGGCGGGAAGATGTTCGCGGTGATCGCGACCGAGCCCGCGCGCGTATGGATGTCGATGAAATGCGGCGACGAGGAGTTCGCCGAGCTGATCGAGCGCCCCGGAGTGATTCCTGCGCCGTATCTGGCGCGAGCGAAATGGGTGGCGCTGGAATCGGAGGAGTCGCTGCCGCGCGATGAGGTCGAGCGGCTGCTGCGCGCGGCGCATGACATTGTGTTTGCAAAGCTGCCGAAGAAGGTGCAGGCGCAATTGAACCGGCCGAGCAGCTCACGGAAAAAGCGAAGATCGATACGTCAGGGGTTGAAACCCCTGACAAAGGGGAAGCTCTAAGTCGGAGCCAAAGCTCCGACCCCCTAAACTGCAGCTATTCCCCCGTTTCCTGCGCGAGATCGACGGCGGAAGCGCAATGCGAACCGGCAGGGCGGCGCGGGCCTTGACAGTGGGAGGTGGTCCGCCGTATCGTCTGGCGCAAGATCCTTCCCGGCGGTGTGGCCATGAAAAGGTTTTTCCTTGGAGTGTTGTTTGCGGGCGCTCTGTGCTCGCTTCACGCAGAAAGTGCGCTGGCCGATCCTGTGCCCGTCGCGGGAGTCCTTTTCAAAACGACGGCGTCCGGCCTCAATTCGATAGTTCTCAACACAGAGGGAATCTTCTTTGCGCCGGAGAGCGACGATGAGGTCCTGGTTTCGTTCGAAGAGGGCGATCCGCGAAGCCCGGTGATCGTCGGCAGCCTTTGGGACGGTTCGGACGCGCCGCCGGAGACGGACATTGCCGACGTGCCGACCGACGTGACGGTGCTTGGAATCACGATTTCCGGCACGTTGAAGACGACGATCCTGGGCTCGGACGGCTTGCCGGAAATTGTGACGACATCCTTCTCGATTCACATCACGCCGCCAGACGGCGAGACCAGCCTGGCGCCCTGTGCGCCCGGCGCCGAGTGCACGCCGTATACGGTGACCGCCGACGTGGTCACGACGCCCGCCCCTGAGCCGGGAGGCGCGCTATTGCTCGCGATGGGTATCGCGATCGCGTGCATCGCGCGGCGGCCTGCCGGAGCAGGCGCCCGCGAACCAGCCTAAAGCAGACTCACGGTAAACAATCGGAGTGCAGGTCGTAGCTGCCAGCGCGGTTGATGCCGACAAGCACGCGGGAGCCGTTCTCGGCGGGGCGGCCCGTGACGCGCCCTTTGTCGACGAACGTCCAATTCTGGTTCGGGCAGACCGGCATGGAAATCAGCGCGTGGACTCCCGGCGGAATTTCGATCCGCGCGTCGAGGCCTTTCGCGGATTTGTAGTCTAGGCGAATCAAGCCGGCAGGCGTGGGCACCGCGCCGCGTGCCCACTCAAGCCCGGCGAGGTCCGGACGAATCGTGGCCTCGAGAAAACCTCCGGCGGTGGGACGAACGCCGAGGATTTCCTCGGAGAGCCAGACGGTAGGTCCGCTCGACCAGCCGTGAGCGAGGCTCGTGTAGTAGCCCTTGCCATCGTCGGCCTGCAAGTTCGCGTGGAAATCGTCCTTCGGCCACGAGGGATCGTAGCCCTCCCAAAAACTGGTGGCGCCTTCGTCGATCATCCCGCCCCAGTACTTGCGAATCCAATCGAGAGTCTTGCGGCGATGCCCGGCGTGGGCCATCGCGGATATCGCGTAGAAGTTGTAATAGGGCGAGATCATGAATTGCGGAGGATGCGAGAGGACCTGCGCCCAGATTGCGGCAGTCTGTTTTTCGTCAGCGACGCCGGAGTAGACGGCCATGGCATTTTCCTGCCAGCGGGAGCCGAACGTGCCTGTCTTCGGGTCGAGCAGGAATTTCTGCGCGGCCTCGCGCATGGACTGGGCGCGGGCGCCGTATTTCGACGCTCCCGCCGCATCGCCCATTTCGGCGAGCAGCCACGCGCCATCCGTAAACGCGCGATAGAACTCGAAGGCCGTGGCAGCGCGGGCTTCGGGCGTGTCTTTCTGAAAATCGGGTGACCAATCGACGAACGGCCAGGCCTTTCGCGTGTTCGCGAAGAGACCGCGGTCGTCGAGTTCACCCTCCATGTAGGTGAGCAAGCGTACGAGCGAACCGTGAAGCGACATGAGATATGTTTTGTCGCCGATGTGCCGGTAATAGTCGGCCTCGCCCATCACCCAGAAGGCCGAGTAGCCGGGGATGGTGTTGACGTCGCGATTCAAGGGAACGCCCGCTTCGTCAATCAGGCGACTCATCGAGTCCCGCATGAGGAAGCGGTCGGCGAAAACGGCGTCGATCACGTGGCCCGAGACATCGAGGTCGCCCATCCAGGGCATGCGGTCGCGCTTCGGCGCATCCCAAATCGCGTCCTGCATGCAGAGGTGCGCCGTGTAAGCGCCGACGGCCCAGATGCGATTCAGAACAGCGTCGGAAGATTCGAACGAGCCCGAGTAGCGGACAGGGTAATAAATCGAGTCGAGACGAATCGACTTGAAGCGAAGCGGCGCAGCAGCCGCAGGAAACTTCAGGATTGCGTAGCGGAATGCGCTCTTCGGGCCGTGGACCGTCGCGTATGGCGGAACGAGAATCTCGTTGACGCCGAGGTAGGGCTCGTTCCGCGCCTCCTGCAGCGATTCGCCGTACTGCGAGGTCAAACGAATCGGCTCCGGCGAATCCGACGTGATTTCGAGCCGGCCGTCGGACTCGCGGCCGAAATCGAGAACGAGGCTGGGCGCGGCGCCGGCCGATGAGGTGGCGGGCACGTGGACGACGAAGCCGGCGGCGGGATTAGCCGCGGTGAGCGACGCGACGTTTTCAAAGTGCCCGGCGCCCTCGGAGACATTCGTGACGGCCTCGGCGAGCACCGGAAGGTGAGCGAGGTATGACGAAATGCCGTCGTAGCCGGGCCAGCGATACATTTCGGAATCGGAATTCCATTCGAGATTGCTCGTGGTCATGATCCACGGGCGATAGCCGTCGACGCGCGTGTCGATGCTGCCCAGAGCCTTCGCGTGCGGCCACGCCGCGTCGCGGAAGGTTGGCTCCTGCCAGCCGGACTCTTCGCGCACACTCGCTCTCCAGAACGGGCCCGACGTCACGAGCGCCTGCGCGAGAACGCCCTCCGCGGCGGGCACAATCTTGACGGCGAGCGGCGAGCCGTCGCTGCCCTCAATTGCGACAACGTTCTGGCCGAACTGCAATTCCTTGGCGACGGGCACGGCGAGGACGAGGGGATACGTCTTCGATTTCGGATCGCGGTCCGCGGCAGCGACGGATTTGCCGTTGACGTATGCGTGCACGTGGTCGGGTCCCGCGATGTACAGCGTCGCATCCGCGGGAGGCTTTTGCAGGCGAAACGAGAAGCGGAAGAAGCGCGGCGTCACCTGGTCGGTCTTTGCGGGCGTCCCGGACGGCATCGCGAGCCAGATGAATTGCTCGGGCAGGGCCCGGTGGACGTGGGATTCGAGAACCGGATGTTCGATGTCCGCGGTGAGGTCGAGTTTGTCGCGGGCGCTCGGCGTTTGCGAAAACGCGGAGGGCGCCATCGCGGCCAGTACGAGGATGAGAAAAATGCGTTTGGGGAACACGTTCGACTCCTTCTCTAAAACTCAGTCAGCCGCGCTGCGAATCACGGCGAACAGCGACCCATTCGAGGAAGCGTTCCATGCGCGCGCGTTCGCGCCACAGCAGTGCGAAGAATTTTCGCGCGTCGAGATCGGCGGCGTCCTTGCCGAAGAATGTTTCCAGGCGCCACCGGATGTAGGGCGACTTCCACGGGCACAGCCGATAACCCTTCGCCGTGATCCAGTAGTAGCGCAGCGCGTTCAGCATGTAGGACGGCGCAAGCGTACCACGCGCCGGAGAGGACGGCGAAACACGTTCCTCAGATGTTATTCGTCAGCCGTAAACTGCGGCTCGACGCGATCTGACGCCGATGGACGCGGTGGCGATCGGGCAGCGTCTGAAAAAGGCAAAGGCGCCAGCGCGTGGATCGCATCTGGCGCCCTTGAATGAATGTTGAGTTGCGAATCGAGCGACCTCGAAGACGTCTATAGCGCCGCGCAGATGGCTTTCGTCTCCGTGTATTGCTCGAGCACCTCGTGGCCCATCTCGCGGCCCCAGCCCGATTGCTTGTAGCCGCCGAACGGAAGCGCCGCGTCGAAGATGTTGTAGCAGTTGATCCACACGGTTCCGGCGCGGAGCTTCGACGCGAGCGTGTGCGCCTTCTTGATGTCGCGCGACCAGACGCCCGCCGCAAGTCCGTAGACCGTATCGTTGGCCTTCGGAATCACTTCTTCGGGATCGCGGAACGGAATCGCGGTCACCACGGGCCCGAAGATTTCCTCCTGCACCACTTTCATTTTTTCGTTCGTGTTGACGAGGACGGTCGGCTTCACGAAGTAGCCCTTGTCGCCGTGCCGCGTTCCGCCGACTACAGCCTTCGCGCCTTCGGAGAATCCCGATTCGAGATAGCCGCACACGCGATTGAGCTGCTCCTGGGAAACGAGCGGGCCCATGTCACTGACAATTTCGAGTCCCGGGCCGACGCGGATTTTCTCCGCAGTCCGCGCGACGCCGTCGACGACCTTGTCGAACACCTTCTCCTCAACGTACAGGCGCGAACCGGCGCAGCAGCACTGGCCGTGGTTGAAGAAAATGGCATTCGCCGCGCCCGGGATTGTGGCATTCAATTCGGCATCGGCGAAGACCAGGTTTGGCGACTTGCCACCCAACTCCAGCGAAACCTTCTTCAGATTCCCGGCCGCCGCCTGCAGGATGAGCTTGCCGACTTCAGTAGAACCGGTGAAGGCGACCTTGTCCACATCGGGATGGGCAGCCAGGGCCGCTCCCGCCGTTTCGCCGTAACCAGGCACCACATTGACCACGCCTTCCGGGAAACCGGCCTCGGCAATCAGCTCCGCCAGCAGCAGCGCACTCAACGGCGTCTGTTCCGCCGGCTTGAGCACGACCGTGCAGCCGGTGGCCAGAGCGGGGCCCAGCTTCCACGCCGCCATCAGCAGCGGGAAGTTCCAGGGGATGATCTGTCCGACGACGCCCACAGGCTCGCGCCGCGTGTAGGCGAAATACTTCACGTGCTTCGCGGTCGCCGAGATGGGGATTGTGTTGCCCTCGATCTTGGTGGCCCAGCCTGCCATGTAGCGGAACAGATCGACTGCCAGGGGCACGTCAGCTACGCGCGCCACGGCAAGCGGCTTGCCATTATCGAGGCTCTCGATCTGCGCAAACTCCTCCAGATGCTGCTCGACCAGGTCGCCCAGTTTCCAGATGAGGCGGCCGCGCTCGGAGGCCGTCATCTCCGGCCATGGGCCACTTTCAAATGCCCTTCGCGCCGCCTTCACGGCGCGGTCGATGTCTTCGCGGTCACCTTCGGCAACCCGTGCCATCACCTCGCCCGTAGCGGGATTGTAGGTAGGAAATGTCTTTCCGGAGGCCGAGTCCACCCACTTGCCGTTGACGAACATCTTGCGCGGCCTGGCGATGAACTCCTGAACCCGGGTATGAAGTTGCGGTGCGGTTGCTGTAGCGGACATAAGAACCTCCTCATGCGGAGCGGCACACAACCAGAGCCAGCGGTCTCGGGATGCGCTACTCGCACCGCTGGCCGTTTGGGCCGGTCCCACGCCTAGCCGGAGAGTCTATCAGAGGACGAGAGTACGCGTGCAGCGCTGCGGGCAAGTTCGCAGATGACGTTATACGCCGCTGGCCAGCGCAAGCGCCTGCTCCAGGGTGGACATCAGGGTGAAGAGCTGATCGACTTTGGTGACCTGCAGCGAAGTCACCAGCCGCTCATTGGCTCCCACCAGGATCAGCCGGCGTCCCGAGTTCTCGCGCGAGACGTGCGCCCCCACCAGACAACCGATCCCCGCGGAATCAATGTAAGGCATGTCAGAGAGGTCGATGATCAGCAGACTCGAACTGTCAGAACGAACCGTGCTCTGCAGCGGGAAAAAATTACCCAGCAGCAGTGGCCCGTGCAGACGAAGCACCGTGGCCCCGGAGGAATGCACGATTTTTTCTATTTGCAGCGGCTTTTCCTGCATGGTGTTGCATTTTATAACGGCAGATTAAATTAAGTGTGAATTTCCGGTTACGAGAAGCGACGCAAAGGAACCACAAACGGCTGCTACCCGAGCGGTAAGGTGTTTGCGGTCTTGCCGCTACATGACCGACGGAACGCTGATCCCCATTACCGCCAGCACGCGCATCAACTCGCGACGCACCACGGCGGCGGTTGCCAGCAGAAAGCGTTTGCGGTCCTCGTCGCTCTCGGTGAGGATGTGATGCCGGTGATAGAAGTTATTGAACTGCTGCGCCAGTTGAAATGCATGCTTGGCGGCGAAGGCCGGCTCCGTCGTGGCAATGCACTGCTCGATGACGTATGACGTCTTTCCGGCGAGCAACCACAGCTCCCAAATCTCGGTTCCGCTGGCATCGGCGAAGTGGCGGGCATAGTCGACCTCGGCTGCCAGCGCCTGCTCGGGATCGACCCCGGCCTTCCTGAAGATGTTGGTGGCGCGCACCACCGCGTATTGCGCGTATGGGCCAGTTTCGCCTTCAAAGGCAAGCGCTTCCTTGAAGTCGAAGGCGATCACCGACTGCTTGGTGAACTTCAGCATGAAATAGCGCAGCGCACCGATGGCGATCTGGGTGGCAATGCGACTGCGTTCTTCGTCGCTGAGCTCCGCGTGCCGGCTGTCCACTTCCCTTTTCGCTGCGGCGATCAGTGCGTCGAGAAGATCATCGGCTTTGACGCCGAAGCCCCTGCGGCCAGAGACCTCAATATAGGATTTGCCGCGATCTTCCTCGCTGATTTCATAACCCAGATCCAATGCGCAGCGCGGCGTCAGGGCGACCATTTCGTAGGAAAAATGCGTATAGTGCTCCGCCTGCCCGGTGTATCCCAACAGGCGGATGGCCTCAATGACCGTGTTCTGGGGATCGGACTGCCGCGAGTCGATGACGTTGTAGATGGCCTCGACGCCGCCGAAGTGTGGATGCCCGGGCTCGCCGTGCGCGGCGGAAATCCAGACCTCGTGCTGGTTGGGATAGCGGTAGAAACGCCGATAGCCGAAGTCGCGCCCCAGCAGGCCGAACTTCCAGAGATGATAGGCAATGTCCTTGCCCACGTAGCCGACGGTGCCGTTGGAGCGCACGATGACCTTGGCGTCCTCGTCGGGGCCGGTGGGTGTGGGTCGAACATCGAGGCCTTCGTTCGTGCCGGCGGAAGTCAACAGGTCGTCCAGTTCATCGTCATCTGTTGTCTCCGCCGGGTGGCCCGTCGAAGCTTCTTTTGCTGGGGCGGGTGTTTTCGTCGCATTGGAAAGACTCTGGGTTTTGGGTCGCTTCATCACCCAGCATCCTTTGTTCTTCCCCTCGGTCTCGAAGTACAGGACGCCCTTCTGCTTGAGCAGCTCGAAGGCCGATTCCCAGAAGTACAGGTGCAGGATTTCGCTCTCGCGCGGCAGGAAGTCGTATTCGATGTCGAGCCGGTCCATTGTCTCCAGATGCCGCCGCAACACCGCAGTCGAGATGAGCTCTGCGATCTCCGCCAGCTCGTTACCGCCCTGCTCGATGGCGTGCAGCGCGTGCGAGCGTGCTTTCAGGTGGTCTTTATCCTCCCCATACCACTGTGAGACGCGCGCGTAGAGGTCCCAGCAGTAGTAATCGAAGCGCGGCATGGCAGGTATCAGTGCAGCGATCTCCGGCTGCGATTTCTTCTCCAGGAGCACGAACCCGACCACGACATCCGCCACCTGTACGCCGGTGTTGTCGATGTAGTTCTGAACGTCGACCGCGTGCCCGGCGGCACGCAGCAGCCGCACGAAGCTATCGCCAAGAATCGCATTGCGCAGATGACCAATGTGCGCGGCCTTGTTGGGATTGATGCTGGTGTGCTCGACCAGAATTTTGCCGCTGACGTCGGCTGCGCCTTCACCGGCATGACTCAGGGGAGCAATGAGCGTATCGCCGGCCAGCGCACGGGCGGCGACATCGCGCTTCAATCGCGCGTTGATATAGCCGGCGCCGGCGACCCCGAGCTTCTCGAAGCCCTCGGGCAGCGGCAGCCCGGCGACGATCTCCTCCGCGATCTTGCGCGGCGGCTTGCGCAGCCGCTTCGCCAGCTCGAACGAGAGCGGCAGCGCGAATTCGCCCATCTCGATGTTCGGCGGCTGATCGATGACAATGTTGGCCAGATCGAGGCTGTATTTTTCGCGCAGAAAGGCGCGGACCGATGCGGCGAGTTTCTGTTGTTGCTGGAGGTACATGAGCCGTTCTTCGCTTTTGGCTATTCGCTGTCCGTCGTGCAGGGGCTAAAGCCCGGGATCAGAAGCATCACGTGCGGCGCGAGCAAGCTCGTGCCGTGATACAAAACTCCGCCAGGTTGCGGGGAAGCGTGTGCCAATTAACAGAATAGCAAAGGCAGGTTTGTCGGTCTCAGAAGGGCGAAGAGCGAAGCGCGAACAGCGGGATCCACACGTTTGACGCTCTATCGCGGCTTACCTATGATGAAATCTCTGCTGCTGTCGAGCGTCTCCCATGCGTGTAGCCTATCTCGACTGCTTCTCCGGTATCAGCGGCGACATGTTCCTCGGCGCGCTGCTCGACGGCGGAGTTCCGTTCGAGCTCTTCGAGAAAACGGTTGCCGATCTGAAGGTCGGGGCGCGGCTGGAGCGCTCGCGCGTGGAACGCGCCGGGATCGCTGCCGTCAAGCTGGACGTCTTCGTGAATGGCGAAAAGGACATGCCGCGCGAGGAATTCTGGGCGCAACGCAGTGGCCAGAGTTCAGTTGCCAGTAGCCAGTTGCCAGTAGCCGGTGATCAAAGCACTGCCCGCGAACTGCGGGATGAGAGTCATTGTCGTGCCGGGCAGACTGGCCAGTGGCCACCGGCCACTGACCACTCACTCGGCCGCAGCCTCAGCGAGATCCTGAAGGCCATTTCCGGCGCACCGATCAGCGAGCGCGCACAGCAGATCGCCAACGAAATCTTTCTTGCCCTGGCCACGGCCGAAGCCAGGGTGCACAACACCGGAATGGATGACATCCACTTTCACGAGGTGGGCGCAGCGGACGCCATCGTGGACGTCGTCTGCGCCGCCGTCGGCGCGGAGGCGGTTGGGGTGGAGCAGTTCATCAGTTCGCCGCTGAACGTCGGCAGCGGCACGGTGGCCTGCGCGCATGGAGTAATGCCGGTTCCGGCCCCGGTCACGCTGGAGCTGCTGAAAGGGATACCCATCTACTCCGGTGATATCGCGAAGGAGTTGGTCACGCCCACGGGCGCAGCCATCGTGAAGGTGCTGGCTGCCAGTTTCGGGCCACGTCCGCTGATGACGGCCGAGACAATTGGCTATGGCGCCGGCACGCGCGATTTTCCCGGTCATGCCAACGTTCTGCGCGTCAGCATCGGCGAGACGCAAACGGCGCATGCGAATGCCGGGAGCCCGGCTGCGGAGGAGGACATTGCAATTCTGGAGGCAAACCTCGACGACCTGAATCCGCAGCTCATCGGCTATATCGTCGAGCAGGCGCTGGCCGAAGGCGCTCTGGATGTCTTCACCACGCCGGTGCAGATGAAGAAGAACCGTCCGGGCACGGTGCTGACCATTCTTGCGCCGCCTGGGCTGGAAGATCGCCTCCTGGCCCTGCTGTTTCGCGAAAGCAGCACGCTGGGTGTCCGGACGCGGCACGAGAAACGTTACACGCTTCCGCGCCATCATGAAGTCGTGGCCACTGCGTGGGGTGAAGTGCGCATGAAGGTCGCGAACCTGAACGGCACAGTTTCGCAGTACGCGCCCGAATATGAAGACTGCCGGCGCATCGCCGCCGAACATCACGTCGCATTGAAGCACGTGATGCAGGAAGCCATCCGGCTCTATCTGGAGCGCAGGAATGGGTGACAGGTTCTACATCACCACGCCCATCTATTACGTGAATGCGCGGCCGCACATCGGGCACACGTACACCACGGTGGTGTGCGATGCCATTGCCCGGCGCCAGCGCATGATGGGCCTGGACACCTTCTTCCTCACCGGCACCGACGAGCACGGACAGAAGATCGAGCGCTCAGCCGCCGCCGCGGGCTGCTCGCCTAGGGAGTTCGCGGACAGGATGTCGGGCGAGTTTCGGGCTCTCTGGGACCGGATGAAGATTACCTACAACGATTTCATCCGCACCACCGAGCCACGGCACGTGCGCGGCGTGCAGGCCATGTTCACGCGCCTCGAGGAGCGCGGCTACATCTACAAGGGCTCATATAGCGGGCAATATTGCGTCTCCGACGAGCTCTACGTCGATGCCGCCGGTCCCGGCGCGCCCTGTCCCGAGTGCGGCCGTCCTACGGAAACGGTTCACGAAGAGAACTACTTCTTCAAGCTCTCGGCCATGGAAGGGCGGTTGCTGAAATACTACGCGGAGCATCCGGACTTCATTCGCCCGGAGACACGGCGTAACGAAGTCATCACGTTTGTGCGCAGCGGACTGCGCGATCTCTCGGTCAGCCGCACGTCATTCAAATGGGGCATTCCGGTACCGGGCGATCCCAAACACGTTGTCTACGTGTGGCTGGATGCGCTGGCAAACTACATGACGGCGATCGGCTTCGGCTCCGACGATGCGAAGGACAAACAGAAACTGGAGCGCTACTGGCCCGCCGACGTTCACATGATCGGCAAGGAGATCGTGCGCTTCCACTGCGTCTATTGGCCGGCGTTCCTGCTGGCGGCCGATCTGCCGCTGCCGCGATCGATCATCGCGCATGGCTGGCTGCTGTTTGAAGAGAGCAAGATGTCGAAGTCGCGCGGCAACATCGTGCGCAGCGAAACCATCCTCGACACGCTGGGCCAGGATGCGCTGCGTTATTTCCTGCTGCGGGAGATCGTTTTCGGCCAGGATGGCTCGTTCAGCTTCGACGCGCTGGTGCAGCGCTTCAACGCCGATCTGGCGAACGATCTCGGCAACCTGTCGAGCCGCACGCTGAGCATGATTGCGCGTTACTTTGGCGGCGAGATCCCCTATCCGTCGGCAATGGAGCAAACTCCCGCGGACGAGGCGGTCAGGCGTCTGGCGCAGCGGACGATCGCGGAGTTCCACGCGCAATTCGAGCTGTTCCAGTTCTCGCGCGCGCTGGAAACCGCATGGGCACTGGTGGCCGCAGTCAACAAATACATCGTGGAAAACGAGCCGTGGGCCTTGGCGGAGCGCGAGGACAAGGACTCGCGGCCGCGGCTGGCGACCATCCTGCATACCTCGGTCGAGGCATTGCGCATCGTGACCGCCCTGGTGCATCCGGTGATTCCGGAGGCCACGGAGCGTATATGGACGCAGATTGGTCTGGGCGAGATCCGGAAACTGAAGCTGCGCGAGCTGGCATGGGGACAAATTCCGATGGGCACCAGGCTGGGCAAGGTCGAAGCCGTGTTTCCGCGCGCCGACAGGAGCATGATTGAAAGGATGCAACGGATGGAACAGCAACGCTCGGCAGCAGGCGAAGTGAAAGCGCCGGCCGAACAGCCGCAACCCGCCGGCAGCGCAGCAAAAGCTGGAGAGCCCGCGACGCAGGCGGCAGCGGGACCGCCAGCAGCGGCGCCAGCCGTGCCGGGCGAAGCGGCGGGCGCGAAGATCAGCATCGACGATTTTCTCAAGGTCGAGATGCGCGTGGGCGAAGTGAAGGTCGCCGAGAAGGTGAAGGGCGCCGACAAGCTGCTGCGCATGGAGGTGGACATCGGCAGCGAAACGCGCCAGATTGTCGCCGGAATCGCCAAGGCCTACGAGCCGGAAAAGCTCGTCGGCCGCAAGGTGGTCATCGTGACCAATCTGCAACCGCGCAAACTTCGCGGCCTGGAGTCGAACGGCATGATCGTGGCGGCATCGGTTGGTGACGACGGCCTGCCGGTACTGGCGGGCTTTCTGGAAGACGTTCCGGCCGGGGCGAAGCTGAAGTAATCGCGCCCTTACCGCAATCCGGCCTGCGCCAGCATCTCCTGGAACTGGCGCCGGGTCCGCATATCGATGGACTCGGTCACCAGCTTTCCCTTGCGATCATAGACAAAGCTCTTGGGAATGCCTTCGATCTGGAACAGGTCATTCACTTTTCGTCCAGGATCGAGCAGGATGGGATAGCTGATCCTGCGCTCGGCGATGAAGGGTGGGACCTTGCCGGCTTCTTCATCCTCGGAAATGGCCAGGATCACGAATCCCTGGTCTTTGTAGCAGTGATAGAGCGCCTCCAGGTCCGGCATCTCCTTCTGGCAGGGCGGACACCAGGTCGCCCAGAAGTTCACCAGCACAACCTTGCCCTTCAGATCCTTCAGCGTCCAGGTCTTTCCCTGCAAATCAGTGAGCGTAAAGTTGGCCTGCTGGCGGCGCTGGTCGTCGGCCTCGAGCTTGGCCAGCGCTGCCCTGTACTGCGGCGCGTCCATAGAGACTTGCACATGCTCATAGCGCACGAGTTGCGCCAGTTCGCTGTAGGCTGCGAGCGACAGCGGGTCGGGCTTGTCCTGCGGAGGCTGCCCGCGCAACGCATCGGCCAGGCTCGTTGCAACTTCCTGCAAAGTGTCGTGGCCGAAGTCGCCTTCGGTCGCCCGGCTTGCCAGATACGCTGCAAGACGGACCTTTTCCGGCGTTGCCGGTAGCTCGCGAATCTGCAATGCGAGCTGCCTTGTGGTGCGCGCCCGAACATCATCGGGAAGGCGGCGAAGGGTCTTTATCTGGTCATAGATGGGCTTCTCCTGTGCCGTCCAGTTCACCGTTTGCTGCGCAACGGCAGTCGCGGGGCTGACCAGAACCACTGCGGCGGCTGCCATCATCGACGCGGTGAGCAGGACAACGCGGGACAGTGCAGGGATGGAAGAGAAATGCGGCCTGGAATACATCCGGCGTCACCTCACGCCGAATTGTAGATGGGCGGCGCAGCCATACTGCAGCAAAAAAGGCACCATCGCGGCGCCCTTTTCAAAATTGTTGTGCATTTCCAGCATCGCGCCGTCCTGCGGCGCGGCTGAAGCCGCGCCCTTTCAAAGCGGGCCGGCCATTTGTTCATCGAACTTGTGGAACGCCATACTAGTCGCCGCTATACGCCGACACCGCCAACGCTTCGGCTTCCGCCGGCCCGGCCCCAGGCTCAGCGACCGGCCTTACCCGAGCTGAACCCAGCTTGGGCAGCTTTACGTCCCGGACGAGTCCGAGCCACTCGCACGCTTTGATGGCGTACCAGTTCAGGTCGAACTCATACCACGCCAAGCCGTGCCGCGCCGATTGCGGATGCGCGTGATGGTTGTTGTGCCAGCCCTCGCCGAAGCTGATGTAGGCCACCCACCAGAGATTGCGCGAGTCGTCGGTGGTGGCGAAGCGCTTCGAACCCCACATGTGCGTGCCCGAGTTCACGAACCAGGTGCAGTGCAGCAGCACGACGGTGCGCAGGAACATGCCCCACATCAGCACGGACCATCCGCCAAGCGTGAGCAGCAGGACACCCAGAGCGACGACCGGGACCCAGTGATATTCGCTGATCCAGAGATGAAATCTGTCTTTGCGAAGATCGGGGACGTAAGCCAGCAGCTCCGTGCTCTTGTTGTGGAAGGTCTTGCCGGTAAGAATCCAGCCCATGTGGGCCCAGAAGCCGCCATCGCGCGGCGAATGCGGATCGCCCGGCTTGTCGGAAAGCTGGTGATGGACGCGATGCGTCGCCACCCAGAAGATGGGGCCGCCTTCAAACGCCAGCGTCGCGCAGATGGTCAGAAAGTACTCGAACCACCTGGGGCACTTGTAGCCGCGATGCGTCAGCAGCCGGTGATAGCACATGCCGATGCCAAGGCTGCCGCCCACCCAATACAGGAACAGCGCGACGAAGAGCGCCTTCCAGCTGAACATGAAGAGGGCGGCGATCGCGCCGAGGTGAAAAACAACCATGATGGACGTGGTGAACCAGTTGATGCCGGTGTCTCTGTCTTTCGGAGCCATGTTTCCCCTGAGTTGTTGAGTGCCATCCCCGGCGATTGCGCGAGGTGAATCAAGAGTAACAACTTAACGGAGTTCCGTTTGTAATAGTTTTGTCAGGGGAGTGTGCGGTGCAGAAGGTGGCAAAGTTGCGGCTAACAGATGCGAGTCACACCCGGAAAAATATCGAAGCCGGAATCGAAGCTCAGGATTCGCCCGATGCCGTGCTGCTCCACGATCGCAAGGTGCACGGCATCGCGAGCCGATAGCCGCTGATACTCCAAAACAATCTCTTTTGCCAGCTGAAGGGATTGGAACGAGACCGGCAAAACTTCATCGATCACTCCGAGCAGGGCGTCGAATGCCGGTTGAATTGCATCCCGGCAATTGATTGCGGAGTAGCGGCGCAGAATCTCCTGACATCTCCGCATGCCCGGGAAGATCATGCGGCAGCCCCGCCCGGGCGACGATCTCCGCCATAGAGTCGCGGTATTTCACCGAGATCGCTTTCACCGCAGCCAAAGCTTCGGGATCAGCGCTCGGTATAGCCGCTCCGGTCGGCAGGCGGACACCGGGCAGCGGACCCGGTCCCAGCGTCCCCGGCAACGGCGCCTGGACCGTCTTCCGCGCCTTGCCGCACGCCGCCACTACCCTAGCCAGCGGGCCTGTTGGCGCAGGTAGCTTCTTGGCGCCGAGCTCCACCTCCGTGAACCGGCAGGCCGTGAGCGAACGTTGACGCGCGTTTACCCACCAGTTATCGTTGATCAGAACTCCGGCAATCATCTCGGGAGCGATGACACCCATCGCCATTACTCCGGTACCCACCCCGGGCGCGACAGCGCCCGTGACGACTGGCTCACCGAATTCCGGCGAATAGAAATGAATCGCGAGGTGGTGGAACGGGAAGGAGCGAGGCACGCCCGCGGCGATGGATTGCAGGGTCGCGTACGGAATGGCCGCATTGGCGCCCTGCGACAGCGGTCCATTCGAGAGCCGCCGTGCACCCGGGATCTTCAGATGCGGTGCCGGCGAAGCCTCCGTCACAAAGCGCTCGAGCTCTGGGTGACGCTTAAGCACGCGGTCAACGCTGGAGAAGCTAACCACCCCGCCGTCGGCGAAGTTGAATCGAATAAACGGTTGCAGTTCCGCATCGACAAAACCCTGGTGGACGCGGTCCATCATCGCGACCAGCGGCTCTTTTCTGCTGGCGGCAAACGTCGTAAGGAGGGCAAGACGCATCGCGGCTGTCTTTCTTTGGGCTCGAACGCTCAGATACGCCGAATTGGAGCACAGTTCGTGGTGCAACTGCAGCAGAATTCGCGCTTCAGGGAAAACTCTGGTAAGCGGGGAGGATTCACCCACGGGAGAAGGGCGCCCATGCTCCGAACCGAAGCATGGCACTCAAGCTCCGAGCTGCCGGGGGCTACTGCTTGTCATAGACCGCGGTGTACCGAATCTTCTTGCCATCGGCGGGCGGTATCCGTTGATGGTGACCGTGCGGCTCTTCCCGTCGGCCGATACAACCCCCGAGCCGGCATCTCTCCCCCGTGGTTACCCCGCGCGAGCAGTTCCCACACACAACGCCGATCAGGGGCTTGTTTCTTGCAGGCCAGACGACGTCCCAGGCTATGGCCTGGGTGCGGCGATGATGTCGGACATCTCCGCCGCACAGGCGTTGGAAAGGTCCTGATTATCGCCGAGCGCTTTGGCCATCTCTCCTTGCGAACAACGGATTGGCGCCAGCCTGCGAACCGAAGGTTGAAAGGAGCCGCCACTTTCGGCCTACTGGTCGGCATTGGCGTTCCTCTGCTCTTTTTGCCTACCCGCAAGGGATGCCCAAAAGGAAGGTGCACCGTGCGCGCCATTGATATCCTGCAGCCAGGTTCGCAGCGGCCGGCCGGATTCACTGGCCATGTAGACGACCCGTCGGCCGTCGGACAGAAAGCTGCCCGAATTCACCGGCGATAGCATCGGTGGGCTGAGGCGCCGCCCCTCACCCACTCCCACAGACAGCAACCACACCTCTGGCGGGGTAGTGAGCTTCTCCGAGAGAACCCATCGTTTATCGCTAGACAGCGGCCATCAGCGCGGCTATCGCCGCCCACAGGTACCACCGTTTGCGATCCTGCTTCCCTTTAACGGTGGCGAGATTGGTTGACGAGCTGAGGGTGCTAAGCGATTCCAGGTCGAAGGCGAGATCCCGCGCCGACTGAAAGCGATGGTCCGGTGACTTTTCCAGACAGTGTCGGACGATGCGGTCGAGCGCGGGCGGAATCTGCCGTCCGGATTGCTCCAATTCGGGTGGATCCTCGTTCAGGATTGCGGCCATGGTATCGGCTGCCGTATCGCGCCTGAAGGCGCCCCGCCCACTGAGCAACTCGTAGAGCACCGCGCCAAAGCTGAAGATATCCGTTCGACAATCGACCGCACCGCCACGCACCTGTTCGGGCGACATATAACCGGCGGTGCCCATCACGACACCGGCTTCCGTCACCGCTGCAACTGCAGTCATGGTGGCGCCGGCGGCGGCGCTCGACGCAAGCTTCGACACCGTCTTCGCCAGTCCGAAGTCGAGGATCTTCACCCGGCCTTCACGAGTGATGAAGATATTGTCGGGCTTCAGATCGCGATGCGCGATGCCTTTGCCGGTGCGCGGCCGCAAGTCCCTGCGCGATCTGCAGAGCATAGTCGAGCGTCTTGCGATGCGAAGGCCCGCCGCGCAGCAGCGCCTCGCGCAGGCTCTCGCCTTCCAGCAGCTCCGAAACAATGAAAGGACAGCCTTCGTGCTGGCCGATGTCGTAGATGGCGACGATATTCGGATGGCTTAGCGCCGCGACTGCTCGCGCCTCCAGTTCGAAACGGCACAGCCGTTCGGCGTCGGCGGCGAAGGAGGCCGGCAGGACTTTAGAGCGACGTCCCGGCCAAGTCGGGAATCTCTTGCCTTATACACCTCACCCATGCCACCCGCGCCGATCAAGGCGACAATCTCATAGGAACCGAATTTTGTGCCGGGTGCGAGCGACATAGGAGAGCCGCATCCTGGGAGTGGCGGACCTGCGTTGCTGAACTGCATACTTGTTTCTTAGCCGATTGCTTTCAAATGCAGCATGATGTCGCTTTCTGAAGAACGCCAGCGTTTGACCGCCCGCTCAGTTCCGAATTGAGGCTCGTGTGTGAGTAAACCGTTTCTTCCATATCCACCGGACGTGACTGAGCCGCCGCTTAGCCGCACAGGACAAAGAAAAAGGCAATAAGCTTGAGCGGGATTGGCACGCATACACTCCTACCTTAACCAGTCAGATGATGATTGCTAATTGTTATCGCCGGGTGGAGCAAGCATGAATAAAGAAGTGGCTGCTCCCGAGTGTTCCTGAGGCCCTGGCAGAAGCTAGATTCTACTTACGTGGATAAAAAGTGCAGAGAAGTTACTGCAAGGGGAAATCGGAAGTCAAGCCACTTTGCACGCCGTTGTGCGCCAGCGCCCAGCCGATCACGGTTAAGCGCTTGGATGTGAACGGGATTTCCATTTTGGCTGAACCATGTTTACAGAATTACTGGGGCTTGCCCAGAAATACAAGATTTCCAGGGCCGGCGTCGAAAAACAAGATCTGCGTACGCCGTCAGGGTCTTACGAATAATCGGTTGGCTATTGGGCAGCGTTATTGTGACTTCAGGACAGGGGAACATCTGTTCCAGAGAACAAACGCGGCATGGGCGGACCGTGCCTGAAGGCCAGACCTACACGACGGCTGAAATCGTCTGATTTACAACGGCGAATCGGATAGCACTGTCCACGAATGAACAAGTTTTTTGCCGAATGCACAGACGCGGTGACCCACGCCAGGTTATTCCGCTGAATTTGCAAGCCGGGGAGCTGGCCGGCCACGTGCCAGTTCAGGATGGCATCTTCGACTAGGCTCCTCCCAAGGAGGCACGGCATGTTTGCCGATCTGCGCTTCGCTCTGCGGCAGCTGAAGAAGTCCCTTGGCTTTGCGCTTGTTTCGGTCGTGACTCTGGCGCTGGGCATTGGTGCGAACACCGCCATCTTCAGCGTCGTTAAGGC
This sequence comes from Candidatus Acidiferrum sp., assembly GCA_035517015.1. Lineage (GTDB taxonomy): Bacteria > Acidobacteriota > Terriglobia > Acidiferrales > UBA7541 > Palsa-295. The sequence continues at coordinate 2,638 of DATIZQ010000098.1, read as the reverse complement.
GGTTCTGCTCAACCAGCTTCCCTACCGGGATCCCGACCAGCTGGTGAAAATTGCCGAGATGGATCGCGACACCGGGCTGCCCGAAACCGTCGATTACACCACTACCTACGATTTACGCCAGCGCAGTCATTCGTTTCAGAGCCTTTCGCTGTTCCGCGACGCGGCCGGCGCTATCGTGGAGCAAGGTCATCCCGAGCTGCTGCAGGCAATGCGCGTCAGCTACGACTATTTCGACACGCTGAAAGTGCGGATGCAACTGGGACGCAGTTTTCTCCCTGAAGAAGATCAGCCCGAGACTCGTTACGAAGTCATTCTTTCGCACGGGCTGTGGCTGCGGCGGTTTGGAGGCGACCCGTCGATTTTGGGCCGCACCGTGCAGCTGAGCGATCGACCATTCAAAGTTGTCGGTGTGCTGCCGGAGAGCTTCCGCCCCGTACTGCGTTCGGGGCCCTCCGTATTGCCGGAAATTTTCATGCCGCTGGGGTATGACCTGAAGTTGCGTGATGCGTGCCGCGGTTGCCAGCACCTCAGGCTGATCGGACGACTGAAGCCGGGCGTCACGGCGGAGCAGGCGAAATCCGAGCTCAACACGATCATGGGTGAGATCGTGCGCGAACATCCGACCGACTACAGCCAGCCCACACTCATTGCGCTGACGCCGCTACGCGACTACATGGTCGGGCGAGTGAGTGCCGCGCTTTGGATCCTGCTGGGCGCCGTCGGGATGGTGTTGCTGATTGCGTGTGCGAACGTGGCGCACCTGGCCTTGGCACGCGCCAATGCGCGCAGCAAGGAGATGATATTGCGTACCGCCCTGGGCGCCGCCCGCTCGCGCCTGGTGCGGCAACTGTTGTCGGAGTCCGTGCTGCTGGCATTGCTGGCTGGGGCGGCAGGTGCATGTTTGGCATGGTGGGGTACACAGGCACTTTCGAGCTTGGGACCTAAAGAGCTGCCGCGTGCCGGTGAGATCACTATCGACGTTTCTGTGCTGCTGTTCACGCTAAGCATCAGCATTGTTGCCGGACTGCTCTTCGGCGTGCTGCCTGCGCTGCGCGCCTCGGAAACCGATCCAAACGAAGCGCTGAAGGACGGCACGCGTTCGACCGATGCGCGCTCGCATGCCCACTATCGTAGTGTGCTGGTCATCGTCGAGTTGGCGCTGGCGTTTTCTCTCGTGATGGGCGCAGCGCTTCTGGGCAAGAGCCTGCTGCGTTTGCTGAACGTCGATCCCGGCTATGATCCGCGCAACGTGCTCACGGCCGGTGTGTACGTGTACGGGGATCGCTACAAGAATGCAAATACGGAGCTGAACTTCTACGAACAGGGCATGCAGCGACTGCGCGCCACCCCCGGCATTGAGGGCGCGGCGATGGTCAGCACGTTACCGCTAGCCAGTTTCGACCGGCGCGGTTTCCACATCCAGGATCGGCCTTTACCGAACAACGATGCCGAGGCCCCGTCGGTTGACAACTATTCCGTCTCGCCCGATTACTTTCGCGTAATGCGCATTCCGCTGAAACGCGGACGGCTCTTCGACGCACAGGACAACAAAAGCGCGCTGCCGGTGGCCATCATCAGCGAGTCATGCGCGCACGCACTGTTTCCGGACCGCGATGCGCTTGGAAAACATATCCAGTTGGGCGGCCGCGAGAACGACAAGCCATGGCTGACGATCATTGGCATTGTTGGCGACGTGCGGCAGTACAGCTTCGATCAGCCCGCCAGCATGGGCGCGTACACGGCTATCGCGCAGAACAATGACTTCACCTACAACCTAGTGGTGCGGACCAAGGGCGACCCGCGGCGCTATGAGCAAACGGTACGCCAGGCGTTCCTTTCAGCCGACAACACGCAACCGCTGTTTCAGGTGCATCCGTTGGAGCTTTATGTTGCCGAGTCGCAGGGGGCGCGCCGGTTCACGCTGTTGCTGCTGGCATTGTTTGGTGGGCTCGCGGTGGTGCTGGCAGCAGGGGGAATTTACGGTGTGATTTCCTATGGCGTGAGCCTGCGCACTCGCGAATTGGGCATCCGCATGGCTTTGGGCGCCGCGCGCGGTGACGTGCGGAACCTAGTGCTGGGGCAGGGGCTACGGGACATCACTTGCGGATTGCTAATAGGGCTTGTGGCGTCCATGGCGTTGACGCAATCGCTCGCCTCCTTGCTGTTCCAAGTGCGACCGGCGGACCTGGCGACCTCCCTGTCGGTCACCGCGACGCTGCTCGCGGTGGCGTTTCTAGCCAACTATCTACCAGCGCGGCGCGCGTCGATGCTCGAGCCAATGGACGCGCTGCGGCGGGAATAGCGAGGCGAATTGAAGTTGGGTAGTGGTGGTATCCGGGTCAGATTTATGGTGCTCTCCGCAGTACCCCCGCCGCAGCCCTGCCCAGAAGCTCTTCGTTTTGGGCAGCGGCAATCAGATGACCATCAGCTCGAAAAATCAACCGCTTACGAAACCGGTTACGACAGGGTAATTGGGCAACCACTATGATGTCGCAATTCAGCGTTGTCGCAGAGAGCTCGGGCAGCATCATTCTCGACGGTCAGGTCTAGCCTTGAGTCTCGGCGGCACCACAACCTTGGCATTATCCTGCGGCAGTCAGATCGACGGCAGATTCGTCGTTCCATACGTCCTCGAAAT
>DATIZQ010000097.1:0-4787 GCA_035517015.1 Candidatus Acidiferrum sp. | reverse complement strand
CCCGCTGGATCGAGGAGTACAATTACGACCGGCCGCATCGCGGAGTCCACAATCGCACTCCGCACGAGGCCTTCTTGGCTTTTGCAACTGACCTAAACTCGGAGACCCTGAACGTCTAAATTAGCGGGGAGCCCTACAGCGCTGTTTTTCAGGACCTGCCATTCTCTAACCGTCTTTGTGACTACGTCGACATCCATTCCCGGTTTCCATTTAGCCAGGCCGCGCTCCACTAGATTCCTGGCCAACACGAGAACTTCGTTCAGTGCGGCGGTCTGAGCACTATCAGTGGTTTGCATCGGTTCTAGTGCTTGTGTGAGCATGCAAGATTCATGCATGACTTTAACGTGGGTCACATTGGCACGCGTGTCGGTGGGGTCGACGAATTCCCAGACCACGTCGTTCAGGAGCCGCGTGAATATTCGGTTGCGCTCTAATTCGACTAGTCTGCGGACCTGTTCCCTGACGTCTCGGATTCCCCATAGGCTGATCCCGAGCGCGAGTAATGCAACGAGGAGACCGGCTAGACCAACGAAGTCCATCTCGCACCTCGGATTCTGGACTGCCAATGACGTCGGGGATCCAAATCCCGTTGCTCGAACGCCAAGAGCTTACGCTCGCTTGCCGGGAAATGTATACTCCGCGTAACAAATTCCGGTTCCGCGCGTTTCTAAACAAGGGACGTTGACGATGGACGCGGCGATTCGCACCGCCAATCTGCGCAAGGTTTACAACGCGAGCCCGCCTGCCGGAGCGGGACGAGGCGACGCCTCCGCTGCGGGCAAGCGCGGCAAGAAGGAGGCAAAGCCGCAGATTACGGCGCTGGACGGCATCGACCTCGACGTCGCGCCCGGGCAGATATTCGGCCTCCTCGGGCCCAACGGGGCGGGGAAGTCGACCACGGTCGGCGTTCTCACTACGCGCGTTCGCCCCACCAGCGGCGCCGCGTGGGTGGGCGGGCATGACGTCTGGCGCGATCAGACGGCCGCCAAGCGCCAGATCGGAGTGGTGGCGCAGCGCCCGAACCTGGATTTTTCGCTGACGGCGCGCGAGATTCTGCGGTTCCACGGAGCGTACTTCGGCCTCAGTTCACACGAACGCACGGAGCGCGCGAACGCCCTGCTCGACCGCTTCAAGCTGACGGACCGGGCCGACCAGCTCGTGCGCGGCTTTTCCGGCGGCATGATGCAGCGCATCTCGATTGCGCGCGCCATGATGCACGACCCGCACGTGCTGTTTCTCGACGAACCGAGCGCCGGCCTCGATCCGCAGACCCGGCTGCTCCTGTGGGAGATCATTCACGAGTACAACCAGAAAGGCCGCACCATCCTGCTCACGACTCACAACATGGAAGAGGCGGATGCGCTCTGCCGGCACCTTGCCATCATCGACCACGGCCGGATCATCGCGTCGGGCACGCCGCGCGAGCTGAAGACTTCCATCCCCGGCGGATTTCTCCTCCGCTTGCGCTTTCATGTCGCGTGTGCGCCGCTGCTGGAGCGTCTGGCCACGCTGCCCGGCGTAACGGAGGTTCGACCCTCTGGGGACACTGGCGTCGACCTGTACGCGAGCCGCGGCGGTTCGCTGATTCCCGAGGTCGTGAACGCGGCCGCGGCTTTCGGCGTCGAGCTGTCGGACGTGCACATTTCCGAGCCCAGCCTCGAGAACCTGTTTCTCCATCACACGGGAAGGAGCTTGCGCGAATGAACGGCAAAGCCTTCCTGGCATTGTTGGCCCGCGATGCGCACGTGGCGCGGCGGAATTTCGTTCCGTTGCTCTTCCAGACATTTTTGCAGCCGCTGCTCTTCGTTTTCATTTTCGGGCGCGTGATGGTGGGCAGCGGCTATCTTCCCGCCGCGTACAAGAGCCTCCTGCTCCCCGGCATCATGGCCATTAGCATGGTGTTCACGGGGATTTGGGCGGTCGCGATGCCGCTGATCGGGGAGTTCCAGTTCACGCGCGAGATTGAGGACCGGTTGCTCGCGCCCATCGATATCTCATGGGTGGCGGTGGAAAAGGTGGTGGCCGGCCTTATTCAGGCGATCGTGGCCGGTCTGGTGGTGATTCCGCTGGGGTGGATCATCCTTCGCCCCGGACTCGAATTGCACCTGAGGAACCCGATTGTGTTCGCGTGCATCACGCTGCTGGTGGCGGGTTTTTCTGCGTGCGGCGGCTTGGCCCTCGGTTGCAGCGTGGACCAACAGCACATCGGCCTGATGTTCAGCATGGTCCTCACGCCCATGATTTTTTTCGGCTGCACCTATTATCCGTGGAGCGCGCTGAGCAATTTTCCGGTCTTGCAGAAGCTTGTGCTCATCAACCCGCTTGCGTATGCCAGCGAAGGGCTGCGAGCCACGCTCGTGCCGCAGTTCCCGCACCTCTCGACGCCGTTCATTCTGGCGGCGCTGGCGGTTTTCGACGTGCTGCTGATGGTCGTCGGGCTTCGCCAGTTCCACAAGAAGGCCGTGAGCTAGACGCGCCGCTCGGCGAAGCGCTTGACCGCTGCCTTTCTCCCCTCTTGACAAGCGCAAAGGGACCGTCCATCTTTATTGGCTTTCCTTTGCGGAGGGTGCTTCGCCCACCGGAGTACCCCGACCGGGAGAAAGAGTTGCGAGTTCGCATCTGTTTTCACGACAAGTGCTTCGACGGGGCCTCCTCGGCCGCGATCTTTTCGCGGTTTTACCGCGAACGGATCCAGCCGGACGCGCAGTTCCTATATACCGGGATGACGCACAAGGCGTCGCAGCCGTTCGAGGACGGCGTCTTCGACGGCGACGAGAACGCCATCGTCGACTTCAAGTACTCGAGCTCGCCGCAACTGACCTGGTGGTTCGATCATCACCAGAGCGCGTTCCTGAAGCCGGAGGACGCCGAGCACTTCCGCCAGGACCACTCAGGGAAGAAGTTCTACGATCCGACGTTCAAATCGTGCACGAAATTCCTGGCGACGATCGCCTCCGAAAAATTCGGATTCGACGCGAAGCCGCTTGCCGAGCTGATCAAGTGGGGCGACATCATCGACGGAGCTCAGTTCGCGAGCCCCGAAGCGGCGGTTGGGCTTGCCGAGCCGGCGATGCAGCTTGCGCTGGTGATCGAGGCGGCGCCCGAACAGGACCTGGTGCCGAAAATCGTTCCGGACCTCGCGTACAAATCGCTGGCGGAAATGATCGAGCTGCCGATCGTGAAGAAGCATCTCGGGCCGCTGCTCGCGCGGCATCGCCGGTCGATGGATATTCTGCGCGAGCGCATGGACTCGCGCGACGGCGTGATCTATTTCGACGTGAGCGACCTGGACCTCGAGGGCTACAACAAGTTCATTCCGTATTTTCTGTATCCGGACGCGCTGTATTCGGTGGGCGTGAGCGCGTCGCCCACGCGCGCGAAAGTGTCGGTGGGAACGAACCCGTGGAAGGAAGCGTCAGCCGAAGTGAATCTGGCGTCGCTGGCCGAGAAGTACGGCGGGGGCGGGCACGCGCGCGTCGCAGCCATTTCGTTCGGCCCGGGCGACCTGGTGAAGGCGCGTCACGTGGCGAAGGAAATCGCGTCAGCGTTGCGCCGCTAACCGCGCGGGACGGCCGAAAGCGTGCCGTCCGGCGGCGAATCCTGTCGTGCTATAATTTTTCGAATTGTGGGCCGCTAGCTCAATTGGCAGAGCAGCTGACTCTTAATCAGCGGGTTCCAGGTTCAAGTCCTGGGCGGCTCACCAACTCTTTCATTTACAAGGGAAAGAGTCCCGCGCAGCCGACTGCGAACCTGATTTCGTAACATCACATAACAACTGGCTAGCTATTTCGGCGAGTGGCACTCGCAATTCCTCGGTAGCTACATGATGATAGACGGCAAGCGTCGTCCGAACATCCGAATGCCCCAGAAGTTCAGCAACGAGCTTCGCTGGATGTTTCTCGCGCAACAGTCGAGTTGAAAGGGTATGTCGAAAATCGTGCCATCCGCCGAGCGGTATACCGAGTTCACGTGCGACAGGCCGGAGATATCGATGCGCGATGTTCTTTGGGTCTACCGGCGTACCGTTGCGGGACCGGAAAACCCACTCGCCGTCACCGAGTGTTTTCATCCGTTCAATGAGCACGCTCGAAATCGGAATGCTGCGTTCCGAACTTCGCGTTTTTGTGGTTCCTTCACGACCTTCGTAAATCCGACGCTGAACGTGAAGGATCGTGCCATCGAAATCGGACCATTTGATCCCAACGGCCTCTCCAACGCGAAGTCCAGTACCGGCCAGGAAAAGAACCAATGTGGCATACGGTTCTTTCAGCCGCGCAGCAATTGCTCCAACTTGTTCCGGTGTGAGGACCGTACGCTTAACACGAGATTTTGCGAATGGTAGAGCAACACCAGAACAGGGATTTTTCGCAATCCAGTCGCACGCTACGGCCCAAGACAACACACGACTCAAAGACGCACGCATCGCACGGATTGTATTGCGACAGTACATTCTCGCTTTTTCCGCTAGGAACGTTTCAACCTCATACCTCGTAATTGATGTAACTTCGCGAGTTCCGAACACGGGAACAACATACCTTTCGAGTTTGTAAGCATAGAGGTCCGCAGTGCTTTGCTTGAGTGTCGGCACTATCGTTTGTTTCCATCTCTCGACAAGCTCTGCGAAAGTCATCGTCGTAGACACTGGCTTGTATTAGTCAAGAGAGATCCCTTACAGGTTCGGATCGAGACGGCTGAGCGAGTTCGCGAACTCGCTCAGCAGGAGTTTTCCCCTTGAGAGCAAGATGGGGCCGATCCTCGTTGTATTCCTTCTCCCAGCGTTTGATCTT
>DATIZQ010000096.1:0-9205 GCA_035517015.1 Candidatus Acidiferrum sp. | reverse complement strand
TCGCCGCGATGATCAAAATGATCGCCACCACGATCAGCAACTCGATTAACGAGAAGCCCTTTTCTCTCTTATTCATTTGCACTTTCTCTCCTCGGAGCATTTGCTCCAGAATTTCTTTTCTCGTACTCCCTGGCGGGGTACACGCTGCGTTTGATGCAACCGAGGGTCCACCGGGGTCAGGCGGGGGTAACTACTTCGCCGCACGGCCATTATACCCTTTTCCCTCAGTAAGATAGAGCCTGACCGCTGAGGCCATGATGCACTTAGCGGAATGCCTTAGGGGGTATCGCGCGGCCGAAAGTGACAGTTTCTGCCAGTTTGGAGTGACCGCCCGGGTCACCTGTGCGCTGAGGGGCGTGGATTCCAACGAGCAGGATGCTGGAATCTCGAACTCCCCCTTGGAGCCGAACCCTTTCGTGTTCTGTGGCCGGAACCTCTCAAAGGACTGAAAGGGAGGAGGACAAGCCTCCTCCCTTCCGGAACCGCCAGTTCTTCAGTTAGTTGCCGAGCGCGCTCATACCGGCTCCGCAGATCGGAGGAGCCAGCGGCGGCGCACCGCCCGTCGCAAGGAACTGAATCACGCCAGATCCATCCGAGCAGAAGCTGCGCTGACCGGTCGTACCCACGTTCACTGGAACCGCCGTGACCGTGTATCCGTCCACGTCTCCGGGGTTCGCGCATCCCGCAGGCTGTACCGTCACTGCCACCGTTCCGGCTTGCACCGCGAACGTATAGCCAGTCTTCTGGCCAGCCGTCAGCAGCGGGTCAATCAGCTCGGCGTTGTTGCACGACGCCGCAACGCCCGCCGCGCCACCAAGGGTCGCGAGGGTCGTCGAGAAACCGTCGTTATACGTCGAGTTGTAGGTCACCTGAGCGGTGTTGATGGTACGGACCGAACCGACTGCCGATGCTTCGTTGGCCGCCATGCGGGAACGAAGCAGGTTAGGAATTGCAATCGCCGCGATGATCAAAATGATCGCCACCACGATCAGCAACTCGATTAACGAGAAGCCCTTTTCTCTCTTATTCATTTGCACTTTCTCTCCTCGGAGCATTTGCTCCAGAATCTCTTCTTGTACTCCCTGGCGGGGTACGCCGTTATAGAAGGCACGCGAGACCCCATTCACGCAGATGCACTTAACTCATCGGCGACGGTTCTCTAACTAGCTGCAAATACACGAGTTGGCGATGACGCGTCGCTGGCTTCAAATTGGGAGATCGTACAGCTTTCTCTGTAGACCTAAAATGTCGACGTAATTCGTCCATAAAAAGCGACCGTGCGTGGCGTGACGGAAATCACCGCGGGAACGACGAATTCGCAAATCAGACTTCGTACTTCTTGGCGTAGTGGCGGAAGGACCGGTAGGTCATCCTCAACAATTCGGCGGCGCGCGTGCGGACACCCCCGGAGCGCTCCAGCGCGGCCAGGAGGTAGGAGCGCTCGATTTTCCGGATGTGGTCCTCGAGGTTCAATCCGTCCTCCGGCAAAGCGATCCCGTTCCCATTACTAGACGCGTGGGGAACCGATCCCTGGTAGTGGTTCTGAATTCGATCGGGCAGCGATCCCACGGAGACGCGCCGGGCCGTCTCCAGGGCGACAGCGCGCTCGATGGTGTTCTCCAGTTCGCGAACGTTGCCGGGCCAATCGTAAACCTCCAGCCGGCGCATGGCTTCCGTCTCGATCCCTTCGATGTTCTTGCTCATCGACTTGGAGAAACGCTCGAGGAATTCGCGCGCGAGCAGCGGGATGTCCTCCGCGCGTTCTCGCAGGGCCGGGAGATGAATCGGTATGACGCTCAGGCGGTAGTACAGATCCTCGCGGAAACGGCCCTCGCTGATCTCGAGTTCGAGATCCTTGTTGGTGGCGGCGATGACGCGAACGTCAACGTCCGATTCCTCGGTGCTTCCGATGGGCCGGACTTTGCCCTCCTGGAGCACGCGGTAGAGCTTCACCTGCATGGTCACGCTCATGTTCCCGATTTCGTCCATGAACAGCGTGCCGCCGTGGGCCGCCTGAAAGAGGCCCCGGCGATTTTCGTTCGCGCCGGTAAACGCGCCCTTCATATAGCCGAAGAGTTCCGACTCGAGCAGGGTTTCGGGAAACGCTCCGCAGTTGATCGTGATGAACGGGCTCTTTGAGCGCGCACTGTGCTCGTGGATGGCGCGCGCCACGAGCTCCTTTCCGGTGCCGCTTTCGCCTGTAATCAGAACGCGGCTGGTTTGCGGAGCAATGTTCTCGATCAGCTCGAAAATCGCCTTCATCTTCGGGCTTGTGCCGATGATGTGGTCGAGGCCGGTCAGGCGGCGTAGCTCGCGCCTCAGGTAGCCAGCCTCCTTCTTGAGAGCCAGGGTTTCGGCGACGTGCTGAATGGCCGGCCGGAGCTCGTCCAGCAGGCGGTCGCCTTTGATCACGTACCGGTCGGCGCCAAAATTGACCGCATCAATCGCTGTGTCGATGGTCGGGACGCCGGTAATGAGGATGAAAGTGGTCGCCGGACAGATTTCCTTGCAGTAGCGAAGGAGTTCGACGCCGTCCATGTCCGGCATGCGGATATCGGAGACGACAATGTCGTAGATTTGCGAGGAGAGCCGCCGCTTTGCCGATTCGCCGTTCGAGGCGACATCAACCCGGTGCCCTTCCTTGCGAAAACTGATTTCCAGGAGTTCGCAGATGGAGCGCTCGTCGTCGACTACGAGGAGGTGGGCCATTCTCTACCCCTTCCCCACCGGGCGGAGCAATTCCGCATTGGATTCCGGCTGGCGCGCCGGTGTCAGACGCGTGCGCACGGCCCTCGGGAGTTCGACGATAAACTCTGCGCCGTGGCCTTTTTTGCCGTCCACGCGAATCTGGCCGCGGTGCGCCTGGAGGATTCGGTAGACGATGGCAAGGCCAAGGCCCGTTCCGCCGGCGAATCCCGACTGGAACGGCTCGAAAATTTGGGTGAGCTCGCGCGGATCGAGGCCAACGCCCGTATCGCGAATGGAGATCCGAACCCATTCGGGCTCAACCTCCAGCTTCACCGAGAGAACGCCTCCGTCGGGCATCGCGCGCAACGCGTTGTTGCAGAGATTCCACAGAACCTGCTTCAGGGCGTCGCGATCGGCTCGAGCTTTGGCGCCGCGAGCGCCGAAGTTTTTTTCGATCTTGTACTTCCCTCTCGCGCGCTCGTCGTGTTCGATCAGCAGCAACGTTTCTTCCACCAGTGCCGCCACATCCACTTCGACGAACACGTAATTCTTCTCGCGCGAGTAATCGAGAAAGTCCGAAACGATCTGGTTCAGCCGCTGCGACTCCCGGCTGACGATCTGGACCAGCCTCTTGTCGTCGTCATCGAGCGGAGCCAGCCGAACGAGTTCTTTGAGGGCTCCGCTCATCGCCGTCAGGGGCTGTCGGATTTCGTGCGCGATTGCCGCGGAAAGACGGCCGAGGGCGGCCATCCGCTCCTTGGTGACCACTTCGCGTTCCAGGCGCTTGAGTTCGGTCAGGTCCTGGAAATTGAAAACATATCCCGTCTGGTTTTCGGCGGTACGAAGCGGGGAGATTGAGAGCCCGAGAAACCGAGTCGCGCCTGAAAGAGTCCGGAATTCGATCTCCTTGCGCGAAGCGACCGGATTCGCGTTCCCGTCTGATTCGACGGGCCAGAACCCAGGGAATGCATCCTTCACGTTTTCGCCCCGCAGCAGACCGAAGCCGTGCCCGGTGATCTCGGCGCCGGCGCGATTAAGCAGAAGGATGCGGCCGGTCAAATCGGTCGTCAGCAGCCCTCCGCGCATCGACTCGATGATGTCCTGATTGAACGCCTGCAGGTCTTTCAGCTCCTCGCTCTTCTCCTCCAGCTCGACGCCCTTCTTCCGGAGGCTTTGTGAGAGCAGACTTCCCAGATAGGCGACCGCGAGAAATGCGAATAGGTTGCTCCCCAGCCAAGACTCGATCGTCCGCGCGGTCGGCATCGAAGCCGACGTTCGCGGTATCACGCTGTAGAACATCAGCTCCACGAGGCAGCCAAGCAGCGCAAAGCTCGCGCCGGCGATGGCGAAAACCACGCGACGCGAAAACAGGATGCTTGCCATCAAGATGCTCAGCAGGTAGAGCGAGATGAAGTAGCTGTCCTGCGCGCCCGTGAAGTAGACGACCGCGGTGATAATCAGAAGATCCCCGGCCACCTGCAGCGGCGCATGCCATGCGGCCTTCGGAGTCCAGCGCTGCAGGATGAAATAGCAGGTTGCCAGCGTGTACCACAGGACGATCAGCGGCAACAGCATCCGCAGCGGGAGCGAAATCGACGTGAATTGGCCCACGCCCACGACCGCGAGCAGGAACGTGATGATGAGAAAGCGGACGCGCCCCAGCCAGGGCAGCCATTCGCTTACTGTGGGTGTCGATTTCATGGTCAGAGCCTGTAGCGGGCCTCGGTTGCCCCCGAAGCAAGCGTCGAGTTGAGGAGAATCCTCCCTTCGAACGTGAGCGCGCGGAACGGTTGGCAGCCCAGCCGTCCCGCCTCACAAGGTCGCAACGCTTCCTCTCTTTAGTGGCCGGCCAGCTTGCCGATCAGCGAGAACAAGGGCAGGTACATCGAGATGACGACGCCGCCCACCACCACGCCGAGAAACACGATCATGATGGGTTCGAGGGACGTCAACAGGTCCTTCACGGCCGCGTCCACTTCGTCTTCATAAAAGTCCGCGATCTTCTGAAGCATCGCGTCCATCGCGCCGGTCTGCTCACCGACGCCGATCATCTGCGTCACCATGCCGGGGAAGACGTCCGTTTCCTTCAGCGGATCCACAAGCGACCGGCCGGCCTCAACAGCCTTGCGGGTCTGTGAAATGGCCCGTTCCACGACGGCGTTTCCGGAAGTTCGCGCCGTGATGTCGAGCCCTTCGAGAATCGGGACGCCGCTCGAGATCAGCGTGCCGAGCGTTCGCGTGAAACGCGCGACCGCAATCTTGCGCAGCACGATTCCGAGTACGGGGATTCGCAGCAGGACCTGGTCGATCGCCATGCGTCCCGCCGGGGTGCCGTACCAGAATTTCAGAGCGAAGCCCGATCCGATGAACAGCACAACGATCATCAAGCCGTAGATACTTCCGACGAAATTGCTCAACGCGATGACCACGCGCGTCGGAAGGGGAAGGTCGACGCCCAGTCCGTTGAACAACTCGACGAAAATCGGCACGACTTTCCAGAGCAGCAGGATGATCACGCCCACCGCGATGCTCATGACCGAGATCGGGTAGATCATCGCTGACTTCACGGCGCGCTTCAGCTTGACGTTCTTCTCGATGTAGCTCGAGAGCCGCTGAAGAATCGTGTCCAGAATACCGCCCGTCTCGCCGGCTTCGACCATGTTGTAGTACAGCGGGTCGAATACCTTCTCGTGCTGCTTCATCGACGCGGACAGCGTCGCGCCGCCTTCGACGGAGGCTCGCACGCCGTTCAGGATTTTCTGGAACGTCTTGTTCTCCTGCTGCCCGGCGAGAATTTCGAGGCATTGCACGAGTGGCAAGCCCGCGTCGATCATGACGGAGAATTGGCGCGTGAAGACGGCCAGCTCCTTCGAGTCGACCCCGGCTCCGAACGTGGGGATGCTGAACTCCTTCCCCTTCTCGGAGAGCTTGCTGATGTTGATTTGCTCGCGGCGCAGCGTGGCTGCCAGTTCGTTCTTGCTCGCCGCTGTCCGCTCCCCCGCGACGGTGGTGCCCGCCCGGTTGGTGCCTTTGTAGGTGTAGACCGGCATTGCTGTATTACCTCCTCTTCTCTACTTCCGGACAGGGGCCCGGCCACCGGCAGGTGGTGAGGTCACCCCACGGTTAATCAAGTCCTGCAACTCGTCTGGGTTCGAGGATCGCGAAAGCGCCGTTTCCAGGCTGATGAACTTCTGGAAGTACGCGTTCGAGAGACTCTGGTTGAACGTCTGCATTCCCGTCTGGCCCGTTCCCGTTTGCATGGCCGAATAAATCTGGTGAATCTTGTCTTCGCGAATCAGGTTTCGGATGGCCGCGTTGGGAATCAGGATTTCCATCACCATCGCGCGCCCACGCCCGTCGATGCGGGGCAGCAGCGCCTGGCAAAGAATTCCTTCCAGCACCATCGAAAGCTGGGCGCGAACCTGCGGCTGCTGGTGCGCCGGAAAAACGTCCACGATACGGTTGATGGTGGAGACGGCCGAGTTCGTGTGCAGCGTGGCGAACGTCAAGTGGCCGGTTTCGGCGATGCGCAACGCGGATTCGATGGTTTCCAGGTCGCGCATTTCGCCGATCAGCACCACGTCCGGATCCTCGCGCAGCGCGGCGCGCAGCGAGTTCGCGAACGAGTGCGTGTCCGAGTGAACCTCGCGCTGATTGACCAGGCACTTCTTGTGGTTGTGCAGGAACTCGATCGGGTCCTCGATCGTTATCATGTGCTCTTCGCGTTCGTTGTTGATCTTGTCGAGCATCGCCGCCAGCGTCGTCGACTTCCCCGACCCCGTCGGCCCCGTCACCAGCACGAGCCCGCGCGGCTTGTCGCACAGGGCCTTCACTATCTGCGGCAGCCCCAGCGCGTCGAAGCCCTTGATCTCCCACGGAATCGTCCGGAACACGGCCGCCACGGCGCCGCGCTGATGGAAGATGTTTCCGCGGAAACGCGCCAGGCTCTTCAAGCCGAACGAAAAGTCGAGCTCCAGATTCTCTTCCAGCCGGTGCTTCTGCACGTCCGTAAGGACGCTGTAAGCCAGGGCCTTTGTGTCCGCCGCCGTCAGAGGCGGCATGTCCAGCGGACGCAGTTTCCCGTGCACGCGGATGCGCGGAGGACTGTTTGTCGATAGGTGCAGGTCGCTGCCACCCATCTCAATCATCTTTTTCAGCAACTCGCTCAGCGTGATGCCAGCCATGTGTTCCTCTCTCCGCTACAGCACGGTTTCGCGCAGTACCTCTTCCATGGTGGTTTGCCCCAGCGCCACCTTCAGCAGGCCGCTCCGGCGTAGCGTGATCATTCCGCTTTCCAGCGCCTTCTTCTTCAGTTCGAGCGCGGACGCGCCTACCAGGATCAATTCCCGCAGCTCGTCGTGGATTTCCATCACTTCGTAAAGACCCACGCGGCCTTTGTAACCCGTGTTGTTGCAGGTCGCGCAGCCGCGCCCGTGTTGCACTTCGACCTTGTTCGCTTCCTCGGCGCTGTAGCCGGCATCGATCAGCGCCTGCGGCTGGATTTGCAGCGGCTCCTTGCAACCCACGCAGATGCGGCGAACCAGGCGCTGCGCGCAAATCAGGTTCACGGACGTGGCTACCAGGAAAGGTTCGATACCCATGTTCATCAAGCGGCTGATGGTGGAAGGCGCGTCGTTCGTGTGCAGCGTTGAAAGAACCAAGTGCCCCGTGAGCGCGGCCTTCACCGCGATTTCGGCCGTCTCGAAGTCTCGAATCTCGCCGACCAGGATGATGTTCGGGTCTTGCCGCAGGAACGCGCGCAGGGCGGAAGCGAAGTTCAACCCGATCTGTTCTTTCATCTGGACCTGGTTGATTCCGGGCAGCTGGAATTCGACCGGGTCTTCGGCGGTCATGATGTTTGTTTCCGCGGTGTTGAGCCGGGCGACAGAGGAATAGAGCGTGTTCGTCTTGCCCGAACCCGTCGGGCCCGTGACAAGTACCATGCCGTACGGCTTCAGAATCTGCCGCTCGAACTTCGCCAGCGATTCGGGCTCGAAACCGAGCTTCGTCATGTCGAGCCGCAGGTTTTCCTTGTCGAGCAACCGGAGAACGATTTTTTCGCCGAACAGGGTTGGAACCGTCGAAACGCGGAAGTCCAATTCCTTCTTCTTGCCGTCGCGGACGTACTTGATCATGATGCGGCCGTCCTGGGGCAAGCGCTTCTCGCTGATATCCAGCTTCGACATGATCTTGAGGCGGCTCGAGATCGCATCCTTCAGCTTCATCGGCGGCGCCATCACGTTCTGCAAAATGCCGTCGATTCGGAACCGGACGCGCAACTCCTTTTCGTACGGCTCCACGTGGATGTCGCTCGCACCCCGCTTCACCGCGTCGGTAAGGATCAGGTTGCACAGCTTGATGATGGGAGCTTCCTCGGCGGCCTTCTCCAGCGTCGCCAGGTCCATCATTTCCGCTTCTTCGCCCGCCAGCTCGAGCGCTTCCTCGTCGCCGGCAAGGTCTTTCATCACCTTGTCCAGCGCCTCGACGCTCTCCACCTCGCCGTAGAACTTGTGAATCGCTTCGCTGATCGCCGTTTCAGACGCCACCACCGGCTCGACGTTGAAGCCGGTCATGAACTTGATATCGTCCATCGCGAAGACGTTCGTCGGATCGGTCATCGCAATGGTCAGCGTTGAGCCCACGCGCGAGAGCGGGACGATTTGATAGCGAATCGCGGTCTCCTGGGGCACCAGCTTGATGACCGCGGGGTCCACCTCGTAGAACTTCAGGTTGATCGAGGGCACGCCGTACTGCCGGGAGAGCACGGCTGTGATGTCGTCGTCGCTCACCAGGCCCAGTTTCACCAGGCAGGTACCCAGACGCCCGCCGTTCTTCTTCTGGTAGTCGAGCGCCTGCTTCAACTGATCCGCTGAGATCAGGCTGTCCTTGACCAGGATTTCGCCAAGCCGTGAAGACATGAGTGTGCGCGCGCGGTACTAGAACCCACGCGAAATGGCAGGGTAGCATGCCCGCGCTCGGCGCGAGTGACACGGAAGGTCAGTCGTGGTGAATCTGCTAACATCTCATACGCCTCGCCAAAACCTGCCCCTTCGTACAGGCAAAATTTTGCCCCTGTACTAACGTACAGGTGCCTGAAACATAAAGACTTAGCGCCACAAAATGGCATAGCCCGACGTATGTAGTCGCAACGCTTGGCTCGTCACAAACCCTCGTGAGCGTTCGCACAGACATCGTTCACGTTTCGGCGGGATGCTGCTGTCAGCTCCGACCTTGTTTTCGACATGCTTCGGGCGAAAAAGGAGAGTCATGCCTCCCGTAATCTACTCAACCACCAGATGGGCAGCCCGCGCGACGGCCATTTTCGTCGCGGCCATCTTCGTCGCCTTCGTCGTCGGTGAGCCATCCGGGCCACTAAGTGTCATGTATCAACACGTTGTTCCGATCCAGACCGGAACGGGAGATGGGTGGAGCACCGCCGAGGCTAGCATGAGGACGGTGCCAGTTGTAGTCATGGAGCCAGCGCGGAAGATGCGCGGCGCGTTCCTCTGAGGTGTTA
>DATIZQ010000095.1:0-38746 GCA_035517015.1 Candidatus Acidiferrum sp. | reverse complement strand
GGGGCTTCGCCATCTGGGCGCTGGCATGGACGGCGCTTTACGCGATCTATTTCACTCTGCGGTTTTCATAGCCTCGTCCGCCGCCGCGAACAGCGCTTTGGCCTTGTTCACCGTCTCCTGATATTCCGCTTCGGCATCGCTGTCGGCAACCACGCCGCCGCCTGCCTGCACAAACATCGTGCCGTCCTTCACCACTGCCGTACGCAGCACGATGCAGGTATCCAGGTCGCCATTGGCTGCGAAATATCCCACTGCGCCCCCGTAAAGGCCGCGCTTTTCCTTTTCCAGCTCGTCGATGATTTCCATCGCGCGCACTTTCGGCGCGCCCGACAGCGTGCCCGCGGGAAAGCCCGCGATCAGCGCATCCACGGCATCCAGATTTTGGCGCAGGCGGCCTTCGACGTTGGAAACGATGTGCATCACATGGCTGTAGCGCTCGATGAAGAACTCCGCCGTCACGCGCACGCTTCCTGTTTCCGCCACCCGCCCCACGTCGTTGCGCCCCAGATCGAGCAGCATCAGATGCTCGGCGCGTTCTTTCGGATCGGCTAGCAATTCGGAGGCAAGCTTTTTGTCTTCGGTTTCGGTCTTGCCGCGCGGCCGCGTGCCGGCAATGGGGCGGATGGTCACCGTGCCGTTCGCCACGCGCACCAGAATTTCGGGGCTGGAGCCTACGATGGAAAATCCCGGAAAGTTCAGAAAGTAAAGAAAGGGCGAAGGATTCAGCCGCCGAAGCGCGCGATAAAGCGCGAAAGGTGGTGCTGCGAAGGGGCGGCGGAAGCGCTGGCTTGGCACCACCTGAAAAATATCGCCCGCACGGATGTATTCCTTCGCCTTTTCGACTCCGGCGAGGAATTGCGGCTTCGTCATATTCGAGCGGATGCGGAGGCGCGCCGGGCGCTTCGCGCGGCGCTGCGGCGGAAGCGGGCCTTCGAGCATGCGGCGCGTGCGCTCGATTTCGCGGACGGCAGCGTCGTATTTCGCGCGCAACGTCTCTTTCCCGTTGCGCGCTTGAAGCGCGGCACCTTCCGTGAAGACGTTGCGAATGATCCAGACACGATGCCGCACGTGGTCGAAAACGAGAAGGCCGAGATAAAACATCATCACGCAATCGTCGAGCTCGAGGTCGTCGCGGCCGGTCGCGGGAATCTGCTCGATCAAACGCACCATGTCATACGCGCAATAGCCGATGGCGCCGGCGATGAGCGGCGGGAGTCCCGGGACGCGGACGGGATGGAAGCGGGCGGTCAGGCGGCGCAGCTCTTCGATGGGATTGCCTTCAAACTGCGTGCGTTTTGCTTTGGTCTTTCGCGCGCCGGGGGTGTGGCTTTCGAGCGTGCAGTTGCGGCCGCGCGCGCGAAACACTTCCACCGGATTCGCGCCGGCAAACGTGTAGCGCGCGACCGTTTCGCCGCCTTCGACGCTCTCGAGCAGGAACGCATAGCGCGCGTCGCGGGCGATGCGCAGATAGGCGCCGACGGGAGTAAGCAGGTCCGCGGTGAACGTGTCGTAGACCGGGACGAGGTTGCCCTGGCTCGCGAGGCGGCGAAACGTTTTGAAGTCGGGTTGAATCATGGCCTATTGTTCTGCGCGCGCCAGGGCGCGGAGGGCGGCCCGGCGCATCACGTCCACGGGCGCGCGCTCTCCGGTCCAAATCTCCCACTGCGCTGTCCCCTGCGCGATGAACATCTCGACGCCGGAAACTGTTTCGATGCCATGGCGCTTCGCAAGTTGCAAAAGGCGCGTGACGCGAGGGCGATAGATCGTGTCAAAAACGAGGCGGCAATTCAATTCGCGGGCGTCGAGAGGCGATTCGTGAACGCGCGGATGCATGCCGACGGGAGTGGCGTTGACGATGGCGTCGAAGAATTCGTGACGCAGCCGCTTGCGCGCCACCGCTTCGCCGCGCACGGCCTTCGCAAGCGCCTCCGCACGCTTCGGGCGCCGCGCGCAAACGCAAACCGACGCACCGGCTTGCGCGAGCGCGAACGCCACGGCGCGAGCGCCTCCGCCCGCACCCACAATCAGCACGCGGCTGCCGCGAAGCGGAATTCGGGGTTCGAGCGCGCGAAGCACGCCGACGTAATCGGTGTTGTAGCCGTAGAGCTTGCCGCCGCCACGGACGACCACCGTGTTCACGGCGCCAATGGCGGCGGCCAAGGGATCGCAGCCGTCGAGATGGCGCAGGATGGTTTCCTTGTGCGGCAGTGTGATGCTGAAACCTGCGATGCCAAGCGGGCCGATGGCGGCGAGAAAATCGCGCAGGTCGCGCGTGAGGAACGGAAGATAGACGGCGTTCATGCGGCGCGCCTGGAACGCGGCGTTCTGCATCACGGGCGAAAGCGAGTGCCCGATGGGATTGCCGATGATGCCGTAGACACGCGCGCGGCGGTTCAAACGATCCGCGCGATACAGATCCGTCATTTCGTCGAAGGAGACCTGGCCCGGCGCGGTGGCGTTTTCGACGGGCGCGTAGGCGAGCGCGCTTCCCTCGCGCAGCGCGAGGACGCGGAGCGGGAGCGCCACGTCGCCCATCGGCACGGCGACGACATTCCGGCGGCGGCGCGCGAGGCGGAGGAGCTTGAGGGCGTCCGCGAGCGAATCGCAGCGCGCGGCAATCTTGATGGCGTCGGAGCGGCCCGCGCCGAGTTCGCCGGCGGTTCGCCGGAGGTCGCGCGGCATGCGGCGGAAGAAATGCGCCGAGGCCAGCCGGCGGCCTTCCCCGACAAGCACATCCAGCAACTCCGGGAGCGATTCACGAATGGTCTCGATCTCGAGGTCGTACCACGCGCAGCCGGCGTGAAGAGCTTCCGCGAGATGAATAAGCTGCTTCGCGATGGAGCCGCGATAGTTCCCTCCGGCAGCGCGGCGGCGGCATGTGGCGATCAGCGTCGCTGCCCGTGGGAGTCTGGCGGACGCAAGTTGGCGGAGGAAACGGTCGATTTCGGAGTCGGCGGCGAGCCAATCGAGGCGCAGCTCAACGGTGCGGGCGTGACGCAGCGCCCAGGCGAGTTGCTTCCACATCGCGCGCGCGTTCGTGGCGGCCGCAACGGCACAGGTTTTGTCTTTGGCGATCATGGGTGCGAATTCGAGCCCTGGCCCTTCGTACAGGGGAGTTCTGGCTTCTACCATGCGGTACACAATGTGTAAAGCCTGGTGGACGCTTGTCTTGACGCCTGCGGGAAGCCTCTGTTACGGTCGCTTCATCGGGGAGCGCCGGGTGCGGCGCAGCGAAACCCGTTCAAAGGAGCACGATATCATGCGCGGGAAAATTGTCTTTGCCGGGCTCATTCTGGCGATTTCGGGGGCGGTAGCGTCGGCGCAAGACCAGGCGCCGGTGCCGATCGAGAACGATCTCTACTGCTCGGGGATCGTGACCACGGAGAACGTTCCGCGCAGCAGCTACGTGATTACGGGCGAGGGCTCGGGCTACCGGATCACGTTCGACTACGGCGACTATGTCTACATCAACCGCGGCGCCGAACAGGGCACGAAAGTCGGCGACGAATTTGCGGTGATCCGGCCTGAGGTGGACCCGTTCCTGATTCAGTGGTCGAAGTGGCAGTACGCGATTCTTCACAAAATGGGGACCGTCTGGGCGGATGAAGGGCGCTTGAAGGTGGTCGTGGTCGAGCGCAACACGTCCGTCGCCCAGATCGTGCAATCGTGCGAAATGATTCAGCGCGGAGACGTCATCGTCCCGTTCACAGAGCGTCCGCAGCCGCCGCTGAAAGCCGAGAACAACTTCGACCGGTTCGCTCCGCCGAGCGGCAAAGCGAAAGCGATGCTCATCGTCGGGAAGAGATTCCAGGAGCAGCTGGGAACGAACGACATCGCCTACGTGAACCTGGGCAGGGATCAGGGAGTGCGCGTCGGCGATTATTTCCGCGTTTTCCGCTACACGGGAACCGAGCACGATGCCGTTGTTACGACCCAGCGTTTCGCGTTTGATGCAGAGGGCGATCTGGGACCGACGTTCGGTTTCGGCAGCTCGGGGCGGAAATGGGACTGGCAAAACACGCCGCGGGAAGTGCTGGGTGAGGGCGTAGTGGTTCGCACCTCGCCGAATTCTTCCACCGTGCTGCTGACGTTCATCCTGCGCGAAGTCTACGCGGGCGACTACGTCGAACTCGAATAACGCGATTTCCGCAAGACGGGCGGCTCCGCGTGCGATTCGCGGAGCCTCGATTCGCTGAACACTTCCGCGGTGAACGCCTGCACGCGGGTTTCGGGATCCTTCCACGCCTCGCGATCGAGTCCCGCTTTCACGCAAGTTTCCTCGAGAAATCTTTCAGCCGTCCAACCGAACTGTGTTGCCACTTGAGGAAGAAGGACTCCGCGGCGCCATCCCTGGCTGACGATCAGGCCGTGCGTGCCCGGCTCGATCTTGTCGAGGGTGATGTCTTCCAGCGGCGAGAGCACGGAAATCTCGATTTCAATCTGTGCGACTTCGTCAGGAACCACGGGCGAGAACCGGGGATCTTCGAGCGCGGCCGAGCGCGCGCAGCGCGCCACCATTTCGACGAGCGGCTCGCCGGTCGACAACTGGCCGATGCAGCCCCGCAGGCGAGAGCCGCGATGCAACGTCACGAAGGCGCCGGTGGAAAGAAGTCCGGTGTCGCACGAAAAATCCTGGGGTGGTTCGCGCCGCTCGGCGGCAGCTACGAGACCGCGCCGAGCAACCCCGAGAAGCAGTTTCTTCTCGCTATCAGCGAGTGAGGACATCCTGCGGCTTTTCTTTCGGCTCGACGAGCACGACCCGGCTGCGCCGCTGCTGGACGCGGGAATTGATCTGGCTCCAGAACATCTGGAAATAATGCGCCGCCGAGGCGATCGCGCTCAAAACCACGAGCCACATCAAGACGATTCCAACCAATTTCAGGGACGGATGCTTCGCCGTGAGAATCACGGCGCAGCCCGCCAGCACCTGCAGAATCATTTTCGTTTTCCCGAGCGCCGACGCGGGAATCACGAGTCCCTCGACGGAGGCAATCTCCCGCAGTCCGGTGATTACAAATTCCCGGCCGATGATAATCACGACCATCCAGGCCGGAACCAGATTCATCGCAACGAGCGAAATGAACGCGGCCGAAATCAAGAGCTTGTCCGCGATCGGGTCGAGCAGAATTCCGAGCGTCGTGATCTCTTTCCGCGAGCGGGCGAAGTAACCGTCCATCACGTCCGTGGCGGCGGCAAACAGGAGAATCAACACGCCCAAAACCTCAAAATGAACCGGCAGACCCCAGAAATTCCAGTTGGGCTGACGGGTTAGCAAAACGACGACAAGCAAAGGCACAAAGAAGATGCGAAGGACGGTCAGACTGTTCGGCAGATTCATTGCATTCTCGGAAGACTCGGCTGACGAGCCAGCGCCGCCGAGAGAACAGCCCATACTAGTCCCGAGATGTAGCAGGAGTCAACGGTACCGGTTATGCTGAGACAAGCCGCTGAGGCTCCTTCTGTGCCGAGGTTTTCATGTCCGCAAATACAGGAAAAACCTGACCTTACCCTGCGGGACTGCTGCAAACCTGTGCAAATTGCGAAGGCGGTTCCGCGACTCGGACGCAAGAATTGCTGCCAGAGACCTGCAAATGCACGCATCGGTAAGTCATTGATATAGGACGAATTAGAATGGGGGCCAGGCACCGAAGATAGGCGGGATTCGCCGACTTGCGAGTTCTTTAGGGTCACGGAACGCCGTTCTTTTTCCACAGTGATTTCCACAGGTTTGGCCGCCACCGGTTGCGGGGCAGATTCGCGGAAGCCATTGAAAAACAGGCCGTTTCGGGCCTAAAAGGGGCGGAGTCCCAACGCTAGCGGGCACCGGCGTCAGCGTCGGCAGACGCGCCCGGGACCGGTACCGGTCTGGCGACGAATTCCTCGAGCCGCCCGGCGAGAGACTCGGGGATGTCGGCGTCGACGAGAAAGTGGCCGTCGAGGACCTCCGACAGCACGACGCGTCCGCAGGCGTGAACCAGCGAGAGCGTGCGGCCATCAGAAGTGGGAAAACGAAGACGCAAACGCACGAGAGGGTCGACGGGCATGGCCGCGTCGATGCGCTCGAGCAATTCGTGCAGGCCCTCGCCAGTGACCGCCGAAGTGAAGACGTTCTGTCGCCGACCGCCGTTCCCATGTCCTAATGCGGCGAGTTGCTCTTCGCCGAGTTGATCGATCTTGTTCAGAACCTGCAGCCGCGGGCGATCCAGCACGCCGAGGTCCGCGAGGACTTTCAGCACTTCCGCGTCCTGCTCGGCATGGCGCGGATTCGAAATGTCGGTGACGTGCAGAATCAGAGCCGCTTCCTGAACCTCTTCGAGAGTGGCGCGAAATGCGGCGATCAAATCCGGAGGGAGATCGCGCAGGAATCCGACCGTGTCCGAAAGGAGCACGCGGCGATGCGAGGGCAGACGAACCGCCCGAATCGTGGGGTCGAGCGTCGCGAACATTTTCGGAGACGTGAGGACATCGGCACGCGTGAGCGCGTTGAAGAGCGTCGATTTCCCCGCGTTCGTATAGCCCACGAGGGCAATCATGCCGAGCGGCACGGCCTGGCGAGCGCGCCGGCGCGTGGCTCGCTGGCGGCGAACCGTTTCGATGGCCTGCTGAATTTTCCTGACGCGATCGCGAATGCGGCGCCGATCGGTTTCCAATTTTTGCTCGCCGGGCCCGCGAGTTCCGATACCGCCGCCGAGGCGCGAGAGCTCTTCGCCACGTCCGGTAAGCCGCGGGAGAAGATAGTTCAACTGCGCGAGCTCGACTTGAAGCTGGCCTTCCCGCGTGTGCGCGTGACAGGCAAAAATGTCGAGGATCAACTGGGTTCGGTCGATTACGCGGCAGCCGGCTCCCTTCTCCATGTTGCGCAACTGCACAGGGGTGAGGTCGTGGTCCACAATCACCAGCGGGACCTGAAGAGAATGGGCCTCAGCGCGAATTTCGTCGAGCTTGCCGCGGCCGACGAGCGTAGCGGGGTCGAGAACGTCGCGGACCTGCAGCAAGGTGCCGGCAATGTCAGCCCCCGCGCTGATTGCCAGCTCTTCCAGCTCCTTGAGCGAATCGCGGCCGCTGGTGATGGGACCTCCCGCGCGAGCGCGAGGCGGTTTCTTCAAGCCGACGCCAACGAGCAGTACTCGTTCGCGGTTGTCCAAACGCCGAGCGGTTTTCATCCGAGTGAGGCGTTGCAGGGCGGCCAAAGCCGGGGGAGCATCAATCTCATGTACAGCCTATTATACGATTTTCGGCGCTGGTTATGTAATCGCGTTGTAAGGGTGTCGTCAGGAGTGGACTCAGCAGGCTCAGGAGTCTCCTGAGGAAGAACCCGCTGAGGCGGCAATCACGAGGTCCGAAAGCACGTCGCCGAGTGAGGAATCTCCCGGGCGAGGCTCGCCGCCTCGCTGGGCTTGACCGAGCCAACCAAGGCACACGAGAAGAACGAGTTGGGACCACGATTCGGCGGACGCTCTGTTAAATCCAATTTCGCGCAGAACTTCGGCGATGAAGCGGCGCTTCTCCCGGTCGACATTCGCGACGGAATCCGCGGCTTTCTCGCTGCAGTGAGCCCAGGAACGAACCCCAAGTTCCAGTCGAATCCGGTCGGGGTCGGCATAGCTCTCGATGAAACGCGCCCATCGGGCGGGAGCATTCGGCTCGCTCGAAATCGACTCCAGCCGGTCTCGCTCGGCCTTCTCCCAAGCGGCGAGTACTTGGCCGAGGAGGTCGTCGCGGTCGCGGAAGTGCCAGTAGAAACTGCCCTTGCTAACTCGAAGGTCGCGAGCGAGAAGCTCGACGCGAACTGATTCCACATCATCAGCACTCAGACGGTTGAGGGCGGCTCGAATCCAGTCACTCGGATTGAGATGGGGAACCTTGAGCGGAGCTGGGGAAGGAGTCGCCATACGGTGCCGTATGCGGAGGCAAGATATCCGAGGAGGGGCAATCCGTCAAGACCAGATCAGCGGGCCTCAGATTCGCACACTTCCAAAGCAGTTTTCAGCGCCGCTGGGTCGTCGCCGAATGTCGAGAGCCAAGTGACACCGGTTTCCTTGCGGAACCAGGTGATCTGGCGTTTCGCAAACTGGCGCGTAGCCTGCTGAATCTGCTCGATTGCGGCGTCGAGTGCGAGACGACCCTGGATGTGCTCGCGCAACTCGGAATAACCGATGAACTGAAACGGCTTGGCATCCGGCGGGACGCCGCTCGAAACAAGCCTGCAGACTTCGTCCTTCCAGCCAGCGGCGACCATGGTTTGGACTCGAGCGTCGATTCGTTCGTAGAGAGCCGGGCGCGGAGGAAGAAGGCCGATCTTCGTCACGCAATAGCCTTCCAGCGGCCGACGGCCCGCGCGATGAATCTCGGCGACAGGCTTGCGCCCGAGCAGGCGAATTTCAAGTGCGCGAATCACCTTCTGGGCATCGCGCGGCGCAATTCGCGTGGCCGCTTCGGGATCGAGCCGGGCAAGAACGCGGTGGAGATAGCTCGCGCCGCGCAGTTCGGCCCGGCGGCGAAGACGGTCGCGCAGCTCCTCCGAACGCTGGGGCGCGTCGGCAAGGCCCTCAAGCAGCGCCCGCAGATACAGCCCCGTGCCGGCCGTGAGAACTGGGAGCTTCCCACGACGCTGGAGGTCGTCCAGAACAATCAGCGCATGGCGACGATAATCGCCAGCGGTGAAAACTTCGTGAGGATCAACCAGATCGACGAGATAGTGGGGGATACCGCGCTGTTCCGGGAGGCAAACCTTTGCGGTGCCGATATCGAAATGGCGATAGACCTGCGTGGAGTCGCAGACGAGAACTTCGCCGGCGAGTTTCTTCGCCAGCGAAATGCCGAGCGCGGATTTTCCGGACGCCGTCGGACCCAGAATCACGACGAGCTGCGAGGTCTCGCTCATCCCAGGAACTTCCAGTAGCGCAAGAGAAGAATGAGGAGCACGAACACCGCGAGCAGGAGCGCACCGGCGATTTGTACGCGGTTCAGTTTCAAGGGACGGTCACTGCGCGTAGTCGACGGGCAGATTATAGAAGAAGATGAACCGAAGTTCGATGTAAGAGCCTTTGAATTGCGAGGGGAGCGGCTCGAACGGACTCGAAGTGCGGATGGACGACAGGGCCGCCGCATCGAGAGGCTCGCGGCCAGAGGTCCTTTCGAGATTCGGGTCGGGCGGCGGAACGGAGCCGTCACGATTGACGTGGAAGGTTATGACGACGATTCCCTTCTCTCCCATACGCGCGGACTCCGGCATCACGGCGTACCAATTCCGTCTGACGCTGGCCAGCAGGCGCTGCAGATAGCTGGAAAAGTCCACGCCTTCGGTGGGCGTCAGAATCGAAACGCCGGGCTGCATTCCGGGACCGCCCAGTCCTCCACCGCCGCCGCGAGGAATTCCGCCGCCCGGGGCCGTGTAGACACTACTCCCGCCGCGGCGATTGATCGCATCCTGAAGCTGGTCTTCAAGGGATTTATTGGGGGACGTCGACGGAATGTTCAAGTTCAAGTGCCCCGGCTGTGGATTTTGAGGATGAATGGGCTCAAGTTCCGAGGGCGCGGGCTTGGCCACCGGCTGGCTGGGCGCGGGATTCACGGGCACATGCGGCGTCGGCGCCGAAGGGAGCTCCGGCGCGGGCCGTTCAGGAGGCGTCTGAGCCGGCGGCGCAGGGGACGTGGGCAGCGCCAGAGCCGGCGGCGCAATCTTGTTCAGAGTTTTCGGGTCGATGTGGATCCTCGGACCCGGCGGCAGGGCCGGCTTGGAGACCTCGGGCGGCATGTAAACGAAGCTGAGCTGGTTACGGGCGAGATCGATCTCTTCCTGCGTGGGAACATGTGGCGGAAAGATTTTCGGCGTAAAGATCAAAAAAACAACCAGGCCGATGTGCACGATGACCGAGGCGGTGCGAACCAGGGCGTCGTTCTTCGGATTTCGCTTCGCCTCCGAGGCCATCAGGAGATTGGCATCGCCCGTCATGAAAATATCGGGCTCGATGACCTCGCGGAGCTCCGGCGTGAACTCAGGCGGTTTTTCGAATCCCTTGAGTTCTTCCGGGGTCGCGCGCTGGACATATGCGGGCACGACCACTCTGGAATCGAGCACGTCTGCCGGGACGGGCCGGTACTCGGCGGCCTCCACCAACTTATCGATGGGCTTGGCGGGCATTCCGCGAGGGACGAGCGTGCGATCCACAAGCACGCCGAGCGGAAGGTGGGACGGAATGGAGGACTTCCCGTCCAAGGGCGGCGCGTCGGAGAGCTCCGGCGGGACGACGGTGCGGTCGTCCATGTAAGTAGTGGTGCGGCGGCCGGGCTTCTTCAAGTCGTCCGGGGATGGCGGGCGCACGTCAACTGGAACGAGTGTGCGAGAGATCATCGAGTTTCCTGTGGAGTGAAAGCACTTAGTTGGACGCGCCGGGCGTGGTCGAGGATGCCTCCCATCACTCGGTCCGCCAGCTCGAGGGCACGCCGGCCGGCAGCGCCGTCCACAGCCGGGCTGCGGCGTGTGCGGACCGACTCGAGAAACGAGCGGAGCTCCGCCTTGAGCGGTTCTTCGGGCGTCGTCGGCAGCTTTTCGAATCCGATCTCGGGCTGCGGGTCGCCGGGGCGGACACGCACGCGCAGGACGTCCTGGCGCGTGAAATCGAGCGAGATGTATTCGTGCTGCTGGAAGAAGCGCATTTTGCGGACGCGCTCCGTGGAAACGCGGCTGGCGGTGAGGTTCGCGACCGTGCCGGTGGCGAATTCGATGCGCGCATGCGCGATGTCGACCTTGTCCGTGATCACAGGAATTCCCACGGCCTTGAGATCGACGACTTCGGCGTTGACGAGCGCGAGGAGAATATCGAGGTCGTGAATCATCACGTCGTAGACGACATCGATATCGAGACTGCGCGGCGTGAAAATGCCTAGGCGGTGAACCTCAAAGAACATCGGCTGCGCCACAATCTTCCGGGCCGCGACGACCGCCGGGTTGAATCGTTCGAGGTGGCCAATCTGCAAGATCCGTCCGGCCCTCTTCGCTGCGGCGATGAGAGCGTCCGCCTCTCCGAGCGACGCCGCCATAGGCTTCTCGACGAGCAGATCGTAGCCCGCCGCGAGGAGCCGGCAGCCAATGCGCGCATGTTCTTTCGTCGGCACGGCCAAGCTGACGGCATCGGTTTTTTCCGCAGCAAGGGCATCCAGATCCGGCAGAACGCGCGTGCCGAACTCGGCTGCGATTTTAGCGGCGCGGTCGGTGTCCGTGTCGACGATGCCGACAAGTTCCGCGCCCTCAAGTTCGCGCCACACCCGGACGTGGTTGCGGCCGAATTCACCGACACCGACAACGGCAACGCGACTGGACTTCGGAGTCACTTCCTGTTGGCCTCGGCTTTCGGCGGCAACGCCGCAGAATCAGGCGCAAAGGCCTCGATGGAAATGCCCGCCTCGTCCGCGGCTTGAATCAGGGCCGCTCGGTCGAAGATGAGCGTGCGGCCGGCGTCGATCGCAAGCGCGGTCGCGTTCGAACGGCGCATCACTTCGATCGTCTTCAGGCCCACGACCGGAACGTCGAAGCGCATATCCTGGTTCGGCTTGCTGACTTTCACGACGACGAGCCGCTGGCCGCCGGTGATGCGCGCCGCGCGTTCGATGGTTTCGTCGGTGCCTTCCATCGCTTCGATCGCCACGCAGGCACGATCACGAACCACGACGGTCTGGCCGAGGTCCAGGCCGGCAATCTGGCGCGCCACTTTGTGGCCGTATTCGATGTCGGCAGCTTCCTCTTCATTCGGAGCGCGGCGAGTGAGGACACCGGTGGTCGCGAGCAACGAGCCGAGGAATTGCGTGGAGTCGACAAGCTCGATGCCTTCGTCTTCCAGGACGCGCGCGACGGCGCCGATCAGCGAGTCCGTGTTCTTCGACGGAAGCGAGAAGAGCAGCTTCGCGAGCCGCCAGTCGGGACGGATCGCGCTGAAGATTTTGTTGTGCTTCACCTGCCCGGCCATCACCGCGTGCTTGACTCCTTCTTCGTGGAGCAACGAAATCGTGCGGCTCAGCTCGCCAAGGCTCACCCAATGGAGCCGCTTTGCGGCGGTCTCGAGCGCGGGAGACGCCTCCTCGCGAATAGCGATCACGGCCATTTCGATGCCGCGGCTGCGCGCTCCTTCGAGCACGAGAAAGGGGAAGGCGCCGTTGCCGGCGATCAAGCCCCATTCTCCGGATTGGTTTTCACGAGGTGCGGACACGAGCCCCTATCCTATTTGGTCACACCGCGCTCGGCGGACTCAATGAACCGGATAATGCTTTGGACGTCCTCGGAGTTAGACAGGGTTCCACGCATTTGTTCGACGGCCTGGGTGGTGTTGAGTTTCGAGCGAAGCAGCAAGCGGTAGGCATGTTCGATCGATTCGATGCGTTCGGGAGAGAACCCCTGGCGTTCGAGGCCGACAGTGTTGACACCGTAACAGCGCGTCTCGCGCGGTGCGACAACCTTCGAAAACGGCAGCACGTCCTGCGTAATCACGGTGTGAGCGCCGATGTACGCGTGGCGCCCCACGCGGCAGAATTGGTGCACCGGGCTGAAGTTGCCGATCGTGGCGAAGTCTTCGACAGTAACGTGGCCGGCGAGGGTGGCTCCGTTCACGAAAATGACGTGGCTGCCGACCTGGGAATCGTGACCAATGTGCGCGTAGGACATGATGAGATTGTGGCTGCCAACGCGCGTCACGCCTCCACCTTTGACGGTGCCGCGGTTGACCGTCGAGAACTCGCGGAATTCATTCGCATCGCCCACTTCGAGCGAGACGCGCTCGCCCTTGTATGTCAAATCCTGCGGATCGCCGCCCACCACCGCGAACGGATACACGTGATTCTCGCGGCCGAGCCGCGCCGGGCCTTGCACGACGGCGTGGTGCTCGAGAACGCAGCCGTCGCCGAGCTCGACTTCATCGCCGACGACGGCGTAGGCACCGATTCGCACGCAGCATCCGATGCGGGCAGACGAAGAGACAAGTGCGCGGGAGTCAATCTCGCTCATCGCACCTTCTCAACGGGGTCGGCAGCGGCGGACGGCTGGGGAGTGTCGACGTCAACCATCATGCACATCAGTGTGGCTTCAGCGGCGAGGTCCTGCCCAACGTAGGCCTTCCCCTGGATCTTGCAGAGCGTGGTGCCGCGCCAGGCGATGACTTCAACGACGACGCGAAGCTGGTCTCCAGGGACAACGGGGCGGCGGAAGCGGGCATTGTCAATGGCGACGAAGTAAAGCAACTTGTTCTCGCGATCCTCAACCTCCCGGAGCAGCAAAAGCCCACCCGTTTGTGCCATGGACTCAATGATCAAGACACCGGGCATGATGGGCTTGGCAGGGAAGTGGCCCTGAAAGTAAGGCTCATTAATAGAGACATTCTTGATTCCGACAATGCGCTTCTTGGGTTCCATTTCTTCGATGGCGTCGACAAGCAGAAATGGGTAGCGATGAGGGAGGATTTTTTGGATCCCGTTGATGTCGAGGATCATCGTTGACCTCTGTTTGTTGTCGCGTTCATTTGCCCCTGTGCGCGTGCAGGCACGCAGTTTCGAAGGCGAATTCAAACAATTCTATACGAAACTCCAGCGAGGCGAAACGGGCGTTGCCGCTGCGTGTCGCGGCTGTTAGCATACGCGCGCGATGAACGGCCAGATTCAGATGCGCGAGATTCTGCGCTACCTGCGCGGGCGCGAAAGCGAGATGGTGCGGCTGCTCGGGAAATTCGTGCGCTGCGAGTCGCCAAGCATCGAGAAAGCCGCGGTGGACGGATTCGCACAGATGGTCGCGAGCGAATGGCGGCGCCGCGGGGCAAGAGTTCGCATATTGCGCCAGAACAGACCCGGAAACCATGTGCGCGCGGAGGTCTGGCTGGGCAAGGGACCGCCGGCGGGAAGATTAATGGTGCTGGGCCACCTCGACACGGTCTATCCGCTCGGGACGATCGCGAAAATGCCGTTTCGCGTGGCGGGTGGCCGCGCCTGGGGGCCCGGGACCTTCGACATGAAGGGCGGCCTGGTGCAGGCGCTGGCCGCAGTGGACGCGCTGCGCGCGACCAAAATCCACCCTCGAAAACGGCTGGTCTTCTTCTGGAACTCCGACGAAGAAATCGGGAGCCATTCATCGCGTCGCGCGATCGAGACGGAGGCGCGGCGGAGCGATGTGGTACTCGTGCTCGAACCAGCGTTCGGCCGCGACGGGCGGCTGAAAACGGCCCGCAAGGGAGTGGGCACGGCGGAGATGATCGTCACGGGACGCTCGGCACACGCGGGAATCGATCCGCAAAGCGGCGTCAACGCGGTGCACGAGCTGGCGCTCCAAATCGCGCGGCTCGCGAAGTTCAATGAGCCACGGCGCGGGATTTCCGTGCAAGCCACCGTTGTGGCCGGCGGGACCGTGTCAAATGTCGTGCCCGAAAGCGCGCGAGCGGAGGTTGACGTCCGGTACACGCGGCTGGCCGATGCGGCGGCCCTGGAACGCAGGCTGCGGGGAATGCGTGCGATTTTGCCGGGGGCGCGAGTCGAGGTGCGCGGCGGAATCAACCGGCCGCCGCTCGAACGTACGGCAGCCGTGCAGGGGCTCTTCCAGCAGGCGCAAGCGTTGATGCGCGAGATGGAATTGCCGCTCGGCGAAGCGTCGACGGGCGGAGGATCCGATGGAAACCTCACGGCAGCTCTTGGCGTTCCGACGCTCGATGGGCTTGGCGCCGTGGGAGACGGCGCGCACAGCCCGCGCGAACATCTCGTGATTCGCGCGATGCCAGAAAGGGCGGCGCTGCTCGCGGGCTTGCTCGCGACGCTGTAACTGCAGCTGCAAATTGTGGCCGCGCAAGCTAGCGGACGTATTCGCGTTTGAGGTAGGTGATGGTTTGCTGCTCGAGGTCGGAGTAATCGGAGCGCAGAGTTTCCCGCAAGGCGACTTCGGTCGAGGGCGCCGTCGCGATGTTGTCGATCAGGCGGCTGACGTCCGAGACGCCGCCTTGCTGAATCATGGATTCCACGACTGCCAGCGACCAAGCGTAAGCGAACGCGGCGGCGTTTCCGGGCAGGCTCATCCAAGAACCCTCAAGCGCCGCAAGACTCGGAGCGCCTCCCTGCGATGCCGCGGCGACGAGAGCACCCGCCGCTGAACTGCTGCGGCGGCCTTCCATCCACTGGGCCAATCCTTCCTGAAGCCACGTCGGAGCGCGGCCGTGTGATTTCTGAGTGATGAAGCTGTGCGTCAGTTCGTGCTTGAGCTCGCGGGCCAGATCCGGCGTGACGCCGCCAAGACCCTGGACCGGGATACGGATGCGCCCGTCATTGAGGGCTCCGACCCAGCCGGGAGCGCGGGTGATGTCCGCAAAAGATTGCTCGGTGTAGAGAATCACGCTGATCTGTTCGGGCGGGGTGTAGTCGAACTGGGATTCGAGGTCTCGGAAATCATCTTCGAGCGCGCGCAGGATGCCCCGCGCGAGATCCGGCTGCGCTCCGCCGTAGTATTTCAGGTCGAAATGAACCGTTTCGCCTTCGCGGTAGCTCTCCTCTTCGGCTTTGTCCCGCTCGGCCTTCGCGAGTGCCTGCTCAACCTCCGAATCCGGACGAATCTTTTCCGCACGTTTCCATTCTTCGATGGCCCGGTCCATTTTGTTCGATCCGTAGTACGCCCAGCCCATTAACTTTGCGATGTTTGCCGCGTCCGGACCAGAGTCGCCGGCGACCCGGCGAGCGCGCTCCAGCGGGTCCAAGGCCGCTGTATATTGGCTCTGGCGGAGATAGAGAACAGCGAGGTTGAGCAACAAACCGACGTGGTTTGGCGCAAAATTGAGCGCCTGGCGATAGTGATCGATGGCGGCGTCCGCATCGCCCTTTCCAGCCAAGAACTGAGCGGCAGCGTAGTGGGCGGCGGTGACTTTGGCGACAGCTTCCGCGTTGCCCGAACGCGCGTCGGTTTCCAACTTCGCAAGATAACCAAAATCAATCGAGTCGTCGTGGATCGTCAGCCGGAGGATGTCCTCATATCCGCGGACCGGCTCGATCTGCGGCGCGGAAACGGGCGGCTGTGAGGCCGCGCGTCCCGCGGAGGAATATTGAAAATCGTCCTTCTCGATCCGGGCGACGATCGTTTTGGGAATCGACATCCGGCCCGCCGGAGTTTCGTAGCTTACGTGGCTGGCGTCCTCCACCACGCTGGTCGCAACGATCCGCCGGCCATTTTTCAAAACAATCGTATCGGCGGCAGTCGAGAATGCTGCCAGAAGACAAAAGGCCGCCGAGAGGGCTGTTGCACGCACATAACAATTTTACTCAAGCAAAAGCCGACGGCGGCACGGCGCTTTTCTCCCCATGCCCTAAGGTGTACAGTCGATTGATGGCTCGCTTCGCGCGATGTTCGCCTTTTATTGTGTCCCTATTGACGTTCGCCGCGTGCGGCCTGACTGCGACCCGCTTGGACGTTTTGCAGGCAATGCCGGCGCAAACCTCGAGCTTGCCGGCGCGCGCTACGCAAGCGGTTCCGACGGAACCGCGAGCCCTCTACCAGGCTTTGAACGCACTGCGGCCGGATCCGACGCGCGTGTATTCGGTGCGCTCACTAAGTCTTCGCCGCGACGTGGTCAACCTGACGTTCGATGAGGGCACGCTTGCGTTCCTGCAAGCGCTCGGAGGCCGCGTCACGGGCGTCGTTTTTGCGGGCCGGGGCCACGTCATCGCGACTCCGCATGATCCGGGTGAACGGCGTTCTCTAGCCCAGTTCGTAGGCGTGCCGATACTCGACCAAACATTCTCGCGCGCCTATCTGCGGTTTGACGACGACACCGCCGAGGAGATCGAAAAGCAATTGCGCGACGCCGGCTCGGTGGCGACGTCCGATCCCTCGTTCGCCGGGAGCTGGGAACCCCTCTGCGTCAACGTGAACCCGTGGCATTCGCTGCGCATTCTCGTTGATTGGCTGGCGGCCAAACCTGTGCCCTATTTCTACGCGGGACTCCTGACCGACGCGATGGGACCCGCCGAGTTGTTGCTTGACGGAAGGCGGTACGAACAAGTCTTGTTCGGCCAGACGCGAAGGTCGGAGGGATCGCAGTTCTACGACGTGTGGGCTTCGTTCCACACCATAGCGAGTTCCACTCCTCCCGAGGAATCCTTTGTGCCGCTCGATTACGCGGTCGACACGAAAATCGCGGAAGATCTTTCGCTCGACAGCGTCACCAAGCTGCACTTGAAGGCTGTGGCCGGCGGGGAACGTGTGGTTCCGATCGAACTCTCGCGGAATCTGTCGATCTCCAGCGTGAAAGGCGACGATGGGCAACCGCTAGTCTATTTCCAGAACGAGGATTTGGGAAAGCGCGAGATCGCGCGCCGAGGCAATGACACGGTTCTGGTGATTTTGCCCGCCCCGGCCCAACAGGGGCAAGAGATACACCTGGAAGTTGCATACCATGGCAGCGTAATCAGCGACGCCGGAAACGGCGTTCAGCTCGTCGGCGAGCACGAAACCTGGTACGCACACCTGGCAGGCATCGACCACTTCGTCCCGTTCGATCTGACGTTCCGCTGGCCAAAGCGCTTCGTGCTGGTGGCGACGGGCACAGAGGTTGAGTCCCACGACGACGGCGACTTCAAGACCGGCCACTGGCGCTCGGAAGTGCCGTTCGTAGTCGCGGGATTCAACCTAGGCCAGTACGAAACGGAGACGGCGGGAAACGGGAATCCGACGATCGAGGTGTATGCAAACCAGCAGCTTGAAAACGCGATTCTCGCCCGGCTGGCGGAGCGAGCGAACGACGTCCTGCCCGGAGTTCCTTCGGCTATTCGTCGGGCGTACGGCAGCGGGATTGCGGATTCGCCATTCACACCGAGTCCTGCGGGAGTGCTGGGCAATTTAGGGAGCGAAATCCAGAACGCGATTCATTTTTACGAGGAGCTGAACGGCCCGTTTCCATTCACAAAACTGGACGTGTCGCAGATTCCCGGTTCGGTGGGCCAAGGCTGGCCGGGCCTGGTTTACCTCTCGACATTTGCTTTCCTGCCGCCGGAAGCCGAGCAGCGCGCCGGAATCGCCGAGCGAACTCAGGAACTGGCGCGGGAGATCATGCCGTTTCACGAAGTGGCCCACCAATGGTGGGGGAACGTTACAGTATCCGCGAGTTACCGCGATGTTTGGATTCAAGAAGGGATGGCGAATTATCTTTCACTGCTCTACGCCGACAGCCGAAAATCAGGTGGCCGGATGGACGCCTGGCTCGACCGGTACCGGACGGAGTTGATTGCGAGAGTTCCCGCGACCGGCCAAACCGTCGAAGAATCCGGCCCGCTGACTCTGGGGTATCGCCTGGAGTCCTCGAAGAATCCGAACGCCTACAACACCGTCATCTATGGAAAGGGAACGTGGGTCATGCACATGATCCGCGAGTTGCTGCGTGACCCGGCGGCGAAGGATCCCGACGCGCGCTTCCACGAATTGCTCCGGTCGATTCTCACGCAATACCGCTTCAAGCCGCTTTCGACTGCGGATTTCCAGAAAGCTGTGGAGCAGCAGATGACGCCCGCGATGGACCTCGAGGGCGGCCACTCCATGAACTGGTTTTTCGAAGAGTGGGTTGCGGCGACGGGAATTCCGCACTACAGCGTGCAATTCGAGGCCAGACCTCGCGGAAAGGAATTCCTGGTGAGCGGTCGCCTCGAGCAGAGCGGCGTGGACGATGTCTTCACCGCACCAGTTCCGATTTACGCCTCGCGTTCAGGAGAGAAGGCGGAACGCCTGGGCGTCGTCGTGACAACCGGGCCGGACACTCGATTTCATTTCGTGTCGCGATTCCGGCCCACGCATTTGGTGATCGATCCCCATTTGACTCTGCTATGCCGGACAGACTGAAGGCGGAAACTCAAAGAGGGTCTTGCTAACCGGCAACGACTGGCGAAAATTTCACCAGTCTCCATTCTCCCCGGGCAAAAATTTCTTGCCTTTCAACTTGCGTCGATTGAATTCAAGTTTTATCCTTAATGCCGTTCTGAGTGGACCTATCGGGCCGGTGGAAGATCAGCCTGGACCTGGAGAGCGCAGAAATCCTCGCGCTGGTCAGTACTTCAAGCCAACTCAGAACCCCGAACGGACGCCCCCGAGGGGTGCAGAGGCGTTAAGTTCCGCGAGCCAGATGCCCCTTCTAGCGGTTCACAGGCATCCATAACACGCAGCTTCTGGGGAACGTTAAGTGGATCCTGAGGGTTCACAAAACACAGGTGACAGCCAGCGTCAGGACCTGCTCCTCGAGCCAGGCTACACGCTTGCCACCGTAACGGACAAAATCAGCTCGATCGTCCTCACTCGAGGCACGACGAAGGGCTGGATGTTAGGGTTTGGCGTTTCGTTTGCCCTGCTGATGCTGTTCAACGCGGCCGTTTCCTACCTGCTCATCCGAGGCGTGGGAATCTGGGGCATCAACATCCCCGTCGGGTGGGCGTTTGCGATCGTCAACTTCGTCTGGTGGATCGGAATCGGTCACGCCGGAACGTTGATCTCAGCGATCCTTCTGCTGCTGCATCAGAAGTGGCGTACATCCATCAACCGCTTCGCGGAGGCCATGACGATTTTCGCCGTGGCTTGTGCGGGAATGTTCCCGCTCTTGCACATGGGGCGTCCGTGGCTTTTCTATTACCTCTTGCCATACCCCAACCCCATGTGGATGTGGCCGCAGTTCCGCAGCCCCCTGGTGTGGGACGTCTTCGCGGTCTCAACGTATGCGACTGTTTCGGTGCTGTTTTGGTTCGTGGGTCTGATCCCGGATCTGGCGACGCTGCGAGACCGCGCAAAGAATCGGGCCGCGCAAATCATCTACGGCTTTCTCGCAATGGGCTGGCGCGGTTCCGCTGTGCACTGGTCGCGGTACGAGACGGCGTCGCTCCTGCTGGCAGGGCTGGCGACGCCGCTGGTGGTGTCGGTTCACACGGTGGTCAGCTTCGACTTCTCGATTGCGATTGTCCCCGGCTGGCACAGCACGATCTTTCCTCCTTACTTTGTCGCCGGAGCAATCTATTCCGGGTTCGCCATGGTGCTGACGCTCGCGATTCCGATCCGAAAGTATTACCAGCTGGATGACCTGATCACGATGCGGCATCTCGACACCATGGCCAAGGTGATGCTGGCGACCGGAATGATCGTCGCGTACGGCTACATGATGGAAACGTTCATGGCGTTCTACAGCGGCAGCACGTATGACCGCTTCATGATCATGAACCGGATGGCGGGTCCCTACAGGGTCATCTACTGGATTCTCATCGCTTGTAACATCGCCATTCCGCAGGTCCTGTGGCTCAAGAACGTGCGCCGCAGCCCGCTGGGTCTGTTCATCATTTCGCTGGTAGTGAACGTCGGGATGTGGCTCGAGCGTTTCGTCATCATTGTGGTGAGCTTGCACAGGGAATATCTGCCTTCGAAGTGGGACATGTACTATCCGACGCGGTGGGATTGGGCGACCTTCGTCGGCACGATCGGATTGTTCTTGACGCTGTTCTACCTGTTCATCCGCTTCGTCCCGATGATCTCGATTGTGGAAGTGCGGTCGCTGGTTCACGAAACGGAAAAGGAACAGGGTTCTTAAGCAGAGCGGCCAGAAAAAGCGATGCCACAAATCTTTCATCACAGCACGAACTTCATTTCGCGGATGTCGATTTATGGCGCCGTGCTGATTCTGGGAGGCCTGGCGCTTGCCCTATATGAGATCGCGCTGTCGCCTTGGTATACGGATCAAAACGTGTCGCGCGAGCAACCCGTGCCTTTCAGCCACCGGCACCACGCGGGCGAGTTGGGGATCGATTGCCGGTACTGCCATACGTCCGTCGAGAAATCTTCGTTCGCCGGGCTCCCGCCGACGCAAACCTGCATGTCGTGCCATTCGCAGATCTGGACGAACGCCGGGATGCTGGAACCGGTTCGCGCGAGCTACCGGGACGACGTATCGCTCTCATGGACGCGCGTGAATGCGCTGCCCGATTTCGTGTACTTCGATCACAGCATTCACGTCAACAAAGGCATCGGGTGCACGACGTGCCACGGCCCTATCGCGGATATGCCGCTGACCTATCGGGCCGCCTCGCTCTATATGTCCTGGTGCCTCAACTGCCATCGGCAGCCGGCGGAATTCG
Organism: Candidatus Acidiferrum sp.; assembly: GCA_035517015.1. Classification (GTDB taxonomy): domain Bacteria; phylum Acidobacteriota; class Terriglobia; order Acidiferrales; family UBA7541; genus Palsa-295. Next base: position 17,638 of record DATIZQ010000095.1, on the reverse strand, counting down.
TGCGACCGAAATCCGAAGTCTTCAACCCGTACTATCAGCCTCCGTCGCACGACCACCCTGTGACCGCCGAAGACGGCACGAGCTTCGTAGATCAGGCGGCGCTGGGCAGCTATCTCGTGAAGGAGTACAAAATCCAGAGCTTGCAGCACTGCTCGACGTGCCACCGGTGAAACGAAAAAGATGAGTTCCGATCCCAAACCGAATCACGCGATTGATCTCGACGCGATCCGCGCCCGCCTGGCCCAACCGGGCGGCCGCCGGCATTGGCAGAGCCTCGAGCAATTGCAGGACACGAAGGAATTCCGCAATTTCCTCGAAAACGAGTTTCCGTCGAACGCCGAAGGGGCCGACAAGGAGCGCGACGTAATCAACCGGCGCGACGCGCTGAAGGTCATGGCGGCTTCGGCGGCGATGGCCGGCCTCAGCGCCTGCACGAAGTTGCCGACGGAGAAAATCGTCCCGTACGTGCGAGCTCCGGAAGAAATCATTCCCGGCAAGCCGCTCTTCTACGCGACTTCCATGGCGCTGCAAGGCGTGGCGACCGGGCTGCTCGTCGAAAGCCACATGGGGCGGCCGACAAAGATCGAAGGGAATCCCGATCACCCCGGCAGTCTCGGGGGAACGGACGTGTTTCTGCAGGCGTCCGTCCTCGGCCTCTACGACCCGGACCGCTCGCAGACGGTCGTGTTCGAAGGGCGCATCAGCAGTTGGCAGGCGTTCGTCGCGGAGATGGGCAATCTGCAGTCGCAAGTGGCGCCGAAGGGGACCGGCGTGCGGATTCTGACGGAGACGGTGACTTCGCCGACTCTTACGGCGCAGATTCGAAAACTCCTGCAACAATTTCCGGAAGCGAAGTGGCATCAGTACGAGCCGTGCGGCGGAGACAACGCACGCGAGGGCGCTCGGCTGGCGTTTGACAAGCCCCTGAACACGGTTTATCGCTTCGATCAAGCCAAAGTGGTCGTTTCGCTCGATTCGGATTTTCTCGTTTCCGGGCCGGGACACGTTCGATACGCGCGCGAATTTGCGTCGCGCCGGGCGCTCGAAGGCCCGCAATCGGAAATGAGCCGACTCTATGTGGTTGAGAGCATGCCCACGAGCACCGGCGCGATGGCGGATCATCGGCTCCCGATGCGCACGAGCGATATCCAACTATTTGCCCTCCACCTTGCGTCAGCGGTTGGCGTTTCGGTTTCGGAACCGGACATGGCTACGCCGTTGCTTCCGCCCGGTCAGGTGCCCCAGCCACAGCGACTAAGTCCAACTGTCGAGAACTGGCTCACCGCAGTCGCGCGCGATTTGCTAAGCAATCGCGGCAAGTCTCTCGTCGTCGCGGGCGAAGGACAGCCGCCGGTTGTGCACGCGCTGGCGCACGCGATGAATGAAGCGCTCGGCAATTCCGGCAAGACCGTCTATTACACGGAGCCGCTTGAAGCGAATCCGGTGAACCAAACGGAATCGCTGCGCGATTTGGTGAATGACCTCAACAAGGGCCATGTGAAACTGCTCGTGATCCTCGGCGGGAATCCGGTGTATGACGCGCCCACTGATTTCGGCTTCGGATTCGCCCTGCTGAAAGCGAAGACACGAGTTCATTGCGGCCTCTACAACGACGAGACCGCCGAGCTTTGCAACTGGCATGTCCCCGCAGCGCACTACCTGGAATCCTGGGGCGACGGCCGCGCATACGACGGGACAATCGGAATCGTTCAGCCGCTGATCGCGCCCATTTACGATGGGCATACGCTGCAAGAGGTGGCCGCAACGCTCACCGGCGACTCGGGCAAATCCGCGCACGACCTCTTGCGCGAATATTGGCAGAGCCAGCGGCCGGAGAAGGACAGGGCGTTTGAAGCGTTCTGGGAGCGCTCACTTCACGATGGACTCATGGCCAATACGGCGCTGCCCGCTATCTCCGCGCAATTGCATCCGGTCTTCGAGCGGGAGTTCAGTTCCACCGCTGCCGCCGCATCGCCGAATGAACTCGAGCTCGTCTTCCGCCCCGATCCTACGATTCTCGACGGGCGGTTCGCGAATAATGGTTGGCTCCAAGAGACGCCCAAAACGGTGACGCGGCTCACGTGGGACAACGCCGCGATGATGAGTCCCGTCACGGCCGCGCAGCGCGGGCTGGCCTCCGGCGATTACGTGACGCTGCGATCCGGCGGGCATGAGCTCAAGGCGGGAGTCTTGCTGGTTCCTGGGCACGCGGATAACTCCGTCACGCTGCACGTCGGCTACGGACGCCGGCGCGCCGGAAGCGTCGGCACCGGACCGGGATTTAACGCCTACTTCCTGCGGACCTCCTCCGCGCAGTGGGTTGCGAGCGGCCTGCAAATCGAGAAGACCGGCGACACCTATTTCTTCGCGTCCGTGCAGCACCAATACACGATCGATTTCGAGGGGCATCCCGCCGAGGAGGAGAGCGTCAACGCTTTCCGCCGCGACCTAGTGCAGGTGGCGACGCTCGACGAGTTCCGCAAGGATCCGAACTTCGCGAAGGCTCCCGAGACGACGGAGTCGCACGGTCTCTCGCTCTATCCCGATTTCAAGTACACGGGGTACGCATGGGGGATGTCGATCGACTTGAATCGCTGCGTCGGCTGCAACGCTTGCGTGGTGGCGTGCCAATCGGAGAACAACATCGCCGTCGTCGGCAAGGACCAGGTGATGCGCGGCCGCGCGATGCACTGGATTCGAATCGACACCTATTTCGACGGCGGCCTCGAAACGCCGGAAATGTATTTCGAGCCTCTGCCCTGCATGCAATGTGAAAACGCGCCCTGCGAATACGTCTGCCCGGTGGGCGCCACGACGCACAGCCCCGAAGGGCTGAACGACATGACCTACAACCGCTGCGTCGGCACGCGATACTGCTCGAACAACTGCCCGTACAAGGTGCGGCGGTTCAATTTCTACCTCTATTCCGACTACAAGACTCCGAGCCTTTACGGGCTGCGCAACCCGAACGTCACGGTGCGCAGCCGCGGCGTGATGGAAAAGTGCACGTACTGCGTGCAGCGAATCAACGCGGCCAAGATTCGTTCCGAAGAGGAGAATCGCCAGGTTCGCGACGGCGAAATCGTGACGGCGTGCCAGCAGGCGTGCCCCGCCGAAGCGATTATTTTCGGCGACATCAACGACAAAAAGAGCCGCGTGTCGCAGCTTAAGGCGCAGTCGCGCGATTACGTTTTGCTGGCCGACTTGAATACGCGTCCGCGCACCAGTTATCTGGCGCGCGTGCGCAATCCGAACCCGGAGATTCACGAGTAACGCATGAGACGCAAAGCAATTTACGGATTGCTGGCGGAGTTCGAAACGCCGGACGAAGTCCTCGACGCGGCGCGGCGGACGCGCTCGGCGGGCTTCAAGAGCATCGACGCGTTCACGCCGATTCCGGTGGAGGGCCTGGCCGAGGCCCTTGGCTTCAAGAAGACGATCCTTCCGGCGCTCGTTTTGAGCGGCGGCATCCTGGGCGGTCTGACCGGCTTCTTCATGTGCTACTACGCAAACGTCATCAGCTTTCCGCTGAACATTGGCGGCCGGCCCTACAACAGCTGGCCGTCGTGGATCCCGATCACGTTCGAACTGACGATTCTCGGCGCCGCGTTGACCACAGTTTTCGGAATGCTGGCGCTCAACGGAATGCCGACGCCGTACCACCCGGTGTTCAACGTGGCGCGGTTCGCGCTCGCATCGACGGACCGTTTCTTTCTGTGCATCAAGGCGCGCGACAAGAAATTCGACCTGGCACAAACGAAGGCGTTTCTGAACAGCCTGAAGCCGCACGGAGTGTTTGAGATTGAAGTCTGAGACGCTAAACCGGAAGGAAGGAAACCGCCGGATCGTGCCGGCCGCGCGCGGCATTGCGTGCCTCGGGCTGATCGCCTTCGCCCTCGCGGGGTGCCGGCTCGACATGCACCTTCAGCCGAAGTACTTGCCGTACGAGCCGACCGATTTCTTCCATGACGGCCGGTCGGAACGGCAGCCCGTGCCGGGAACTGTCGCGCGCGGACACTTGAGACTCGATGCGCTCCTCTACACCGGGAAGGAGAATGGAGTAGCGTCGAACCGCTTTCCCTTCCCCATCACGCGCGCGGATTTGGAACGCGGGCGCGAGCAGTACAACATTTTCTGCACTCCGTGCCACGACTACACCGGCAGCGGAAACGGCATCATCGTCCAGCGTGGGTTCCCGCATCCGCCGTCGTACCACATCGACCGCCTGCGGGATGCGCCGGTGGGGCACTTCTTCGACGTCATGACCAACGGGTTTGGCGCCATGTACAGTTACGGCTCGCGCGTCGATCCTGAAGACCGCTGGCGGATCGCCGCGTACATTCGCGTGCTGCAACTGAGCCGGCACGCCACCGTTCAGGATGTGCCGGAACAGGAACGGCAAAAGCTCACCCAGCAAATGACGCCAGGGGGCCCGCAAGCATCTGCTCTCGATACGGCGGCTCCAAGGGCCGCGGGGCAATCGCAATGAACGGGCAGGATACGGTGCGTCCGGAACTCGACCGCTTGCAGAACATAGCGCTGTCCGTCGGCGCTGCGGGAATCGTGCTGTGCGTGTTGTCCGGCCTGCACTCCTGGGACCAGTTCTTCCGTTCTTACCTTTTCGCCTTCGTGTATTGGATATCGATTCCGCTCGGCTGCGTCGCCATCCTGATGATGCATCACCTGACGGGCGGCTGGTGGGGCTATCCGATTCGAAGACTCCTCGAAGCCGGCTCGCGGACGTTTGCGCTGATGGCTTTGCTGTTTGTCCCGCTGTTCTTCGGATTGTCGCGTCTTTATCCCTGGGCCGGACCTCTCGAAAACGTGATGAAAGATTCGGTCCTGGCCTACAAGCGGCCTTATATGAATCCGGGATTTTTCACGGTTCGCACCGTGATCTACTTCGCGATCTGGCTGCTAATCGCGTTTCTGCTGAACCGTTGGTCGCGGGAGCAGGACCGTACGGCGAACCCGAAACTCGCAAGCAAGCTCGAGGCCATGGCCGGTCCCGGCCTGATTCTCTGGGGCATCGCCGTCACCTACTCCTCGGTCGATTGGGTGATGTCGATCGAGTCGCACTGGTTTTCGACCATCTACGGGATGATCTTCATGGTCATCCAAGCGTTGACGGCGATGTCGTTCGTCATTTTTGCGCTGCGGATGCTATCCGACCGCGAACCGCTGAAGGATTGCGTCACGCCGGCGCAGTATAACGATCTCGGAAACCTGATGCTCACGTTCGTCATGCTTTGGACGTACCTGCAGTTTTCGCAGTTCTTGATCATCTGGCAGGGAAATCTGAAGGACGAGATTCCGTGGTACATGACGCGTGCGTTCGGGGGATGGGGCGGGATCGCGATCGTGTTGCTCGTGCTCCACTTCGCTGTTCCCTTCTTCCTCCTTCTGCAGCGTCCGGTGAAGCGCCGCCTGCGCACGCTCTCGATCGTCTGCGGATTGCTGATTTTCCTGAGCGTCGTCGACGTCTACTGGCTCATCATCCCAGGATTTGAGCCCGGTGGACCCTATTTTCATCCGACGGACTTTCTCGCGCTGATCGGAATCGGAGGACTCTGGATCGGCGCGTTTCTCGCGCAGCTGAAGCGCTGGCCGCTTCTGCCGCTGCACGATCCGCGATTTGAAGGAGCGCTCGAACATGAGCACGGAGACTGAACGCCAACCAAACCGCGAAGAAGGCTACGAGCACCGCGATGCCAATATCCGCGCTTTGCTCCAGTTTGCGTTTTGGCTGGCTGTTCTCCTCATCGTCGTGCTGGTTGGGATGAGGTGGACGTTCAACTATTTGTCGGCGAAGGAACCGCTGGGCCCGCCGCCGACTCCGTTCGAGAATGCGCGCGTGATTCCGCCCATGCCACGGCTGCAGGTCGAGCCGCATCAGGACTTGAAGACGTACTGCAACCAGGAGATGAGTGACCTGGAAAGCTATGGCTGGGTTGATCCGCAGAACGGCGTCGTCCGCATCCCGGTCGACCGCGCCATGGACAAGATCCTGCAACAGGGTTTGCCCGTGCGTCCCGCGAGCGAAGCGACCAGCGCGGCCACATCCAAGGCCCCGGTCGACACCGTGGCAGCTTCCCAGCCGACCGGCGTAGGTGGCCCGTGCTCTTTTCTTCTGCAAGGTGAGTCTGTGGGGGCCCCGGAGTAAGCCAAGTGGCACGGGCTTTGTGTGGAGTTATGGATCTCTTGCGATGCTGCATCTTTTGCGAGGAAGGATGGCTGTGAACCTTAGAAATGCATTTCTAAACGGGCTTCGCGGCAGGCTGCCGGCAAAGCCTCTTGTGTTGCTCGCTCTGTTGATTATGGCGGCTGCGCTCGTTGCGCCAACGGCCTCGGCTCAGTTAGCCGGCCCGATACAGAATATCGGCGTGCGCCCTGAACTCCTCAAGGATGTCGGCATCGACCAAAAGCTCAACGAATCGGTCCCGCTGGACCTGACGTTCAACGACGAAAAGGGAAGGCCAGTAGAGCTCCGGCAATTCTTCGGCAGTAAGCCCGTGGTCCTTTCGCTCGTCTACTACAACTGCCCGATGCTCTGCACTCAGGTACTCAACGGTCTCGAGCAGAGCCTCAAGGACATCTCTCTCGATCTCGGCAAGGACTACGAGGTCATAACCGTGAGCATCGACCCCACCGAAAGGTCCGCGCTCGCTTCGGCAAAACACGAGTTGTACACGGGACTCTACGGCCGTCCCGGTGGCGCAGAAGGCTGGCACTTCCTGACGGGCGCCGAGCCGCAGATCAAGCAGCTCGCGAGCGCCGTCGGATTCCGCTACGCGTACGATCCGGAGTCGCAGCAGTTCGCTCACGCGAGCGCGATCATGCTGCTCACACGCGAAGGCAAAATCTCGCGCTACTTTTACGGCATCAAGTATCCCGAGCGTGATTTGCGGCTCGGATTGGTCGACGCGTCGGAAGGGAAAATCGGTTCTCCCGTCGACGCGATCCTACTGTTCTGCTACCACTACGACCCGAACACAGGAAAATACGGCCTGATTATTTCGCGCGTGATCCAGATCGCGGGCGCATTGACGATTCTCGTGGTCGGAGGGCTGATCTTTATTCTGAGCCGCCGCGAGCACTACGCGCTGCCCCAGAAGCACGCGTGAGGCGGCCGATGCGGATGAGAGTTTTGCTTACGGGAGTGTCATGACGGGACTGATTCAATCCGGTTTGCACCTTGCTGCCGCTGTGGCGCTGGTTCCCATTCGGCCGCCTGCAGCTTCGACGATTGCCGAAAACGTGGATCGCCTGCATTTCACGCTGACCGCGATCACGCTGTTCTTCACCGTGGTCATCTTCCTGTGCATTTTCTTTTTCATGATCAAGTATCGCCGCCAGTCGGATGACGACCAGCCGGAACAGATCGAAGGAAGCCTTCCGCTGGAGCTGACGTGGACGATCATCCCCGCGGTGATCTGCGTCGGCCTTTTCATCTGGTCGTCCGCGCTCTACGTCCGGAATTCCCGCCCTCCCGCCGCATCGACCGAGATTTTCGTCATCGGCAAGCAGTGGATGTGGCACGTCCAGCATCCGGAAGGCCCGCGTGAGATCGACGAGATGCATGTGCCGGTCAACGAGCCGATCAAGCTGACCATGACGTCGCAAGACGTCATTCACGACTTCTACATTCCGGCGTTCCGCGTGAAGAAGGACGTGCTGCCGGGCCGCTACACGTCCCTCTGGTTCCAGGCGACCAAGGTGGGAACGTACCATCTCTTCTGCGCCCAGTATTGCGGAGCGGAACATTCCGAAATGATCGGGTGGGTGTATGTGATGACTCCCACCGACTACGCTGCGTGGCTGGCGGGCGCCGCGAAAACCGAATCCATGGCCAGCGCCGGCGAGCGACTGTTCACGCAGCTCGGTTGCGGGTCCTGCCATGCGACCGACAACACCGGGCGAGCGCCTTCGCTGCTCGGAATCTATGGCAAACCAGAGACCTTGAAGGACGGCTCGACCCGCATCGTCGATGAAGCCCTGATGCGCGAGGCCATCGTCAATCCAAATTCCGTGCTGCTGCCCAAGTATCCTCCGATCATGCCGACCTTCAAAGGCCAGGTGGACGAGGAGCAGGTGTTGCAGCTGATCGCCTATGTGAAGTCGCTCGGAACGCAAGAAAGGACCGCGAGCAAATGAGCACCGCAGTTGTGGACGTCCACCAAACGCCGCCTGGTTCCGGCGTCAATTACTTGAACGCGACCTACGGAATCAAGTCGTGGCTGCTCACGACGGACCACAAGCGGATCGCGCTGCTCTATCTGGCGTCGATTACGTTCATGTTCTTCGTCGGCGGCGCCGCGGCCGTGCTCATGCGGATTCATCTGATCGAGCCCCAGGGAACCCTCGTTCAGCCCGAGACGTATAACAAGCTCTTTTCCACTCACGGCATCGTGATGGTCTTCTTTTTCCTGATTCCGTCGATCCCTGCGGTCCTCGGAAACTTCCTGGTCCCCATGATGATCGGCGCGCGCGACCTCGCGTTTCCGCGCCTCAACCTGCTCAGCTGGTACCTCTACATCACCGGCGCCCTTTTCTTGCTGTACGCCATCCTGAATGGCGGCATCGATACCGGCTGGACCTTCTACACGCCGTACAGCACTACGTTCGCTCACACGCACGTGATCGCCGCAGTGCTCGGAATCTTCATCAACGGATTTTCGTCCATCCTCACCGGGCTCAACTTCATCGTCACCATCCACAAAATGCGCGCTCCGGGGATGACGTGGTTCCGCATGCCGCTCTTCCTGTGGGCGATCTACGCGACGAGCGTGATTTTCATCCTTGGCACACCGGTGGTGGCGATCACCTTGTTTCTCGTGGGACTTGAGCGGATCTTCCACGTCGGCATTTTCGATCCCGCGGTTGGCGGCGATCCCCTGCTCTTCCAGCACCTGTTCTGGTTCTATTCGCACCCGGCCGTGTACATCATGATTCTGCCCGGAATGGGCGTCGTCAGCGAACTCATCCCGTGTTTCTCGAAAAAGAAGATCTTCGGCTACAGCTTCATCGCGTTCTCCAGCATGGCGATCGCTGTGCTGAGTTTCCTGGTCTGGGGCCATCACATGTTTGTCACCGGCCAGTCGATCTACGCCGGCCTGGTTTTCTCGGTGCTGAGCTTCCTGGTCGCGATCCCCTCGGCCATCAAAGTGTTCAACTGGACGGCCACCCTTCATAAAGGCTCGATTTCCTACGATGCGCCCATGCTCTACGCCCTCGGGTTCATCGGCCTGTTCACGATGGGCGGCCTCACGGGACTCTTCCTCGCATCGCTCGCCACGGACGTCCATCTGAACGGCACCTATTTCATCGTCGCGCACTTCCACTACATTATGGTCGGCGGCGCGGTGATGGCATATCTCGGAGGCATTCATTTCTGGTGGCCGAAGATTACCGGGCGCCTGTACCCCGACGGTTGGGCGCGTTTCGCAGCGCTCGTGATTTTCGTGGGATTCAACCTCACCTTTTTCCCGCAGTTCATGCTCGGCTATCTCGGAATGCCGAGGCGCTACGCGGTTTACCCTCCGGAGTTTCAGGTGCTCAACGTGATGTCGTCCGCGGGAGCGTCGATTCTCGGCGTCGGTTATCTGATTCCGTTGATCTACTTGGTCTGGTCGATGCGCTACGGCCCGATCGCCGGACCCAATCCCTGGGGCGCGAAGGGCCTCGAATGGCAAACGCCTTCGCCGCCCCCGACCGAAAACTTCGAGGAGATTCCGGTCGTGACCGAAGAGCCCTACAACTATCCCGGGACAGCGGCGGTGACACGTGGCTGAGATGGCTGCTCCTTCCCACCTCGATCGCGCTCACGGGCCCGAGCTAGCGCACCAGTTCGAGGATCCGGCCCAGCAGCGCGAGGCCGGCACCCTCGCCATGTGGACCTTCCTCGTCACCGAAATCATGTTCTTCGGCGGGCTCTTCGCCGCGTATGCGATCTACCGTTCTCTTCACCCCGCCGCATTCGAAATCGGCAGCCACCTGCTGGAAGTGAAGTTCGGCGCGACCAACACGGCTGTGCTCATCGGCAGCAGCTTGACGATGGCGCTCGCGATCCACTCCGCGCAAACCGGGAAGAGCAAGGCCACGGTCATCACATTTCTCCTCCTCACGATGCTCCTCGGCCTCGTCTTCATCGGCGTCAAGCTTCGCTTCGAGTGGTATCACGACTATCTCGAGCACATCGTCCCGGGATTCGGATTCGACTATCGCTCCGCGTGGGGCGCGAACGCGCCCGAGGTCCAGATGTTCATGGTTTTCTATTTCTTCATGACGGGACTGCACGCGCTGCACATGGTTGTCGGCTTGGGGATTCTCACTGTGCTAGTGATCATGACGGCGCGCGGCCGCTTTTCGCCGCGATACTACGCCCCGCTGGAGATCAGCGGGCTCTACTGGCACTTCGTCGATATCATTTGGATTTACCTTTTCCCGCTCCTCTACTTGATTGGCGGGCGATACTCCACGGGAGGACACTGATGTCCGAGCACGTCGTCCCCGTCAAAACCTATGCCGCCGTCTTCGTGGCGCTGCTGCTCCTCACCGGCCTCACCACCGGCGTCGCCTACATCGACTTGGGAGTGTTCAACACCGTCGCAGCGCTTGCTATCGCCGTCACGAAGATGCTGCTCGTCGTCCTGTTCTTCATGCACGTGAAGTACAGCTCCGGCATGACGAGAATCGTCATTATTGCGGGTATTTTCTGGCTCGCGATCCTGATCGCGTTGACGCTGGCCGATGAGCTCACGCGCGGCTGGACGCCCAGTCCCGGCCCCTGGAATCCGAGCGTCCTGCTTCCGTTTGTTTCACACCTGCTCTAGCGCACACACCTGCGTGATCGAGATGCGAATGAAATGGGATCTCTAGCAGCCGGGGAGATGGCTGCGTTCAGTTCGGATTAGTTTGACTTTCTGAGAAGTGGCGCCACAGCAAATAGCCAGTCAGCGCGGCCCCGCCGATGATGATGGCCTTCCAGACAAGGTGGTCGTGATAGCCCGGGTGCACTCCCGCCTGCCCTTGCGGGGGGGTAGCGTCGGCGTCCGCGACCAGCGACACATCATACGACTTCCCGGCTTCGACCAACAGTTGTTGCCCGTCTCGCTCCAGAATCAGATCTCCGCGGTAGGCGGAAACAACGAGATCCTTCGGACCAGCGATCGTCACTTGGCCGTAGGCCGGCAGGCCGTTTGCCGCGTGGATGACTCCCTCCGGGGTTTCGAGCTCAAACTCCCGCGCTGTGAGCGACGAGAATCCCGCCGTTCCGTGGACCACGGACGCGCGCAGCACGTCCCCAGCCTGACTGAGGTTGGCGGCGCTCGACGAAAGCAGGTAGAACTGCCCCGTGCCCACTCGCAGGCGCAGGCTTCCGCCCGCCAGCGTGTCGACCCTATCACCCGGGTATACCGTAGCGCCGGTCGCGGCGTCCGCTGTGCCTACATGTGCCTGGTCCGCGAGGGCGATGGTGCCAAAGGGCTTGTCTGCAGCTTGAATCGGAAGGTTCAACATCCCGGTCGAGATGAGCGCGATCAGAAGGCAACGGCCACAAAATCGCAAAGATCCCTCCCTCAGCCAACGCCACAAATTTAGGCGGCGGGAGGGCCTATGTCAATACAAGAAACACCGGACCCGATAAGGACCGGAGGCGTTTAGCCGTTTGGGTGTCCCGCTCAGGCCGCGTGAACCCGCGTCGTCAGTGCGCTACGCCGCCCAGCTCTCGCACGATGTCGCCCACGAACGCCTTCGCATCTCCAAAAAGCATCAACGTCTGGTTCATGTAATAGAGCGGGTTGTCGATTCCGGCGAACCCGGGGCTCAAGCTCCGCTTGATCACCATCACGGTGTGCGCTTTGTCCACGTCGATAATGGGCATTCCGTAGATCGGGCTGCCCGCGTCCGTGCGCGCCGCCGGATTCGTCACGTCGTTCGCCCCGATCACCAGCGCAACATCCGTTTGCGGCAAATCCGAGTTGACGTTGTCCATGTCCATCAGCCGGTCGTACGGAATATCCGCCTCGGCCAGCAGCACGTTCATGTGCCCCGGCATCCGGCCCGCGACGGGATGGATTCCGAATTTCACGTCCACTCCGCGCTTCGTCAGCACGTCGAACAGTTCGCGCACCTTATGCTGCGCCTGCGCCACGGCCATTCCATAGCCCGGCACGATCACCACCTTGCTCGCGCTCGCCAGGATGGCGGCCGCTTCTTCCGCGGTCGCGCTGCGAACCGTCTTGTCCTCGGTCGTGCCGGCCGCCTTCGCCTGCACCTGCCCGAACGCGCCGAACATCACGTTCGTGAACGACCGGTTCATCGCCTTGCACATGATCACCGACAGAATGAATCCGGACGACCCGTCGAGCGCGCCCGCCACCACCAGTACCCTGCTATTGAGCACGAATCCCAGCAGCGCCGCCGAGAGGCCGGCGTAGGAATTCAGCAGCGAGATCACGGTTGGCATGTCGGCCCCGCCGATCGGCGTCACCAGCAGAACGCCGAAGAAGAGCGCTACCGCGACCATCGCCGGAAACAGGTGCGTGTATTCCGGATGCACCGTCAGGATGAGCGCGATCACGATGGCCGTACCGAGCACCGAAAGGCTCACGATGTTCTGCCCGCGGTACGTGATGGGGCGCTGCGGCAGGATTTCCTGCAGCTTTCCGGCCGCGATCAAGCTGCCCGTGAACGTCAGCGAGCCGATGATCACTTCGAGCCCAATCTCCACCATCCCGAACTTGGTCACGTGAGGCGCGCGCACGTAATACTCGGCGATTCCGATCATCGTCGCTGAGAGCGCGCCGAAAGCGTGGCTCAGCGCGGTCCGCTGCGGCACCGCCGTCATGCGCACCATACCGAGCGGGATGCCAATGCCTGCGCCGACGATGAGTGCAACGACGATCCACTTGTACTGCACCAATTCGGGGTCGAAGAGCGTCGCGCACACCGCGAGCGCGGCCCCGATCTCGCCCGCCAGCACCCCGTGCCTGGCCGTGACGGGCGAGCTCAGCCACTTGAGCGACAGAATGAACAGTACGGCCGCGACAAGGTAGGTGAAGTCGATGAGCTGCGTCGGAGAGAAGGAGTTCATGATTTCTTGGACTTGCCCGTTTTGAACATCCGCAGCATCCGGTCTGTGATCAGGAACCCGCCGACCATGTTGCTGAACGACGCCGCCACCGCGATCACGCCAAGCACCGTGGAGAGGGTCGTCTCATGCCGGCCCGCGATGATGATTGCCGCTACCACCACGATCGCATCCAGCGCGTTCGTCAGCGACATCAACGGCGTGTGCAGCAGGGGCGAAACCCGCTTGATCACTTCGAATCCCACGAATCCCGCGAGGATGAACACAAAGAGATTTGAGATGAAGTCCGATGGCATTCGCCCCTCCTACGTTTGCGCCGCCAGAGCCGGCAAAGCAAAGAACTCCCGCACGCGCGGGTTCACCACTTCCCCGCCCCGCGTCACGAGCGTGCTGCGGGTGATTTCGTCGCTCATGTCGAGCTGCGGCTTTCCATCCTTCACGATGTGCGTGAGAAACGAAGTCACGTTCCGCGCGTACATTTGGCTCGCGTGATACGGCACGCTGCTCGCCAGGTTCAGCCAGCCGATGATCGTAACGCCGTGCTCCACCACTTTTTCGCCCATCTTCGTGAGTTCGCAGTTCCCGCCGCGCTCCGCCGCCAGGTCCACAATCACGGAGCCCGGCGCCATGTGCGTCACCATCTCCTTCGTAACGAGGATGGGCGATTGCTTGCCCGGAATCACGGCTGCTGTGATCACCACGTCGTTCTCCGCCACCACGCGGCCCAGCAGTTCGCGCTGGCGATTGTAGAAGGATTCGTCTTGCGCTCGCGCATAGCCGCCCGCGTCCTCCGCATCCTTCGCCTCAATCGGCAGTTCGACGAATCTCCCGCCCAGGCTCTGCACCTGTTCCTTCGCCGCCGGACGCAAGTCATATGCGGACGTCACCGCGCCAAGCCGTCTCGCGGTCGCAATCGCCTGCAGGCCCGCGACGCCCGCTCCGATCACCAGCACGCGGCCGGGCGTGATGGTCCCCGCTGCTGTCGTGAGCATCGGAAAAAGCCGCGGCAGTGTGTCGGCGGCGATCAGCACTGCCTTGTAGCCGCAAATCGTTCCCATCGACGAAAGTGCGTCCATGCTTTGCGCGCGCGTCGTTCGCGGCATCAGCTCCACGCTGAACGACGTCACACCCGCGTGCGCGATATCCTCGATTGTGTTCAGCGTGCCCAGCGGCCGCAGAAAGCCGATCAGAAGCTGGTCGCGGCGATAGAGGGGAACGTCCGCCTCGCCGGTCCTGTCGTTCGACCCGTGGCACAACACCTGCACGATGATGTCGGCGGTGCCGAAGACCTCAGCGCGGCTGCTTAGAATCTTCCCGCCCTTCGCCACGTATTCCTGATCCGGATAGCCCGCCTCGATTCCCGCACTCTTCTCCACGACTACTTCCAGCCCGGCCTTCTTGAGAATGGGAATCACGCTGGGAACCAGCGACACGCGCCGCTCGCCCGGAAAACTCTCTCTTGGCACACCTACAATCATTCGTCTATTCCGTTTCTAAAAAAGCATGGTCGAAATTGCGCTACGGACCCTCGCGAGAAAGCTTCAACAGTCACCAGTCCACGCCCCGACTCCAAGACCCGCCATTCTATCCGCATTCGCCCCGAATTTCACTCGTAGATCCGCTGCGTTCGTAACACAGTTTCTCAGGTTCAGAGAACAGCCACGTTGTTCCCTGACTCGTCGCTGAAATGGAGTTCGTACGAGTCCGGCGATGCTCCCTGATCTGCCGGCAGCTTAGTCCTGCGCTCCAGGTTCCCCTCCAGAGCCAGCCGTCTCTCGATATCTGTCGCGACAAGGATCTCATCCTCAACAAGTGGACGGCGCGCGCCAGAGTGCGGGGCGCGGTCAGCAAGGATTCTGTGAACCTGAATAATCACCTCCAGATGGTCATCGGTCCTACGCATGAAGTACGTTGTCGTTGTCTCGTCTCCTTCCTTGGAGTGAAGCGTAACCTTCAGGTCGGACTGTCTTCGAAGCAGCCATCGCCGCCACAACCAAGCGCGAGCTTCGGAAAGGATCGGTTCAGGATTCTGCCCGACCGCCTGAACGAGAGGTTTCCTGGTCGCGAAACGCGAGAGGTTCCGCGGAATCTCCACGCCAATCGGTTGAGATCTCCGCTCCACGACCTCGTACTTGCGTCCATCAAACGTGTATCGGTTCTCGAAGTAATACACTGCGGTCATGGCATCGGTCTTGAGATCTGGCAGACCGTTTGTCCTCGTACCGAGGACCTTGACGTCATGGGCTCCAACGGACAGCAGCAAGTCACACGCCTTCGGAGATTGCCGAAATATCCAGAAAGGGTTGATGTTGGCGCCCCTCATGACGCTCGCACCCATAACAACCAGGTAAGCTCCATTCCCGTGCCCGAAGTCCTGCTCGGAGGCAGTAAACCAATCCGCAGGAAGTTGCTCAGGAGAGAGATGTTGGTGTTCGAGTCTTATGGTTACGTCCTTGTCGCTGGCTAATGACTGACGGACGCAGTCCGGCAGGGCTACAGCGTGCGGAAACTTGTCGTCTTCCGCGCTGAACAAACTTGGGGGATTTGAAAACGGCTCGGGTAGCTGCTGTGCCGATGTACGGAAGGCGCACAGGGCAAGAGTCAGGAGAAGAATCAGGCTTCCTCTGTTAAGCGGGAAACTCATCCGACTCGGTGGATCAATCGGCACGCTGCGTCTCCGATCTTCGAGAGGTTATCACGGTCACTTCCACTTGACCTACCTCGCTACGGGTCCCACTGCCGAATGGCTTCGCAAGGCTCGCCCGGCGCGTTTCTGCGCTAGAATACGTTCCGTTTTCGAGGGTCGCAATGATCCATCGCTTCGTGTTTCACAATGACCGCGTGTTGCCCATCGACCAAGTGCGGCTCTCGCCCGGGCAGGCGGGCCTGCTCAACGGCTGGGGCCTGTTTACCACGGTTCGAATCTTCGAGGGCATTCCCTTCGCCTTCGAGCGCCATTGGAAACGCCTCGAACGCGACGCCGCACGCACCCACTGCCCGTTTCCGTTTCAAGCAGAGGCCGTTCGCGCGCAATTGCATGAGGTCCTGCGCGCGAATCACGTGCGCGAGGGATGCGCGCGCATCTATGCCGTCTACAACCAGATCGGCTTCTGGCGCAGCGACGAGAAGTTCCCACCAGTCGATTTGATTTTGTATTCCGCCGATTTGCCTTCGTACCGCGAGCCTGCCCGCCTCGGCCTGCGCGAGCACGGACGCCACGCGGCCTCCCCGCTCGCCGGTGTGAAAGTCACTTCGTGGCTCAACAATGTCTGGAATCTCTACGAAGCGCAGCAGGCCGGTTGCGACGAAGTTGTGCTGCTCAACGAACGAGGCGAAGTGGCCGAGTGCACCGCCGCGAACATCTTCTGCGCACGTGGCGGCCGCGTCTCCACGCCGCCGCTCAGCTCCGGATGCCTCGAAGGCATCACCCGAAGCGTGCTGCTCGAGATCGGCACCGCCGCGGGCGTGCCGGTCGAAGAGCGCGTCCTGCTCCCCAACGATCTCTATGCCGCCGACGAGGTCTTCATCTCTTCGACGAACCGCAGCATGATCGCCGTGGGCGAAATCACCGGCCGGAAGATCGCCTCCGCGCCCGGGCCGATCGTCGTCAAGCTCGAGAAGGCGTTCGCCGCTTTCGTCCGCGATTACGTCGCCGCCCATCGTGAATCGTTCAGCAGGAGTTGAACAGATCAGCCGACACACTCCTTGCTGGCCGGACGCCTTTCGATTCCGATAGAATTCGCTCAGGAGGAACGTCATGTCCGATCTCGCCGGCAAGACCTGCGTGCCCTGCAAAGGAGGAGTGCCTCCGCTCGCGGGCAAGGAACTCGATGCGCTCGCGAAGGAAGTTCCCCAGTGGAGGGTCGTGAACGGGCACCACATCGTGCGGACGTTCACGTTTCCGGACTTCAAGCAGGCGCTGGCGTTCGTGAATAAAGTCGGGAACGTCGCCGAGGAGCAGGGACATCACCCCGATATTTTGCTCGCGTGGGGCAAGGCCGAAATCACCACGTGGACGCACAAGATCGACGGCCTCACCGAAAGCGATTTCATCCTCGCCGCTAAAATCGACAAGCTACGCTGAAATAGCCGCCTTCATCGCAGAATCGATATCGATCGGCACTCGCTCGAAGCCTCGCGCTCACGGCTCGTCTTCGCCCGCCGTCTCGGACTCGGGTGCGACCGCTGCCGCCAGATTGATCGGAGGCAGATTGGCCTTTCGAAGCTGCTCGTTCAGCGCGGCGACATCCTTCGATTTCACCTCGCTCCAGCTCTTCGCCAACGCCGCAGCCGAACTCTGCGTGGTCGCGAAGGCCTTTTGCGCCGGCTCAGTCGGCGGCGTGTCCGCGCTTTCGACGAACGACAGCAATTGCCCGAATTCCCCGTTCAATCTCGCGAAGCTCGGCTGAGCCGCAGCTCCTCGCCCGAATCGCTGCGCCGCTCCTTCGAACTCCGCCACCTTCTTGTCGAGCGCCGCAATCGCATCTGCAAGAGCGCCCTTCGGCGCCTTCTCCGCCAGATCCTTCAGTTGCGCGCGCACCGCCCGCA
>DATIZQ010000094.1:0-3233 GCA_035517015.1 Candidatus Acidiferrum sp. | reverse complement strand
GCCCTGCCGACCGATTCGAGTACCGGAGTCTCCTCGGCTTCGAGGATTACGCGTTCGGCTTGATCTGCCATTTCACGCTGCCTTGAGCATCACGATGGGACGGGCCTGGAACGCGGCGAGAACCGCCTGGCGGTCGCGCGGCGAGACGCCCCACTGCGCCTCACGCCGATTGTTGAAAGCGGCGATCTGTGAAGCCGTCATTCGCCGGCCAGGGAGTGTTTCGTCGAGAAACCCGATGGCCGCGCGATTCTCGTTTGCGGTAAGAACCTTGAGGCATCGTAGCGTGTGCCCGCTCCAGGTCCAATCACGGACAGGCCGCAAACCACGCGCCGACTTGTAGTCGGGATAACCTCGCCGGCCTGCCAGTCCGGGCTTCAGCGGCGCGGCCGCC
Source organism: Candidatus Acidiferrum sp. (assembly GCA_035517015.1). Lineage (GTDB taxonomy): Bacteria > Acidobacteriota > Terriglobia > Acidiferrales > UBA7541 > Palsa-295. The sequence continues at coordinate 2,842 of DATIZQ010000094.1, read as the reverse complement.
TGGTCGTAGATGTTCCGCCCGCTCTGAATGCGCGCCCGGATGGAATCCGCCAGCACCTGCGCGAAGCCCTGCATCTCGGTCGCGGTGTATGGCGAGTAGACGAAGCGGGCGCTTTTGAGGACGGTTTGGAACCGGGCCATGATTAACCCGCACAGATCGAAGTCTGAGAAAATTAAACTAATCGAATATGAAAGGGCGAATGAAATTGCCGACGCTCGCAAGAGCGGGGGACAAGCTTGAGCGAGACCACTGGGGCCACATGAAGCTCTTGGTTCCCCACTATGAGACGTTCTGGCAACTGTACGTTTTTCCGTTGCGATCGAGCAACTCGATATGGTTCAGAAACGGGGTCGATGCCCAGCTTGAGGACATTGCGATCGCGAGCTATTCCACGTACGCTTCGTTAGCCCGCGCCCGCCAGAAGATCTACTCCCGACACGAAGAATTCCGTTTTCTCGAAGAACTTTACGCAGCAGTGCAGCGAGGTGCCGAAATTGGCGTTAAGCTTTTGAACCAGTTCGCCGCCTATTACACCGCGCTAAAACGCCGTCCGTCTTCGGTTTCCTCTGCACGCCTCGAGCAGTTAATCGACGGTCGCCTAAGACAGTACCGGAACCTGCTACACGATGCGATCCTGGCGATGCCAAAGGATGATCATCGGAGACGACTGATTCCAAAGCCGGAACATATAGATGACTATCGGCGCTGGACCTCTGTAATGTACGGGTTCACGCGTTCACACTTCGTTGTAGCTGCAGAACAGCTAAGAAATGATTTCCGCGCGACGTGTTCGCTTTTGGAGGAAGGATGGAAGCGGATGTCCGAGGCTTCAGACGACCTCAAGAACTTGCTGGAATTTCAGGAGGCTTTATCCAAAGGTTCAGATGGCCCTGCACTCCTGTACACGCCGCCTACCTCGGGTGCCTTCTTCCTCGGTGCCAGCAGCGCTGCGCCCCAGCCCACATCAGCCGCATTCATATTGCCGAAGCACTGAAGGGTAGATCTCGGGACTAAAACATCCATTCCAAGCTTCTTTCTGATCAACCGATGGAGCATGCCGCGAGATCCGGTCGGCCAAGATCTTTGATGTGGACTTCTATGCCCTGAGTGCGCGCGACCCATCCGACGATCGCTTTTGGGCCGGCACCGGCTAGCCGCTTGACGGCACCGTGTTTACCGACCAAGATCAATCGTCTTACGTCCTTCCCGCCGTCTTTGGCTAGAATCGCTTTGAAGATGTCCTTCTCGAACTCCGTGACCACGTTTCGAAGGGAAAGTGCAATCTCAATAGCGGTCTGTTCGGATGGAATGAAAAAATCAAACGAGTACTTTGCTCCAGGAAATGCGCGCTCTTGCTGAACGCAGGCGCTCGGCCATCGTTCACTGGCGGCGCTGTTGAGTTCTGCGAGGAAGGCGTCCGTCGCTCCGTTCCCTTTATCCTTCCCCGGTCCTCTCCTGTCTAAGAACCCGGGCGTTCTACACGCGATGATCTGGGCCAGATCGAGAAGGTCGTCGGATATCATTCCAGCCGTCTATAGTATCAACCGTTGCACTCAACGCATTGATTGCTAACATCCGTGATGGCAAGCATTACCGCAAGCCCGCGTTTCCACCCCTGATCTGCTCCTGCCGCTCGGCCTCGATCAACTCTACAACCCGGAACTCTTCCTCGGTGATATCCGCGAGCGTGATCGTCAGCCCGATGCTCTTCGCGTTGAGAATTCGGAAACACCGGCGCACCAGAGCGCCGTTCGGAGTATCCATTCCCTCTTCGAGCAGGTTCTTCGGGCAGCCCGGCCCATGGCTGACATCGATTGTTTTCCAGTCTGCGCCGCAGGCGGGGCAGCCATCCAATTCGGTCTGCGCCGAATAGCCGCACTTCCGACATCGGAACACACGGTCGGGGCACTCTTCTTCAGGCCCGCACAGGGTGGCCTGGCTCAACACTGACCGGATCAGGAAGCGAACGCCCGGCTCATCCGGCCAGTCGCCGGGCGCGGCTATTCCGAGTCTTCGTCGGCCTCGATTGCCAGTTGCGCGATCACCTCGGACACCGCCGCCGACTTGTGCACGATCGGCACCGCGCCCGCGTAGCCATCGTGCGAGATGTGCAGCTTGTCGTAAAGCGCGCCGCTCGGCTCCAGAAACGCACGCGTCTCGACGGACCGCCGCGCGGCTACAACGCTCGTCGAGCCCCGCTCGTGGTCCTGCATCTCCTTTGCGGTCGGCATCCGTAGCACGTGAACCACGCGCGCTCCGGGGACTTTCATCTCGATCCGGTAGTTGATCCCTTCGCGCTCCACGCTGGCCACGGCGCACCGTTCGATGCGGCCGATCACCATGCCGGCCTCAGCGTCGTCGAACTCGGGACCGTCTTTGTCCGTGCGGATCTTGGCGAACAACTCCGCGTTGATCTTCGGCAGATCCACATCCTCGCTCTGCGATTTCCCGCGTCCGAGAAAATGCCGCACCGTGCGTTGCGCTCGCGCCCACGCGCACCACTCCTCGTCCGAAGGGAACCGCACCTCGCAGCTCTTCTCACCGCCCGACAGGATCGGCACGACAAAGGGCTTCGAGGCGTCGAAGCCTATTTTCTTTTCGGTTTCCATTCCAAACTCCTATTGGCAGATGCCCTGTAGCGGCGTCGTGACCGTCATGGTCACCAGCCCGTTGGTGGGGTCGTAGAGTTGCACGCCCGTGATCTGGAGCGTCACGATCCCGTCCGTGTTTCCGAGTTCGGCGACGTTGAAACCCATCTTCTGAATGAGCATCGTGAACGAGTTGTTGGCGTCGCGGGTCATGGTGAACGTGGCCGTGCCGGTGGTCAGGGCGATCAGGTTCG
>DATIZQ010000093.1:0-7522 GCA_035517015.1 Candidatus Acidiferrum sp. | reverse complement strand
TGCGGCAGCCGTTGCCGTTGCACACGTGGCAGGTGGCGTCCACTTCAGCGGAAGGCTCGGTGAACGGGAAATAACTCGGGCGCAAGCGCGTCTTCGCCTGCGGGCCGAGAAACTCGCGCACGAAATATTCGACGGTGCCTTTGAAGTCGGCGAAGGTGATGTCCGTGTCGACGGCCAGCCCTTCGATCTGGTGGAACATGTAACCGTGCGTCGCGTCGGGATTATCGCGGCGATAAACTTTTCCGGGAACAATGATGCGTACGGGCGGCTGTTGCTTTTCCATGGCGCGCACTTGCATCGGCGAAGTGTGCGTGCGCAATAAGAGCGGTGCGGCGCCCGGTTTACCCTGAGCGCCTTGTGCAAAGGGCGCGGCCATGTAAAACGTATCCATATTGTCGCGCGCGGGATGGTGCTCGGGAATATTGAGCGCCTCGAAATTGTAGTAGGGTGTCTCGATTTCCGGGCCTTCGACGACGCTGAAGCCGATCGAAAGGAAGATGCGCTGCAGTTCCTCGAACGTCTGGCGAACCAAGTGGCGCGTGCCGAGTTCGCGCTCGATGCCAGGAAGCGAGAGGTCGATTTTGTCGCGGGCGGCGGCCGATTGCTCGGCGGAAGCTTTCATGGCGGCTTCGCGCTCGGCAAGGACGGACTCGACATGCGCCTTGAGCTTGTTCAGCTCCTGGCCGACGACGCGCTTGAGGTCGGGCGAAGCGGGCTTGAGCCAATTGTCGGTGATGAGCGAGAGCACGCCGGACTTGCGGCCTGTCCACGACAGGACGAAAACTCGCCACCGTTCAGGATCTGAAGCGTGACCGCTAGCTTGGTTCTCGAAGCGCTCGCGAACTTCGGCGAATCGCGCGACCACGCGTTCGGGTGTCGTGGCACCCAGCTCGGCCAACGTTTGCTCAGGAATGGATTTCTCGGACATTGCACACGAGCCAACGGGCACGGCATGCCGTGCCCCCACGGGAAAAATCAAAGCACGCTAGGCGGCCGGGCGCGGGGCCGCGGGCGCGTTCGCCAGATGCTGCTTTGCGGAGGCGGCCAGCGCGGCAAAGCCTTCGGCGTCGCGCACGGCCATATCCGCGAGAATCTTGCGGTCGATGTCGATGCCGCCGAGCTTCAAGCCATGAATCAACTGGCTGTACGTCGTGCCGTTGTTGCGGGCGGCCGCGCCGATGCGCTGAATCCACAGCGTGCGGAAATCGCGTTTGCGATTGCGGCGGTCGCGATAGCTGTAGCGCAGCGAGCGGTTCACCGCCTCCTTCGCCGACCGGTAGAGCTTCCCCTTGGTGAGGAAAAATCCCTTGGCGTGCTTGAGCAGCTTCTTGCGCCGGGCGCGGCGCTTGGTACCACGTTTTACGCGAGCCATTGCGGTGTTCTCCTGTTCTGAGTTCGGAACCCGGTGATGCTGCGCGGAGAAAACGCGGAGAAGCGGCGCCACCCGGCGAGCCGGAATGGCACGGCTAACTGCGCAAATCTCCGCGGCGCGTTCATAAGGCTCTCGCGAAACCTACGCGGGAGTGATGCAAGCTGAAAATCAGCTCGCAAGCCCTTCGCCCGCATGCTGCGGACTAGGGCAACCCTTCGCCCGCATGCTGCGGACTCAGGGTAAACCGGCAGGCCCGCCGCGGCGGGTTACGCTCTGCCAGGCTTGAAAAAGAACTGGAAACCGTACTTCAGCGGCTAGAGCCGCCCCATCTTCTTAACGCCCAACGTCGTGGCTAAAGCCACGACCCACAAAACATCCCCGCCGTTTGGAATCCGAGAACCCTAAATGCCGTAGGGCAATGCGCGGCGCACGTTCGGCACGTCCGCGGGATTCACCTCGACGTCGCCGGCCAGCTTCCGCTGGCGGCGCGGCAACTTCGTCCCGAGCAAGTGGCGCTTGCCGGAGTGCCAGCGCATGACTTTGCCGGTCGACGTAATCTTGAAGCGCTTGGCGGCGCCGCGGTGCGTCTTCAATTTCGCTTTCTTGTTCTTCGTCACAATGTCCTCTTCTATCTGGAATTCGCGGTTCGACGGCGCATCCGCCCCGGGCTCAAGCCTGGCCGGCGGCCCGCACGGGAGCCGCGGCCGCGCCCTTCTTCGGAGCGAGAAGTGCGAGGAGGATGTTCGCCTCCATGCGCGGCCCGAATTCCACCTGGGCGTGATCCGTAATGTCTTTCAGCAGGCGCTCCATCTTGGAGCGGCCCACGTCCTGGTGCGCCATTTCGCGCCCGCGGTGGAAGATCATGGCCTTCACCTTGTAACCTTCGCCGAGGAACCGAATGATCTGATTCTTGCGCACCTGATAATCGTGTTCGGCCGTGGAAGGCCGGAATTTCACTTCCTTGATGTGCGAGCTCTTCTGGTGCTTCTTCTGCTCGTGCGCCTTCTTGTTCTGCTCGTAGAGAAACTTTCCGTAATCGACGAGCTTGCAAACGGGCGGAACGGCAGTGGGCGAGATTTCGACGACATCCAGCCCGGAGTCGCGGGCGCGTTTCATGGCGTCGAAAAGAGACATGACGCCGAGCTGATTACCGTCTTCGTCAACCACGCGGACTTCACGAGCGCGAATGCGCTCGTTTACTCGAAGGCCACCCGGACCACCACCACGCTCTGCGATAAACCCACCTCCGAATTCCCGTTTCGGCCGCGCCTTCCGGCCGCCTCCCCAGACAGAAAAGCCCGTCCGGGAGGACGGGGGAAAAAGTATAGCACGGCTTTGCCGCCAGGCTGCAAGAGAGCATTTACGCCGTTCAGGAGGAAAAGTCCACGGGTTCCTTCGGCCCCGCGATGCGCGCCCGGAGTTGCTGCCGGGCCCCTCGTTCGACCGCCATATCGACGCCCAGGCGCGCGAAGACGCCGCGAAGCTCGCCAGGATCGCTGCTTGCTCCATCGAAACGAATGAGGAGGCAGCCGGCAGGCGCGTCAACGGAGGGATGCACGGAATCGCGGCCCCATTCGATGAAGAACGGCAGCAGGCCTCCGCGGTCGTCCTTCAAGCGGAGGGCCTGCCAGTGAAGCATTTTCCCGTCGGGGCGAGCACGCGATCCTTCCTCCGGGCCTGTCGTCGCAAGGCCGGCGTCCCCGAGCTTCTTCGCCACGGCAGCGATGTCGTCGGTATGCACCGCCCATATGAGCAGGCGCGGCTCGTGCATTTCGCGCAGCTCGGGATAGGCCACGAGCGAGGCTTGCTTCGGGTCGGGAGCGATGATTTCGAGATAGCGCCGCGTGCCCAGGCGGAGAAGCGCGTTCTGAGTGCCGCGGCCCGGATGCACTCCGCCAAACACGGCGCGGACTCCGGTGCGCTCTTCCACGAGGGCGATGCCGCGGTCGAGGTCGTCAATGCCAAGCAGAATGTGATCGAGCGCGAAGGGAACGCTGTCGTCGGCGCCGGAGGTGCCGCGGGATGGGAGCATATTTCCAGCCAACGCCAAGCCGGCGGTTGAAATGAAGCTCCGCCGCGAGAGGAGAGGCGTCACCGTACCTTCGACTGACCTACGGTTGTTTCTCGGGAGCAAGGACGATCATTCCTCCATACGACCTCGCAAACTCTCTGAAAACAGGCAAAGTTTTCGCAAAGGCTGGCTCGGTCTTCGCGCTCAGCACCAGTGTCAGAATGCGGTCCGGCGCCTGTATGTACATAACTTCTTCAAAGGCGTTGTGTTGCTCTCCGCTGCGAAAGGAGATCACGGCAGCTTGACTCTTCACCTTGGGCAGGTCCAGTGCCGCCTCTTCTTGAGCCACGCCGCTCTTGAATCTCTCCTTGAAGCCGTCGACGTCCGAGCGAACGAAATCGCGAAGACTCTTTGCCTGCGCACCTGAACCGGCGACGTACTGGTCGATATAGATCCAGACTTGAGCCTCGCTTCTCGTACTGCCTTTCTCGAGGAAAAATGCAAGACCTGGACCTTGCGAGCGTAGCCAACCCTTGGGTGTATCGATGGCGAGAAATCCCCCCTCTACCATGAGCATCTCGGGCGCCTCACTCCGATTCCCACCGCCCTTTTGCCCGATGGCAAGAGATAGGGTGGGGATTGACAACGCTGTTACAAACAGGAGGGCAGAGGCGGATCGGCTGAGCCTTGTCTTCGGCATAGCGAGTTGCCCCCTCACGTCCTAAGTTTGCTTAGAGTCAATCTCGGCGCGCAGGTCCGAGATGAATTGCTCGACGGGGCGCGGACCGAGATCGCCCTTCGAGCGATGGCGCACGGAGACGGTGCCGGCTTCCGCTTCCTTGCCGCCGAGGATCAGCATGTAAGGAATTTTCTGAAGCTGCGCGTCGCGAATTTTGGCCTGCAGCTTCTCGTTGCGGTCGTCGTGATGGATGCGGAAGCCCGCGTCGAGCAACTGCTGGGTGACTTTCTTCGCGTAGTCCTCAAATTTTCCGCTGACCGGCAGCACCGAGGCTTGCACCGGCGCCAGCCACGCAGGGAACGCGCCGGCGTAGTGCTCGATGAGGACGCCGAAGAAGCGCTCGACGGAGCCCCACAGCGCGCGGTGGACCATCAGAGGCTGGTGGCGCGAGCCGTCTTCGCCGACGTATTCAAGCTTGAAGCGGCGCGGCAGATTGAAATCGAACTGCACGGTGGTGAGTTGCCACGGGCGGCCAATGGCGTCGACCAGCTTGACGTCGATTTTCGGGCCGTAGAAAACGGCTTCGCCCGGCATGTATTTGTACGGGACGTTCATGCGCTTCAGCGTGCCGACCAGCGCCGCCTCGGCGCGCTCCCATTCTTCGACGGTGCCTGCGTAGTCGCCGGGCTTTTCCGGATCGCGCGCGGAGAGTTCGACCTCGTAGCGGTCGAAGCCGAAGACGCGCAGCACCTCCCACGCGAACTCGACGCAATCCTGAATCTCCTTTTCGATCTGGTCGGGCATGCAGAAGATGTGCGCGTCGTCCTGCGTGAAGCCGCGCACGCGCAGCAGGCCGTGCAGCACGCCCGAGCGCTCGTAGCGGTAGACGGTACCGAGCTCCGCGAGCCGGACCGGCAGTTCGCGATAGCTGCGGAGCCGCGACTTGTAAATCAGGATGTGGCCGGGACAATTCATCGGCTTCAGCTGGTAGTCGTCCTTCTCGACTTCCATCGGGCCGAACATGTTGTCTTTGTAGAATCCGGTGTGGCCGCTGATTTCCCACAGGTGACGGCGCATGATGTGCGGTGTGAAGACCAGGTCGTAGCCGCGGCGCACGAGCTCGTCGCGCAGCCAGTCCTCCATCTGCCGGCGGATGATGCCGCCCTTCGGGTGCCAGAAGATCAGGCCCGGCCCGGCGTCTTCTTCGATGCTGAAGAGATCGAGCTCCTGGCCGAGCTTGCGATGGTCGCGCCGCTTCGCTTCCTCGAGTTTGTGCAGATATTCATCGAGCTCCTTCTGCTCGACGAAGCAGACGCCGTAAATTCGCTGCATCTGCGGATTGCCTTCCTGGCCTTTCCAGTACGCGCCCGCGACGTTCATCAGCTTGAACGCCTTGATGCGCCCGGTCGACGGAATGTGCGGGCCGCGGCAGAAGTCGATGAATTTGCCGGTGGTGTAAAACGAGACCATCGGCTCGCTGGCTTTTTCCTCGACCAGCTCGCATTTGAATTCCTGCTTCGACTTGCGATAGAGCTCGAGGGCTTCCGGCTTCGGAATCATCTTGCGCTCGTTGGGAATGTCCTGCACGGCAAGCTCGCGCATCTTCGCCTCGATTTTCGCGAGGTCTTCGGGAGTGAACGGCTCGTCGCGCACGAATTCGTAGAAGAAGCCGTTCTCGATCGGCGGGCCGATGCCGAGCTTCACGTTGGGAAAGAGCTCCAGCACCGCCGCGGCCAGCAGATGCGCGGCCGAGTGGCGGAACACCTGCACGGCGTCGGGATCCTTCGCGGTGAGAATCGAAAGCGTGGTGCTGTGATCGAGCGGGCGCGAAAGGTCGACGAGTTCGCCGTTGGTGCGAGCGACGATCGCTTCCTTGGCGAGCCGCGGCGAAATCTGCTGCGCAATCTGCGCGGCGGTGGTGCCGCTCGGCACCTCGCGGGTGGCGCCGTCCGGCAATGTGATTTGAATGGTTTCCATGGTCTCCAAGCGATTGTTGCAAGAAACAGCTTAATTGTGCTTGTGTATGAGGTCAAGAAACTACCCTCAGGACGAGCATGAGCTTCGATCTTGTCCAAATACGCGACCTCTCCCGCAAAAAGGGAGACGAAAACTGGAGATTCCGACAGTTCCTCAAAGGTCAATGCGACCTGGATCCGAAGGAGATTGACCAACGCGTCTTTGAGATAACCGGGCGCGTCTGGGCCGGAATCGACTGCACCTCGTGCGCAAATTGCTGTCGGGAGGTCAAGCCCACGTTCTCGGAGCAGGAGGTCGCTCGCTTCGCGGCGCGACTCCGGATGAGCCGCCGGCAGTTCGTCGAGAGATATCTGGAGAGAACGGATGAAGCCGACCCCGGAAATCCCTGGCAGACCCGTACCACGCCTTGTCCTTTCCTGAAAGAAAACCGCTGCAGCGTTTACGAAGACCGTCCCGCGGACTGCCGAGGATATCCATATCTCTACGAGCCGGACTTTCTTTCGCGCACGATGGCTATGATTGGCCGCGCATCGACCTGCCCGATCGTGTACGAGGTGATTGAAAATCTGAAGCGCTCTGTGAGTTTCGGATCAAATCGGCGCTGATGGAAAGCGATCCGTCCGCGAAACTGCGAAAGCTTCTGCATCCCGCCTGAAAGAAATGAATCAGATATTGCGTAGCAGAAGAGGGCCCAGCCCGAGGCAATTCCGGGGAGAAAAGCACAATGCAAGACACACAGAGAGTTTATCTTCCGGCAGCGGGGAAGGACTGGGCGCTGCCGTTCTACGACCCGCTGGTCAAACTGCTCGGGGCGGACTCCGCACGGCTGGAACTGCTCGAGCAGGCCAATCTTCGTCCCGGCGATCGCGTTCTCGATATCGGCTGCGGCACAGGAACGCTGGTCGCGCTGATCAAGCGGCGGTATCCGCCGGTAGAGGTGGTCGGCATCGACCCGGATCCGAAGGCGCTGGCTCGCGCCGCAAAGAAAATCAAGAAGGCGGGAGCGGCCGTGCAGCTCGACCGTGGCTTCGCCGACGAATTGCCCTACGCGGACGAGTCATTCGATCGGGTCGTCTCGTCGTTCATGTTCCATCATCTCGAGGCGGGCAACCGCGAAAAGACTTTACGCGAGGTCCGGCGCGTTCTCAGGCCAGGCGGCTCGCTCCACCTGCTCGATTTTGCCAGCATGGAAGGGCGCGGCCACCACGGCTTTGGCGCACACCTCCATTCGCGACGTATGAAGGACAATTCCGAGAACAAGATTCTTTCGCTGATGAGCCAGGCTGGATTTCCGGAATCCGAAAAGCTGAGCGAGGGCGGCGTGTTCTTCGGTCTTATGCGCGTCGCGTACTATCGGGCATGGCTGCCGGGAAAAGCCTTCGACTAACGGAGGCGGGATTTGGCGCGCGTCCGGCGAATCGCGCGACGTGCGGGACGCCGCGGCTTCGAGCGAGGGCGAGCCTTCGCGCGGCGCTTCGGCTTC
>DATIZQ010000092.1:0-59559 GCA_035517015.1 Candidatus Acidiferrum sp. | reverse complement strand
AAGAGTTCTACCGAGGGAGAACGTTCCACAACAAGAAGGATCTAGCTCGCAAGATCAAACGCTGGGAGAAGGAATACAACGAGGATCGGCCCCATCTTGCTCTCAAGGGGAAAACTCCTGCTGAGCGAGTTCGCGAACTCGATCAGCCGTCTCGATCCGAACCTGTAAGGGATCTCTCTTGACTAATACAAAACCCCGCAAAGAGTGCGGCACCCGCAACTTCAACTGCTAAAAGAGGAAGAGTACTCCTGCGCTAACTCCCACGGTGGTATCATCGGCTTCGTCGTGCGTCAACGAATGCCTTTCGATTCCAGAAAGGATCGGCCACCCGCCGATTTTTGGAAGGTGAATCGCTGGTCCGCTCGATCCATCGAAGGACAACTGGGCTGGGCCTGGCGGAATGGGACCGCCGGGAGGCCGGGGTGATTGGGCAGCGTCGGTTCACGATTACAACTTCTTCACGAACGGGATAACGATGGGCTCATATTTCAATCCGACCCTATCGGTGGCTACCTCCAAAGCACTGATCCAGAGCAACAGCAATCTCATGCGAAACGCTGGCGGAATCCAAGGTGCCAAGATGAAACTGTTCTTTGGAGTCACCAACGCATTCCAGTGGTACGCAAACAGTTGGAAGTGAATCGGGGGTGCATCGTGAAATATTGGGTTAAGTTCGCTATGTTTCTGGTTATTGTCTTTGCCATTCAGGCGAGCACTCAGCCGACACCGGAAGGTCAGAGTAACGCACAGGAAACTCAAGTACGTGGCTATTGGGTCGATCCATCCAGTGGCCTGATGTGGGCTGGGAGAGACAACGGTAAGGATGTGCGCTGGAAAAAGGCGATGAAATACTGCCACGATCTGCGGCTGGCCGGGTACCACGACTGGAGACTCGCGAGCATCGGGGAGTTGAATGCGATTTATGACAAAGACGCCAATGCTCCCGGGCAAGACGGCCAAGGGCCTTCAACTTGGCATGTAAAGGGCAATCTATTCTTGACGGGCAATCAATGGAGCAGCACCCGACTAATCGATGATCGCGGGCATCCTAGTGGGTATGCATTCCGCTTCGACTTCAACGAAGGACGGCAGTTTGGCGGCGACGAACTCTCATTCCACACCTTCAAGCGTGCTCTGTGTGTTCGCGGCTCAGGAAAATGATGCTCGCTCTTCTACCCCTACGGCGGTGAGATGAGGACGACAGGCGGGTGGCGCACCCTTCATTGGTTTGCAGTTTCGCAAACCAGACCGAAGGCACGACCGATCCATCCACACCGCACCATCCATTCCATCACGCACAAAATCAGCGGGGTGCCGCAACCCCTTTGAAGTGCAAGGGTGCGCGTCTCCGCCCACCGAACAACTAATGGTCGGCCGCCCGCCAGCGGGACGTACACGACCGCACTGTCAGTTGTATCTTAGAGCGACCATCGGATCGACGCGCGTGGCCCTTTGGGCAGGAACGAAGCTCGCCGCAAATCCGACGATCGCCAGCAGAATCGCCGCGGCCCCCAGGGTCACCGGATCCCGCGCCGCGAGCCCGTAAAGCAGCGACGTCGCAGCTTTGCCGCCGGCCAGAGTCAGCCCCGCGCCAATCACGACCCCGACGCCAATCAGCACCGCGACCTCACCCAGCACCAGCCGCACCACGGCGGACCGCTGCGCTCCCAGCGCCATACGGATGCCGATCTCATTCGTCCGCTGCGCCACGGTATACGAAATCACGCCGTATAACCCGACCGCGGCCAGCAGCACCGCGAGGACGCCGAAAAATCCGCAAAGCATGGCGATCAATTCGTCCTGCGACAGCGATTCGCGAATCTGCGTCCGCAGCACTTTGAAATGAATATCAATCTCCTGGCTTTCTCCCGCAATCGTCTCCTTCACCGGATTCAGCACCCCTGCAATGCCCGCTTGCGACCGGATCAGCAGCGTGGCGCCCGGGTACACGAACGGTGGCGCGAGCTGCGTCCGAGGGAAATACATCACCGCCTGCATCGGGTCATGCATATCGTTGTAGACCGAGTCCTTCACCTCACCCACCACAATGTAATAACGCGGCGGCTGCCCGGGCGGCACCCACACACGGAACTGCTTGCCGATCGCGTCCTTTTCGCCATTGAGGAACTGTTTCACAAACGTTTGGTTCACGATCGCCACGCGCGGCGAAGTGGCTGTGTCGTCCGCATTGAAGTCGCGCCCCGCCAGCATTGGATTTTCGATCGTCTTACAATATACCGGGCTGACGTAATCTTCGTACGCCCAGCCATGCGAATGCCCGCCCTTATCGTCGAGTACCCAGTCATTGCTCGAGTTTCCGTTTACTGGAGAGCGGTTCGACGCAGCCGCCGCTGCGACGCCGGGTATCGCGCGGATGCGCTCCAGCAAATCCTGCATGAACGGATCCTGCCGCTCCGCTGGAAGATTCAGCCGCGTGAAGTCAATATCCGTAACCAGAATCCCATCCTGCTGGAATCCCGGATCGCGCGTCATTAAATTCCGCAAGCTCCTCGCGAACAGGAGTGCTCCCGCCAGCAGCACCAGCGACAACGCCACTTGAGAAGCGACCAGCACCCTCTGGAACCGGAACCGCTTCCGCCCAGCCGTCATTCCGCGCCCATCCGTTTTCAGCACCGACCCGATTGGCACATTTCCGGCTCGCAGAGCCGGCGCAAGTCCAAAGAGGATCGTAGTCAGTACGGCGAGGCCCGCCGCAAACGCCAGCACACGCCAATCCGTCGGCATATCCAGAAAAACAGGATTGTCCGGAGTGCTGATGAACGCCACCAAAAAACGGCTCAGCACGGCTGCAAGAAATCCTCCGCACACCGCTCCGGCAATCGCCAGCAGGGCGCTTTCCGAGAGCAGTTGCCGAATCAGCCTACCGCGTGATGCGCCCATCGCCAGCCGAACGGCAATCTCGCGTTCCCGCGAACTCGCCCGTGCCAGCATCAGGTTCGCCAGGTTGGCGCACGCAATCAGCAGCACCAGCCCCGACAGTCCCAGCAACAGCCACAGCGGGTCGGACGTATCACGCCGCATGTGCGAAAACCCGTTTTCGGCCGGCCACGCCTGGAACGTGTAGTCGAGGTAGTGCTTCACTCCCTCTGCGTCGTATTGCGGCGGAATGGTTTCGTGCAACGACGGCGAAGCGGTCACTGCAAGCTGGGCCGACGCTCGTTCCAGCGTCCAGCCCGGCTTCAGCCGTCCAAAAACCGAAAGCCACCAGCTCTCGCGGTTCCGTTCGCCCGTAATCCGGCTGAATGGCCCATTGATGATCGGCTCGGCGCAGATGGGAACCGCGATGTCGAACCGGTCCCCCACCGACACGCCATAGAAGCTCGGAGGCGTTACTCCCAAAATCGGAAACGAGTGTCCCTCCAGCGTAAGCTGCTTTCCAATCACCGACGCATCTCCGCCATATCGCCGCTGCCAGAATGAATAGCTGATGTCGACGCCGCCCGCACATCCCTTCTGATCGTCCGCATCGGAGATCAGCCGTCCCAGGACCGGGGGCACGCCCAGCGTCTCGAAGAATTCGCCGCTGACCCAAATCGCGGGCGCCATGTCCACTTCGCCGCCCTTCGCGAGGTTCAGCTTTTGCCCCGCGCCTCCGCCCCACGCCGCAATTGTCGAAAACGCCTGCTGCCTCTGCTGCACCTGCTCCCACAGCGGAAAACTGAATTCCGCGTACGGTCCGTTGAAATTCCCCGAACCCCAGTGCTTCTTATCGATGTGCACGATCGCCAGTTGCTTGGGATTCTTCACCGGCAGCGTGCGCAGCCGCACCGCGTCAATCAGTTGGAAGATCGCGGCGTTCGCGCCAATCCCCATCGCCAGCGTCAGAATCGCCACCACCGTAAATCCGGGCGACTTCGCCAGCATCCGTAGCCCGTATCGCAAGTCCTTCCCTAGAGCTTGCATGGATACGCCTCTTGTTCTGGACTTCTTTCGCGGCTCGTGCTTGAGTCCCGGCAGCTACGCTAGTGCGACTCAGCAGACGAGCCCGTTCCGACCCCGACGGCCATTTGCTCGCATTTTGGATGCCGAATGTGACAAGTTGTAACTCTCAGGCTTTTCAGCAAAATACGCTGTCCGCGTCAAGACGAACGGGGCCAGATGTGTCCGCTCTTGGGACGCACCAGACCGAGAACAAACGGGAGGCATCGGGCGCCGCGTGGCTCAATACGAGGCCTAGGGCTTGGTGCGGCCCGGCCTTGAGGACGTCGATCATCGGCAGGGCCCCGCCACCGCCGGCCATGTAGACGTCGGGGAGACGGCCGTCCCAGTGCTGCTGCATCATTTCAATGGTGCGCAACTGGAGCAGCTCGGGCGTGATTTGCTGCTTCTGCACTTCGAGCGCCTTCGCCTCGGCCTGAGCCTGCGTAACTTTCTGCTCGGCTTCGATCTTGATCCGGTTCAAGTCGTTTTCCGCCTTCAGGGCGTTCTGCTGCGCAGTGACTTTGGCCTCGATGGCGCGGTTGTATTCTTCGGAGAAATTGAAATCGGTGATGCTGACCGAGTCAACGTCAATATGGTGGTGCGTCAGCCGATCGTGAACATACTGCTCGATGCCGGCGCGGACGGCGGGGCGCTGCGCGATGAGCTGCTCGGCGTCATATTGCGCGGTCTGCGCTTTGATCGCTTCCTGAATTGCAGGAATCACGACGCGATCGAGGGCATCGTCATTCAATTCCGACCAGATGTCGGTGACGCAGCAAGGATCCTGATAGTAGGCAAGCGTGACCTGCGTATGGACGACTTGGAGGTCGTGGCTGGCTGCTTGCGATTCGAGCTTTTCGACTTGGACCTGAACGGAGATCGGCTTCACCGTCTCGATGAAGGGCGTGATGAGGTGCGGGCCTGGGTCGAGGATGCGTCCGGTGACGGCGCCAAAGCGGAGCACAACGCCGCGGGATCCGGCATCAATCGTGGTGAACGAGAGAAAAAAGATAAAAACGACGGCGGCAGCGAGGAAAAAGGGAACTCCTCGAAGGACGCGGTAGCTAACCTGGCGCCCGTCATGGACATTCATGGTTACGGAAACACTTCGCCAGATTCCCAGCAGGACCAAACCCAGCAGGACCACAAGCAGCAAGAAACTCATATTGTTCTCCTTTTGCGGATCAATACACCAGCAGGCGGTGACGCTTCCTAATACGCTTTCGCTAGTGAAAAGACAACCGGGGAGGATGACGCGCCGTGGTCGCGGCATTGCGGCGCTCGAGACGATGTTCCGCCGAGACTGAGAATGCGCACCCTTTGCAACACACCGAAAAGAACCCGATACCTCCGAACGGCTCAACCGCTGCCGGAATCAGGGGTGTGCCACCGGCCGAATTCCCTTGACATCGTTCCCTTTTAGAGTAGATTCGCGGCCACATCTGCATAGCTCCCCGCTATTCTGATTGTCCAGGAGATCGATCATGCGAAAATCGCTTTGGATGCTACTGGTACTGTTCCTCGCGGGGACTACATACGCCCCCGCCGCTCACGCGGATGCCTGCGCGGCCGGCAATGTATCCGGGCTGATCTCCACAACCTGCGACATCGGTTCGCTGCGATTCACGTTCACCGGATTTGATACGGTCGGGAATTCCTTCTCGGCAAGCGATTTCACGTTCACGCCGGTGAGCGATGGGTTTACCTTGAGCTTCGATGGCGGACCTCAGACCTTTACCGCGGGCAATGGGACATACGTCGACGATGTTGACCTGGCCTTTACGGTCACCGATCTCGACGGGGAGATCACAGGAGGGAGCGTCTCCGGCGGAGCGCTTTCGGCCTCGGGCAGCACCTATTCCTTTGCGGGTTACAATTACACGATCGAAGATTCCACCACTCTATTGATTCTCCAGCCGTACTGCCAGTCGCTACAGGCGGGTGGCACGGTGCAAAACGACTGTGCCGTCTACGCTCCCGGGAGCGGGGTCCCATTCTCAACCTCCGGCCCGTCTAGTGCTTTTCCTTTCGTCCTGGCTGCGAATGCCGGCGACGACAGCGCCAGTTGGGATGGGACGCCGACAACATTCATCTTCACGACGACCACGACCAATACTGTCCCCGAGCCGGGTGCGCTGTTTCTGTTTGGCACCGGCCTGGTTGGGCTGGCGGGTGCCGTACGGCGCAAGCTCTTCCGTTAGCCGCCGCACTTCCTTTCTCATCGACCTAAATCTGAGTCGAGATCACCGGTGCGTCCATGGGCGCTCCAGCCAACGCCAAGTGCAGTTGACTTCGAGGAAACCGCGCGTGGAAACGCGCAATTGGCGTTTTCGACGCGGCGCGAAGGTCGCGTATAATATGGAGAGATGTTCATCGTGGTACCTGCAAGCATTGGGCGATTCCCCGCGAGAGCGACACCCGAAACGACGGCCCGGCGAATCCTGGCGATCGACTACGGCCGGAAGAGAATCGGGCTCGCGCTTTCGGACGAGCTGCGCCTAATCGCGCAGCCGCTGGCCACGCTTCAGCGCTCGAACCGCCGGAACGACATGGACCGGATCCGGCAGATTTGCGAAAGCCATTCGGTGGCGCGTATCATCGTCGGCCATCCGTTGCACATGAGCGGCGAGGCGGGCGAGATGGCGGCCGAAGCGGCCCGATTCGCCGCAAGACTCGAGAAGCAGACCGGGCTCAAAACGGAGCTGGTCGACGAACGATTGACGTCGTGGGAGGCCGGGCGGACGATGGCCGAAGTGAAATCCTCAGCGCGGCGAAAGCGGGGACCGCGGGATGAAGTGGCGGCGGCCGTTCTGCTGCGCGATTACCTCGAACGAAATCGTCCTGAAACGCATGCGACGATCACGGAGAACGATTAACCCATGTGGCGCCGCCTAGGCCTTCTCGCTCTATTGGCGATTGCGGCGCTCGGCGCCGGGGCGGGCTGGCTCGACTCGCAACTCGACAAGCCGTACCGGGGACACCGGGCGGAGGAGGTCTTCGTCGACATTCCGCACGGGACTCCCCGGTGGAAGATTGCGGCGGTTCTTGCGCGCGACGATGTGATCCGCAACCGGCTCGCTTTCCTGATGTTCAGCCTGTGGCACTTCCGAGCCCGGATGCAGGCGGGCGAGTACCTGATCAACCGCCCGATGAATTCTCGCGAAGTCTTCTGGAAGATCGCGAAGGGCCAGATTTTCGTCCACACGGTCATCATTCCCGAAGGCTGGACCATGTACGACATCGCCAACGAATTGGACCGCCAGGGGATTTGCCCGAAGGAAGAGTTCCTCGCCGTCGGGCATGAAACGTCCATGATTGCCGACATCGCGCCGCAGGCCAAGAGCCTGGAGGGTTTTCTTTTCCCTTCGACGTATGAATTCACGCGGCACACGACATGCGAGCAGGTAGCCAAAAGAATGGTGCAGGATTTCCGCAGCGTCTGGGAGACGCTGGAGCCACCCGGTTCACAGGCGCTGCCGCAAGGGTTCACGGTGGAGCAAGTCGTGAGTCTCGCCTCGTTAGTGGAGCGAGAGACGCCCAATCCCAACGAGAGGCCCCTGGTGGCAGGAGTGTTTTACAACCGCCTGCGAAAGGGATACCGGCTGCAATGCGATCCGACGGTGCAGTACGCGATCGAGCTGACGGGGCACTCGGAAAGAAATGTGCGACCCGGAGACCTGCGCGTCGATTCGCCGTACAACACGTACGAGCATCGCGGCTTGCCGCCCGGGCCGATCGCGAATCCCGGCGAAGCGTCCCTGAAGGCAGCGCTTGCTCCTACCGCAACGGACTATATGTATTTTGTCGCGAACGGCGAGGGAGGGCATTCCTTCAGCCGCACGCTGGCCGAACACAACCGCAACGTCGCTCATCTGCGGCGCGCGCTGGCAGGGGCCGCAACGCCCGATCCCCGCAAGAAGGCTACCGAGTGAGAAACCTGTGAGTTCCCGTCGATCCAATGAGCGCGGTTCCGGAGAGCCCGCCACGAAGAAATCACTGATCCTCGAGGTAGCGCGGGGGCTCGGCAAGCCTCGCTTCACGCCGGCCGAGATCGAACAGATTCGGCGACAACTAATCGCGCACCAGGGCGCAAGCGGGAAAACGTCGGCGGACTATATCGTGAGCGTGCTGGAAGAGGCGGGAATGCGCGTGGTGTGGTCGACGCGCTCGGATACCGAAGGCCGATACGAGGAAGAGTTCGCCGACCTGCTGCATTTCTCGGACCTGGAGGAGGCGGAGATGTGCCTCATCCGGCTCGACGAGCTTTTCCGGAAATTCGTGGTCGAAGGCGAGAACACCGCCGTGGAACGCGTCCGCGAGGTCGCGCGTCTCGGCCGCCGCCGCGCGGAGATGATCGCTCACAATCATAAGGTCGACGAGCCGAAGCGCGTGGAGAAAGCCGAAATCGCGCAGTGGTTCGCCATCTGGCTCGACACGCCGGATGCGTTCTTCGACTGGCTCGAGGTACGAAAGAAGTCTCCTGAATTTCAGCGGAAGTTTTCCGGCGCCGGGACCGGGGAGCTGTAGGTGTACATCCTGGAAGTCGAGCCTCTCGACCTTGGGCCGGACGTGCGGGCGATCGGGCTCGAGTTGGTGGAGGCGAACGAGAATCGGGAGCCGGTCCGGGGAAGCGAAGCCTCTACGATCTGGAGCCGTGTTCTACGGGCGACGGCGGGGAACGAACCGTGGGCGCTCGATTTCTTCAGCCACCTCGACAGGGTGCGCGACTTCTGCGACCGCCACAAAATTTCATATCGCGAGGCGGCGCAACGATCGATCGTAATTCCCGCGCTGGACGGGGCGTCGCTGGGCGCTCTGCTTGACCGCTTTCAGGCAGAGACGTTTGGCGCCCGGGCCGGCTCGCTGACGCAGACCGGCGATGCCTCCGTGGAGGGTGAATTGGCGCGGCGGGGCGTCGACGCCTACCACACAGCCTTTCCGAACTACTTCTTCTGCGCGATCTGCAACTTCGAGGACGGCTCGCTGGTGCTCCTCAGCGAAAAACTTTGGGCCAGCGAAGTGATCCGGCGGGTACGTCCTAGCCTTGAAGGTTTGGACGTCGAGGTTCAGCTCCCCTCCTGATTTTGGGGCCCCTTGCACAGTCGGCGACCTTGGTACGTCTGTACCATTTCCCTAGTCAAGAGTTCTAGTACACTTGGGTAAGAGACAAAGATGTCCCCAGACCCCGGTGGAATGTCCGTGTCCAGCGAGTCGGCGGCCCCCAACGCCCGGGCCTTCGTCCGTAGCCTCAACGTGCTGCTTAAGTTCGCTCGGCTCTATGGTTTAGAGCATACCCGCTCGGCGGACCAGTTCAACTCGACTTGGGCGGAGCTCCAGCAGTGCGTCCAGGCCTCGCGGGACACGGGCCTGCTGCTAGGGGCTTCCGGCTCGCAACTGCTTCTCGACGGCGAACCCCTGGAATCGACGTTCGCCGAACGCAACTTCGCCGACCTGCTCACAACTTCAGGGGTAGCAAGTATCTGCTTCAACCGAGGCGTAGAACGGGGGGAATTCGCCAACCTCGTCCGGGCATTCATGGAGACCGGACCCAAAGCCGGGCCGCTCGGCGAGCGGCTGGAGAAGTACTTCGGCCCGGCCAGCCCGGGCGGAATACGAGTGAACGAGATTCGATTCGTGGCGGAGGACGCCGGCTTCTCCGACGCCCGCGTCGCCGCTCAATTGACAGTCAAAACGCTCGGGGCAGAGGCGGATCGCATCCAGGATTGGTTCCGCAGCCCGGAGAAGATGATTCAGCTCATCGCGGCGGCGGAGGGCTCGCACGGCGGTGGCGGGGCCCCGGGAACGGGTACAGGCGAGGGTACTGGAACCGACGGTGGCAGCGGCAGTGGCTCTGAGGCTGGTAGCGGTACCGGTCCGGGCCTTGGCACTGGATTTGGATTTGGGACCGGGTCAGGCAGCGGTTCCGGGACGGGCGTGGCGAGTGCGGGCGGGGCGGGTACGGGCGTCGGCGGCATGGGCGCTGGTACGGGCAGCGGCACAGGCGCCGGAGCAGGCGCCGGCGGCACAGGTCCTGGAACGGGCGGGGCTGGAGTGTTCGGGAGGCCTGGCGGGCCATACGCAGGCGGATCGGGCCGAGGAGTCAGTTCGGCGGCGGATGGGCTGGGCGAGCTTCCGATTTTGCAAGAGGCAGAACTGCAAAGCCTGCTTCGATTGCTCGCACAATTTGGAGAAGCCTCGCACTCGAAGAATCCGAGCCAGCTCGACCAGCAAACGTGGCAGCAGAAGCTGGCCGCGCTGCCGCAGAACGCGCAGGTAACACTGCGACAGGCGCTGGCAACCGTCGCGGCGAAAACGCCGAGCGCAAAGGTCGACGAAGCGATGCTGCTGCGCCTGGCGGAAGACCTTGCGATCCGCTTCGCTCTCGATCGATTCCAGCGCGGCGAAGTTCGCGTGAACGCCGTGCGCCAGATGCTGGACAAGATGGGGCAAGAGCTGGAGACGCTGCGAAAACTTCTCAAGTCGCGCGAAGAAAAGATGGCGAGCGCCGGACTGAGCGTCGAATCGCACGCCGATGTTCTCGACCGGCAATTCTGGGCGGCCGTGCCCGAGTCCGGCAAACGAGCTGTACTGACTTCGCCCGAAGCGTGGTGCATCCCCCCGCGCAACGTGCAGCAATACGTGGAAGAACTGCTGGGGCGCGGCGAAGCGGAAGCGGCCGGCGACATCCTGCTGAAATACGCATCGTGCGTCCGGAACAAGGACGCCGAAGCGCGCAAGAAAGCGGCGATCGGACTGGGACAGCTGGCGGAACTCTACAGCAAGGCCGCGAGCCAGCGGCTGCAGGGCGCACTGCTGCAAATCGGCCAGCAGATGGCGGTGGAAAAGGACGCGGAGCTGCAAACGCTGTTGAGCGCGGCGTTCGTCCGCCTCAGCCAGGAATCGGCGTCGCGGCGATACTACCGTGCCATGCAGCAGGCGCTCGACTCGCTGGCGGACCTCGAGGAGACGCGGCCGAGCTGGGTGCAGAGCCTGCGCCCGCGCACGGGAGTCGAGAACCGCCTACCGGAGTTCATCGAGGAAGCTCTCGTGGCCGAGACAATGCCGGAAGGCTTCCTGGGAGTGCTGATGCGGCTTCCGCAGCCGTCGGCGGAACATCTGGCGACGAGGCTGGCGCGATCGGGGCGATGCGGCGAGCGGGAGAAGATCGTCGAGATGGCGGCCGCGGTCGGCGCACCGTGCGCACGCCATTTGAAGGAAACCCTCCGGAACGAGCCGCCGGCAAAGGCGGCAGCGGTAGTGGGTCTGCTAAGCCGGCTCGATCCGGTGGCAGTCGAGGACATTTTGCCGACGCGTTTGCGCGAGGGCGGCCGGACCTTCCAGGATACGGTGGTGCGGCAGGTTTCCACGGCGGGCGCTCCGGAGCGCGGGCGCATCCTGGCGAATTCGATCGAAGCGTTCGACAGCCTGGTGCTGCCCCTCGCGCTCGACGAAATCGGGATGTGCGGCGACATCGGCACGGCGCCGAAGCTGCTGCGGCTGGCCGAAGGAGATTTGCTTCCAGAAGGATCGGATTACCTTCGAGTGAAAGCGATCGAGGCCCTGGGCCGGATGCGAGCACCCGCCGCGGCGGGGCATTTGCGGCGGTTCGTCGAAACCAGGAAGACCTTCGGCTGGGCCTACCCGGAAGAAATTCGAATGGCGGCCGCGCAGGCGCTGATCAAGCTCGATCCGGAGTGGATTCAGAGCTTCCTCCCGCAGTCGGGGCTGGACCCCAAGGTTCTGGCGCTGGCGCCGCTGGATCCGATTCCCGAGCGCGATTTTGTCCGGCATCGGCGGTATCGCCGAATTCGATTGCCCCGGACGGTGCCTGCCGTGATCACGTCGGCGCGCGGCAAGTATTCATCGGGCATCAGTGTACTGAGCCTGGAAGGCGGGCTATTGAGCGGCGACATTCAGCTCGCAGTGGGCACCGAGGCCACCTTGAAGATACCTGCAGGGCTGCGGTCGATCAGCATGCAGGCAGTGGTTCGATTTGTGCGATCCCACCAGGCGGGCTTCGAAATGGTCGGCATGGGGCTGGAAGACCGGGCGAAGCTCCGGCGGTTACTGGTTTCGCTTGGCGGTGGAGATGCGCCCGCGGCCCACGACGCCTATCCACCAGCGCCGATTTCCTCGGACTGACCAGCCTGACGGCATGCTGTTCGGGACTCCTCTGTTTGACCCTTCCTTATGACGCTGCTAAATTGATGTCTTTGTGTTTGCGCACAAGACCAAACCGAGGATGACCGCGCCGATGTGGATGGCGCTTGTGGCGGCGCTGGCGGCTGTTTCCGCCGGTTGCGGGGAGAATCAAAAGAGGGCGGCGAGACCGTCGGGGCCACCCGCGCAACTTCAGACCGCCACGAAGTCGCAACTGGAGGCGTCGTATAACGCGCAGGCAGGCGCGATTCGTTCGCTCAATGCGTCGATTTCGATCAAACTGACCGCAGGGACCGCGTACACGGGCGTCATCAAGCAATATCATCAGGTGAATGGATTCATTCTTGCTCAGGAGCCTGCGAGCGTTCGCGTTATCGGCCAGGCGCCTATCGTGGGGACCAACATCTTTGACATGGTGAGTGACGGCGAAACGTTCCATATCTTCATACCGTCGAAGAACAAGTTTCTGGTCGGGCCAGCGAGCTTGCAGAAGGAATCCGCGAAGCCGATCGAGAACCTCAGGCCGCAGCACCTGACGGAAGCGCTGTTCTGGGCTCCGATTCCGCAGGAAGCACCCGTGCTTTTCGAAGCGGGAGACGAGTCTGAGGCGCGCTATTATGTATTGAGTGTCGTTCAGGGCACGGGAGGAACCGCAGCCAGCGGTTCCGCTGACTGGCAGATTGCGCGCAAGGTCTGGTTTGATCGGGCGGACCTGAGCATCGCCCGATTACAGGTTTACGATTCTGGCGGCAACGTGACATCGGACATCCGATACAGCGAATGGGATAGCTTTGGAAGCGTGCGGTTCGCGCGCCAGATCGAGGTGACGCGGCCAAATGAAGACTACGCCCTGCAGATCGGCGTCAATAAGCTGACCGCGAACGAGCCGATCGCAGCGGAACGGTTCGTGCTGCAGCAGCCGCCGGGAACCGAACTCGTCAAGGTCGGCGAAGAAACCAAGGAGGCGCAGCCGTGATCGGGCACATGATCGTTCAAAATGTGCTGCACCGGCCTGTGCGCACGCTGATTACGGTGATCGGCGTGGCGGTGGAGGTGACGCTCGTCATCCTGGTTGTCGGGCTGACGACCGGTTTGTTGACGGAGTCCGCGAAGCGAACCGAGGGCGTGGGCGCCGACATTATGATCCAGCCGCCATCGGCGTCGATCTGGGCGGCATTCAGCGGCGCTCCGATGCCCATCAGCATCGCAGAAAAACTGAAGAAGCTCGACTATGTGCAGGCCGTGGCGCCTGTGCTTGTGCAGTTCAACTCGGTCAACGGACTGGACGTGGTCTACGGAATCGACCCGGACAGTTTTCGGGCCGTCTCCGGAGGGTTTGTTTTCCATTCAGGCCACGGCCTGGAGGGCCCCGACGACATGCTGGTGGACGACGTGTACGCGAGAGCCAAGAAAGTGAAGGTCGGGCAGACGCTGCACATACTGGGTCACGATTTCAACGTGGCCGGAGTCGTGGAGCACGGGAAGGGCGCGCGGCTCTTTGTGCTGATGTCTTCATTGCAGGAGAAGTCGGGCGCGGTCGACAAAGCGTCCATTTTTTTCGTGAAGTGCGACCGTTCCGACCGGACGCCCGCCGTAATGGAAGAGGTGCGTCAACTGCTCCCGGGGTACGAAATCCGGCCGTTGAAGGATTTCATCTCGTTGATGACGTCGTCAAACCTGCCGGGGCTCAGCGCGTTTATCAACGTAATGATCAGCATCGCTGTGGCGATTGGATTCCTCGTGATTTTTCTTTCGATGTACACCACGATCATCGAGCGCACCCGCGAGATCGGCGTTCTGAAGTCGCTGGGCGCCTCCAAGCCTTACATCGTTGAGATTATTCTCAGCGAGACGACATTGCTTTGCCTGGGCGGAACCGTGTGCGGAGTCGGGTTGAGTTTCCTCATGCGCTGGATGTTCACGTCCATCTTCCCTTCGATGACGATCCTGATTCTGCCGAAGTGGATCCTGTACTCCGGCATCATTGCCATCGTCGGCGGACTCCTTGGCGCGTTGTACCCCGCTTGGGTGGCGAGCCGGAAGGATCCGGTCGAGGCTCTCGCTTATGAATGAGCGAGAGGATGTCGCCTCGAAGTGACAGCAGCGCGCTTTCCAGGCAGCAGACGGCACTCTTATTCGAACTCCGCAGGAAAACCTTGGGGCCGAAGCCGCTGATTTTGCAAGCCGGCAGCCGCCGTGCTGGCTGAGTGGACAACGGTTGCTCACGTGCAGCCGTCCCGTGCTAGGCAGAAATGGCAAACGCGACTAGAATACTCGTATCCTCAGAGGTATGCTCACTCGCACAGGAGCCGGCCTTGGAGCCGATACTCAAGACAGAAAACCTCTGGAAGGTCTACCGCTCCGGAAAGCTTGAAGTCCCTGCCCTGCGCGGGGTCGACGTGGAAGTGTATCCGGGCGAGTTTGTCTCCATCATGGGGCCTTCCGGCTGTGGGAAGTCCACGTTCCTGCATGTGATTGGGGGCCTGGCCCAGGCGAGCCGCGGTAGGGTGTTGCTGGATGGCAACGATTTGACGACCATGAGCGATGCGGCAAGAACGCTGCTTCGGCGCCACAAGGTCGGATTCGTTTTCCAGCGGTTCAATCTGCTCCCAACGCTGGACGCGTATCACAACATCGCCCTCGCGCAGCACATTCACGGCAACGGCTTCGATCCGCACCGCTTTGAAGTGGTGGCAGGCCTTCTGGGTCTCACCCACAGACTCCACCACAAACCGTCCGAGCTCTCCGGCGGCGAGCAGCAACGGGTGGCGCTGGCTCGTGCGATCATCAGCGAACCCAAGATTGTTCTGGCGGACGAACCCACTGGAAACCTTGACACAAAGAGTTCGGAAAGCGTTCTTTCGCTGCTGCGACAGCTGAATAAAGACCTGGGCCAAACCATCGTCATGATCACGCACAATCCGGACGCAGCGACGTATGGCAATCGAGTGCTACACATGCGCGACGGAAGCGTCGTCAACGGCTCGACCGTTCACTGAGATATGAACAAGCTGTGGAGGGGATTCGTACGCACGATCTTCTGGTCGTACGAGCGCGGAAGCTGGCCCTACGACGTAATGGTGGTTGCGATTCTCTTGTTTGTCCTGGTCACGCCGCGCCGGTGGTTTCACGACCAAGCCCAATCGGGCTCCGCTGAGAACCCCGGCGTCCAACTCGTAACTCAGGACTCCACCGGCAGGACCCAGACCTTTCGTCTGGACGCCCAACTGCTGGCCCCGCAAAAACGCGCCGACAAAGCGACTCCGGAGCTCGAGCGCGAGATCCACGACATCCTGGGACGGAACGTTGATGATCTGAAGGGCCACACGTTCCAGGTCGCGGAAATCAAGCCTGTAAGGGCCGGCGACGGCTCGATTCAATCGTATGACGTGACGGTCCACCCTTAGGCCCGCCGACTCAGGCCCAATGCCGCACGTAACCCCTCCTCGCCCGATGCGTCCCATCTAGTGTGGTATTATCTCGCGGCTCGTCTGGGGCGTTCGTTTTCGGAGAGACAGGATGCGAAGGATTGAGGCCACATGGTCCGGCCTCTGGATTCTTGTGATGGGCGGCGTGCTCTTGTGCGCCGCCGTGAGCGCGCATGCTCGTGCGCCGTGGACCGTAGAGTCCGTGCTGCGGCAGATGGATGAGGCGGCAAAGGATTTTCACAGCCTGTCGGCCGACATGGAACGGACGAAGGTCACAGTGGTTGTGAACGATCGCTCCACCGAAACGGGAACCATTCGAGTCCGCGGGGACAAAATGTTGCTCCAGATGAAGGCTCCCGACGCTCGGACCATCCTGCGCACCGGCGACAACCTGTACCTCTACAATCCGGGCCTTAGCCGAGTCGAAGAGTACAATCTCGGCAAGAATCGGGGGATGGTGGATCAGTTCCTGCTGCTGGGCTTCGGCACGCGCGGCAAAGAACTCGAGAAGGCCTACGACGTCAAGCTCGCCGGAGAACCCGCAATCGACGACAAGAAAACCGTGGAACTCGAGCTGACTCCCAAGTCCGATGAAGTTCGCAAACACATTTCCAAGGTTGCAATCTGGATCGATCCTGAAAACTGGCTGCCGGTTCAACAGCAATTTTGGGAGACCGGGTCGGGCGATTACTTCATCGTGAAGTATTCGCACGTGGTGAAGAACCCCAGGATACCGGAGTCGGACTTCAAGCCGCACTGGCCAAAAGGGACGGAGAAGGTCAAGCCTGAGGTGTAGCAGTTCTCGCCGCTTTTCCCGATTGCACCCTCGACCGCGCTTCATTCAGAGCTGAGATCAAGATGCGGAGATCCTCCGCGTCCGTGCGGTAGCTTGTGATGCAAGCGCGGAGTACCGGAATCGTCTTACGTATGCGGGTGGTTGATATCCAGGCTCGTCCGGAGGCAATTACTTCACGCGCGATGGCCTCAAGGTAATCCGGCGAGCGGCCCTCGGGTGAAGTTCTGTCCTGAAAGCAGCAAATCGGTAGAGCGGTCGAATTCACAACGTCCCAGTCGGCGGCTCTGAGGTCCCGGCGAAGCTGATCTCCGACGGCGGTCATCCGCCGGAGCGTGGTTGCATAGCCGTCCCATCCCGCCACCGCGAACGAAAGGAAAATCTTCAGGCCGATGAAGCGGCGCGACCAGTGAATCGAGTGTTCATATGCGTCGATGATTTCGTCTCCAACCGCCTTGGGCGGCACATAGGCGGCGGAAATATGGAACGTTCGGCCAAGAATCTCCGGGTGCTTCGTGAGAAAGATGCCCGCGCCATTCGGGACCGAAAGCCATTTGTGAGCATCGAGCGTGATCGAATCGGCGCGTTCAATTCCGGCAAGCAGCGGGCGTAGCTCCGGAACGAGTGCAGCAGCGCCGCCCCAGGCGGCATCCGCGTGAAACCAGACGCCTTCCTCCCTGGCGATTTCCGCAATGTCGGCCAGAGGATCGATCGCTCCGGCATTGGTCGTTCCCGCCGTGCCCACAACCAGGAACGGCACAAAACCGCTCTGGCGGTCTGAGCGGATCGCGGACTCCAACTCCGGACATTGCATTCGCAATTCGGAGTCGACCGGAATCTCGCGCAGGGCCCCGCTTCCAATCCCGCAGAGCCTGGCAGCCTTGTGAAACGAGTGGTGACTCTCTGCAGAGACATAAAACACGGGCTGCCCCTTGAGTCCTCGCGCGCCGGTGCGTTCGAAGTCGGGGAAGGCGTTCGTGAGTGCCGCAAGCAGCGCGGTGTGGTTTGCTTCCGACCCACCGGAAGCCATGACTCCGTCCGTGATCGCGGGATCGTACCCAAACCTTGCGCCAAATGCGCGAATCAGAAACCGCTCGACCTCAGTGGCGAACGGGTTGTGCTTCCAGACCGCAAGCTGGGGATTGAAAGCGGCGACGAGGGCGTCGCCGGCAATTCCCATCGTCGTGGGCGTGGGATTGAAGAGCCCGAAATAGCGCGGATGGGGCGTGTGTACCTGCGTGTGGGTCAACGCATCTGCCGCGAACCGAACGGCTTCGTCCGGCGGCATCGGCTGGGCGAAGTCGACTCGCGCGAGCAACGAGCGCACGGCTTCGGGAGAGGGATCCTCGGAAGCCGGAAGATCGCGAATGGTAGAGATGTACCTCTCGATCGATTCGACGAGCGCCTTCCACAGTTTTTCCCGCTCCGCTTCGTCCAGCAGAAAGAGCGGAGCCGGCTCGCGATCTTCCGTCATAGTTTCAGCGTCTAAGAGCAGAAATCCGGGTTCAAGAAGATTTGCGCAACGCTCGTTCCTTTTCAATCAGAGCCAGCTTGCGGTCAAGGCCCCACCGATAACCCGCAAGCTTGCCGTCTTCACGCACGACGCGGTGGCAAGGAACCACGACCGAGACCGGGTTCGTCGCGCAGGCGCGAGCGACCGCTCGGATCGCGGCGGGTCGCCCAATGGCGCGAGCCACGTCGCTATACGTCTTTGTGGTGCCGTAAGGAATCCGGCGAAGTTCTTCCCACACGCGGCGCTGAAAGGCCGTCGCCTGCACATCGGTCGGCAGATCGAGATGCGGCTCTTTTCCTCGGAGGTGATCGAGGATTTTCTCCACCCAGGCATTGCGGCCATTGCGGTCACGCTGCAAATCCGTGCGAGGATATTCTTTTCGAAGAGCTGCTTCGAGGTGGGCATCCGATTCGCCGAGGTAAACCGCGCTGACGCCACGATCGGTGGATCCCACCAACAGGCGGCCCAAAGGTGAACTCACAATCGTGTAATGAATACGCATTCCGGCACCTCCATCACGATATGTAGCCGGCGTCATTCCAAGCTGCGAGGGCGCGCGTTCGTAAAGCCGGCTGCTGGAACCAAAACCTGCCTCGTACAGTGCTGTAGTCACGTTGTCTCCTTTTTTCAGCCTCGACTTTAGCAGGCGCATCCGTTGCGCATCGGCATATTGTCGCGGCGTAACGCCCATGACGCTGCGAAAAGCCCGTTCGAGCTGGTGCGGACGCATTCCGGCAACCGCACCGAGCGCCGTGAGGGTGAGCCGCTGGTCTTCTCCCGCGTCGTCGGCGATTCGCGATTCGATTTCGCGGCAAACGCGCGCCACCACGTTGATCTTTGGATCCCGCACGCCGACGGACCGAGGCTGGCACCGCCGGCACGCACGGAATCCTTCCTGCTCAGCGGCTTCCGGCAATGGAAAGAAGATGACTTGTTCGCGGCGCGGTTTGCGTGACGGACAGGAAGGCCGGCAGTAGATGCCTGTCGAGCGCACGGCGTACACAAATGCTCCGTCCGCGGCGCGATCTCTGATCCGGACGGAATGCCAGAGAGCTTCATTGCGCCGGACACTTGCCTTTCCGGCGTTTCCTTGGACGGTGTGCATCATCGATTGATCCATGGCTTGCATTCGCTTGCCAGCCCAAGATACCGAATCTGAGAACTTGGGGCTATCCGTTTCTTGCTGTCAAACTGAGCCAGATTGGGAGCGTTGCGAGACTGGGCGAAGGCGCCGGAGGGTAATACATAAAGCACGTCGAACGGGTGCGCCGTTGACGCTATGCCTGGATGACGGCATATTGACAACCCTGACCAGGGGGTGTTCAGTTTAAATCGGTCTTGGGGGAGAGCTATGGGGGCTGCTCCAGAACGGAAAGAGCCGTGGCACGGTGTCGCGCCACTGCGGGAACCTGAAAGACGGACAGAGAATGTCGTCGCCTTCACGGCCAAGCCTGGCCCGCGCCGGTTTGCGCGCGTGCCGACTCACGCAGTCGGCGTGGCAGACGAACGGCGCCGCTATCCCCGGGCTAAATTATCGTTGCCGCTGCGCCTGATCCGGGTGGGCGAGGTGCCGGAGCCTTTTCCGGTAACACTTGTGACTCGGAACATCAGCTCGAGCGGGATCTACTTCCTGGCGCCCCGCGAACTCCAACCGGGCACCGCGATTGAACTCGAGGTTGCCCTGGTTGACCGGCCGCATGGCTGCGGCCGCGTTCAAATGTGGACGGCGGCGCACATCGTTCGCGCCGAAGAGTGCGATGAGCCAGGATGGCGAGGCTACGCGGCGACGTTCGACGATTTTGCCTTGGAGCGGGACGACCTGATCCCGACCCGATATCAGGCGCGCTAGTCCCTCGTCTTTCACTCGACCCAATCGCAGCCGTTAGCGGTCTTTCCAAGCGCGGCTCGAGCCTCTTCGCCGAATTTCCTGATACGATTCTCTCCTCGTGACTCGGACTCGTCTTCCTGCGCGGGTTGTCCTCTTCGACTGGGACGGCACGCTCCTTGATTCCTGCCGCGCTGATGCCGGTGCTTACGTCGAGATGTTTCGCATCCTCGGTGTCCGGTGGAGCGCCAGCGACTTCGAACGGCACTATTCTCCGGACTGGTATCGAGTGTACCGGGCTGCGCGTCTTCCGCGCGCACAATGGGCCCTGGCCGACCGTCTGTGGAGGCGCGCCTATAAACGACAGAATCCGGCGCTGCTTCCGGGCGCACGATCGGTCGTTCGGACTTTGCATCGCAGCTTTCGTCTTGGAGTCGTCTCGAGCGGGAGCGGGTGGCGCGTTCGTCCGCAGATCCGTGGGTTTGAGCTCGCGCGCTACTTTTCGGTCTGCGTGTGCAGCGAAGACGCGCGAAGAAGAAAGCCTGATCCCGCGCCGCTGAAGGTGGCTTTGCGGCGCTTGCACGCAGAGCCTAATGAGGCCGTTTACGTCGGCGATTCGCCCGAGGACGTTGAGATGGCTCGGCGTGCCGGGGTGCGATCGATTGGCGTCCTCGGCCCGTTTCCAACTGCAGCCAAGCTGCGCGCACAGTCCCCAGAAGCAATTTTGCCTTCCGTTCGCGAGCTGCCGAGGCTTCTGGTCACCGTCGAATGATCGCGCTAATGCGAATCCGATGACGCACTCTTCGATGGCGTCGGCGCAGACGGCTTGTCCGACGGAGCGCCGCTGGCGGGCGCCGCGTCCGGGCGGGCGTTGAGCTTGAAATCTTCCGAGTGAATCACCAGGCGAAGGTGGATTTGGTCACCGCCTGATGTGTTGATGAAGTCGTCTGAGTTCGTGTAGGTGGGCAGCCAGTACTTTTCCTGAAAGTTCTCGCGATACGTCTCGAACATCGTGAACGGGAGCGATGTCCCGTTCCCTCCCACCTCGCTGACGAATTTGCCGTAGCTCTTGACGATCGTCAGATCGTGGTCGTCCACCCAGATCGCTCCTTCGAAATAACGGCGGATGCGGCTCAATTGCTTCGGCTTGACCTGAAAGACGTAGGTATTCAGCTCGTCGAGTTTGTCCTGTCCCGCATAAAGAAAGTTATAGTTCCCAATTTCTCCGGTGGTGAGCACGAAAAGCGGAATCTTCTCGATCTGGCGAACGTCGTCCATCGTCAGAGTCGTCGTTTTCAAACTCGATTGCAGCGGCTGAGTGACGCGCCAATACTGCTCGCCATCGGGCTTTGTGTAAACCTGTCCCGTCGCCGTGAATTTCCCGCCGGAATCTTCCATCTCCTCCACGCGGATCGTTTGAGTGAACGTGTAGGTCTTGTAGACCTTGTCCATGACGTCCTCGTTGGCGGCGAAGCGCTGAATGATTTCCTGCTCAGGAATGGGAGGCGGGCCGGGATGCGGGACGGCCGGAATCCGATGAACCTCGAACTTGGGTGGCGGCGCAATGGGGCCCTGCTGATCTTGCGCGCACGCAGGGCTGAGCGCCAGTGACAACGCCCCGATGAACAACATGACGACGAGAGAGGCACCCATGGTCTGCTTCATCACCTTGATTAGATGCCTTGAGACTCGGTTCAGTCAAACTGCGGAACGAGCGGAATCGAAAAAGGACTCGTCAAGGCATGCCCAGGACTCGGATCTGCATCGAGTATTGCACTGCTTCCGCTCCCGGAGTGAGCGGAGCAAATTCAAGCCGGAACAGTGCGGAGAAGACTTTCGGCTCAATCGTCATTCGCGCGCAAGAAACCGCGCAATCCCAGTCGAGCTCGATTGCCGGCCGTCGCGGGCTGCGAATCTCGATTTTCGAGACGCCCGCCGGCACTTCGATCGGCTTGCCCTCACGAGCGAAGTCCTCGCAGTCCTCGTCGCCGCTCTTGACGTTCCAGGCCTGAACATCCGCGGGTTTTGCGGCTCCAGGCGGCCCCGGTGGCATCGGCTTTTGCCAGCAGAATTGCGTGGGCGCTCCCTCCTCCGCATCGGCCGCAAACGAATTGACGGCCACAAAGGCCTGCGCGAGCGGATCGGCCGAGGCACTCGAATTGTTCGTCTCAGGATTCAAGGACACCACGTAGTCAACCCGCACCGCATCAGCTGCCTCGAACTGGATTTTCTTCTCGATCCTGGCGCCCGCAGGGTAGGTGTCGGCGGCGTCATATTGCAAGTTCAGGGAGGGATGTGCCGGGTCCTGGTTCCATGCGGCGCTGTAGGCGCGATTGAACAGCCCGTATTTCCCGCGTGCGCGTGCCGGGCTGATTCCCGGCGGATTCGACGTGAAGGAGAAATTGTCGCGAAACAGCCCGACGCTCGTCGAAAGATTCGCACCGGACGATTTGTCCATGAGAGCGAGGGCGCGCCCACCCGACTCGGGCGAGACGATCAAGCGCAGCCGGTCGTTCTCGAGCACCCATTCGTCGGCGCCGTCGCGATCGAAATCGAAACGGTAGTGGTCCTGGGCTCCCGTCGTGTGAAGCAGAAACGCAATCGGAAGCACACGGCGATCCTGTCCGATCCGAACTTCGATCACGGAACGAAACAGGCGGTCGGCGAGCTCCGAAGTCGAGGCTGGTTCTCCGGGCAATCTGAAGTCGAGGATTTCGCTCGTAGCGCCATTGGGAGGCACGACCATGCTCTTTGAGCCATGGAGCGGCTTGTCGAATGAAAGGTCGATGTAGCCACTCACCGACTCGTTGCGGTTCTCCGCGATGACCACGACGCTGATCTTTCCATCCTCGCCGGGAGTCACAAGTGCTGGAACCGTTCTCAGGAAGCTGTTCGAGCTGGTTGGAAAGAGCACGGCGTTCTGAATGTAACAGTCGATGTCCTCCGGCGGCGCTTTGCTGATGTGATTTTGCTTTTGGTGCTCGAGGATGTGCCCTGCCTGGCGTTCATCGAGCGTGACCGTACGCCGGAAATTGGGAGCAGCACCCCGAGGAATTGTCAGCAGCAATTCCTTGGTGTCAGGCTGCCACGTCGAGTCCGGTTTCGCGTCCGTATCGTTGAGGGCAATGCGCGAGGGTTTGTCCGCCAGTCGGATTCGAAAATCGGCCCGCGCGGGAACAAAGAAGGTTAATACCAGACTCTTGCCCTGTCGTTCGGCGCCCAGAAACTCCGCGCCCGCGGCCGAGAGCGCATCGTCGCAAGGTACGGTGCTTCGGTCCGGAAAACAAAGGGGCATTCCGAGAGGCAGCAACAGCGACTCCCGGGGCGGGACAACGATGTGGAGGGGCAGATAGTCGTCGTTCGTCCCCTTTGCCGATGCGGACGGCGAAAGGACTTGGACGTCCGCTTCGGCGGTATCGTGCTCGGCAAGATTCGTCACGCTCAGAAAGCCGTGACCGCTCTTTCGGTCGCCAAGCAGGCCTGTGCCTTCGTTCGTGACGATTTCCGAGGCGATCAGCTCCGGCGCAGCTTGAGGCTTGCTGAGAAGCTTCAAGGAAGGCCGCACATGCGCCCCCGCGACGAGTTCATCGAGAACGCCAATCGACCAACTCGAAGCGGGTTGAGTTCTATTCTCCGTCAGGCTCTGGTCGAGGGAAATCCAGGAATAGAAGTCCTTCGATGAGTCAATGACTTCGCCATCTCCGAACTTCCACCGCCTCCGAATCGCCGACTCCGATGAAGCGGGAGTTGGGTCGGGAGCGTTTTTCCAAAGCTCTCCGATCGTTGTGCCGGCGGGCTGCCCGGGGAAGACGACCAGCGTGCCTCCGCGGCGCACGTACTCCACGATCGCCCGCTGCGCTTGGTCCGAGAGTTGAAACTGCGCCTTCTGAGGATCGGTGACGGGAAGAAACAACACCGGGTCACGCAGAAGCTGCTCGACGGGCTGGTATTCGGGATCCAGAAGTTCGCTCGACAACATCGTCAGCTTTGCAAGCCGCTCGATGCGCCGCACCAGTTCCGACACGCTGAGAATATCGCCGGCGCTAAGCAACTCCTGCGGATAGGCGCCGAGCGGATAGACGATTCCAAAATCAGCGCGCTTATGCGACGCGGCGAGCAACGGTCCCCAGCGGCGAAGCAATTGCGCGTTACGTCGGACAGCCTCGAGCCGCAGTTGCGGACGTCCGTCCGGACTCAAGGCCGCGTCCCAGCGATAGGATCGATTGGCCCAAGGAACGGAATAGCCCGCAGGCGTGAATGTGTCTTGCAGGGGGAAATAGCTGAATCCGTGGATTCCATTTCCGATCAGGAGCCGCGAACTCAGCAAGGTGTTCGCGGCCCGGTTTGGCCGCGGACCGTCATCGTCGGCGGGAGCGTACCACCCGGCTTGATACTCGATCATCATCGGCGGAAAGCTCGGCTGGGTCTTCAGCTCCTCGGTATAGAACTCAATTTCGTCGGCCTCGGTCGCAGTCAGCGAAGGGGGCTCGGCATCGGAACCTTGGCGGGGCTGCATATACCATTGGCCCATCACACCGACCGAGGGAGTCTGAGCAGCGCCCGCGGCGGAAACGCGCATATCCGTGGGATTGATGAACACCGGAGCATCGAGGCCGCCGCGCACCAGCATTGCTCGCAGGTCTTCGACATACCGCCAGAAATCGGGCCCAACGCGATTCGCGCGGCCAATCGCAAAATCATCCCCCAGCTGGACAAACAGAAGTGGACCGCTCTCGTCGCGGCCTGGACCGTCCCGGTACTCCGGCTTCACGTGAACAACCGCATGGGAACTGTAGGGAGCAAGTTCCTTGGCGACTGCCGCAAACCAGGTGCGCACCGCTTCCATGTGGGTCGGGTTGTCCAGCCAGCCGCCCGCTGCAGCCTCCGCGTCTCTGGTGTTGAGGTTGTCCAGCGGTGCGTAGCGCCCTTCGATCCAGTCCAGCGGGTCCATGTTGTATTCGGGACGCGTCAGGAGCCAGTCGGGGTACCCGCCGTGACGCCATTCGTTCAGAATCTCTGGCCCGGGACGCGCAATCAGCTTGAATCCCTTCTGCGCGATCAGCCCGAGCAAGGTCCGCAGATCACGGCGGGGGTTTGTGTGACCGTCGAAATCGAGCTCGCCTTCCTTGGGCTCATGCCAGTTCCAGGGGATGTAAAGATCGAGAGTGTTAATGCCGAGAGACCGATAGCGATCCAGCATCGGTTCCCAAAGGTCGCGGGGAATCCGATAGTAAGAGAACGCAGCCGAATGCGGGAAGAATGCCTCGCCATCGATCCGCAATTCCGGGTAACCCCCGTGATCGACAATTTCCATGCCGCGAGCCGCTTTGGGTTCCTTGACGCTGCCGTCCTGGCGCAGGTTCGGCGCAACCGGATCCCGGCTGACAGATGTGGCGCTCGGCGGAACGGTCGTTGCCTTGGTCGGATTCATCGCAATTGGGATAAGTCCCAACCAGACGATGAACCAGACGCGTGAAGGCAACTGGGCGAACCAGGACCGAGGATGTGTGGAAGTGTCGAGGGCCCTTTGCGACATGGCCCGGCAATTCTGCCACGACTCCACTCAGGGAGCCACGATTCCGGGCGTATACGCCCGTGTCGAAGGGGGCGCAAACGGCGCCGTTCACAGTTTTGCGCGCTCTGCGCCTCTGCTAGAATCGCCTCTTTGTGTGACCGGACTGAGCAAGCCGTGCACGAAGAGCGAGTCGCGAAGCGTTATTACGTCAGCGGGATTGTCCAGGGAGTGGGCTTTCGCTATTTTGCCGCGCGTCTGGCCCAGCGCCTTGGCGTGACGGGCTTTGTCAAGAACTTGCGAGACGGCCGCGTGGAGGTCTACGCCGTCGCGCCGCCGGCCGTGCTGAAGTCCCTTCGATTGGAACTTCGCCGCGGGCCCCAGTCCTCCTCGGTCGAAGAGGTCTACGAGGAAGACGCGCCGCTTGAGCCCGAATTCGCGCATGAATTCTCAATCGAACATGAAGACTGGTGAGAGAACAATGGACAAGCTGAAGGCTCTGATTCGCGAAGTTCCGGACTACCCGAAGCCCGGTATTTTGTTCTACGACCTGACGACTCTGCTGAAGGACAAGGAGGGATTTCATTCGCTCATAAGCGAGCTTTGCCGGCACTATTCCGGCAGGAGAATCGACCTTGTTGCCGGAATCGAAGCGCGCGGATTCATTTTCGGTCCCGCACTCGCGTATGCACTTGGATCAGGATTCATTCCGGTGCGAAAACGGAACAAGCTGCCGTCGAAAATTGCTTCCGTCACGTACGATCTCGAATACGGGACCGACTCTCTCGAGGTTCACGTCGACGCCGTGCGCCCAGGTGAGACGGTGCTCCTCTGCGACGATCTGCTCGCCACCGGGGGGACGGCGGCCGCGACAATTCGCCTTTTGCGGCAGCTCGGCGCGGAGATCGCCGGCGCAGCGTTCGCGGTCGAACTGACGTTCCTCAATGGGCGCGCCAAGCTTCCGGGCGTCGACGTCTTCTCGCTGCTTCAGTACGACAAATAGGAGGCTCGTCTACTTCCCTCGCTGGCGCACCGCCTCGAAGAGAATGATCCCGGCGGCTACGGACACGTTCAGCGAGC
This sequence comes from Candidatus Acidiferrum sp., assembly GCA_035517015.1. Lineage (GTDB taxonomy): Bacteria > Acidobacteriota > Terriglobia > Acidiferrales > UBA7541 > Palsa-295. The sequence goes on along the minus strand of DATIZQ010000092.1, from coordinate 33,306 downwards.
GAACGGGACCCGTGGTCGGAATGGATACAAGAAAATCGCAGCGTTTCCGCGTCAATTCGTGGAGGCCTTCTCCCTCGCGGCCCAGGACGATCCCGATCGGTCCTCTTAAATCCACAGCGGTATATTCCTTTTCCGCGCGCTCGTCCAAGCCCACCAGCCAGTAACCGGCTTCCTTCATCTCCTCCATTGCCCGCACAAGATTTTTCACCCGGGCCACGGGCAAGTGCGCCAGGGCGCCCGCCGACGCTCGCTCGACCGTGTCGCTCAATCCCGCGGCGCGACGCTCCGGAATAACCACTCCATTGGCGCCGGCTGCAAGCGACGTGCGAACAATCGCGCCCAGGTTGTGGGGATCCTCCACGCCATCCAGCAGTACCAGCAGGCCGCGGCCCGTGTTCGCGCCAAGCAAGTCTTCGAGTTCGACCGTCGGCTTTGCTGCCGCGAGGGCGGCAATGCCCTGATGCTCGCGAGTGCCCGCGAGGCGGTCAATCTGTTCGCGGTCTTCGAAACGAACCGGAACGCCGTGGGTCTTCGCCAACTGCACCACGGCCTCGATGCGCTCGCCGTGGCGGCCTCGCGCAATCACGATACGGTCGAGCGGCCGGCCGGCCGCCAGTGCCTCCTCCACCGCATGAAATCCGGTCATCCAGTTCATGGCTTCTCGTCACGCGGCCCGTTAATCGAGCGCGGTGCAAAATTCCCGCATCCGTTCCCGCGTGCTTTTCACACGAGCCGCGAAACGGACCTTGGAAGCGGGATCGATCAGCAAAATAATCCGGTCAAGCTCGCCTTCGCCGGCGCGGCCTGCGAGCGCCAGCCGGATTGGATGAAACATGGCGCGGCTTCGGTAGGGCACCGCGAGCTTCAGGTCGTCGATGATTTGCTTAAAACGGTCCGAGTCGATGTCGCCGCCGTCAAGGACGCGATGCGCGAGTTCGCGAACAACCTCCCGCGCGCCTGCGCGAGCGAGCACCTCCTGATTGTCGCGCGATCGCATCAAGCCCACGGCGTCGTAGGAGAAAACAAGCTCCAGCAGCGCGGACAAGCTTTCCCGATCCGCTGCGTGAGGTCCGAACAACTCGGCCGCGCGGCCAATCCACTCCTGCAAAGGGGCGTCTGCCTTACCGTCATCTCCCGTTCGCAGCCAGCCGCGTTCGATGAGGATCTGTTCGATTTCGAGCGCAGTGCGGGGATTCGCGCCTTCAGCCACTCCTTCGGCTCGCTCGTCGGTGGACATCTGAAACGATTCTAGCGCAAGTGATGATGCGAGAAGTGAGGCGGCCAAGGACGCAGGCGCTCAGCCTTCGAGAGTTGCAATGGCGTGCGCAACGATTGCTTCGCCGCGGCCGACTTCGCCCGTGCCCTCGTTCGTCTTGGCTTTCAAATTGATCTGCTCGGGCGCGATGCCAAGCGATTTCGCCAGTGCCGCGCGCATTGCAGGAAAATGAGGCCCTAGCTTGGGGCGCTCGCAGACCACCACTGCGTCGACGTGAGTGATGCGGAGGCCCCGCTCGTCCAGCAGTTTCCGCGTGTGCTCGAGAAACAGGAGGCTCGAGACGCCTTTCCACCTTGGATCGGTATCCGGAAAATGCGTGCCAATGTCGCCGAGGCCCGCGGCACCGAGCAGCGCGTCGCAAAGCGCATGGCTCAGAACGTCACCGTCCGAATGGCCGACGGAGCCCTTGTCAAACGGCACTTCGATGCCGCCGATCATCAGCTTCCGTCCCGCCGCGAGCCGATGCAGGTCGTAACCCATGCCCGTACGCGTCATGTCGCGCGTCGCTCCTGCGCGAGATAAAAGCGCGCGAGGTCCATGTCGGAGGGGCGCGTGATTTTGATGTTTCGGTCCGAGCCGAGGGCGACGAACACGTCATGCCCGAACCGCTCGACCAACTGCGCTTCGTCCGAGCCCGTAACGCCGTCCTCCTGAGCCTTGCGGAAAGCATCGCGCAGAAGCGCGTAAGAAAATGCCTGGGGCGTTTGCGCCAGCACAATCTTCTCGCGGGGAATTGTCGCTGAGATCAGCGCGACATCTCCCGGCAAGCTCGTCCGTTTCACTTCCTTCACAGTGTCGATGGCGGGGACTCCAAGAATCGCCGCGCCACGGGATCGCGCTTCTGCGATCACGCGCTCGATCTGCTCGACAGTGACGAACGGCCGGACCGCATCGTGTACGAGCACGATTTCCGTCGATGGGTCCACCTGCGCGAGCGCATTCGACACGGACTGCTGCCGCGTATCGCCGCCGTGCACGACGCGTGCGGGACGTCCGAGCCCGGATTTCGCGACCTTATCCTGCAGAGACAGCACGTCATCCGCGCGCGTGGCAAGAAAAAAATCCGTGATCGCCGGGCTGGCGGCGAGTCTTCTCAGCGTAAAGATGACGAGAGGGAGTCCGTCGAGCTCGAGAAACTGCTTCGGCACCTCGGCGCCCATTCGGGTGCCGAGCCCTGCAGCAGGAATGATGGCAGCGATTCGACCCATCGGAGGGCTAACAGTCTATCGCAAGCGGGCGTTATCCGCGAAGGACGAGCCGTCGCTAGGACCGTCCGGCATCCGGATAGAGTGGCCGGGGCGGCCGTTCGCCTCCCGCGGCCCCTTCCCCGGAGCGAGAACCGCCTGGCTGCTCGCCCGCGGCTCCGGCGCCCACGCGGGTGGGTTGCTCGCCGCGCTCGTCGTAACGCCCGAAAATCATTTTGCCCGCGGTCGTCTGATGGACCGACGTCACGCTGATATCGACCGTCTTGTTGATCATTTTGCGCGCGCCGTCCACCACCACCATCGTGCCGTCGTCCAGGTAGGCCACTCCCTGGTTGTACTCTTTGCCCTCGCGCAAGATGAAGACCCGCATGATCTCGCCCGGCAGCACCACGGGCTTCAGCGCGTTCGCCAGTTGGTTCACGTTCATGATCTCGATGCCTTGCAGCGTGGCCACCTTGTTCAAGTTGAAATCGTTCGTCACGATCTTGGCGTCGTAACGCTTCGCCAGCTCGATCAGCTTCATGTCGACGTCCGCGATTTGCGCAAAGTCATCCTCGGCGATCTGCACGTCGAGGTGCGGCATTTTCTGGATGCGCTGCAGCACTTCGAGCCCGCGGCGCCCGCGCTGCCTCTTGAGCGGATCGGCTGAATCGGCCACAAGCTGCAATTCACGCAGGACGAACTGCGGGATGATCACCGTTCCGTCCAGGAATTGGGCATCGGCGATGTCCGCAACCCGCCCGTCGATGATGACGCTCGTATCAAGCAACTTGAACGTATGCCTGGTGTTGCGCTCGCTCCCGAACAGCCCGCCGAGAGCCTGCAGGTTCAGCATGTCGCCTTTGTTTGCGCCGAGCACGAGGCCTATGTAGGCCATCACCAGAAAAATCGCCAGGCTGAAGAAAGAGCGCGTGCTTTCCGGCATGGTCGTGTGCGTGAAGATCAGGGACGTCAGATACGCGCCCAGAATCCCCATGATCGAGCCGACGGCCGCGCCGATCAGGCGCCGCAGGCTGGCGCGCCGCAGCCGAACCTCGAACAGGATCACGGCCACCGCAAACAGCAAACCCGCGGCGGCAGCCATTTCCTTCGAGAGGCTGAACGGCCGGAAATGGTAGCCCGCCGCTCCGCACACCACAACAAAGATGAACCGCACGGCAAGCATGTCCCAAAACGTTCCTACCTGGTCCTGGTTTGAACGGGAGAGAACAACCGGTTTTGCGAGGCTATTTCCTATTGGCGCGCCAGCCGCAGTGCGGCTGGGTGCGTTAGAAGTCCTTTGCATGGTTCACCCGATGATTCGTATGAAAGTATAAAGCGCTTATACACTGCGGCCCTTCGGCCTCTTCCTATTTTCCGGCGTGTAAGGATGTATGAGTTTGCCGGTATGAGGAGGTGTAACTATATGACGAGCGTAGTATACCACCCGAAGCGAGCAAGGAGTCAACGCGACGATTCGGCCTTTGCCAAGTCACCGCGGCCGTCAGGGGTAGTACCGGGGAACACGCCTGCCCAGCGCGCAGAGAAGCTCGGATGTGACGGTTCCAATCTCGCGCGCTACGTCGGACACCAGGATTTCTGAGTTTCCGTCCCGCCCGTAGATTGTCACGACGTCGCCGAGTTCCACGTCCGGGACGCTCGTCACGTCGAGCATGGTCAGGTCCATCGAGATCGTCCCCACGAGAGGCACTCGGCGCCCGCGCACGATGGCGCAACCGCGATTCGTCCGCTGGCGCACGATTCCATCCGCATACCCCGCGTTGATTACGGCGATGCGCGAAGGGCCGCTTGCCACGAACCGCGCGCTGTAACCCACGCCTTCGCCGGCAGGAATGTCCCGCAAGGTGATGATCCGCGCGCGCATCGAAAGGCACGGCTCGAGCGGAATCTTGCGGCGGACCTGATCCTGCTTTTCCGACGGCGTGAAGGATTGATAGTAGCCGTACAGAATCGCACCGGGCCGCACCATGTCAAACCAGGTGCTGGGCCGGGCGCAGATTGCGGCGCTGTTGGCCACATGCACGATTCCAGGCGAAAGCCCGAGAGCGCGCATCCGGTCGAGGCAATTCCGGAACAGTTTCTCCTGCTCCTCCGTCTGCGCGGACTGAAAATCCTCCGATGAGGCGAAGTGCGTGAACGTGCCCTCGAGCGCGATGTGCTTGCAATCAGCCAGCGCGCCGGCGAACGCATCGATCTCCGACGGCGAAATTCCCAGCCGGTTCATTCCCGTGTTGATCTTGAGGTGAAAGGGCATGCGAGACGGCTTCCGGCGCGCGGCTTTCGCGGCGCGTTCCAGGTGGCGCAGGTCGTCGACGCGCGTCACCGTAGGCGTCAGGTGATTCTCGATGATCCGCTTTTCCTCGCCGGGCCAGAAGCCGGTAAGCATCAGGATCCGCTTCCGGATTCCCGATTCGCGCAACTCAATCCCTTCGTTGGCGCAGGTCACGCCGAACCACTCGACGCCCGCCTTCTGGAGCGCCTTCGAAACCGGCACCGCGCCGAGCCCGTACGCGTTGGACTTGACCACCGCGAGCACGCGAGCCTTCGGGCCTGTTTGCTCCCGGACTCGCTCCAGGTTGTGCAGGATGGCCTTGAGCGAGATTTCCGCCCATACCGGCCGTCCGCCTGTGTGAATCGTCTTCGTCATGGCGCCGTCCTTGTAGGATGCCAGACTCCTTAGCGGCAGCGCGCAAGAAAATGCCCGGTTCGCCCGCGAGCGCGCCCTTTGGGTAAACATCCCGAGGCGAAACATTGCAGTTGGAGTTCCTGAGGGCGGCGAAGACCTGAGACCCGCTGTAACTGTGGATTAGTCATGTCCTCGGGCCTTTGTTTTCAATCACTTACAGCGATCTCGCATCGCAGAACTGCACATTAGAACCGTAGCTCGCGTTCCGACGGGCGCGTCACCGCTGACACGCCTGTGCGCATGGGGTGGGAGACTCCCACTTCGGTGGGAGGAGCAGCGCTTCAGCGCAGCGAAAACGAAGTGGCCCGCGCGAAGCGCGTCCCGGGAGCGCCAATCTCCCGATTGGCGCCTCTCTCCTTGCTGCCGTTTACCCTGAGCGCAGGCGAAGGGCAGGCCGTCGCGTCGCTTGCGTCCCGGCACTTTCTGCCGGGAAGGACCCGCGTCCGCACCGACAACGTGGAACAGCCAGTTTGGGCATTCCTGCGGTGGGGCGCTCCGCGCTACCACCATCGCTCGCTGCCAACTCGCGTTGAGAAGAGGGCGCGCGCCTCAGTGTGCCGTGCATCCTCAGGTACCCTGGTTCTAGCCGTACTACTCAATTTTTGAACCTGTTCAAGATTCCTCCTCCGTGCTACCGTGGGCCGTTTTCGCGCTCGCTAAAGCGGGCGTCAGGGGGAGGAAGCGGTGTTAAGGGAACTTGGGGCCTCAGGTTCGGCGAGTTCAGGGCGCCGCCCTTCACGGGTCGCGGACCACGGATCGCGGGTCGCCGCATTTCTAATATACAGTTGCGCGATTAGAAATCGCCGTAACTCATTGAAAACACAGGACCGGCACCATGTCTAATATACAGTTGGCGGGGCTGCTCGCTCCCGGAAACGGCATCCCGGATTTCACTCGAACCTCTAATCTCTCACCTCAAACCTCTAATTCTCTAATCTGTACGCCGAATATTAGAAATCGCCGCAACCGCCGCCAAGTCAATCACTTACATTTTTCTAATCTATACAGACTCCCGGCCCTTTTTCTCCGGGCTCACTTCTCCCGCGCGGTGCGGATCAGAATTGCAGAGCGATGGCGCCGGTGGCGACGCGCGTCTTGTCCTGGCCTACGAGGACGGCCGTCTTGGAGTCGACTACGTAGTAGATCAGGGTATACGTAGCCGGCGGATTCGTCGTGACAATCGTCGCCGTCCCGCGGCCATTCGTTCCCGGCGCCCCGATCGAGCTGGGCGTCGTGTTGACCGCCGTGGCGATGGGATCGCCCTGATAGACCGCGCCATAGTTGCTGATGTCGAGATTGCCTGCACTCACGGCGGTGCCCGCAAGCGTGGCCTGGCCTTCGGCGTTGGATTGATACGACAGCGGGGCGTTCTGGAAGACTCCCTGGCCGTCGAAAACCATCGCGTAGTTGCCCGACAGCGGCTGCGGGGACGCTGCCTGCAAGTAAGCAGCGCCGCTCGCAACAGCCGCCGAATCGAGTTCGAGCAGCAGCGCGTTGCCCTGCGCCGTCGGGTAGGCGGCAAATTCGAGCGTGCTCGCGCCCGAGGGACAAATCTTCAGATCGACGCGCCCGGTGGGCGAATCCACCGTGTATGGGCACGAGCCCAGAGTCGTGTCGGCGGTTGCCGTCCCGGCGTTGTCAATATCGACGACGCCGCCCGTGATGTTGCCGTTCCCGTCGGACGTGAAGACTCCGCCGCCCGCGTAGGCGCCCGCGCTGGAATTTCCGCCGGCCCGGAAGACGTAGTTCGGGCCCGCAAGGCTCGCGGCGGTGAAGGAGTTCCCGGAAGGCGAGCTGAAGAGATCGCCGGCAAGATAGCCGGCCTGGTCGATTTCGACGGCGTAGAGGTGCGTGCTGTCGACGATGTAAAACGCGAATTGAAGCTGGCCGGTGTTCGCGGAGGAAAGAGTGAGCGTGCCGCGGCCCGTGCCGGCGAACGACGCATCGAAGGAATACGAGCCGCTCAGCGTCGTATCGGCGGTTTTGACCGTGCCGTCGTCATTCACGTCCACGATCGACGCGGACTGCGGAATTCCGCCCGAGCCGTCGGCCACGAAGCGTCCTGCAATTCCGAGAGGGCCGAACGCCGCGTCGCCGCCGAACAGCCGGAAGACGTAGGGTCCGGTAATCACGGAATCGGAATTTGTCAGGGCGTCGAGGTTTTGCTGATCGATTGTGCCGCCGCCGGTGGTGCTGCCGTCGAAACGGATCAGGAAAGCGTGCGAGTTCGAAGTGAGCACAAACTGCCAGGTCTCCGTTCCGCGCGCTGTGTGAATCACCGCCGTCGTGCGGCCATCGGGGCCGACTTTATAGTTGCCCCCGTTGAGGAACGAAACCTGCGTCGCGGCGTGCGTCGCAAAGCTGTCGATGTCTTCGACGCCGCTCACGATCGTGCCCTGGCCGTCCGCCACAAAGCTGCCGGCCTCGGCGATGAAACCCGATACGTTGCTTCCCGTGTAGGAGAACGCGAACGGCCCGCGCAGCGAGGCGTCCGAATAGACGATTTTCGCCGTAGCGGTGTCCGTCGAAGTTCCATCATTCGCAGTAATGGTGACCGTACCGCCCGGCGGGGGCGCGAAAGGCGCTGTGTACAGGCCGGTGGTCGGATTGATCGAGCCGACATCCCCGCCATTCGAGGAACTGACGCTCCAGGTGGCCGCCGTGTCCAGCACGTTATTCAGGAGCGCCGAAAATTGGTAGGTGCCGCCCGCCGGGACGGTCGCTTGCACCGGAGTCACACTGAGGCCCGAGCCGGAGCCCACCGTCACGGTGGCCGTGTTCGAAGTGATGGTGGTGTTGGCGGTGGAGCTCGAGGACGAGCTCTGCGTAATGATGGCCGTAATCGTCACCTGCCCGTTGTTCGTCGTGGGCACCACCGAGGGCGCCGTGTAAACCCCGACATTTACGTCCGTGGACGAGGCCACAATCGTTCCGATCGTTGAACTGCCGCCGGTTGTTCCGTTGACCTGCCAGGTGACGGCGGTGTTCGTGGTAATCGACGAGTCGGACAGGGTTACGGTCGCCGTGAAATCGGCCTGGGTGTTGAGCGCCACCGTGATCGCGGTAGGAGAAATCGCGATCGACGTGACGTTATTGGACGCGGTGATGGTATGGCCGCCGCCGCAGGCGGAAAGGCTGAGGAATGCGAGAACCGACAGAGAGAGCGCGAAAAGGGCCGGCTTACTGCTCCGCATCAAGGCCTCCGGCGAAAGCAAGCGCGGGAGAAAAGCCCCGCGGTGCTGCACGATTTTCAAGTGTTGCGACCTCAAACGCGGCCATCACCAGCTCCCAAGAGAAATTCGAATTTGCGAGCGAACTATTCTAGCGAGACTCGGGGGAACGTCAACGGCAGACCGCACCCCACGGCGCCGGACCATCTTTGCCGGCCAAGCCGGCACCCTCAGTATAAGAGCTTGGACAATTCCGGAATAACAGATGCAAACGGTCGCCTGTATGTTGGCCGCGCCGAATCCCCTCAGTTCATTGTATTGCCCTCGGACGGGCGCCCGGTTCCATTTTATCAGCCGTTCCCCAGGCGGCGAAAAATCGAAACTCGGCGGCGTAACTTAGAATGCCCGCGGGGTGTTTTGGTTACAACAATTCGCGCTCGTTGCGTGCCGGGCGCTTTCCATCCCGTATTTCGGACTTTGGAATTGTATAATCCTTTCGTTGAGTTCAAGGCCATGAAACAGACCATCGATCAATTCATGGGATACCTACGGTACGAGAGGAACGCGTCTCCGCGCACGATCCAGGAGTATTACAAGGACATCATCCAGTTCCGCGACTTCCTGACTCCGCCGGGCGAGAAGACACTGCCGCTGGGCCGGGTCGACCACCGGGTGATCCGTGAATTCGTCAGTACGCTGTACGACCAGAACCTGCAAAAATCCTCGATCGCGCGGAAACTGGCGACTCTGCGCACGTTCTTCAAATACTGCGTGCGGGAAGGTATCACGAAGCAGAATCCGGCCCGGCTGGTGAGCAGCCCGAAACTGCCGAGGCGCGTTCCCCGCGTTGTCACCGCCGAGGAAATGAACTCGTTTCTCGACAACCTTTCGGCGCCGCCCCGGCGCGGGACCGGAGGCAAGCCTCCGACGGCGAAACAGTGCGAACAGGCGAAAGTGATGTTGAAGCGCGACCGGCTGATCCTGGAACTGCTGTACGCGTCCGGCCTGCGCGTGAGCGAACTGGTGAGGCTGGACATCACGCGCGTCGACCGCTGGAGCCACATGGTTCGCGTTCTGGGCAAGGGACGGAAAGAGCGCGTGGTGCCGTACGGCGAGAAAGCGCATCAGGCGCTCGAAGCGTATTTGCCGGTTCGGGAAGAAATCCTTTCGCGTACCCACAACACGGACGTGGAGGCGTTGTTCCTCAGCCGCGAGGGCCACCGGCTGGGCGACCGGAGCGTTCGCTCGCTGGTGAAGAAGTACGCGCGTCTGTGCAACGTCAACTGGGATTTGCATCCGCACTCGCTGCGGCACGCCTTTGCCACGCATTTACTGTCGGACGGAGCGGACTTGCGGGCCATTCAGGAGCTGCTGGGTCATGCGTCGCTCTCGACGACGCAGCGATACACGCAGGCGAGTATCGAGCAGCTGATCGCCGTCTACGACAAGTCCCATCCTCATGCATAGAAGACTGCCGGCGAAGATTGCTTTCGCTTTGCTGGCGGCGGCTTTTGTCCTGGCGTATTCGCACCCGGCGTTCGCGCAGGACAACTACGAGATTCAGGTCTACGCCTACGATACCGTCGAGCCCGGCCACACGATGGTGGAGCTCCACAGCAACTTCACAATCGAGGGATCGAAGGAAATGGTCGACGGCCTCTACCCGACGAACCACGCCTGGCACGAAACCATCGAGATTACGCACGGATTCACGGATTGGTTCGAGACAGGGTTCTACATTTTCACTTCGGCGCGCTCGGGACAAGGCTGGCAGTGGGTCGGCGACCACATCCGCCCGCGATTTCGCGTGCCGCCCAGTTGGAAGTGGCCGGTCGGCGTCAGCATCTCGAACGAGATCGGCTATCAGCGGCGGCAATTCTCCGTCGATACGTGGACCTGGGAGATTCGGCCGATCATCGACAAGCAGATGGGGCGGTGGTACTGGTCGATCAATCCGACGTTCGATCGCGCGTTCCACGGCCCGGATGTGAATCAGGGCCTGGTCTTTTCGCCGAATTTCAAATTCAGCTACAACTTCACTCCGAAAATCGCGGGAGGCCTGGAATATTATGGCTCGGTGGGGCCGGTCACCGGTTTCGATCCGATATCCGACCAGCAGCAGCAGATTTTTCCGGCGGTCGACTTGAATCTTGCGCCGCAATGGGAAATCAACTTCGGGTTGGGCGTCGGCGTCACGCGCAGCACGGACCACTTGATCGCGAAGTTGATTCTCGGCTACCGCTTCAACTTCTAGTGCCGCCCATGAGTCAGACGGATCGGAAGGCGGTCGAGGATATGGAAAGCTGGGGCCTAAAAAGTGGACGTATGTCGGCTATGGCCACTATAATTGTTGACGTAAGCGAAACGGGCTCCGTAGCATCTTCCAGGAGGAATCGGGCATCGCATTCTGAGGGGTGAAATGGCCACGCTGAAACCGAAACTCGTACCGGATGTTCGTCCCACGGCGGCGTTGCAGATGTACCTGGAAACGCTGTGCTACAAGACGCGGGAGCGGCTCGAGCTGATCAACATCACGCGCGACCTCAACGAGGTGGTCCGCAAGCATGGGCTGAAGGCGGGCTTCCTGCTGGTCCAGTCGCTGCACACCACCACCGCGATCTTCATCAACGAATTTCAGCAGGCATTGCTCGACGACATGAAATCCTTCCTCGAAAAGCTGGTGGGGCGGTTCGACTACTGGCGCCACAACGACCCCAAGATTTCCGAGTGCAGCCGCAAAAACGCCGATTCACATCTCCGCGCCATGCTGCTGGGGCACACGCTGCAAGTTCCCGTGCGCAACGGCGAAATTGCGCTCGGCTACTGGCAGTCGATCATCCTGGCGGAACTGGACGGGCCGCGCGAGCGCGCGATCCAGGTGCAGGTTCTCGGCGTACCGGAAGAATCCAAAGACGACAAGTAGAAGCGCTAGACGTTGAGCGTGAGGGATGTTTCGGGGATGAAGCCGTCGGTGCGGCTGGGCTGCGCCGGTGCGGGCGGAAACGGCATCTTCTCGCGGTCCACGCGATTGTAGAGTGTGTCGCGCTCGACGGGCACGCGTCCGGCGGCGCGGATCAGGCGTTCGAGTTCAGCGCGCGACAAGTGCTCCGGCGTGGTAGCGCCGGCGTCGTGATAGATCTTCTCTTCCACGACCGTCCCATCCAAATCGTTGGCACCAAACCTCAACGCGATTTGCGCGATGCGCGGCGTGAGCATGATCCAGTACGCCTTGATGTGCTCGAAATTGTCGAGGAGCAGCCGCGAGACGGCGATGGTTTTCAGGTCGTCGAAGCCGGTCGTCGACGGCAAATGCGCGAGCGCCGTATTGGCGGGATGGAACGCCAGCGGGATGAAGGCGACGAATCCGTGCGTCTTATCCTGCAGGGCCCGCAACTGCAGCAAATGATCGACGCGCTCCTCGTCCGTCTCGATGTGGCCGTAGAGCATCGTCGCGTTCGAGCGAAGGCCGACCTCGTGCGCGGTGCGGGCAATCTGGAGCCACATCTGCCCGCTGACCTTGTGGTCGCAGATGATCTTGCGGACGCGCGGATGGAAAATCTCGGCGCCGCCGCCCGGAAGCGAATCGACTCCCGCCTCTTTCATCTTCAGCAGCGTCTCCCGAATGGAAAGCTTCGAGATGCGCGCGTAGTAGCCGACCTCGACCATCGTGAACGCCTTCAGATGCACGTGCGGGAAGCGCTGCTTCAGGCCGCGAATCAGGTCGAGGTAGTACTCGAACGGCAAATCGGGATGGAGGCCGCCGACGATGTGAAATTCGGTGGCGCCTTCGGCAACGCCCTGCGCAGCGCGCGACCAGATTTCTTCGAGGGCGAAAGTGTATGCGCCGGGCGCGTCCGGCGAGCGCCCGAAAGCGCAGAGGCGGCAATGCGCCACGCAGACGTTCGTCGGATTGATGTGCCGGTTGACGTTGTAGAAGCAGAGGTTGCCGTGCCGCTGCTCGCGCACATGATTCGCGAGCCAGCCAACCACGAGAAGGTCGGTCGATTGGTATAGCGCGAGGCCGTCCTCGGCCGTCAGGCGCTCCGCCGCGAGAACCTTTCTTGCGACCGGCTCGAGCCGAGAATCGCCGATTTGTAGTCCGCCTGTCATTTCATCCCGTTCGAATCTTATGGACGGGCCACGATTACAGCCGCGCCCCAGAAAAGCAAGAATAACAAGCTAATATAGCCATTCACCGTGAAAAACGCAGCATTGATTTTGCTCAGGTCGTCGGCTCGCACCAGCGAGTGCTCGTAGCCGAGCAGCAGCGCGACGACGGCGATGCCGACCCACGCGGGCCAGGCAAGATGGAAGGCGGTGGCGAGCCAGATGAGCAGGGCGACCATGGCCAGGTGCATGGCGCGGGCAATCGTCAACGCGCGAGCGATGCCGAATCTCTTCGGGATGGAGTAGAGGCCCGCGGTTTTGTCGAACTCGACGTCCTGACATGAGTACAGTACGTCGAATCCGGCGACCCAAAGCGTGACGGCGGCGCACAGAATCAGCATGCGCCCGTCGAGCGAGCCGCGAATGGCGATCCACGCCGCGGCCGGCGAAATACCGAGACAGAAGCCAAGCACAAAATGAGACCAGTGCGTGAAGCGTTTGGTGTAGGAGTAGAGGAACAGGACAGCGAGCGCCAGCGGCGACAGCTTCAGGGCGAGCGGGTTCAATTGCCACGCCGCGACGACCAGCAGCGCCGATGCAGCGATCGTAAAGGCGCCGGCGAAACCGACCGAGAGGTGGCCTGCCGGAAGCGCGCGGTTGGCCGTGCGGGGATTGCGTCGGTCGTATTCGACGTCGGCAATGCGGTTCATGGTCATCGCTGCGGAGCGCGCGCCGACCATGGCGGCGACGATCCACGCGATTTGCCGCCACGTCGGCAAGCCGCCCCCGACGCGAGCCGCCAGAAGCGCTCCGACCAGCGCAAACGGCAGCGCAAAAACGGAGTGCTCAAACTTGATCATCTCGAGCACAATGCGAATTCGGCTCTTAGGCATCTTCGAAGGCGTAAGCAAACGTGCCGCCCGCCATTCCTGTATCTCGCCGGTGTGCAGCCATTTTAAGGTTTGCCGCCCTGCCAGCGGTACTGCTTCTCCTGCGGCAATCCGGCTTGCGCGAGGACGCGATAGGAATACTGCTCGACCATGTCATCGATCGACTTCGGCCCGTAGTAAAAGGCGGGCATGGCCGGCATGACCGTTGCGCCGGCGTCGTGCACGCGAAGCATGTTCTCCAAATGGATGCGGTTCAGCGGAGTTTCGCGCAGGCAAAGAATCAGCGGGCGGCGTTCTTTGAGGCAAACGTCTGCCGCGCGCGTGAGCAAATCATTGGCGGTGCCGGCCGCGATCGCTCCGAGCGCTCCCGCCGAGCAAGGAATCACGATCATGGCATCCACGACGGCGCTCCCGGAGGCGATGCTGGCGCCGATGTCTTTGTTCGAGAGATATTCGATTCTCTTCGCCGAAGTGCCCGTGAGGAGAGACGGGAGCTTCTTGCCGTCGGACGCCACGACACCGAGTTCGGTGGCGAGCAGGCGCAAAGCGGCGTCGCTTGCGACGAGAAACACGCGGCTGACTCGCGGGTCGGCATCGAGCATTCGCAGCACCCACTGCGCATACACCGCGCCGCTCGCGCCGGTAACGCCGATCGAGATGACACGCCCCACAGGTTTCGCCATTGGCTGGAGTTGAAACGTCGAGTGTAGGTGGCGGATTTCGGCAAAGTCAAGGAAAGGAGCTATCGCGCTCACGGACGGCGTGTCGGCCCCTCCAAGCCGCCGAATATCCGTCCGAATTGCCAAATCACATTCGAACGTGCAGAATAACGGCCCGGTGGGGGTGAATATGATTGCGAAGCGAAGCCGTACTTCCGCGCTACCGTGCGCGCTTGCGATGCTAATCGCTCTGAGCGCAGCGATCGCCTGGGCCGACGTCAAGTTGCCGAATCTCGATCTTCATCAGGCGACGCTCGACAACGGCCTGCGGGTGATCCTCGTACCGGACCACAGCGCGCCCGTGTATTCGATCGACGTCTGCTACGACGTGGGCAGCCGCAACGAGCGGCCCGGCCGCACGGGCTTCGCGCACCTTTTCGAACACATGATGTATCAAGGCTCGGAGAACGTCGGCAAGGGCGAGCACTTCATCCTGGTGCTGAACAACGGCGGCGGCATGAACGGCACGACGAGCGAGGACCGCACGACCTATTTCGAAGAGCTGCCGAAGAACCAGCTCGATCTGGCTCTGTTCCTCGAGGCCGACCGGATGCGGGCGCTGAATGTGACGCAGCCGAACCTCGATAACCAGCGGAACGCGGTGCAGGAGGAGCGTCGCCAGGGCATCGATAACCAGCCGTACGGGCGCGCGAACCTGGATCTCGATGGCCTCGCGTACGACAACTTTGCATACAAACATTCGGCGATCGGCTCGATGTCCGACCTGAACGCCGCGGACATCCAGGACGTGAAAGATTTCTTCCGAATCTACTATGCGCCGAACAACGCGGTGGTGACGCTGGTCGGGGATTTCGACCCTGACGCTGCGCTGGCGGAGGTGAAGAAGTATTTCGGGTCGATTCCATCGCAGCCGGCGCCTCCGAAGATCAACCTGGACGAGGAGCCGCATTACGGCGAGCGGAGCGAGACGATTTACGATCCGCTCGCGCGGCTGCCGGAGGTGGACATCGCCTACCATATTCCTCCCGGCAACACTCCCGGCAATTACGCGATGCAGCAGCTCGGAATCATCCTTGGGCAGGGGCAGAGTTCGCGCTTCTACCAGCACCTTGTGAAAGAAAAGCAACTGGCGTCCGATGTTTCGGTGTTCAGCGATTTCCGGATCGGTCCGGGGCAGCTCTACATTTCGGCGAATCCGCGGCCAGGCGTGAAGGTGGAGGACCTCGAGAAAGGCATTGATGAGGAGATCGCAGCCGCCGTCAAGGACGGCGTCACGGCCGATGAACTGGCCAAGGCCAAAACGCAACTCCTGCGGCGTTTTATCGAGCAGCGGCGCTCGTCGCTGTTTACCGCGATCCTGATCGGGGACTACGCAGTGAAATTCAAGGATCCGAACCTGATCAACACAATTCAAGACAGGCAGAATGCGGTCACGCTGGACGAAGTGAATGCGGCGGCGAAGAAATATCTGCTGCGCGACCAAAGGACGAAGGTGATCACCTTCCCGGCAGGCGAAGAGCCCGGGATGAAGGCAAAGGGGGCCCAATGAGAACGCATTCCGCAGCCGCCGCAGCACGAGTGACCGCCGTCGTTATTCTGGGCGTTGTCTCATGCGCGCCCATCGCGCGCGCACAGGCGCAGAACAAAGCGACGTCGGTCAGCAAGGTCGAGCGATTGAATCGCGCGCCGGTAAGCAAGGAGATTCTGCGCGTCCAATTGCCGCGTCCGACGGTCGACAGATTGCCGAACGGGCTGACGATACTCCTCCTCGAAGATCACAAGCTGCCCACCGTGGCGTTCTCGATGTGGATTCAGCCGGGGCAACTGGCCGATCCGGCGGACTTGCCGGGGCTTGCGTCGTTCACGGCCGACATGCTGAATGAGGGAACCCCACATCGCACGAGCGAGCAGATTGCGAACGAGGTGGACTCGCTCGGAGCTTCGCTGAACGCAAGCGCGCGTTTCGGCGTCAGCTATACGTCCGTGAACGCGTCCGGACTGATCAACGACGCGCCGAAAATTCTCGACCTGATGAGCGATATCGTGCTGCATCCGAGCTTCCCCGAAAGCGAGCTTGCGAAATACAAGCAGCGCGAAGAGGCGAATCTCGAGGAGCAGCTCTCGAATCCGGGGTTCCTTGCGCAGCAGGCATTTCGCCGGGTGCTTTATGGTGAAGGTCCGCTCGGGATGACGTCAGCGACGAAGGAATCGATTGAGAAGGCAACCGCAGACGATCTGAAGCAGTTTCACGCCAAGCACTACCTTCCGGGCAATGCAATTCTCGGAGTGACGGGCGATTTCAAGGCCGCGGACATGCGCGCGCTCATCGACAAATACTTCGGCGCCTGGAGCGGAGCTGCGGAGCCGGCCGCCGCGCCGGCCAAGCTCGCATCGCAAGCGCCTTCGAAAATCACGCTGGTCGATCGGCCGAGTTCGGTGCAAACGTACATCGTCGTGGGCGATCGCGGAATTCGCCGCGACGATCCCGATTACTACAAGCTGGCCGTGATGAATCAAGTCGTGGGCGGCGGGCCGCAGGCGCGGCTCTTCCTCGATCTTCGCGAGGAGCACAGCCTCACCTACGGTTCCTACAGCACGTTCAACGCGGACGTGTATCCGGGCGACTGGTACGGCTCGGCGCCCGTCCGCACGCAGGTGACGGGCGAAGCGATGGACCGCTTCCTCTACGAATTCAAGCGGATCAACGACGAGCCGGTGCCAGCGAACGAACTGGACGACGCGCATCGAGCGATCGTCGCGGGCTTTGCCCTTTCGCTCGAGCGGCCCGCCCAACTGCTGAACGATTGGCTCACCGTGCAGCATTTCGGGTTGCCGGTGGATTACTGGGACAAGTACCCGGACCGGATCGCAAGCGTCGACGCCGCAGCCGTGCAGGCCACAGCAAAGAAATTCGTCGACCTGGACCACATTCAGTGGGTCTGCGTGGGAGACCGCAAACAGATTCAGGACGTGCTGGCAAAGTACGGTCCGGTGAGCGTCGTGGACGCGGGCGGAAAGCCTGAGAACTAGAAAGAAACGCGTGCCAGTAGCGAAACCGGGTCGCTTATGGCTACGCCCGTTTCAAAGCGCGGACCAGCAGCAATAGGACGACTGCGCCGACGAACGCAACCACGAGGCGTCCGATCAATCCGTACGCGGCCAGTCCCAGAATGCCGAAGATCCAGCCGCCCAGGACGGAGCCCACGATGCCGACCAGCAAATCGACCAGCACGCCCATGCCGCGCCCTTTCACCACTTGACCCGCGAGAAAACCTGCCAGAATGCCGATTAGGATCGTCCAGATTAGCCACATGATGGGTGTCCTCCGCGAGAGGGAAGTCTCCAGTGGCCTGTCCCGAGCGCACTGGTGTGCCAGACTCTAGCATGAATCGGTCCGCCTGCAAGCCCCAGGGAGGCGCGCCAGTAGTGCTAGAATCGGGCGGCGAACATGAACGAACTTGACGTCAGAAACTTCATCGCAGCGCTGCAGCGCGGTGAACTCACGGTCGAGAGAGCCGTCGAACGGCTGCGCCATCTGCCGTACGAGGACCTGGGCTTCGCGAAGATCGATCATCACCGCACTCTGCGCCAGGGCTACCCGGAAGTGGTTTTTGCGCGGGGCAAGACGCCCAAACAGGTGACCGAAATTGTGCGCGGGATGCTGCGCGCGAAAGCCTCGCACAATATCCTGATCACACGCGCGGATCCGAAGATCTTCGCCGCCGTCAAAGGACTGTTGCGTCGGGGCGGGCGCAAGCAAATGGCGCAGGCCGAGTTTCACGAGCTTTCTAGCGCGATCGCGATTCTCCGCGACCGGTCGATTCACGGCAAAGGAACGATTCTGATCGTCACCGCGGGAACGAGCGACATTCCCGTGGCGGAAGAAGCCCTCGTAACAGCGTGCGCGATGGGGAATCGCGCCGAGGCGATCTACGATGTGGGCGTCGCGGGTCTGCACCGGCTGATCGAGCACCGGCAGAAGCTCGCCGACGCGCGCGTGATCATCTGCGTTGCAGGGATGGAGGGCGCGCTGCCCAGCGTGGTGGCGGGAATGGTGGCGGCGCCTGTAATCGCGGTGCCGACCAGCACCGGCTATGGCTCGAGTTTCGGCGGAATGACGGCGCTGCTGGCGATGCTGAACAGTTGCGCGTCCAACGTGAGCGTGGTGAACATCGACAACGGTTTCGGCGCCGGGTGCGTCGCGAGCGTGATCAACCACCTCTAGGCGGTTTCTACTGGGCCGCGAATGAGAGCGCGGCCGCGAGCGACGACTCCTCGTCCGGAAACACCGTCCTCAAATCAATTACAAGGCGATCGTCTTCGATGCGCGCGATGGCGGGCGTTTCCCCGCCCGGCTTGCGAAGACGCTCTTCGAGCGCGGCGGCTGAGCAGCGGCTGCTCTCGATCGAAATCAAATGCGTGGGCAGCTGCTGGTCGGGCGTGGAACCGCCGCCGACGACGGAGAACCCGTCGAACACTCGAACCGAGACGTCGGCAGGGAGCGTAGCGCGCAGGCGTTCAGCGAACTGCGCGGCGCGGAGAGCGATGTCCGCGGCCGAAAGACGAATCATGCGCAGCGCAGGAATGTCGTCAATCGCGCCGCGCCGATAGGCCCTGAGCGTGACTTCCAGGGCGGCGATGGTGAGCTTGTCGACGCGCAGCGCGCGAAACAGCGGATTCCGCCGGATCCGCTCGACGATTTCTTTCTTGCCCGCGATGATTCCCGCCTGCGGCCCGCCTAACAGTTTGTCGCCGCTGAACGAGACCACCGCGGCGTCCGCCTCACAGCTCGCGCGGACGACGGGCTCCGACATTCCGGCGGCGCTAAGGTCGGGCAGGCAGCCCGAGCCGAGGTCTTCGTAAACCGGAATCTGCGCGCGGCGGCCGAGAGCAACGAGTTCGTCGAGGGACGGCCGTTCCGTGAAGCCCGTGATGCGGAAATTCGACGGATGGACGCGGAGAAGAAGGCGCGTGCGTTCGGTGATGGCGCGCTCGTAATCGCGGATGCGCGTGCGGTTCGTCGTCCCGACTTCACGAAGCACGGCTCCGCTTTCGGACATGATGTCGGGAATGCGAAATCCGTCGCCGATTTCGATCAGCTCGCCGCGCGAGACGATCACTTCGGCACCCTTCGCAAGCGTGTTCAGGACGAGGAAGACCGCCGCAGCATTGTTGTTGACGACGATCGCAGCCTCGGCGCCCGCCAGCTCCGCCAGCAGCAGCGAAGTGTGAACGTCGCGCTTGCCGCGCTGCCCGCTTTCGATGTCGTATTCGAGATTCGAGTAGCGCGTCGCCGTTTCGTCGAGGTGCGCGATTACCGCCGGCGACAGAGGCGCGCGGCCGAGATTCGTGTGGAGAATCACGCCGGTTGCGTTGATCACGCCGCGCAAAGAAGGCGCAAGCAAGCGGCGCACTTCGTCGGCAATGCGCGACTCGAGGATTTCAATCGCCGGCGATCCGGTGCGGACGCTGAGAGGCTCCGTCGCGGCTTCCGTCATCAAGCGCGCGCGGACGTCCGCGAGCACGCCGCGAGTTACATGAGTGACGATCGTTCGCCCGGCGGTTTCGGCAAGAGAGCGCAAATGCGGCCGGCCAAGAAGCTCATCGACGGATGGGATCTCGCGCAAGCCGGTAGACGCCTCTCGTTGTGGCCGGGCTGCGGGATCGGCGGCGGGACTCATGCGTGCTATTTGAGCACAGGGTGTTAACGCCCGCAACGGAGGCGGCGCTTCGGGAGCAGGGCAGAGTCATGATTGGGGCGCTGCGTTCCAGGACGGCGAGCAGGGCTTGGCAGGAAGTGCTTAACAATTCAACGATGAGTTGAAATTTTCAGCACTGGAGCCCCGAGTCTCATAGCCGCGCCCGGCGGCTTTGGGATCGTATCTCGAACGAACCAAACGGGATGGCGAGGCTGGGGCACGAACGATTGAAATTGGCAGGCCCCTTGCATAATATGCGGCGACGGCGTTCAGTCAGGATCCAGGGGAACCGACTCAAAAAGGAACTCAGGAGGAGGCAAAATGGCGAGGAAAACGGCACGCAAGGCGACCAAGGGTCTTCGTAAGGGAAAGAAGCTCGAGAAGCAAACAACGCTGACGAAGGGCCAGCCCGTGGAGTATCTCAAGATCAAGATGACCGACGTTTTGATTTCGGGCTAGTGCGGAATCAAGCGAGCTATCGCGGGCTACAGGCTTTTGGAGCTTGTAGCCCGTGCATGCGCGCGCAGGTACAACTCTTAGTGGTGCCTCCCTCCGGCTTGGCGCGCTAACTCGAGGCTTCTTCAGATGAGAACCGCTTCGGCAGAAAGCCAGTTGATTGATCCCCGTTTCTCCAGGTATCAGCTTCGCATCGCGCGCTCGCGAATCCAGGGCCTCGGAGTGTTCGCGAACGAGACAATCCCCAAAGGACAGCCGGTTATCGAATATACGGGTGAAGTGGTCGACATGCGGCAAGCGAAGAGGCGCATCAATAAAGCGCTGGGCCCGCATGGCTCAAAACAGATTTGCCTTTTTCGCACAGGCCCCAAGACTGCGATAGACGGAAGTGTCAGGGGCTGCGGAGCAGAGAGAATCAACCATTGCTGCCACTCCAACCTTACGTCGGCAGTGATCGCCGGGCACGTCTGGTTCTTCAGCCGACGCCGCATTCGAAAGGACGACGAACTGACTCTGGACTACAATCTTTCCATTGAGGCCGGGCGAGTCCGATGCCACTGCGGTTCGCCCAAATGCCGTGGGACGATCAACAGGAAACCGGCTCCCGGCAACATGACGATCCCGGCAAAGACCTCCCCCGCAGCCAACCGTTAGGGACTGACTAACCAAGACTTGTGCCTTGACGTCCACCACGTTTCATTTGCGACAAGGCTTCGTGAGGTCAAGTTGACGTCGTGAGGCAGCTCCCTTTACGCTGGAATTTCGCCTCAGAGTCTCACTTTTCAAGGGTAACCATGGGCGCAATCGACGAGGACTTGAGCCAGATCGAACGGGACATCCGCACCCTGAAGATTGAGTACGAGCAATACTTCGGGGGTGGGCGGCCTCGGCCTCCCGCGGATACGCAATGGCGCTGCGAGAACATGATCAAGCGCTACTCGGAGCGCTCGGCTGACCTCAGCTACGCGCAGCGCTTCCGCTACAACAACCTGACGCAGACGTACGCGAAATATCAGGACATGTGGCGCAAGAAACTGGTGCAGAAGGAGAGCGGAACCCAGCAACATCATTTTGGCGCTGCGGCGAAAGCGATCGAAGCGGAGCGTGCGCGCAAAGCGGCCCAGCAGCCGGCCGCAGCCGCGACGACGGCATCCAGGATCGCGGCACGTCGCGCGGCGGCCAGCGGTTTTGCGCTCACCGTCTCCGACCCCACGCACGAGCAAAAGAAAATCGAGGAGCTCTACGAGAAGCTCATCGAGGCGCGTACGGAGACCGGCGAGAAGGCCGGAGCTCCGAGCCTGAAGGATTTCGAGCGCTTCGTGCAGAAGAAAACGAAGGATCTCCAAAGCAAGGGCGGGCGCGGAGTGGAATACAGCGTCAGCATCGAAGGCGGACGCGTAAAGTTGAAGGCCAAGCTTGCCGGATGACGAAGCGCCACGCGGTTTGACCTGCAGTCTCTGATCTTCGCCGGAACGCATTTCCTCGGAACTTCCCTTCGGGCGCACCAACTGACTTTCACAATTTGCCGTCGCTCTTTCGAAATCCGGCGCGAGTGTTTAAACTGGCAGGCCGTCTGCATCGATCCATTCTTCCGACGGGGGTGTGCTTGATTGAACGGGCGCTGATCAGTGTGTACGACAAGACGGGTCTCGTGGAGTTCGCGCGCGAGCTCGCGCGGCTGGGAGTCGAAATCGTTTCGACCGGCGGGACTGCGGGGATGTTGCGGGGCGCTGGGATCCCCGTGCGGGACGTTGCCGAGCTGACCGGCTGGCCCGAAATGCTTGGCGGACGCGTGAAGACGCTGCACCCCAAAGTTCATGGCGGAATTCTTTTCGATCGGCGGAAAACGGAGCATCGCCGTGAGGCTGGCGAACACGAAATCGCGCCGATCGATTTGGTCGTGGTGAATTTGTATCCGTTCTCGGCAACGGCTGCGAAGCCGAACGTAACGCCTGACGAGCTGATCGAGAACATCGACATCGGCGGGCCGGCGATGGTGCGGTCCGCGGCAAAGAATTTTCAGAGCGTCGGAGTAATCACCGACCCGGACGACTATGGCCGCGTTGCGGCGGAGCTGCGTGAGCAGGGCGAACTGAGCCTCGCGACGAGCCTTCGGCTCGCGCGGAAGGCGTTTGCCCGCACCGCGCGCTACGACGGCGAGATCGCGACGGAACTCGAGCGCTTGAGCGCCGACGGAGACGTCAAGATCGGAACCCTGGAAGCGCTGCCGGAGCGGATTCATATCGCGCTCGAACGAAGGCAGGCCATGCGCTACGGCGAGAACCCGCACCAAGCTGCGGCGCTGTACGTTCCGCCGGGGCGATCCCCGGCAGGGCTGGCTGGCGCGAAACAGCTTCAAGGCAAAGAACTCTCGTATAACAATCTGGTAGACCTCGATTCTGCGTGGGCGTTGGCCCGTGAGTTTCGCCGGGCCGCCGTTGCCATCATCAAACACAACAATCCGTGCGGCGCGGCGGAGCAGGATTCTTTGCGGGATGCTTACGTGAGAGCTCTGGCGTGCGACCCCGTGTCGGCCTTTGGAGGAGTGATCGCCTGCAACCGCACGCTTGACGCGGCTGCGGCGGAAGAGGTGGCGAAGCTGTTCGTCGAATGCATCGTGGCTCCGGGATACGAAGCTCAGGCGCTCGAGAAATTCTCGAGCAAGAAAAACCTCCGGCTCCTGCAAATGCCTTCTGAAGAGCCGCCGCCGGAGCTCGAGTTGAAGCGAATCTCGGGAGGTGTGCTGGTCCAGGAGCCGGACCGGCACGAGCTGAACGAGAAAGAGCTGAAGGTGGTGACGCAACGCGCGCCGACAGAATCCGAGCTGCGCGCCATGACGTTCGCGTGGAGAGTTTCGAAGCACGTCAAGTCAAACGCGATCGTGTTTGCGCGCGAAGGGCAGACGGTTGGCATCGGCGCAGGCCAGATGAGCCGTGTTGACTCCGTGAAAATTGCGGTGATGAAGGCGGCGACAGCCGGGCTCGCGTTGCAGGGGACCGTAGTGGCTTCCGACGCGTTCTTCCCGTTTCCGGACGGAGTCGAAGAAGCCGGGAAGGCTGGAGCGACCGCGGTGATTCAACCGGGAGGGTCCGTGCGTGACGCGGACGTGATAGCAGCAGCAAACCAGTTGGGAATGGCGATGGTCTTTACCGGCGTGCGCCATTTTCGCCATTAGCCGCGCTGGGCTTTTGACGGTGATACGTGATTTCGATGACCTGCATGTCACCGCTGTCGCCAACGATCTCCGATCGCGAAACATAGGTGTCCGGGTCGATACGAGTGAAGAAGACGTGCTTCGGCTGGCCGTTCAGCGGGTTCATAAAAGCAGAGCGTTTCGAGTCGGAGCTTTCGAGCGTCAGTACCGTGGCGTCGTCCTTCTCCCACGCGGAAAGATCGGGTGTGAAGTGGCGGAAGCGAAGCTCGACTCCGTTAGGTTTTTGGACCAACGTGAAAAGCTCGATGACGAGCGTCTTGTCGTCCTCGGTGAGTCGAAACGTGCCCAGCATCAACCCGGATTTGGGCGCCGTCCAAACCTGTTCCGCAATCCGAGGCCCCCAATCTCCCTGCCAGCGGCCTTCGAGCCACGCTAGGTCTGACAGGGCCATGGGTGTTCCCGCAGGGGCTTGGCTTGCGGTCTGCGAAGGCGACGCCACGGCCGCGGAGGGCTTCTGGCCGCGCGCGCATGGCAGGAAAAGAACGAACGTGGCGGACGCGAGCGCGACAGTGCGTTTTTGCCCGGTGAGGCCGTTCATGTTCGATTCCTCCAAACGCCGAAATTTCGCTAACTCGCGTCCTTACAGGAACATACTAAAAGGCCGGAAGTGAGCTTCTTTTCCCCGAGACCCCGAAACGATTGGGATGCGTCTTATAAGAATGGGGTCGGCGCGAGAACTCGGGTCACGGAATTTTTTGACGCCCTCGTACCTGTGTATCATAATGGACTTTTAGCCTCCGCCATGAAAACAATTCCAACTATCACGGTGTTCGCTGTTCTTTGCAGTGCGCCCGCAGTCTGGGCTCAAAGTGGCCAGGCGGCACAATCGTCCGTGGACGCTTCTCAAAGCGAGCGCGGCCAGACGAACTCCCCGAAGACCGAGGATTCCGGCCGCGCCGATCTCTATTACTACTTCACCTTGGGACATGTCCTCGAACAGCAGTACGAGGTGTCCGGCCGCGCCGACTTCGCGACTCAATCGATTGATTCTTACAAGAAGGCGCTCGCGCTGGCGCCTGATTCTTCGGTGGTCCACGAGCGGCTCGCCGAAATTTATGCAAAGTCGCAGCACATCCGGGACGGAGTCACGGAAGCACAGGCAGCCCTGAAAATCGACCCGAACAACGTGGACGCTCACCGCCTGCTTGCCAGGATATACATCCGGACATTGGGCGACATGGGCGCGGGAGAAGTGCAGAAAGAGAACCTCGACAAGGCGATCGAACAGTTTCAGGCGATTCTGAAGCTGCAGCCCAGTGACTCCTATTCCGCGCTCTGGCTCGCGCGCCTTTACCGCTTCGAAAATGAACATGCCGAGGCGGAGAAGGTCCTGCGTCACGTCCTGAAGCAGGAGCCCGATAACGGCCAGGCCCTCGAACAGCTCAGTCAGCTCTTGGTTGACGAAGGGCGATCTCCCGAAGCCATCTCCCTGCTCTCCCAGGCCGCCACCGACTCTTCCTCGCCCGACCTTTTCGACCTCCTCGGCGATGCCTATTCCCAGCAGAAGGACTACGCCAAGGCCGAGGACGCGTACCGCAAAGCCGTCGAAGAGGAACCGGACGATCCGAGCCATCGCCACGGCCTCGCACAGGCTCTGATGTCCCAGGACAAGTACGCGGAAGCGCTGCAGCAGTTCAAGAAGCTGGCGGAGTTGGAACCGGGAACCTCCGACAATTATCTGCGCATGGCGGAGCTTTACCGCCGGCTGGGCCAGTTCGATCAGGCCGAGACGAGCCTCCTTCGCGCGAAGCAGCTTGCTCCCGGCAACCTCGAAGTTTTGTACAACGAAGCGATGCTGTATGAGGATCAGGGCCGCTACGACGATGCCGTGAAGGTGTTGAGCGACGCCATTGCCGGCTTGAAGGGTCAGCCGGCGGACAACGCCGGCCAGAATTCCAACGCGCTCGCGATTTTGTACGAGCAGCTGGGGCGAGCCTACCAGGAGGCTCAGAATTATCCCGCCGCGATTGAAACATTCCGCGACATGCAGAAACTGGGCCCGGATTCGCGGAAGCGCGCCGAAATGCTGGTAATCGACGCTTATCGCGAGAGCCGAGAAATCGACCGGGCCATCTCCGAAGCAAAGAAGGCGCTTGCCGAATCACCCAAGGATCCCAGTCTGACGGTAACGCTGGCGATGCTCTATGGGGAGGAGAGGAACACCGCCGAGGCCACGAAGCTCCTTCAAACCTTGCTGCAGGGAAACGACAGCGACCACGAGATTTATGTCGATCTCGCGCAGGTTCAGGAGCGCGGCCGCGAATTCTCTCAGGCCGAAGAGTCCGCGGAGAAAGCCGAGCAAATGTCGCAAGTACCCTCCGACAAAGAGATGGCGTGGTTCATGCTCGGTGCCATCTACGAGCGGGAGAAAAAGTTCGATCAAGCCGAGGAGCAATTCCGTAAGGTCCTCGGTCAGAATCCCCAGAATGCGTCGGCGCTGAACTACTACGGGTACATGCTTGCGGACCGCGGCGTTCGTCTCGATGAAGCCACGTCCATGATCGAGCGCGCTGTGAAGCAGGATCCGAACAACGGCGCATATCTCGACAGCCTGGGCTGGGCCTATTACAAGCAGAACAAGCTGGCCGAAGCGGAAGAATATCTGCGCAAGGCAGCCGACCGCGACAGCCACGACCCCACCATCCTGGGCCATCTCGGGGACGCTTACTTGAAACTGGGCCAGAGCGAACGCGCCGCTGAGGTGATAGAGCGGGCGCTTTCCGAATGGCAGAAGGCCGTGCCCGCGGACTATGACGCCGACAAGGTCAGCGAGCTGGACGCGCAACTGAAAACCCTCAAGAAGCGCCTCGCGCAGAAATCCTCCACGGAGACGGGGAAACCGCAGTAAGCTCGCCGCTGGGTGTCAGGGTCTGTACGTCCAAACCCTGAAATGAAACGGGTGTCAGGGTTTGTACTTACAAACCCTGAAAGAAAAATGAAAAAGTCCGTACGGCTTCCCGCATTCGCAAAAATCAATCTGCATCTGCAAGTGCTCGGACGCCGCAGCGACGGCTATCACGAGCTGCGCACGATTTTTCAGGCCATTTCGCTCCGCGATACGCTGCAGCTTTCGCCGTCGCGCCGGCCCGACGTCACGCTTACGACGAACGATCCCAGCCTTCCTACCGGTTCTGAAAATCTCGTTTGCCGCGCCATCGAGGCGATGCGGAGCGAGATCGGCGTCGCGCAGGGCATTGATGCGCGTCTCGAAAAGCGCATCCCAGTCGCTCGAGGCCTCGGAGGCGGCTCGAGCGACGCGGCCGCCGCCATGATCGGAGTGCTGCGCCTGACAAACGCCAAAGTCCCGCTCGCGCGACTCGTGGAGATTGCCGCCGGCCTCGGGGCGGACGTCCCCTTTTTCCTTTTTGGCGGGCGCGCCCTGGCCGTCAACCGCGGTGATGAAATCTACCCTCTTCCGGACGCCACGCGCCGCTCCATCCTCGTCGTTTCGCCCCGTGATATCGGCGTCAGCACGAAAGACGCCTACCAGTGGCTTTCCTCGGAATTGACAAACCGCCCCGAACCCCCTAATATTTGGGGGTTCTGCGCTCTGTGCTGGAGTCGGCAGGGGAAGGTCTCGAACGATTTCGAGGGGCCTGTCTTCCGCCGCCATCCGCGCCTCGGAGAAATCCGGGCGGGATTGCTCCAGGGAGGAGCTGCGGAAGCCGCGCTGGCGGGTAGCGGGTCGGCGGTGTTCGGAATCTTCCGAAACCCAGCGCAGGCGCGCCGAGCCGCTCGGGCGTTCCGGCAAGACTCGGTTTTCGTCGCGGAAACCCTAACCAGGGAAGACTATGGCCGGGCACTGGGTTGGCGTGCCTCTGGCTGAGGGCAAATCTTGGCCGAAGACAAGTTCAAGATCTTTTGTGGGACGGCGAACACGGCTCTTGCGGACGCCATCTGCAAGTATTTGGGCGTGCCGCGCGGCCGCGCCGAGCACGGCCAGTTCTCGGACGGCGAGACGCGCTACCAGATTCTTGAGAACGTTCGCGGCGCGGACGTCTTCGTCGTGCAGCCGTGCTCGAATCCGGTGGATTTCCACCTGATGCAGTTGCTGCTGATGATCGACGCGTTCAAGCGCGCGTCGGCATGGCGCATTACGCCGGTGATTCCGTACTACCCGTACGCGCGGCAGGATCGCAAGGACCGGCCCCGCGTGGCGATTTCGGCGAAGCTCGTTGCGGATTTGCTGGAAACGGCGGGGTCGAGCCGCGTTCTCACGCTTGATCTGCATGCGCCGCAGATTCAGGGATATTTCAACGTCCCGGTCGACCACCTGTTCGCCGCGCCCGTGCTGGTGGAATATTTTCAGAAGAAGAAGCTCGGGTCGATTACCGTGGTGTCGCCCGACGCGGGCGGTGTCGAGCGCGCCCGCTACTTCGCGAAGAAAATCGACGCGCCGTTGGCCATCGTCGATAAACGCCGAATCGACGTGAACGTCAGCGAAGTGATGCACCTGATCGGAGATGTGAGCGGCCGGCCCGCTCTGGTCGTCGATGACATCATCGACACGGCCGGAACGCTCGTGAAGACGGCGGAGGCCCTGGTCGAGCACGGCGCAACCAAGGTCTTCGCGGCCTGCACGCATCCCGTGCTTTCGGGGCCCGCCGCCGAGCGGCTCATGAAGTCGCACATTGACGAAGTGATTGTGACGGATTCCGTGCCGCTGAACGCCGCGGCGCAGAATCTGCCGAAGATCAAAGTTCTTAGCGTCGCGCCGCTGCTGGCGCGCGGCATTCAGTCGATTCACGAAGAGACCTCGATCAGCGAGCTCTTCATCTGAGTTCGGTAAGAACGGAAGGGAAAGAGGTATGGAAACATTCACAGTCGAAGGAACGGTTCGCGAGGAACGCGGCAAGAACGCCGCGCGCCGCACGCGCCAGACAGGTCAGGTGCCGGCCGTCCTGTACGGCGGCAAGAAGGACTCGATCGCGCTCTCGGTGAATGCGAAGCAGCTGACCCGCATTCTTCGTTCCGAGTCCGGCCACAACACGATCTTCACTGTGCAGGTGGCGGGCGGAAAAGAAGAGCGGGCGATGCTGAAGGACTGGCAGGTGGATCCCATCAGCGGAACCCTTTTGCACGCGGATTTGCTCCGCATTGCCATGGACGTCCGCATGCGCGTCAAGGTCCCGGTGCATACGTTCGGTGAGCCGCAGGGCGTCAAGGTGCAGGGCGGCATTTTCGAGACGGTCACCCGCGAAGTGGAAGTCGAGTGCCTGCCGAGCGACATCCCCGAAGAAATCAGGGTGGACGTGACGGAGCTGCTCATCGGCAAACAGCTTCGTGCGGGCGACCTGCCGCTTGACCCGAACAAGGTCAAGCTCGTCACCGATCCGCAGCGCGTGATCGCGCACGTCGTAACGCTGAAGAAGGAAGAAGAGCCCGCGCCCGAAGCAGCCGTGGCCGCCGAAACAGCGCCCGCCGAACCCGAGGTCATCAAGAAGGGCAAGAAGGAAGAGGAAGGCGAGGGAGAAGCAGCCGCGGAAGCCGCTCCCAAGGCCGAGAAACCGGAAAAGAAGGGCAAGGAGAAGTAGACGAGATTACTGTCGCGGTTGCTGGGGCGCAAGGTTCCGCCCGACAAGCAGGCTGGGGATTCGCCCGGTATGAAGCCGGAAAAGAGATTGATCGTCGGCCTCGGCAATCCGGGCGCGGAATACGAACGGACGCCGCACAACATGGGGTTTCGGGCGCTCGATGTTCTCGCCGGACGCGCCGGGATTCGCGTCACGCGGCCGGAAGCAAAGTCTCTGGTTGGACGCGGCGAAATTGCGGGGCAGGCCGTCGTGCTGGCGAAGCCGCAAACAATGATGAACCTGAGCGGCGTGGCCGTCCGGATGCTGCTCGAAAAGTATGAGGCTGACCCGGCGGAAATGATCGTGCTAGTCGATGAAGTCGATCTGCCGTGGGGCACGCTGCGCATCCGCGAACGCGGCAGCGCCGGCACTCACAACGGAATGAAATCCGTTGTGCAGGCCGTGGGCACGGACTTCATTCGAGTCCGCGTCGGCGTTGGCCCCGAAAAGATCTGGGGCGATCTGGCGGATTACGTTCTGCAGCCCATGGGGCGCACAGAACTCGAAACCGCTGACCAGATGGCGGCGGAAGCAGCCGACGCGGTCGAGTTGATCCTGCGGGAAGGCATCGGCAAAGCGATGTCGCGGTTCAACCGTCGCGTGCCTCCGCCGGAAGAAGTTTCGGAATGACAATTCGCAGTCTGCGGTAGAGAAGGAATCGAGGAACCATGGAAGAGCGACAGTACGATCTGATTTTCATCTGCCGGCCGGACACTCCGGAGGCCGACATCGACAAGATTATTGCGACTCTCGAGCACGCCGCCACCGAGAAGGGCGACAAGATCGAGAAGACGGAGAAGTGGGGCCGCAAGCGCATGGCCTACCGCGTCCACAAGCTGCGCGAGGGATTTTACGTCTACATGACGGTCCGCGCGACGCACGGCGAAGTGGTGAAGGAGCTCGAGCGGCGCTTGAAGGTTTCCGATCCCGTGATCAAGTACCTCACCGTGCGCGTCGACGAAGACTTGAAGCGGCAGCAGAAACTCAAGCGTCACCGCGAGCGCCGCGCCGCGCGCCGGCCTCGCAAAACGGCCCCTCCGGCAGCGGCGGCTCCTACTGCTCCTGCCGCAGGCGGCGAACCGACGGCAGCGTCCGTCTAACCAGGGAGAATTTCGATGGCAGAAAACACAGCACCTCAGCAGCAAGGGCCCGCACCGTCGGGACCTCGTCCGCAGGGCGGTCCCGGCGGGCGGCCTGGCGGTCCGGCGAAACGCGGCAAGCGGAGCTTCGTCCGCAAGAAGAAGGTGTGCCGGTTCTGCGTGGACAAGGTCGATTTCATTGACTACAAGAAGGCGGAAATCCTTGCCCCGTTCATTCAGGAGCGCGGCAAGATTCTTCCGCGCCGCATGACGGGGACGTGCGCGCGGCACCAGCGATGGTTGACCGTGGCCATCAAGCGCGCACAGAACATCGCGCTGCTTCCCTTCGCCGCGGAACTCTAGCCCCGGGCCATTGCGGGTTGAAACGAAAGGTCGAGGAACATGCAAATCATTCTTCAGGAAGATGTCGAAAAACTGGGAACGCGCGGCCAGCTTGTCGAAGTGGCCGAAGGCTACGCGCGAAATTTCCTTCTGCCGCGCAAGCTCGGGCTCGAAGCCACTCCCGGCAACATGAAGCGGCTCGAGAAGATGCGCGCGACCTTCGCCAAGAAGGAAGCGACCGAGAAGGAATCCGCGACGAAGCTCGCGGAGCTGCTCGCCGGCGTTTCGCTCACGCTTTCCCGCAAAGCGGGTGAAAACGACCAGTTGTTCGGCTCCGTCACCTCGGGCGATATTTCCGAAGCGCTCGCCGCCCAGGGTTACACGATCGACAAGCGCAAGATCACTCTTGCCGAGCCCATCAAGCTCGTCGGCGAATACGAAATTCCCGTGAAGCTGCACCGCGAAGTCAGCGCCAACGTGAAGCTCAAGGTCCAGGAGGAAGAGTAGCTGCTGCCGCACGCCGCGTTTTTCCGGCGTACGCGCAGACTCGCTTGCTGAATTCAGCGCCTTCGCACAAATTGATTTTCTGCCTCCGGTCTTCTCTTCCTCCGTATTTCTGTGTCCGATTTTCTCGCGTTGGCGTTTTCCACTTTTCCAAAACATCCACAGCGTGCCTCTGATTGACGCGCGCGCGCGAACTGTCAGAATGCTCCCCGCTCCATCCATCGCTTTTCGCAAAAAAAGAAAGCGCCTCTCAGCCGATCGAGAGTGAAACCTTTGTTGCAGAAGCGCCGGATGCGCGCCGAAACAACTGCTTGCATTCGAATTTGCGTTAGGCGAAACTAAAGCGAACCAATGGCCAGCGACACAGTCCTCGAACGACCTCTCCCGCACAATCTCGAAGCCGAACGCAGCATCCTGGGCGCCGTCCTGCTCGACAATCACGCGCTCAATGCGGCCGTGGAGAAGCTGCGCTCGGAGGATTTCTTTCTTCCGCAGCACCGCCAGATTTTCGACCGCATGGTGCAGCTCGCCGAGAAGCAGCAGGCGATCGACACGATTACGTTGATGGAGGACCTCACCCGCCGCGGCGAACTCGAATCCGCCGGCGGAATTGCCTACCTCTCGCAACTTGCCGACGGCCTGCCGCGCGTCACGAACGTGGAGCATTACGCGCGTATCGTGAAGGAAAAGTCGATCCTTCGGAGTTTGATCTTCTCGACCGCGGCGATTCAGGAGCAGGCGCTGGCTGCGGGTGATGACGCGGACGTCATCCTCGACCGCGCCGAAGCCAAAATCTTTCAGATTGCCGAAGACCGCGTTCGCGCGGGCCTGATCGGCGTCAAGGAGCTGGTCCGCGAGAATTACGAACGCCTCGAGCGCATCTTCAGCGAGGGGCGCCGGATCACCGGCCTTGCCACCGGTTACCTGGACCTGGACAACCAGACGGCCGGCCTGCAACCTTCCGAACTGATCATTCTGGCGGCGCGCCCGTCGATGGGAAAGACGGCCCTGGCGCTGAACATCGCGGAAAACGTGGCGCTGCGCCAGCAGGAGCCCGTCGCTATCTTCAGCCTGGAAATGTCGAAGGAGTCCCTCCTGCTTCGCATGCTGGCTTCGGAAGCGCGCGTCGACGCGCACAAGTTCCGCACCGGCCACATGAATCGCGACGATTGGCAGAAGATCACGGGCGCGCTGGCGAATCTCGGCGAGGCGCCGCTCTGGATCGATGATTCCGCTTCTTCCACCGTGCTGGAGATGGGCGCGAAGGCGCGAAGGCTGAAGCGCGACCGCGGGCTTTCGCTGATGATCGTGGACTACCTGCAACTGGTGGTTCCCTCGCACACGGGCCGCGGAACCAACCGGCAGGAAGAAGTCTCCAGCATCTCGCGTTCGCTGAAAGGCCTCGCCAAGGAATTGAAGGTCCCGATCCTCGTCCTCAGCCAGTTGACGCGCGCGCCGGAACGCGAAGAGCGCAAGCCGCAGCTCGCCGACCTGCGCGAATCGGGCGCAATCGAACAGGATGCCGACGTGGTGATGTTCATCAATCGCCCGAATTTCTATAAGACCGACCTTCCGGAAGAAGACCGCGCCAAAGCGGAACTGATCGTCGCGAAGCAGCGCAACGGACCCACGGGCACGCTGAACTTCGTCTTCCTGGCGCGCCACACGCGTTTCGAGGAAGCCGCGCCCGACGCCTGGAGCACCACCAGCGACGAAGTCTAGCCGGTTTGTTGCGATTAGATTTCTGCACGTCCTTTCTTTTCTGTTGGTTAGCCGGATTTCTAATCCTGAACTGTTGCGATTAAAGATGCAGTGACCAGTGGCCCCTCGGTTCCCCTCGGGGCAAGCGAGTGGTGAGTGGCTAGAAAGCGCGCCGAGCGAGCGCATCGCGTGGAACCGTATATTAGACATGGTACCGGCCCTGTGTTTTCAACGAGTTAGAACGATTTCTAATCCCCGAACCGTAGATAGACCCGAGGCAGAGGAGACGGGGAGGTCTGGCTTCAGGGGTTGAAACCCCTGATCATGGGCGGCGGTTATGTCGGAGCTGAAGCTCCGACCCCCTAAAGCACGGACGTCGTCGGTAGCGCGGAGCGCGTTGAGCCGGGAGACGGATAGATTAGAAATTCTTTTGTCGTTTGTTTTCATGGAGTTGAGTCCGTTTCTAATCTTTGAGGGATAGATTAGAGAAGGATCAGGACGCTGAGGCAAGGAAGCACGGAGGCAAAGAGGCAAGGAGCGGCCGCTTGCCACATGCGTCGCGTGGAACTGCATATTAGACATGGTGCCGGCCGTGTGTTTTCAACGAGTTACGGCGATTTCTAATCGCGGAACTGTATATTAGAAATGCGGCGACCCGCGATCCGTGGTCCGCGACCCGTGAAGGGCGGCGCACTGAACTCGCCGAACCTGAGGCCCCAAGTTC
>DATIZQ010000091.1:0-2406 GCA_035517015.1 Candidatus Acidiferrum sp. | reverse complement strand
AACATTCCGTTCGGGCTTTTATCTCTTGGATTGTCCGAGCGTTGTCTCGCGTCCGCCCCGGGAACGCGCCACCGATTCGATGGTTGGAGCGCCGTCTTCAACGCAGCAGCCGTCACGCTGTTGGTACGCGGAATCGATGGTATTGGAAACCTGGAGAAGTTGTCGGTTGTGGCCGCCGAACTCGCCGGCGCGGCGATTCTTGGCGTGTTAATGGTGCGCCGCCAGCTCCGTCTCGAGATTCCCATGCTGGCTATCGATCTGTTTGAGAGACCGATTTTTGCGCTTTCCGTCGCGGCGTCGCTGTGTACGTTCATCAGCCAGGGCCTGGCATTCGTGGTTTTACCGTTTTTCTTCATCGACGCTCTGGGGTTTTCGCAGGTGTGGGCGGGAATTCTCCTGACGCCGTGGCCGCTATCCGGCGGAATCATGTCTCACATAGCAGGACGGCTCGCGGACCGTTACCCGATCCGAGTTCTCGGCACGGTTGGGATGGCAGCGATGGCGCTCGGCCTGATTCTACTCGCGACCCTGCCGGCGCATCCGACGACTCTTCAGATCGTATGGCGCGCGGCGCTCGGGGGTTGCGGATTCGGCTTCTTTGGCGCACCCAACAACCGGGCCATGGTTGCAAGTGCTCCTAAGGAGCGGAGCGGCGGAGCGGGGGGCATCAGCACGATGTCGCGTCTCTTGGGCCAATCGATCGGAGTTTCGGTGGTCGCCGTCATCTTCACGCTGATCGCGCACGGCGGCGCAACGCCGCGCGCCGCAAGACTGGCCCTTGCAGTCGGCGCAATCTTCTGCGTCTTTTCCGGATTGATTTCCGGCGCAAGACAGCCACACTTGGTGCCGGAATAGCAGCGGGTACTTCGCGGAAACGGCGGATTACGTTCGCTTGGTCTGGAGTTTGTGGTAACCGAATTCCTTTCGGGCTTCCGACAGGCGCTTGCCACCACGGACGCTTTGGCGGATCGCGGCTTCGGCCGCGTCGATCTCTTCAGAGGCAGCCAGCACCTCCGTCTCGTGCTCCTTCGGAATCACGACAACTCCATCCGCATCGCCGCGGAGTATGTCTCCGGGCGCGACGCGGGCGTCGCCGATATTGACGACGATATTCGTCGCGTCGAGCTGCACGCGATCTTTTCCCGTCCGCATCGAATAGCTGCGGCTATAGACGGGATAACCAAGCTGCAGGCAAAGAGCGGTATCGCGGCAGGCACCGTCGATCACCGTACCGGCAATTCCACGCCGGTGGGCAATCTCCGTGAGGATATCGCCCCAGACTGTCGCGTTCTCGCGGCCGCCGTTGTCGATCGCGATCACGGAGCCGGGAGGAACATCGTCGATGAAATCACCCACTGTGCCGGCGGGTTTGCCAACCGGGCCGTATAGCAGGGTGAACGCGCGGCCGGTGAGACGAAAGCGGGGATCGCGCGGTTTGATATTGAGGCACTGGCCGGCGATGCCGAGGCGATCGAGCGCATCGCTGATCGTCGAAGTGTCCAGCTTGCTGGCGCGTTCAACTTGCGGGTCTGACGTGGGCAATGGTCTTCCTCAACGGCGCAGCATATTTTCGTAGTTTGCGCCCATGACTTCCGTGATGGGCTTGCCTTCGCGCAGCGCCTGCGCCATGGCCGCTTCGCGCGCGAAGATTTCTTCCGCCGCGGCGAGGACTCGCTCGATATTTTCCGCCGCGATAAAAACCACTCCGCTGCCGTCGGCGATCACATAGTCGCCCGGTTTGACGGGGATTCCCTTAATCGTAATCGGCCCACCCGTTTCCAACTCCACGATGCGGCCGCGCGCGGTAAACGTCGTCACGGACGTGCCGAACACCGGGAAATCGAGCAGGCGCGATTCGTCGATGTCGCGCACTGGCCCGTCTGCGATGGTACCCGCGACTCCGCGCAACTTCGCACCAAGCGTCAGAATCCCGCCCCAACTTGCGGCGTTCACTCCGCTGTGCTGCTCGACCACAATGATGTCGCCTGGCTGCGCAGCCTCGATCGCAGTAGTGCTCACGTGTCGCGGCTTTCCTGGCGGCGGCTCTCCGACGCCGAGCTTCACAGTCAGGATGCGGCCTGCGATTCGCCGCGAAGTGGAAAGCTGCGCGATGCCGGTCACGGCTCCCTTGAGACCGAGCTTGTCGAGCGCGTCGGAAACCGCGCAGCAATCGACTCGCTTCAGGCGCTCAACAAAATCGGTTGTCTTCGTCGCGCTCATCCCTCTTCCCTATTGCCAGTACACGAAGCCCATCGCGTTTCCCGTGCCCGCCTCGGTCCGGTAGCACGGGACATAATCGACCAAATTCATCTTCTTGCCGAGCGAATTCATTCCCACGGACAGCGGAATCCAATTCCGAATCTCGCAAGTATTGCCAAGCAAGAAGCTCTCGGGAATCGCCGCAAG
>DATIZQ010000090.1:0-19065 GCA_035517015.1 Candidatus Acidiferrum sp. | reverse complement strand
AAGTCGTAACCCAGATAGTCCTCGAGTAACAGAGCATCGAGTGCGATGAGTCATAGCGCCACCTTCGGATTGGTAGCTCAAGTTGGCGCATTGTCGGCACGGCCAGTTGGCGGGTTGGAGGAATCGGGCGTGTTTGATCGCCTCTCGGCCGTAGAGGGCGCGTCGCGGCTTCTGGCAACGGTCGCAGGCGAGAAGCACGGTGTTGCCGCGGCGACGGGGAAGCGAACCCTAGAAGTTGACCCTACAGGCCGGGCGAGAAACTAATATTTTTAGCCCGCGCAACTCCCGTCGCGTAAACGGTTGAATTTCGGACCTTGCAGGCTGTGAATTTGCGTGGGGTTTTTAGCCCGCCCCCGTGAGCCTACTTCGCCTATAGAATCCTGCCGACTCGGCGATTCCACTGTCACCAAGCACGGAGATCACTGCCTGCAAGCCGACTTACCAGGCAGTTGACGGGATGAAGGCAGATTCAATTCGTTTTTTCTGGGACTGGGCAAAAACTCAAAAGAGAAAGTCGTCGAAGGCGGCAGGCTATGCCCGGGACTGGGCACTGGAGGAAATCGGGGAGCACTTGCGACGGACGAACATGAACGTGAAGAGCGCCCCAATCAGCAGGAGGGCGCTGGCAGGCGGCTCGGGGGAGGGGATGACGGTGCCGATGATTACTTTGCCCGTCTCGGCCTGGAAATCGGTAACGCCGTCGCCGTTCAGGTTGGTGACCGCAACGCCTTCGGGGTCCGAGAGGATGCAAGGTGACACGAGAGCCCCGAGGCAGACGTACTGGAGTGCGCCGTTGGGCAGGATGGTTTGGAAAGCCACATATCCACTATCGCCGGAGCTGAAATTGAAGTAGATGTGCGCGCCGTCTGCCGTGAGATCATCCTCTACGTTGATCTCGTTGATGGAGGCGGCCGAACCCGACCGGTCCCCAGAGGAGGTGCCCGTCACTTGGCCACTGACGATATCAAAGGAATACGAATCGATCTCGATGTAGCCATTGGCGCCACCACTGGCGCCGTTGGTGGTCACGGTACCGACAATACTGCCATCGCCGAGCTGGATGTTGATATGATAGCTGTCGGCGCGGGCAACGGCTGGGGCGAGTAGGAAAGCGGCAAGGATTAGTGCAGGGGCAAGCCATGGGAATTTGCGCATGTCGAAGAATCCCTCCCGGCGGCGATGCCATTTTGCAGAACCAATCAACGGAAGAGCCCGGGACAAGATAAGTCACATCGTCACGGCGACGCAAGTACCAAATTTCAGTTGTGAGTACTGTGCTGGCCCTGATTAACGGTTAACTCCATGTGGGTACTATGAGCCACTTTTCCGGTAAGTCGCTAGGCTTGATCGGAAATGCCTCGGCCACACAAGCGTCCGTGCGTCGGGGCGTTGATCCGGGGCATTTTCGATAAGCAGGCTTGAAGGAAGCCGCTGGGCGGTTGCGGCAGATGCGTGCTATGGGGATTGAATGGGCTTTCGCCTTGTAATCGACACAATCTACCTCAGTTAAGGAGAGTGGGGCGAAAGCGAAGAACTAGAGTCAAAATCGCCATGTGGTCGCCGCGGTGGTCGCGCGACGGACGATACATCCTTGCTTTACAGCGTGAATTATCCAGAGTTTTCGCGCCACGGGGACTAAACATCTACTTCTTGGGTACTCCGCCCGAAAGTCAGGAGGGCATATTCCGCGTGCGGTTGAGCGACAGCAAGCTGGAACTGGTCCTGGGTCTGGAGAATGTTCGACAGGCAACTAGCAGCAGCTGGGGTCCGGGATTACTGAGAGATGCTGCGTGGGGCGCTTGGAAGGGTTTGGCGCCTGATGATTCGCCGCTGTTGCTGCGCGATGCAGGGACACAGGAAATCTACGCCTTCGACGTAGCCATGACGTGCGAATGAAAACTGACGAGGTCCGCGAGGTCGATGTGCCACCTCGCAGCAATCAGGAGGGCTCAAAGAGCCTTGCAAATCTCGCACCGCGCGATAAATGCGAGTCTCCACGCAACTCCCCACGCTCTCTCATCTGCCGACTGTATTCCCGCGCACGGCTGAGTTGCACAAAGCTAGGATCGCCGCACCGTCGCGCCTCTCGGTACATTTCGGTCGGGTGTGCCTGAAGCTGTCGCACGAGCTTCTGGAGCCACGTGTGACTGATGCCAAGTGCCTTAGCCCAGGCACGGCCTGAGGGCCTCTTGTCGGGGGCCGTGAACCACTGAAACGCGAGTCTCCGAATCATGCGCGCTTCGTCACTGCTACGCCAAGGTCGAGGCGGACGCATCGTTTTGCGTGCTTTTGCAAGATTCCGCATCGAGGATTCATACGAGGGCACCGACCTACCCCCTCCCCCCAGGTTTAGCGGAGTTGCCAGCTCCCCCCTTCTCGCGTCTAAAGGAGTTAGCGGCCCCAGGCTGATTCGATGGCAAATTATTCTCTTGGCTTCTCACACTGCCTTGCAAGCACTTCAGCAGAAGCTCCTGTGCTTCTGGAAAGTGCCTGGCAAAGATCTTCAGCGCTTTGATCTCCTGCCAGCACAGCGGACGGCGTTCGGACTCCTTCCTCATACGCCCGATATCGTCGCGCAACATGTAACCTGCCGCGACCTGGACGCCCGCTCGATCGTAAGCACGGGCTTGCCGGTCCTCCCATTCGGTTAGGGGCCGGTCCTCGGCATATGCGCGAGCGCGAATCTCTTTCGCCTGACGCCAGTATTGCCCGCCTTGCCATGTTCCTAGGCCTTTCAAGATAGAAGGTTAGGAGTTGGTGCGAAGTGCCAAGCTCGCGAGCTAGGGCCCGCAGCGATGGCCGCGACGACTCCGGAGTCTGCTTCCATTCTATGAGCTTGCGGCGGAACTCGGTTGCGCGAGATTCATGCGCAGGTTTCCGGCCCCTTGGTGTATGGGAGCCCTTCCGCAGAGTCTTCATTGCACCCTGATCCTGGCTTCCCAGCGTTCGAGCCATGACGTTCTGGAGCGATGCCTCCGGTCATCCGGCGTGCACTCTTGTCTAAACAAGTGAGCGCTCAGAATTGCAACCGGGAGGACCTTGTCCGTTGTCTACGGTCCCAAGATTCAATCACTTACGGCCTCCTCCAATCCGTTCCAGTGGGCGCTCAGATGTAAACAGGTTGTCAACCAGTGCGTCTGTGCACTCAGGACAAAGGACCAGCCCCAATTCGCTCTCCTAAGATTCTCGTAAGACATTCCGAGGCCGCTGCCAGTGCACCGTGCGACCTGGAGTCGTCTCGCTCGCTGCTGTCTCCCGTGCGACGCGAATGACAACTCTGCGATTCACGCGAAGTGCATGGGCGATGGCAGTCTTTGTCCAGTCCCGTGCCAACAGGTCTCGGATGATCGCTTCGAGTTCAGCAGACACCTGGTTATTGGCGTGACGCACGTAACGTGCGGGCGCACGAGGTCGCACTTCAACTCCCTTTGTTGCCAGCCACTCGTGCCACCCGGACATGTCTCTCCCTTCGGCCTCCAATTCCCCCAGGCAAGCCGCGAGTAGCATTTCGAGCAGTTCTCCTGGCTCAGAGCGCCGACAATCGCGCCGATGCGACAAGGCATCCGTTAGGATCGCAACGAACGCTGCTGCCTTCTCAGTCATTGCTGCGCCTCTTCAGGACCAGTTTTCGTGATGAGCGCAGAAGAGACAAACTCTAGTGCCTCATGCCTACACTGCTAAGTTAGCAGTGCCGCGGTAGTCCCGATTCACAGGACAACCGCGGGTCCGTGGCTCAAGCCTAGCAATTCTAAGACTCACGACCTTGCCCCATCGCCAGCGTCTCCCACCGGCTGTGCGAGCTCACAAGCCTCACGGAACCGCGATTTCGGCTTGCCAAGCAACCTGGTCCCTGTTTTGGCCCTACTTCGGTGCCTGCGTTCGTGTTTTTGTCGAATCACGGCCTTCTTGATCGTGCCTTGGACGAAAATAAAGCCCTCGCTCGGAGTTGAGCGTCAGTGGGTTGAGGCAATTTTCTGATTTTCTTGGCCTGAATCAGCCGGATCGCCAGCCCGACCTGCTTAACGTCGGCCGGGTCGAATAGCAAGATCGCCTCACAATCGCCTTCCTGATGGAGAAGGAATCCGGCCGCGATCGCTCGGAGTTTGCGCGCGCGAAGTGTCCTGTCCAAACGTGCGGTATCTGCTGGGGCCTCGAGGACGATTCCGAACCGACCGGCGTCATGCTCGTAAAGGTGGCCGAACTTGCCCGGCGCAATGAGGTCGCCGCAAGCATCCCTTTTGATCCGTAGACGATACCGACCAGCAAAGGCAGTGAAAGTGAACGGCTGCGCAGTCATGCCGCAACCTCACGAACGAGGGCGTAACTGAAGGGCAGAACTAATGTTGGCGTATTCGGAGCATTGCAAGCCCCCGCAACCACTCTTTCTCGGCTTCGCTTTCCCCGATCTCGCTTTGCCTCCGACGACATGATTTCCACGAAATGAGCCCGAATCGGGCTGACATTGTTTTGTGCGGCCCTTTCGGGCCGGGGCCGGAGGTCGTTGGTTCAAATCCAACCCCCGCAACCACTTTTTCTTCGTATCTTTATCTTCCCATCTTTGGCTTTCGACGATTGCCTTCGACGAAATGAGCCCGAATCGGGCTGACATTGTTCTGTTCGGCCCTTTCGGGCCGGGCCGGAAGTCGTTGGTTCCCGCCAACAATCGGCGGGCAAGCAAACCCAATCCCGCAACCGTCTCAGGGCGCCGGGTTACTGACCGACTCCAGGGGCAGGGCGCCGGGCGAGCGAAGGGTGCGAACATCCCGCTTGGGCGGTTGGCCGAAGAAGCGGCTATATTCGCGATTGAATTGGCTGGCGCTCTCGTACCCGACCTCAAAAGCCGCACTCGCCGCGTCCAGACCATCCATGAGCATACGTTCCCGCGCTGCATGCAACCGAAGTTGCTTCTGATATTGAAGAGGGCTCATCGCGGTCAGGGCCCGGAAATGGTGATGCAGCGTCGAGACGCCCATGCCCGCGATCTTGGCGAGATCTTGCACGCGTAGCGGCTTTGCGTAGTTCGCCCTCACCCACGCGATCGCCTTTGCCGTCCGCTGGCTCTGGTCTCCCGGCGTTGCAATCGCGCGAAGGCGCGCCCCATCCGGTCCCCGCAGGATTCGGTAGATAATCTCTCGTTGAATCAGGCCGCTCAGAAATGGAATGTCCCGCGGATGGTCCAGCAGGTCCACGAGCCGGCAGCACGCCTCGAGGAGCTCCGGCGTGATCTCACCGGTGGCCATGGCAGGACTATCCGCCGCCGCTTCAGGTGCCTGGATCTCCTCTCGGCTCAGAAGCTCTCGGACGACCGACATC
Organism: Candidatus Acidiferrum sp.; assembly: GCA_035517015.1. Taxonomy (GTDB): domain Bacteria; phylum Acidobacteriota; class Terriglobia; order Acidiferrales; family UBA7541; genus Palsa-295. The sequence continues at coordinate 13,752 of DATIZQ010000090.1, read as the reverse complement.
TCGAGTTTCAGCACGAAACAGAGATAGGGTACCTCCTCGCTCGCCTCGATCACGTTGCAGATCACCGGTAAATCGAGCGACGTCAGCAAGTATCGCGACTCATCGAAGATGAATGTGGTTCCGGCGAGAGTTGCTCGCTTGCGTCCTTGCGCGACCACGGCGAGGCTCGGCTCGTAGGTCGCCGAGGCGGGTGCCGTAGGGGCAGTGCGCCGGGTGAGGATCAAGCCGGGGACGCCGGTTATCAGCTTCTCTGAGGAACCAACGAACGAGGCAATCTTGCGGGCGAGTTCCGTTCGCAGTTCGCGCGCTCGATCTGGTGGGATGCTGCCGGTTTTGCTCAGGTTTCTCATGGACGTTGTACCCCGCATCGCATGCGCAGAATAGCTTCGTGGCTCTGGCTGCGCCAGGAATTCTTTCACTAGCAAGAGGAATAGGCAATAAATCGGAAGAATCGGGCTACCTCTTCCGAGGCGTTTGATCCTAATCTCGGGATGGAGCAACGGTTAGAAGGAGAAACGATGCAGAAGCGCAAACTTGGAAATTTGGAAGTCTCCGCCATTGGGTTCGGCTGCATGGGGTTGAGTTACGGCTATGGTCCGGCTATCGAAAAGCAGCACGGCATAGCGGTGATCCAGAAAGCGGTCGAGCTGGGTGTGACATTTTTCGACACGGCGGAAGCTTACGGTCCATTCGCGAACGAAGTGCTCGTAGGCGAGGCGCTCACCCCGTATCGCGAACGGGTAGTGATCGCCACGAAGTTCGGTTTCGACATCGCTCCCGACGGGCAGCGGACGGGTGGACTCAACAGCCGGCCAGAGCATATCAAGCAGGTTGCTGAAGCGTCACTCAAACGCCTCAAGACCGACGTCATCGATCTCTTGTACCAGCACCGTGTCGATCCAGACGTGCCGATCGAGGATGTCGCGGGCGCGGTGAAGGATCTGATTCGGGCCGGCAAGGTCAAACACTTTGGCCTTTCTGAGGCCGGAGCAAACACCATCCGTCGCGCACATGCGGTCCAGCCTGTCACCGCAGTCCAGAGTGAGTATTCGATATGGACGAGGGACCCCGAACCAGAGGTGCTTCCCACCTGCCAGGAATTGGGAATCGGTTTTGTTCCCTGGAGCCCGCTTGGACAAGGATTCTTGACGGGGAAGATTGATGCCTCAACCAAGTTCGAAAGCACGGACTTCCGAGCGGTATTTCCTCGATTCACCGAGGAGGCTCGTAAGGCAAACCTGGCGGTGGTGGATCTTCTGAATCAGATCGCCCGACGAAAAACCGCTACTCCCGCACAAATCGCACTAGCCTGGCTGCTCGCGCAGAAGCCTTGGATCGTTCCGATTCCAGGAACGACGAAGGTACATCGATTGGAGGAGAACATCGGGTCCGCTTCGCTTGAGCTGACGTCGGACGATCTTGATGAGATGAATGCGGCAGCTTCCAAGATCCAAATTCAGGGCGAGCGCCTCCCTGAATCAATCCTGCGGATGTCTTACCGCTAAGGTACGATCTCAACGGCGCCCTGCCGGCAAAAGCTGCTGACTGGCTTCCGAAAAAAAGGAGAAACGATGCAGAAGCGCAGACTCGGAAAAAGCAACTTGGAAGTCTCAACTCTGGGGCTCGGCTGTATGGGGATGAGCTTTTCCTACGGTCCGCCCAAAGACAAGAAGGAGATGACCGATCTTCTCCATGCCGCTGTGGAGCGCGGCATCACATTCTTCGATACCGCTGAGGTCTACGGCCCGTTCACGAACGAAGAACTCGTGGGCGGAGCTCTCGCTCCGTACCGCGGCAAAGTGGTGATTGCCACCAAGTTCGGGTTCGATCTGGGCGGCAGCGACAATCGCCCGGGAGCGGCCGGCGTGAATAGCCGGCCCGAGCACATCAAGCAAGCCGTCGAAGGATCGCTCAAGCGCTTGAAGATCGACGTCATCGACCTGCTGTATCAGCATCGCGTTGACCCGAACGTGCCCATTGAAGATGTCGCCGGCGCGGTGAAAGAACTGATTCAGGCCGGCAAGGTTAAGCACTTCGGACTCTCCGAGGCAGGCGTAAAGACGATTCGCCGCGCGCACGCGGTCCAACCGATAACCGCCGTGCAGAGCGAATACTCGCTGTGGTGGAGGAAGCCGGAGCAGGAAGTGATACCCACACTCGAGGAACTCGGCATCGGCTTCGTTCCATATAGCCCGCTCGGCAAGGGTTTCCTGACCGGCAAGATTGGCGAAAGCGCGAAATTCGACAGCTCCGATTTCCGCAGCACGCTGCCTCGCTTTACGCCGGAGGCTCTCAAGGCGAACCAGGCACTGATCGACCTGCTCGGCGGGATTGCGAAGCGCAAGAACGCGACTCCTGCCCAAATCGCACTTGCCTGGCTGCTCGCGCAAAAGCCGTGGATCGCTCCAATTCCTGGCACGACCAAGCTGAACCGCCTCGAAGAAAACATAGGTGCGGTTTCGATCCGACTCACGCCCGAAGACCTGCGAGACATCGATGCCGCCGCGTCACAGATCAAGGTGGAAGGTGCCCGGTATCCGGAACGCCTGGAGAAAATGACCGGCCTGTAAGCGGCCCCGCTCCGCGACAGTCAAGGTCATTCGGCGCGAGATCAACACGCGACCCTGAAAATAAGTGAGGAATAGGAAAAATGGAAATCAAACGAGCCGGCTCGCAACCTTCTGCAAAGGGCCCGTCAGAGTGGTTCACCGGAGCGGTACGGATCGATCCGCTGTTTCAGGCGCCCGATCCGGCATTTGTGCAAGGCGCCAGCGTGACCTTCGAGCCGGGGGCACGAACGGCATGGCACACGCACCCGCTCGGTCAGACTCTTGTGGTCACAGCTGGGTGCGGCCGCGCACAGCGTTGGGGCGGAACGGTTGAGGAAATTCGCCCGGGTGACGTCGTCTGGTTCGCGCCCGGAGAGAAGCACTGGCATGGGGCTGCGCCAACGACCGCCATGACGCACATCGCCATTCAGGAGAAGAAGGACGGCAAGGTGGTCGACTGGATGGAACAGGTCAGCGACGAACAGTATCAGCGTCAGGGCATGGCGTGAGAAGCGCCAGCGCAAACAGGCCGCAGACAAGCTACCGGCGTAGCGGCGGGCCGGCCAAAGTGTCAATCCTTCGGCGGTTTGATAACCGGACTCATCTCTTCAAGCGGGCCGTCGCGATTGGCGCGGCGTTCAACTCTTCACGTACGTGAGCTTCGCTGCTACCCTTCCGTCACGGACGGCAAAAACGTCCACGCCGCGCAAGTGCCACGGCTGCCCGTTCCGAATCTTGCGGTAGACCCATCGCACGATCGCCCGATTGCCACTCACGATGACTTCCTCGGTCTCGAACCGCGCGTCGGGATTACGCTCGAACCATCCGCGCCAAAACTCGACCACAGCGGTTTTTCCCTCGATTCGCCCGCCGTCCGGCGCAGGCGAAGTGTCCTCAAACACGGTGTCATCGGTAAGGAGCCTCGCCAGCATGTCGGCATCGTGCCGATTGAACACATCGTTGAAGCTGTCGATGACTTTGGCTGTCGCGCGCTCCTGTGACTGCAAAGCCTGCTCGTGCTTCATGGACACCTCACTATTGCCACGGCCCACCGCGGCGAGCACCGCAAGCGATCCTACCAGCGGAGCAGTCTGCCGACCAGATGCGCACGCCGCGAGCGGTGTGACCTCCGGGCCATGCTTAGGTGATTGCAGACACTGACAGCGAGATCAAAAGGGTGTTGGCTTACGTGAGAGCTGGGCTGCAGACGCAGCTCAGCCCGCCATTTTCTCGGGCAACCGCCGAACCGGTCGCACCACTCCAGTTTTGTCTGGTTCACGGCCGAAAGAATCTCGTGGCTGAAATCAAAATTGACTTGAGGGTCCCCGCCAGCCCCGTCAAGTTCCACCCGGGGGATACGATCGTCGTCGAGTTGCCGGAGAACCCTATGACCGGATTCCGCTGGCAGCCTTCAACCTGCAGCGAGCTGCTACCATCCTCAGATCAGTTCGTTCCTGGCAGGGCTGCTGCGCTGGGCGGTGGTGGCACCCGGGTTCTGAGGTTTGCGGTGGTCGCCAAGGGCGACGGCCGGCTCAAACTCCACCTCCGCTGCGAAAGGGAAGCTTCCCCGCCGGAACAGAGTCTCGAAATCCCATACGAAGTCAATTGAGAGCCTGAGTTCTGAGGTCTCTGAAACTGCGAACGGAAGAACCATACGCGGCCAGTCAACCGTCCAGCCGGTCTGCGGATGGATTTCCACAGAGCCAGCAGCAGTGACCTTCCGCCCTCAACGTTTCCAATTGCCTTTTGATTTCCCAGTTCAGTAGAGTCGTGCGGGTCTCTTATGAAAAAAACGACACGCGCGAAGCCACGTAGCACCGCACCTTTCGCCGCTTTCCTGCTGCTCCTTCTTGCGTTTGCGGGGACCGCACGCGCTCAGACTCACTGGGTTGGTTCCTGGGCGGCTTCGCCGCAACTGCCCGACCCGGCCGACGCACTGTCCGCCGAGGGGGCTCAGGGCGTCACGCTGCGCCAAGTGGTGCATCTCTCGATTGGCGGCGCGGAACTGCGCGTTCATCTCTCGAACCGTTTCGGCACCGCTCCGCTGCACTTCGCTGCGGTCCATGTGGCTCAGCCGGCGCCGGAGACTCCCGGCGGCGTCATTCCCGCGACAGACAAAGCACTCGCCTTCTCGGGCAGTCCGGATGTAACCGTCCCGGCGGGAGCGGACTACATTTCCGACTCCCTCGCGTTCCGCGTGACGCCGCTCTCCGATTTGGTGATTACGCTCTATGTTGACTCGCTGCAGGTGCAGCAGACTGCGCATACCGGCTCGCGCGCGATGTCCTATTTCGTCCAGGGCAACATGGTTTCCGCGGCTGATCTTCCGGATGCCAAGAAGATCGAGCATTGGTATTTCATCGCGGGTGTCGACGTCGCCGCGCCGACTCGCTCCGCCGCAATCGTGACTCTGGGCGATTCCATCACCGACGGTCATGGTTCTACGACGAACGGCAACGATCGCTGGCCCGACGTGCTGGCCAAGCGGCTGCAGGCCTCGCCACAAACGCGCGGGCTTGCCGTCCTCAATCAGGGCATCGGCGGAAATCGCTTGCTGCTCGACCGTGCCGGACCGAACGCACTCGCGCGTTTCGATCATGACGTGCTCGCGCAGGCAGGCGTCCGCTACCTGATCGTCCTCGAGGGAATCAACGACCTTGGCATGCTGACGCGCGATAGCGATGTTCCGCAAGCGGAGCACGATGCGATGGTCCACGCCCTCGAAGCTGCTTACGAGCAGATCGTCATGCGCGCTCACGCGCAGGGCATCGAAGTGATCGGCGCCACCGTGATGCCGTTCGCCGGCTCGGCGTACTATCATCCCGGGCCCGCGACCGAGGCGGACCGGCAAGCGCTTAACCAGTGGACTCGCGCCGCGGGTCATTTCGATGCCGTGATTGATTTCGACAAGGTGACGCGCGATCCCGCGCATCCCGACCGTTTGCTCCCGGCATTCGATTCCGGCGATCACCTTCACCCCGGCCCCGCAGGATACGCCGCGATGGGAGACGCGATTCCACTCTCGTTGTTTGGCGCGGCCCAAACGGCTGCGCATCACAAATAGCAATCACACTGTCAGGGTTGGTCGAGGTTTACCAGGAACTGTAAGGCGTGTTTTCGAAGGGCGAGATCGCGTCGGAGCCGGCATGGACGTCGCAAATCCCGAGGCTGGTCTGGTCCACGCTCAGCATGACGTCGCAATTCTGCGGAACCCAGTCGGGGGCGCCGGTGATGGGGTCGTCGGGAATCTTCGCGATGTAGTGTTCGGTGACGAGGTCATCGAGCGAATTGGGCGCCGCCTCCTTGTCGCCGGTGTAATTCTGAATCGCGTCGCGCAGAACTTTCAGATCGGAACGCAGCGTGGCTTCCCGCGCCCTCAGGATGGTGCGTTCGTAGTGCCCGATCCCGATGGTCATGAGGATCAGGATGATCGAGATGACGATCATCAGCTCGATCAACGTGAAGCCGCGGCTCGCGCCGTGTCGCGCGCGCAGCGCGTTTGTTGCCGCAATCCTCGAAGTCGGTTTTTCAGTCCGCGCCGCAGAATTCATTCTCGCCTTTACCAGTCCGAATATTTCGAGCCGTCGAGCGCTGTTGCCGTCGACCTGCTGAAAACGTTGAAAACATCCGTCCCGCCCCATTCCATCGACGTCGGGTCGTCCTGAACCGAGCGCATGCCCCAGTCCTTCGACCCCGTCATCGGATCGACGGGAATCTCGCGCAGAAAATGGACGCGCTTATCTTGCGCTCCGTTCAGCGCCACGCCGTTCACGAGCGTTTCGAGGTCCGGCGGATATCCTTCCGTCCCCGCCTGGACCTGAATCTTGTTCTGGTCGGCCGCGTCCTTGTAGCGGTCGATCGCGTCGCGCATCTGGCGCAGGTCGTAGCGCAACATCGCTTCCTTGCGCCGGAGGATCGCATTGCGTGCGAGCGGCAACGCCGCCGTCGCGAGTACCATCAGGATCGAGCACGCAATGATCAGCTCGATGAGCGTTATGCCGGCTGCGGCCGTTCGAATCCGGTTTCGATTCGAAAGCACGCGGGCAGGACCGAGGCTCCGCCCGCGCCGGAAATTCACATGATTACGGATCCAATGCATGCTGCCTCACTGCACCTTGATCGTTGCTTCGCCCGAAACCAGCGGGATGCTCTTCTGCTGGGAGTTGCGGGCATTCACTTGAAGAATCTGGAGCGAAGTCGTTCCGGGTCCCACCGCGTGCAGTACCACGCCGAGCAGTGTGCCCGTGCCGCTGACGCCGGGCGTATTGGGCTGGCGCGTCGCGGACACGACCACTTCTCCGCGCTGCGCGTCGATTCGCTGCACGATCGCAATCTCCTGCGTGCCGCCGGAGAGGAAGCCGCCGTTGCGTATTTCCTCAACTTGCACGACGGCCGGATTGTAGTGAATCAAGAGGGGAATGGAGTAGAGATCGTTGATGTTGGAGACTTGCAGGCCGATCGTCGTCCCGTCTCCCTGCTTGAGCGTGACGCTCGGCGGATCGAACTGCAGTTGCGCGGACGGCTGTTCCGCCGCAGCGCCGCTCGGGTTCGCCGCGGCGTTGCCCGCGGGAGGCTGCGTCGCTCCCTGCTGCGGCTGTACCGGTGGTTTTGCCAGCGCCGCGTCCTGCTCCCGGTAGACGCGAACGTTCTGGTCCGACCCTGTTGCGAGTGAACGCAGATCGTCCGCGGTAATCGACGGGAACCGGACGATGTGCGGCGTCAGCACGATGAGGACTTCCTGATCTTGAAGTTCCTTGCTGTTGTCCGAAAAAAGGTACTTAACGCCCGGAACCTGCATCAAGCCGGGTATGCCGTTGGTGTTCAGCGTTTCATTTCGCGTAATCAGGCCGCCGAGCACGCTTGCTTCGCCGTCCCTCAGGCGGACCTCGTGTTCGATCTTGTTCTGCGCGATGATCGGTTGGTTGATTCCGCCGATGTTCGAGCTGCCGGCCAGCGACGAGACGTCGACGATCAGCTTCATGCTGATCTCGCCGTCGGGATGCACGCGCGGGGTCACGTCGATGTTCACGCCCACATCCTGGTAGGTGAACTGCGTGTTGACCAGCGGGTTCACCACGCCCGCGCCTCCTCCAACTCCCACTCCCACGCCGGCCTGGAAGCTCCCGGTCGCGATCGGCACGCGTTCGCCGATTTTCAGCTGCGCCCGCTCGCCATCCGTGATGCGAACTTCCGGGTCCTGGATGATGCGCGTCTTGTTGTCGCTCATGATCGCGTTGGCGGTCGCGCCGGGCAGGGTGATGGCGTAGTCGGCCGTGCCGAGGCTGTGCAAGTTATTCAGCAGAATCTGCTCGGCGGTTGCTGTGGTCGAGCTAGTGGAGCTGCTCGAGCTCGAGCTGCTGCTCGACGTGCTGCCCGGCTGCAGCGCCGATCGCGGCGTGAACGCCACCGCCACGCTCTGGCCGGGCAGGATTCCCAGATCGCGCAGGCGGTCGCGGTTCGCCGTAAGAACTTGCACGTGAATCAGGACTTCAGGCTTCGCCTTGTCCACCGTGTGAATGATTTTTGCCGCCGCCGCCATCGTATCCGGTGTCGCGCGGATCACAATCGCGTTCTGCGAATTCACCGCCTGGATCTTCTGGATGTTGAGGGTCTGCCGCAGCAGGGTGACGATCTCCGTCAGATCCTGCGTCTGCAGCGTGTTCGAAATGTAAAACGTCTGCACCACCTCGTCTTCCACTTCTTTTCGCTTCTGCAGCGAATCCGGCGCGATGAAGATCACGGTGCTGGTCATCGGTTTCCAGAACGCTTTGCTTTCGGCAGAGACCACATCGAGCGCCTGTTCGAGCGTCACGTGCGGCAGCTCGACCGTGATCCTCTTGGAGACGAAGTCGGGATCGAAGACGGCGCTGAGGCCCGCCAGCTTCGCGATCGTCTCGAACGCCACGCGGCTGTCGTTCGTCATTTTCAGGCCGTCGATTTCGTGTACCAGCGGTTTCAGTTCGGGCGGACCCGAAAGCAGGTCTTCGTCTTGAGGATTGGTATCGAGCTCCTTCGGGCGGCCTTCCGCGTTCTTCTCCGCCAGCAGCTTCATCGTCTTCTGCACTTCCTGCGAGGCGGCCATGTTCGACGGATCGACGCCTTCGGCCTTCTCGAACTCGGCCAGCGCCATTTCGATCTGGCCCTTCTTGAGCAGCTTTTCGCCTTGCTCGAGGTGGAACGAGCCGTCCAGAGACCGCATCCGCATCGTGCGGAGCTTGAACTCTGCGTTCATCGGATCGACACGCAGGGCGCGCTCGTAGTCGACAAGCGCCGTGTCATAGTCCTGGATGGCTTCAGCCTTGCGGCCTGCTTCGAAGTCCGAATTTGATTTGGGGCAGCCCGCGAGCACAATTCCCGCGAGGGCCACCAACGGCAGGCAGAGTCTACGGCGCAAAAAGGACCTCCAATGAGCCGGGTAGAGCAATCGAGTCTAACACCCGAGCTAGGATGCAAGAAAGGACCCACTTCGTTGCCGCGCCGCTCGGGTCGACACACTCTTGGACGTAGCAAGACTGCGGGGGTTTAAGAGATTTAACACAAATTGCGGAAAGCCGCAACATGCTGCGCTGCCGCGGCTTGCAGCGCGTCGCGCGCGGCGGATATGATAGTCGGTCGTGAAACCGGCCGCACAAAAATCGGATCGCCAGGGCGTAAAAATTGTCGCGCAGAATCGCGCCGCCTCGTACAATTATCATCTTCTCGACAAGCTCGAGGCGGGGCTCGTGCTGGTCGGGACGGAAGTGAAATCGCTGAGGGAAGGCAAGGGGACGCTGCGGGACGCGTACGCGGAAATCCGCGCAGGTGAGGGGTGGCTGATCAACAGCCACATTCCCGAGTATCAGCCGGGCGGCCCGAGAAATCACGACCCGCTCCGGAAACGCAAGCTCCTGCTGAACAAGCGGGAACTGGAACGCCTCCTGGTTCAAACGCAGCAAAAGGGAATGACGGTCGTCCCGCTGAAGATTTACTTCCGCGACGGCATCGCCAAATGCGAACTGGCCGTCGCAAAAGGCAAGAAGTTCCACGACCGCCGCGAAGCGGAACGTCAAAAAGAAGCCAAACGCGAAGCCAACGAAGCGATGTACCGCTTCCGCCGCCGATAACACACTCGGCCGAAACAACGATATAAGCGAAAGGAAGCCATGCAGATCCAACTTGAATCCCGCCCATTTTCTTCGGTGGAAGCAGATGCGCTCGTCACGTACATTTTCGACAAGGATGACAAGCTCGACGGCGCCCTGGCCGAGATCGATCGCGCGATGAAGGGCCGCTTGGCCTCTCTGGTTGCGAGCGGCGAGCTCACGGGGAAGCCGCTCGAACTCCTCCTCATCCACTTTCCCGAAGGACTGGCCGCGCAGCGATTGCTCCTGGTCGGGGCGGGGAAGCCCGGCAAATTCGCGATTTCGGACTTGCGCAAGATAGCGGGCGCGGCGCTGCGGCACTTGAAGCCGCGCGGCGCAAAGAAAATCGCGTTTCTTGCGGGCGAGGGCGAACGCAGCGCGGAAGCGGCGCAGGCCGTCGTCGAGGGACTGATCGCCGCCGACTTCGAATCCGACAAGTACCGCACGGAAAAGAAGGACCGCGAGGTTGAGTCCGTGTCGCTTCTGGGCTTCGACGGCGGGCTTTCCGGAAACGTGAACGCGGCCGTCGAGCAGGGCCGCGTGATCGCGGAGTCGCAGAATTTCGCGCGAGACCTGATCAACGAGCCGTCGAATTACCTAACTCCGAGCATGCTTGCTGACAAGGCCAAAGCGATGGCAAAGGAAGTGGGTCTCGGAGTCGAAATTCTCGACGAGCGCAAAATCTCCGAACTGAAGATGGGCGCGCTGATTGGCGTGGCGCAGGGAAGCGTCGAGCCGCCCCGCATGATCATACTTCGCTACACGCCCGAAAAACCGGCGGCCGGCGGCCCGGTGCTGGGGCTCGTCGGCAAGGCCGTCACGTTCGACACCGGCGGCATTTCCATCAAGCCGGCGAACAACATGGAGAAGATGAAGTACGACATGGGCGGCGGCGCGACGATGATCGGCGCGATGCGCGCGCTCGCGTACCTGAAGCCGTCCGTGCCCGTGATCGCCGTGATTCCCGCCACCGAGAATATGCCCGGCGGGCGCGCGCAAAAACCGGGCGACGTGCAGGTGGCGATGTCCGGGAAAACGATCGAGGTGATCAACACGGACGCCGAAGGCCGCCTGATCCTCGCGGATGGAATCACGTACGCGAAGAAGCTCGGCGCCACGCACATCATCGACGCGGCGACGCTGACGGGCGCGATCGAAGTGGCGCTCGCGAACGTGCACGTCGGCGCGTTCGGCACGCCGCGCGAGTACCTGGATCAGTTTCTTGCGAGTGCGGCGGCCGTCGGCGAAAAAATGTGGCCGATGCCCATCGACGACGAATACGAGGAAATGATCAAGAGCACCATCGCGGACATTCGCAACACGGGCAGCGGCAAGGGCGGCGGCGCGATCACCGCGGCGTGGTTCCTCAAGGAGTTCGCCGAGGACACGCCGTGGGTGCACCTCGACATCGCTTCGACCTGCTGGGTCGACGAAGGCCGTCCGTGGCTCGCGAAAGGCCCGACGGGCGTGGCAATCCGGTCGATCGTCGACTTCGCGTTGAAAATGTAGACGCATTGTTCGCGGCGTGGCACGTCACATTTTTTCGGGTGCGGTGATGCCCATGAGGCCGAGGACGGTGACGAGCTGCTCGCGGACGAGGGACGTGAGCCGCAGGAGAAACGCGCGCTTTTCCGCGTCCTCTTCCGACAAAATGTGGTGCTTGTGGTAGAAGACGTTGAAGGCCTGCGCCATCTCGAACACGTAGCGCGCGAGGAACGCAGGTTCCTGTGCCGCCACCGCCGCGTCGATGCGCGAATCGAGTGAGCCCGCCAGCAGAATCAATTCCCACAAATCATCGCCTGCCGGAGGCGCGAGGAATCGCGCAACGTCGATTTCGCCTCTTTCAATCCGGAGCAGGTTCGCGGCGTCCTTCTGGTCGAGACGTTCCTCGCCCTTGCGGACGATTCCGTTCACGCGCACGACGGCGTATTGCGCGTACGGTCCCGTCTCGCCTTCGAAGCTGAGCGCATCCTTGAAGTCGAACGCGATCACGGTGGAGCGCGTGAAGCGAAGGAGAAAGTAGCGCAACGCACCTTTGCTTATCGCGTCGACCATTTGATGAAATTCAGCGGTGTCTACTAACTCGGGGTGACGCTTCGCGGTTTCCTCTCTCGCGCGTTGTTCCAGCTGATCGAGCAGATCGTCGGCTTTGACGCCCTGGCCTTTGCGCCCGCTTACTTCGACGTACGGTTTCTTTGCGTCTTCCGGTGGAATCTCGTAGCCCATTTCCTGCGCGCAGCGGGGCGTCAACGCGACCACGTTGTACGAGAAATGCTTGAGGTGATCGGCCTGCTCCGTGTATCCGAGCGCTCGCAGCCCGGCGACGACCACCTGCTGGGGATATGCCTGCCGCGAGTCGATCACGTTGAAGACGTCGTGCGCGTGCCCGAACTCCGGCGCGCCCGGTTCGCTCGATTCGGTGGTGGTCACCCACGTCTCGCGGTTGCCGCCTTCGAATGGGAACCGCCGATAGCGAAAATCGCGGTTCAGCAGCCCGAACTTCCACAGGTGATAGGCGATGTCCTTTCCGACGTACGTAACGGTTCCGTTTGACCGCACGATAATCTTCGCTTCCGCTTCTTCCGCGTTTTCATTTTCGGCGTCTTCGGCGGGTTGCTCGCGATCCGACGGCAACTGCATCACCCAACAGCCTGCGTTCTTGCCGGACGCCGCCAACTGGATCGCGCCGCGCTGCTTCAGCATCTCGAACGCCGCGTCCCAGAATTTCAGGTGCAGGATTTCGCTCTCGCGCGAGAGGAGGTCGTAGCGGATGTCGAGGCGCGCGAGCGTTTCGAGGTGCCGTCGGACGATGGCCGTCGAAACAATTTCCGCGATTTGTGCGGCGTCACCGCGGTCTTCTTCGATGTCCTTCAGTGTCTGCGCGCGCAGCTCGAGGCGCGACTTCTCCTCGGCCAGAAATTGCGTTACGTGCGTGTATAGGTCCCAGCAGTAATAGTCGAACCGCGGCTGGGCAATCAGCGCGCGAACGTCGGCGACGGATTTCTTCTGCAGGTGGATGAAGCCGAGCACGACGTCCGCAACCTGCACCCCCGTGTTGTCGATGTAATTCTGCACTTCGACGCGCCGGCCCACGTGCCGCAGGATTCGCACGAAGGTGTCGCCCAGCACGGCGTTGCGCAGGTGGCCGATGTGCGCGGCCTTGTTCGGGTTGACGCTGGTGTGCTCGACGATCGCTTTTCCGGCCGCGGAGTCCTCGGCGGCCGCCTTGGCGCCGGCTTCCTCAAGGGCGCTGCGAAAAAACGCGGGGCGGTCGAAGAAAGCGTTCAGGTATCCGCCGCCCGCCACTTCCACGCGGGCGATGCCCGGGACCGGCGCAAGCGAATTCGCGATTTCCTGAGCCAGCGCGCGAGGCGGTTTCCTCAGCCTCTTGGCCAGCTCGAAGCAAAGCGGGGACGCGGACTCGCCCATGGCGAGCTTCGGCGGGCGCTCGGTGACGATCGGCACGTCCGTCTTGTAGCGCTCGTGAATGTGGTGCCGCAGCGCCTTGCGAAAGCGTTCCTCGATCGTCTTGTACACGCTCGGTTTGGGTCCCGGTCAGCGGGACGCCTCCTTAGTATCGAAAGGAATCGGGAATCATAGCGCAGTCGCAGGGGTTTGTGCGAAAGGAAGCGGGAAGACGCGGGAATTGTATCGATTAGCACGAGGGCCGAGCCTTTGTTTTCTATGACTTACGGCGAATTCTGTTTCCACTTGTGTATCGATCAAGACGGAGGAGGCAGAGGAGGTGGAGGAAGCAGAGAACGAGACCCAAGGAGCGACGCGAGCGCGCCCTTCGGGAGGCCGGAAAGTGTACCGATTGAGACGCGAGCCGATCCTTTGTTTTCTGTAACTTACGGACTTTTCCGTTTGCAAAGTGTACCGATTGAAATCGAAGAGAATGGCCGAAATTCGCACAGGGCGACGACCCGTAATTCGCAACTTTGTAGGGCTCCCCGCTGAAACTGGACACTTCACGTAGGTAGAATCAGGGCCTCCAACTGGAGGCAACATGGGCAGGAAACCACGAGTAGATCGATCCCCCGAAGAAAAGTGGCAGATCGTGCAGGAAGGCATGAAGAGCG
>DATIZQ010000089.1:0-3205 GCA_035517015.1 Candidatus Acidiferrum sp. | reverse complement strand
CGGCCCGCGCTGCTTCTCGATACATATTCCGGAGGCTGACTCAAAAGGTTCCCGAATCCTACGTGAGTCTCGAAAGTGGCTCCTTACGGCAGCGCTTGACCAAAGCATCGCCGTTCAATAACGTAGGGGCCGCCGAAATTCCCGCCGCCGCGCGAAAATTGGCTTTTTGGCCCGGCGGTACCACGAGCGCCAGCAGGAGGAGCCATGCAGGAGTTCGATCCTCACGTCCTCGAAGAGAAACCTGTTCCGCCGCCGAAGGAATTCAGCCAGCGCGCCCGCGTGAAATCGCTCGAGGAGTACCGCAAGATGTACGAGCGCGCCGAGCACGATCCTGAAGGATTCTGGAGCGAACAGGCCAAACTGCTTGATTGGTTTGAGCAGCCTACCAAGGTGCTCGAATGGAACCTGCCGCGCGCGAAATGGTTCGTTGGCGGGAAGCTCAACGTCTCGCACAACTGCCTCGACCGGCACATCGAAAAGAACGGCAACAAGCCCGCTCTGCTCTGGGAGGCTGAGGACGGCTCAAAGGTGCAGTTTACCTACGCTGAACTTCGCGACCGGGTGTGCCGGTTTGCGAATGCTCTGCTATCGCTCGGCGTCAAGGCCGGCGACTGCGTCGCAATCTATCTTCCGATGATCCCGGAGTTGCCGATTGCGATGCTGGCGTGCGCGCGAATCGGCGCGGTCCACTCGGTCGTATTCGGAGGATTCAGCGCGACGGCTCTTGCGGATCGCATCGCTGATGCGAAATCGAAGGTGCTGATAACCGCCGACGGGGGATTCCGCCGCGGAAAAGTCGTGCTCCTCAAGGAAACAGCCGACGCGGCACTAAAGAGCTGCCCCACGATTCAGAAGTGCGTCGTGGTCAAGCGCACGTCCGAAAATATCGGCTGGGACGCGGGGCGCGATCTCTGGTGGCATGACCTCGAGAAGGCGGCGTCGAAGGATTGTCCGGCGGCACCGTTTGATTCCGAGCAGCCCCTCTACATCCTCTACACCAGCGGCACAACTGGGAAGCCGAAAGGCGTCCTGCACACGTCCGCCGGCTACTTGCTTCAGGTCACCTGGACCACGCGGCTCGTCTTCGATCTTCGCGACGATGATGTGTATTGGTGCACGGCCGATATCGGCTGGGTCACAGGCCACAGCTATATCGTGTACGGCCCGCTCGCGAACGGGGCGACGATCGTGATGTACGAAGGCGCGCCGGATCAACCTCACCGCGCGCGCTTCTGGGAGATCGTTGAGCGCTACAAAGTGACGATATTTTACAGCTCGGCGACCGCCGTGCGCGCGTTCATGTCCTGGGGCAAGGAGTGGCTCGAAAAGCACGACATCAGCAGCCTGCGCCTGCTGGGCACCGTTGGCGAGCCAATCAACCCGGCAGCGTGGAAGTGGTATTTCGAGGCAATCGGGAAAAACCACTGCCCGATCGTCGATACGTGGTGGCAGACCGAAACGGGAGCGATCATGATCTCGCCGCTGCCGGGAGCGACTCCGGCCAAGCCGGGATCGGCGACGCTGCCCCTCCCAGGCATAATCGCCAAAGTGGTCAACATGAAGAATGAGCCGGTTGGCCCCGGTGAAACGGGTTACCTGACGATCCAGAAGCCGTGGCCCTCGATGCTGCGAACGATCTACGGGGATGACGAGCGGTTTGCGCGCGAGTATTGGCAGAAAATACCCGGCGTTTACTTTGCAGGCGACGCGGCGCAGTGCGACAAAGACGGCTATCTATGGGTCCTCGGCCGCGTGGATGACGTGATCAAAGTCGCCGGGCATCGCTTGAGTTCTATGGAGATCGAAAGCGCGCTCGTCAGCCACCCGGCGGTTGCCGAAGCGGCGGTCGTCGCGCGACCGGACGAAATCAAGGGCGAAGCGATCATTTGCTTCGTCACTCTGCGCTCGGGCCATTCGCATTCGGGCCAACTCCGCGTAGCGCTCATCGAGCACGTCTCGGTGACGATCGGCACGATAGCACGCCCAGCGGATGTCCGCTTCTGCGATGTCCTTCCGAAGACGCGCAGCGGCAAGATCATGCGGCGCCTGCTGCGCGAGCTGGCGCACAAAGGCGGCATTTCCGGCGACACGACCACGCTCGAAGACATGGGTGTGATCGAGCGCCTAGCCAAAACTCAAGGCCAGGAAGAAGAGTAACGGCAGCGCTCGACTTCTCCTCAGAATATTCTCTGTAAAGCTGGCGCATTGTTCCGTTAACTAGCGATCCCGCGCTGAACGAAAAACGCGATCTGTGGTTGGAAGAATTTCGAGCCGAGCATATACTTTCCGCGCTCGCAGCTATGGGTGGCTGCGCAGCACCGACAATTCAAACTGAGATAACGCAGGGGCCTGGGGTACCCAAAGCATGACTTCCGTGTGGACGAAGATCATCATTTGCATTCCAGTTCTCGGGGCGCTGGCCGCACTCCCCGCACGCGCTCAAAACGGCACTGACTGGCCGATGTACGGTCATGACCTCGCATCCACACGATTCTCGCCTCTAACACAAATCAACGCGCAGAACGTGGCTAAGCTCTCGCTTGCGTGGTCGTACCCGATGAAGCCCCGCGGCGCCGGTCCCGCAGCGGCAGCTTTCAGCCAGGTCACGCCGATTGTGGTCAATGGAGCGATGTATATGCCGGCGGGCAACCGAGTCGTTGCGCTCGACCCGGATTCAGGGAAGGAGATATGGGTGTACCAGCGCCCGAGCGGTCTTGTGTCGGCGCGCGGAGTGGCCTATTGGCCGGGTGACGTCAAGAATCCGCCTCGACTCTTCTTCACGAGCGGCCACCAACTGGTCGCGCTCAATGCCCGCACCGGCCAGCCCGATCCCGGATTCGGCGATGCCGGCGAGATCACGATGGACGTACCCTTCGCCGAAGTTCCCACAATCTACAAGAACGTGATCGTCGTCGGCGCCAACGTGTATGGGCCGGGGGAAGCAAACCCTCACCCACAGGACGAAGTGCCCGGCGCAGGCGGCATTTCAGGCGACTCGCGTGCCTATGACGCGGTCACGGGGAAGAAGCTCTGGGTGTTTCACACGATCGCGCAGCCGGGCGAGGTGGGTCACAACACCTGGGCGGACGACAGCTGGAAGGGGCGCTGGGGATCGAACGTGTGGTCCATCACCGTCTCGGTGGACGAGAAACATGGGATCGTCTATATGCCCATCGGCGGACCAGCCGCGAACTATTACGGTGGC
>DATIZQ010000088.1:0-98041 GCA_035517015.1 Candidatus Acidiferrum sp. | reverse complement strand
CAAAGGGTAGAGCGAAGCCACATAGAAGCGCACCGCGCCCTCTGAGCGTTGCTCGATGAGCTTTGAGATTTCGTAGCCGTGCCGGGGTCTGGCTTCTATCAACGAGAGAATCAGCAACTCCGCGTTGCCTCTCTTCCATTCACCTTCTTGAGTAGCATCACCCATATATGGACACGCCACATATTAAGGGCAGGAAGATCACGAAAGTCAAGCAACTTTTGCCACCGTTACTTGTTCCGCGCGGGGCTAGTGGACGAGTAACGAGCAAATCCGGAAGTTATCCCGAGTCAAAAGTCCGGTTCTGGCAGTTTAGAGGTTCCATTGCCGCTTGCCGCCAATTGCCTCCGGACTACGGGACACTCGAAGACAATCCTTCTGGACTAGGTCGCGTTGCAGGGAGAAGTATCTGACCCTGGCACCCTCGCTGTGGTAGACACGTTCTCAGATGATTCAGCGCAAAATCAACGGAGTAGCACGATCGCATCTTGCGGGACGGAGAACGTGAGCTTAGCTTTGGTTTTTCTTCCCAAAGGGCTGCTCTTGTACCAAGTCTCCCGAGAATTGGATTCCCAGTAAAGCAAAACTCTTATCGCAAGGTGATGAGCTCAAAGGACAAAGAGCGCTCGTGTCCAACGAATCGGAGACAGCTACGCTTGGTTTCGTACCAGGCGCTCATCGCGCTTTTTCTTGAATTGCGAAAGTTATAAGTGGCTGATTCTAAAAAAATTGGTCGGGGCGAGTGGATTTGAACCACCGACCTCCTGGTCCCGAACCAGGCGCTCTAGCCAGGCTGAGCCACGCCCCGACGAGGCGTGAATTCGAAGTATTCAGCAGCAGTTTACGCGACAACGTGCATCTCCGCAACCCGGTGCGGCGGAGGGAGCCCGAGCGGCTTAAGAACTCGGCGCGCGAGGAATCGCGTACAGCACCACCGGAAATCCCTTGTGGGTGGTTTCCCGTTCGAAGCGCATTCCGAGTTTCTCCATGACGTGAATCGAAGCGCGATTTTCCGGCTGCGCGATGGCGACAATCCGTTCGAGCGCCGCGCGCTCGAAGCCGTCTTTCATGGCCTCGCGCGCTGCTTCCGTCGCTAAACCTTGACCCCACCAGGCCCGGTCGAGCCACCAACCAATCTCGATTTCCGGCGTGCCGTCGAGCGGCTGCAACCCGCAGAAGCCGATCATCGCGCCGGTATCCTTGAGCAGCAGTCTCCACAAGCAATAGGAACGCGCGCCATGGCAAGCGATCTGGCGCGCGACAAATTCGCGGATGCGCTCCTCGGGCCAGGGCTGGCCGCTCGAAATGTAGCGCATCACCTCGGGATCCTGCGCGATCGGCTTGAGCTCGAGCCAATCGTCCGCTTGCCACGGCGCAAGTCTTAAACGCTGGGTTTCGAGCATCGGAATTTCTCCGCGGCGGATTATCACATGTTCCGGCGGCCCACCCCCGGTCGGATATAATCGAGGTGCGAAGGTTCTCGCCTGGATGAATTTGTGGCCATCGCCAAGAACGCGTTGCAGAAAATCGACCGGTACCGCTGGCTCGTGCCACGCGGCACGAAGTCCGGCATGCACACCGACGCGCTGATTTACGCTGACGAACACCTGCTCGAGCAAATCCTCGGCGATCTTTCGATCGAGCAGGCCATGAATGTGGCGTGCCTGCCCGGAATCGTCGGGCGGTCCTTGGCGATGCCGGACATTCACCAGGGCTATGGCTTTCCGATCGGCGGCGTAGCGGCGACGGATTTCCGCGGCGGAGTGATTTCGCCGGGCGGAGTCGGATTCGACATCAACTGCGGCGTGCGCCTGCTCGGGAGCACGCTCGACCGCGACGAAGTGACGCCGAAGCTGCGTGAGCTGGTCAACCAGCTTTTCCGCGATGTTCCCTCGGGGACGGGTTCGCAGGGCACGGTGCCGTGCAGTTTCCGCGAACTCGACGACGTGCTCGAGCGCGGCGCCGCCGCGATTGTCGAGCGCGGCTTCGGCGAGCCGGCCGACCTCGAATTCTGCGAAGAATCCGGAACGATGCGCGGCGCGGACGCCGGAAAAGTGTCCGGTCGGGCGAAGCAGCGCGGCCGGACACAGATCGGCACGCTCGGCAGCGGGAACCATTTCCTTGAGGTGCAGTACGTCGAAAAGATCTTCGAGCCGGACATTGCGGAGCGTTTTGGCCTGCACGCGAACCAGGTGGTCGTGCTGATTCACTGCGGCTCGCGCGGGCTCGGCCACCAGGTGTGCACCGACTTCCTCAAGGTGATGAACGAAGCGATGCCGCGCTATTCCATTTCGCTGCCGGACCGCCAGCTCGCGTGCGTGCCGCTGCGTTCGCCGGAAGCGAAGGATTACCTCGCGGCGATGGCCGCGGCGGCGAATTTCGCGTGGGCGAACCGCCAGGCGATCACGCATTTCACGCGCGGAGCGTTTCGAAGAATCTTCAGCGATGATACGGCGCTGCGCGTGGTCTACGACGTGTCGCACAATATCGCGAAGCGCGAGCAGCATCGCGTCGATGAAACCGAGCGAGACGTGATGGTGCATCGCAAAGGCGCGACGCGGTCGTTCCCTGCGAATTCGCCCGAGGTTCCCGCGGCATACCGGGACTCGGGCCAGCCCGTGCTGATTCCCGGCTCGATGGGGACCGCAAGTTACGTTCTGGTCGGCACCGAGCGAGCGATGGAGGAGACGTTCGGCACGGTATGCCACGGCGCGGGACGCGCGATGTCTCGCACGGCCGCAAAGCGCGGGCGCGACGCGCGCACGGAAACGAAGAAGCTGGAAGATCAGGGAATCGTTGTGCGCTCCGAAACACGGGACGGGATCCTGGAAGAGATTCCCGAAGCGTACAAGGATATTGATGAGGTGGTGGACGTGGTCCACAACGCGGGACTGGCGCGCAAGGTAGCGCGGCTCCGGCCGATGGGCGTTGTGAAAGGCTGACGCGCCTCGTGGCTGCAACCGCGTTGTAGCTCATATCTCATCCCGCCGCGTTCACCTTGGCTGCTTCCGGCAAGCGAATGAGCCTCGCTTCCGTGATCGACGGAATCGCGAGAATTTTTTCGACAACCGACGGGCTCACTTCGCCGTCGAGCCTCACCAGCGCGACCGCGTCCGCGCCATGCACCGGCGCGCGGCGTCCCAACGAAAACGTGGCGATGTTCACGCCGAGATTGCCGAGCGCGGTTCCGATCTGCCCGATGACGCCGGGCACGTCGCGATTTCGCGTGAGCAGCAGCGTCCCTTCGAGCGGAGCTTCGAGCTCGATCCCATCGAGCGAAAGGATGCGCGGCGAATTATCCTGCGCCACGGTGCCTTCGACGGTGAACGGCCGCACGCCGTCGGCGCACGAAACTTCGAGCGTGTTCGGATAGCCGCGACCCCTGCGCTCTGTGGTCTCTTCGACCACGAGACCGCGCTCCGCCGCAGCCTGCGCGGCGTTCACGAGGTTCACTTTTTCGTGGAGGAACGAATTCAGCAGGCCGATCAGCACTGCGCTGCGTACCACGTGCGCGCCAATCTCCGCCGGTTCGCCCGCATAGCGGATGCGAATGCGGCCGAAGCTGCGCGACGGCGCCGCCTGCGCCACCACAGCGCCGAGACGCTCGCCGAGCTCGAGATACGGGCGGAGACGGCGGTACTGCTCGGCGGAAAGCGCGGGCATATTGACCGCGTTGCGGATGAATCCGTCGGCCAAGTAATCGCGGACCTGCTGGGCGACCGCCGTGCCGACCTCCTCCTGCGCTTCGGCGGTGGAGCCGGCGATGTGAGGGGTGGCAATCAGATTCGGGAGGCCGATCAGCGGCGAGTTTTTCGGCGGCTCGACGGCAAAGGTGTCGACGGCTGCTCCGGCGAGCTGACCGGAGCGCAACGCTTCGGCGAGCGCCGTCTCGTCAATGAGCTCTCCGCGCGCGCAGTTGATCAGGCGGGCGCCGCGCTTCATCTTCGCGAGCGCTGCGGCGTCGATCATTTTTTCCGTGGCGGGGCTGAGCGACGTGTGCAGCGAAATCACGTCGCACCGCCGCAGAAGTTCGTCGAGCGGCACGAGTTCGACTTCGAGCTCGCGCGCGACGGCGGGCGTGACGTACGGGTCGTGCGCCAGCACCAGCATTTCGAGCGCACGAGCGCGCCGCGCGACCTCGGTGCCGACGCGGCCGAATCCGACAAGGCCAAGCGTCTTCCCTCGCAGTTCCGTTCCCGAGGCAGAGGATTTTTCCCAGCGCCCGGCGTGGATGGAGGCGTTCGACTGCGGAACGGAGCGCGCGAGGGCCAGCATCAGCGCCAGGGTGTGCTCGGCGACGCTGACGCTGTTGCCGCCGGGAGTGTTCATCACCAGCACGCCGCGACGAGTGGCGGCTTCGACGTCGATGTTGTCGACGCCCACGCCGGCGCGGCCGACAACCCGCAGGCGTTGGGCGGCTTCGAGAAGCTGCGCCGTAACCTTCGTGGCGCTGCGCACGATCAGGCCGTCGGCATTTGCCAACTCGCTCGGCAGTACTGCGGGGGCGGGCGATAGGATTTCCCAGCCCGTTTCGCGGAGAAGGGCGAAGCCCCGCTCACTAATTTTGTCTGCAACGACAACTTTCATGTTGACGAGCCTATCGGGAGCCGGAGTTGGTGTCAAATCTGCGACCCGCGGCGAATCTCACAATCTCCACACTCGCACGGACCCTGCAAACCGCCGAAATCTGGCGAGTGTGGAACACTTCGGCGCTACCATATGCGCCTCCCGGGAGCGCCAATCTCCGGATTGGCACAAGTCTTCGAAACAGAACGCTCCGGTTTGGCTATCCCCGCGTTGCCGCCTGGCAAGCGCCGACACCCCGCCGCACCTGTATTTGTCGCAGTCGCTGCCCGCCAGCTATGATATGAATTCTGCTCTCGTACTCCCGAAAGGCCCGGACCATGTTTGAGCAAGTCTTCAAAAACGTTGACGACGTTCTCTGGAAGGAAGCTGGCTGCACCACCGAGCTTGACTACACCGAACAGACCTCCTGGCTCCTCTTCCTCAAGTACCTCGACGCCCTCGAAGAGGACCGCGCCACCGAAGCCCAGCTCGACGGCAAGAAGTACTCGTTCCTCCTCGACAAGCCGTACCGCTGGGAATCCTGGGCCGCGCCCAAGACCAAAGACGGCCAAATCGACCACAACAAGGCCCTCACCGGCGACGACCTGCGCGACTTCGTCAACGGCAAGCTCTTCCCCTACCTCCACGGCTTCAAGCAGCGCGCCAGCGGCCCCAACACGATCGAATACAAAATCGGCGAGATTTTCGGCGAAATCAAAAACAAGATTCAGAGCGGCTACAACCTCCGCGAAATCATCGACCAGATCGATGACCTCCGCTTCCGTTCGCAGACCGAAAAGCACGAGCTATCGCATCTCTACGAAGCCAAGATTCGCAATATGGGCAACGCCGGGCGCAACGGCGGCGAATACTACACCCCCCGCCCGCTCATTCGCGCCATCATCCAGGTCGTCAAGCCCCAGATCGGCGAGCGAATTTACGATGGCGCCTGCGGTTCCTGCGGCTTCCTTTGCGAGTCCTTCGAGTACCTCAAATCCGGCGGCGCCGTCCCTGGGAGCGCCAATCTCCCGATTGGCGGGTCTGTCTTAGGTTCAAACGTAGCGCCGGCTGGCCCTGAGCAAAGTCGAAGGGGGTCTTCAGCCCGGCACTCTTCGCTTTCGACCAAAGACTGGAAAATCCTCCAGGATCGCACCTTCGTCGGCAAGGAAAAGAAGTCCCTCGCCTACGTAATCGGCATTATGAACATGATCCTCCACGGCATCGAAGCGCCTAACATCATCCACACCAACACGCTCACCGAAAATCTCGCGGACATTCAAGAGAAAGACCGCTTCGAAATCGTGATGGCAAACCCGCCCTTTGGCGGCAAGGAACGCCATGAGATTCAGCAGAATTTCCCCATTCGCACCGGCGAGACAGCCTTCCTCTTCCTTCAGCACTTCATCAAGATTCTGAGCGGCAGGCTCTTCGCCGGCTTCCAGAAATACCTCTACGAAAAGGCAGCCTGAACAGTACTGGTACTTGACTTTCGCGTCAACACGTGCTATGGTTTGGCATCCTTAAAATCAGAATAATTAATTGTGTGCGCGCCCGCTTTGGGTGTGCCCGAAAAGGGTGCGCGCAGGCAGCGCTAGATGTGTGTTTGCACGCGCCGCGGAGAGGAGGAGTCGGCAATGGAAGCGCGGTTTGCAGGTCCCGGATCGAAGTCCGCTTTTCTAGCCGCTCGCCACTACGCACTCACCACTGCCGTTCTAATATACAGTTACGCGATTAGAAATCGCCGTAACTCGTTGAAAACACAGGGCCGACACCATGTCTAATATACAGTTGCGGACGCTCTCGCATCGCTTGACTCCCTCTGCGGGCTCTGTGCCTCTGTGGCCAATCCTAATCTGCCCGCCGAAGATTAGAAACCACGTTAACCGGCGCAAAATCAGCACCTTGGGAATTTCTAATCTATCCGCCTCCCCCCGGGTTTCAGGGTTTGTACTTGCAAACCCTGAACTGAAAAAGGTCTCAGGGCTTCTACTTGGAAACCCTGAACTCAAAGAGGTTTCAGGGTCTTCCTCTACCTCCTTTACCTCCGACAGACAACACCAAGAATGCCGCGCTGAAGACCGCGGCGCTACGTTCAAACCTTCGGAGCGGGGGGGCGGAGGCCTGGAGGAATCGAGCAGGTGGCGGCGGCTTATTTCGGCGGCGTGCCGGAACCGGGGCGCGGGCAGACGTAGAGGATCTGCGTGAGCGACGGCAGAAGCGCGAGGTGCGCGCGAAGGCCGCGAGTGGCGTAGCGGTGGGCGTCGACGGCGAGGCGCAGGAGCTGGCGCTTGGCGAGCGGGGATGAAAAGACGTCGGCGCGAAGGGCGTAGGAATAGTCGCGATAGGCGGGCGCCGAGTCCTCGGCGAGAGCCATCAGGCAATCCCAGAGGCTGCGCGAACGAAACAGGCGCTTCTTGCTTGCGGCGTCGCGCCGGAAGTGAACGGCGTGCGAGGCGGGCGAGCCGCTCGATTCGAGGATCACTTCGGTGCAGTCGCCCGGCCGAAACGCGCGCGAAGGATCCGGATCGGGATAATTCGCGAGGGCGTCCGCGAGCGACGCGGTATCCGCTTCAAATCCCTGCCACCAGTAGCGATAGGAGTGAAAGACGACGGTGCCCGAGTGCAGAATCTGCCGGACGCGCGAAAGGTCCTTGCCGGTGACGCTCAGGATCATGTCGACCAGTTCCGCGCTGCGGAATTCCTGCTGCACGACGGGGCGCATGCTGACGTACTCGGCTTCCTCTTCGGTGTACTTGACGCGAATGGATTGGGGAAGAGCCATGGCCAAAGGAATTCATCCCACGGTTAGAGGATACGGGTGGTGAGCGCAGAGCGAGAAGCGAAATCGGCAGAAGGCAGAAGCGATTACTTCGAGAGGCGGGCGCGGACGCGGTCGCTGAGGACTTTGCCGTCGACGGCCTTGCCCTCGAGGCGGGCGCGCGCGGCCTTGATGACGGCGCCCATCTGCTTGAGGGAATCGGCGCCTTCGTCGGCGATGGCCGATTCGATGGCGTGATGGATTTCGTCATCGGTGGGCGCGGCGGGAAGATACTCCTGGATGATCTTGATTTCCTTCGCTTCCTTCTCAGCGAGATCCTTGCGGCCGCCCTTCGTGAACTGGTCGATGGATTCGCGGCGCTGCTTGACGAGCGTTTGCAGAACCTGCAGCGATTCGAGATCCTCCAGCGGGCGCATCTTCTCGATTTCCTTGTTCTTCAAGGCGGACTTGACCATGCGCAGGACGCTGAGGCGCAGCTCGTCCTTTTCCTTCATGGCCGCGGTCAGGTCAGTCTGGATGCGGTCGATATAGCCCATTCGGGCGGCTCCTCCGGCGAAAGAGGATAACACACGCCGGGCGAAAGGCGGCTCACCGTCACGCCGGTGGCAACCAATTTCATCTGCGCGCCGAGGGCTTCGCCGAGCGCTGAGCCACGCGGCGGGTATGGCTTGCCTCGGGTTGCGACTGGTGCTACCGTGCCCGGTTCAACGGCGGGCCAAATTGGCCGGAGACGCTGCCGAGCGGTTCGACGCGCGTCGGAGAGCACTCGGAGGTTGGCGTGGCGACAAAACCCTGGAGCTCGACTGCACCGCCGGGCGAATTTCGCCCGTACGTCGAAGCGGATGAGAGCGTGGTCGAGTTCAGCGTCCGCGCAGTCATCCTGGGCGCGCTGTTCGGAATTCTCTTTGGCGCGGTTTCCGTGTATGTGGGCCTGCGCGCGGGGCTGACGGTTTCCGCGTCGATTCCCATCGCGGTGCTCTCGATCAGCATCCTGCGCGCGTTCGGCCGCTCGACCATTCTCGAAAACAACATCGTGCAGACGACGGGCTCGGCGGGCGAGTCCGCGGCGGCGGGCGTGATCTTCACGATGCCCGCGTTGATCTTTCTCGGGTTCTCGCTGAACGCCGAGTACTGGCGGATTTTCTTTCTCGCGCTGATGGGCGGATGGCTGGGCGTGCTGTTCATGATTCCGCTGCGCCGGCAACTGATCGTCAAAGAGCACGGCAACTTGACGTTTCCCGAAGGCACGGCCTGCGCGGACGTGCTGGTGGCCGGGGAGCGCGGCGGGTCGTTCGCGGGGCGCGTCTTCTGGGGATTGGGGCTCGGCGGCGTGTACACCTTCGCGATGAACACGCTGGGATTGTGGACGGGGCAGCCGGACTACCAGCCGCAGTGGCTGCCGGGCGCGTCGATTCGAGCCGCGGTGACGTCCGAATATCTCGGCGTCGGGTACATCATCGGGCCGCGCGTGGCCGGGCTGCTTTTTGCGGGAGGCGTGATTTCGTGGCTGGTGCTGATGCCCGCGATCAAGTTCTTCGGGTCGCTTTCGCCGAACGCCGCACTGTACCCCAGCACGATTCCCATTCCGCAGATGACGCCCGACCAACTGTGGTCGAGCTACATTCGGCCGATGGGCGCGGGCGCGGTGGCGGCGTCCGGGCTGATCACGCTGATCAAGACGCTGCCGACGATTTTTTCGGCGCTGAAGGCGGGGCTGAAAGACATTCGCGAAAAACAGTCCGGGCTGGACGCGGCGGGCCGCACCGAGCGCGACATCTCGATGAAATTCGTGCTGGCGGGCTCAGCCGTGATCGTGGTGATGATGTGGGCGTTCCTGAAATTCAAGCCGATACCCGGCGCGCAGACGGGCATGCTTTCGAACCTGGTGGCCGCGATTTTCGTGGTGGTGTTCGGATTCCTGTTCGTGACGGTGGCGTCGCGAATCAGCGGCTTGATCGGAAATTCGTCGAACCCAGTGAGCGGCATGACGATCGCGACGCTGATGGCCACGTGCGCTATGTTCCTGGTGATGCACTGGACGGCGAACGCGTATGCGGTGCTGGCGCTGACGATCGGCGGGGTGGTGTGCATCGCATCGGCGATTGCCGGTGCAACGTCGCAGGACCTGAAAACGGGTTATTTGGTGGGCGCGACGCCCATGTCGCAGCAAATCGGGCTGCTCATCGGCGTGGCGGTTTCATCGCTGGCGGTGGGCGGCACGCTGATTCTGATGAACGTCGGGCTGGCGCAATACAAGCCGATGCAAATTGCGCTCGACATCAATCATCTGCCTTCGGGTGTGGAGCAGCAGCAGAGCAACTACGCGCATGAAGGGAAGAACTACGTTCTGGTGAACGCGCTCGGCTCGCACGAGATTCCCGACGGGAAATATCTGTACGATCCGCAAACGCAGCGGATTGAGGTGCAGTGGGTGCAGGGAATCGGCAGCGAGCAGGCCGCCGCGCCGCAAGCGCGATTGATGGCGACGGTGATCAGCGGAATCCTGAACCAGCGGCTGCCGTGGCGGCTGGTTTTCCTTGGAGTTTTTCTGGTGCTTGCGATCGAGCTGCTGGGGATTCGCTCGCTGCCGTTTGCCGTGGGATCGTACCTATCGATCGCCACAACGCTGGCGATGTTTTGCGGAGGGATGGTTCGATGGCTCGCCGAGCAAGGCACCGAGAAGAAGAGCGGCGCAGAGAGTGAAGTCAGCCCGGGGTCGCTATATGCGAGCGGCTTGATCGCGGCGGGAGGCGTATTCGGCTTGCTCGCGATCGTCCTTAATCTCCTGCAGGATCCGGAGCTGAGCAAGCATGTGCCGCACTGGCTTGTGAGCTTTCTGCGCTTGCCGTGGCCCGAGAAGCTCTTCAGTGGCTGGGGCGAGCAGTACATGCCGCACTTGCGGCACGCGCCGTGGCTTGGAGTCGCGCTCTTCGTGGTGCTGGCAGCGAGCCTTTTCGTGTCGGCGCGCAAGAAACTCAAGCAGTCATAGACTCGACGCAGTCGGAGGTCCAATGAGGACCGTTTCCATGGACTCATCCATTCGCTGCCTTGCAGCAGTTGTGGTGCTCTGGTCCGTTTTACCGGCAACACCTTCGTTTGGCGCCAGTGGCGCGACGGCTCAGACGCCAGGCTCTGCCGGCGCTGCCCAATCAGCAGCGGGCTTGCGGTCGGAGCTCGAGACGATTCTTCAAGCAAGCAAGGACCCGAATTCCGCGCGGTTCGGGGATTTGCTCAACAGCCTGAAGGTGCCGGCGGGAGCGAATTGGTTCGCCGCGGCGTTCGGCGATGAAGCTGGCGCGAAACTTGCGGCGGCATATGAGGCGTCCTGGGCGGACTACCGCGCGGCGGTCGTGAAAATACTCGGCGACGCGGCGGCCGGCGGGCACGGGGAGGTCACGGTAAAGGAGTTTGCGTCTTCGTCGGAAACGGTGGGAGATTCTTTCATCGAAACGATGTTCGAAGACGCCAAAACTGTGCTTACCCTCTACAGGGCGACGACGGCCGGCAAGCACGGGGACGAGCCGCTTCCGGGAATCTACGTGTACGTGCGGGGGGCGTTCCGAATCGTCAACCTGGCTACGTTCTACGGCTTGCCCGACGTGCAACCACCGCACGTTCGGCTCGGGTCGGACGAATTGCAGGGGATGCTGATTCATCAGGTCAATCCGGCCTGGCCGGCGGGCGTGAAACATGGGCAGGGAGCGGTGATACTTCACGTTGTGATCGGCGTCAACGGAGTGGTGAAGCAGGTGGACATCCTCGCTGGAGATCCCGGACTTGCGCCCGCTGCCGTCGACGCGGTGAGCCAGTGGCGCTACAAGCCGATACTGGTCAATGGAGATCCGGCGGAAGTCGAAACAAATGTGGCGGTCAATTTCTCCCGCAAGTAATACCCCGCTCTTTGACTCGGGACCTTCGAGGTCACTGGCGGGGCCAACGTCTTGATAAACACCAAATGAGGAACTTGCTTTCATCGCGGACTAAGAATGTCCGATTATCCGACTGACCAGGAGTTGGCAATTTTGCACCGCCTGCATAACTTCCGAGTTGCCGACGACCCACCCAGAATCTCACCTTTCGCTTGCAACGCCTTCTGAAGGGACGGGAGCCGGGGCACTTGATCCCTTGACAGCGGCTGCTAACGATCCGACACTCGCATAGTCTAACTATGCCATGGGAGTGATCATTTGCACCGAGACGAGATTCCTCCAGGAACACTTTATCTGCTGATCTTGAAAACTTTGGCGCGCTCCGGCGAGATGCATGGATATGAGATCGCCAATTCTATTCAGCGGATATCGGATGACGTTCTCCAAGTCGAAGAAGGCTCGTTGTACCCCGCGTTGCAGCGGATGCTCATCAAGGGATGGGTGACCGCGAAGTGGGGCACGACGGCTGGCAACCGCCGCGCTCGTTACTACCAGCTGACTGCAGCAGGCCGCAAACAATTGGCCGTCGAGATGTCGCAGTTCGAACGCGTCATTGGCGCGATCACGCGTGTGATTGAAGCGGTCTGAAAGGAGTTCTGTCATGAACTGGCTGCGCGAAGTCGCAAGACGACTCCGGATGCTCGTGCATCGGCGCCAATTCGATGCGGACCTCGAAGAAGAGATGCAGCTGCATTTGGAGTTGCGACAGCAGGAACATCTCGAGTCGGGCATGACCGCAGACTCTGCTCGGGCCGCCGCCCGGCGTCGGTTTGGCAACGTAACTGCGTTCAGGGAGAAGAGTCACATGGCGTGGGGCTGGGAATGGTTCGAGAACCTCGTGCAGGACGTGCGCTACGGCCTGCGCATGCTGCGCAAGAATCCCGGCTTCACCTCCGTCGCCGTCCTTACTCTTGCCCTCGGCGTCGGCGCAAACACCGCGATCTTCAGTGTCATCAATGCAGTGCTACTCAGTCCGCTTCCCTATAAGAATCCGCAGCAACTCGTCGTCATGAGGGGAAACGATTCGCCCCCGAACGTGAGGGATATCCAGAGACAGGCGCGCGCGTTTTCAGAGGGCGGCGGAATCAACGTCCAGAAGATGGACTACACAGGCGGAACCGAGCCCGTGCAAGTCCGCACCGGACTCGTCGATGCGGGGTTTCTCGAAACGCTGGGCGTGCAACCGATGCTGGGCCGGCTCATTTCGCCCGTTGAAGATATGAAAGGCGGGCCGCGCCTCGCCGTGGCCAGCTATTCTTTCTTTCAAAACTTTCTTGGCAGCGATCCACACGCTGTGGGCAAGGCGATTCCGCTGGGTGGAAACACCTATACCGTGATCGGTGTCATGCCCGCGAGTTTTACTCCGCCAGTGGAGCATGCCGATGTTTTCGTTTCGATGTGGGCTGGCGACCCGGGAGCGGCTGCTGAACGCGATTTGCACTTCATGCATACCTACTGGCGATTGCAGATGGGTGTCGGGCTCGCGCAGGCACAGGCGGAGATGGCCGCAATCGACCGCCGACTCGCGGAGCAGTATCCCGCCGAAGAAAAAGAACGGAAGATGCAATTGGTTCCGCTGCAGGAATGGCTGGTAGGAGATGTGCGGCCGGCACTGCTGGTGCTCTTCGGAGCCGTAGGTCTGGTGCTGCTGATTGCGTGCGCGAATTTCGCGAGCTTGCTGATGGCGCGGGAAGTCGCGCGGCACCAGGAATTGGTGATCCGGGCGGCGCTGGGCGCGGGACGCGGTCGCCTCATCCGGAAAACGCTGACGGAGAGCGCACTGTTGTCGGTGCTCGGCGGCGCTGCCGGGTTGCTGCTCGCGCAGT
The DNA here is from genome assembly GCA_035517015.1 of Candidatus Acidiferrum sp. Taxonomy (GTDB): domain Bacteria; phylum Acidobacteriota; class Terriglobia; order Acidiferrales; family UBA7541; genus Palsa-295. Next base: position 84,944 of record DATIZQ010000088.1, on the reverse strand, counting down.
GGGGCACGCGCATGCTGCTGGCGCTGAAGCCGGAGAAGCTGGCACGGCTGAGCGGGATTCACATGGATACGCGCGTTTTGCTGTTCGTCCTGGTGGTTTCGGGGCTGACCGGTGTGGTGTTCGGAATGGCGCCGGCGTGCGCCGCGGCCCGCGGGGACGTGGCCGAGGCCCTAAATGAGAGGGGTCGAAGCACGACAGCGAGCGCGACGGGAGATCGCCTACGAAATATTCTGGTCACGTCGGAACTGGCGCTCGCCCTGGTGCTGCTGGTAGGGGCCGGTTTGCTGATGAAGGGATTTTCGCGGTTGCGCTCGAGGAATCCCGGGTTTAATCCCGCGAACGTAATGACGATGTATCTGCAACTACCCCCGACCCGGTATGGCGAAATCTCCAAACAGACCCAGTTCCGCCGCGAGTTGCTGGCTCGTTTGAATTCCCTGCCGGGTCTGCAAGCAGCGATGGTAACGGATATTCCGCTCGGCGGGAACTATGTGGACCATGGCTTCGTCATCGACGGGCACCCCCCAGTGGCTGTGGGCGGTGAGCCTGAGGTGCAAACCCTCTCGGTGATGGGCGACTATTTCCGCGTGATGCAGATTCCGCTGCGCGTGGGCCGCGACTTCACTCCGCTGGACCGCGAAGGGCAACCTCTGGTGGCCATCGTGAACGAGGAAATGGTGAGGGAATTCTTCCCGCACGAGAACCCCATCGGCGCGCGCATTCATTGGGCGAGGGAAACAGAGCCTCTTCAATGGATGACCGTCATCGGCGTGGTGGGCGACGTGAAACATTCGGGATTGGATCAACCGGTGGATCCCGCCGTGTATACACCTTTTGCGCAGTCCAACGAGATCTGGAGAAGCTTTATGACGCTGGCCATTCGAACGCGGGACGTATCTTCCGGGCTGGTCGAAGAAGTGAAGAAGCAGGTGTGGGGCCTGGACAGCCGGATTCCGGTGAGCGATGTGCATACCATGGAGGAACTCATGGCCGTGTCGCTTGCGCAGCAGCGTTTCAACATGTTGCTTCTCGGGCTATTCGCCGCGCTCGCGCTGGTTCTCGCGGCCGTGGGAATTTACGGGATGATGGCTTATCACGTCGGCCAGCGCATGCACGAGATCGGCATCCGCATCGCTCTTGGAGCTCAGCGCCGCGACGTGCTGCGGCTGGTGCTGGGTGACGGAGCGAAGCTCGCATGCTTTGGCATCGCGATCGGGATCGCCGGTGCGATTGCGCTCACGCGGTTGATGACGAGCCTCCTCTTTGAAGTCAAGCCGACGGACCCGGAAACCTTTGCAGTCGTGACGATCCTGCTTGCCAACGTTGCGCTGGTGGCTTGCTACGTGCCGGCGCGGCGCGCCATGCGTGTCGATCCGATAGTCGCATTGCGCTACGATTAGTTCGCCTCCCCTTTATTGGCATTGCGCTGTACTCATAGGACCAGCAACTCACCTCGCTGAAAATGTCGAGGTCCGCTCGGCGGAAGAGGGAAACTCCAGTTTGTGCCCGAGTGACGGGCTAACCGGAAGTAATCCTCAAGTCCTGATAACGCGGCAACCGGACAATTGGAGTTCTGGTACGGCAAATGTCCGGTTACGCGACTACACGTCCACTTGCTCACAATTGCTGGCCCAATGGAGCAGACCAGCAGCCGTACGAACCGCAAATACGATGCGCAGGGCCCCAGACGCTGTGTACGGGCTATTCCACGTACTGAACATGGAACCTGATTACTTGGTGGGTTTTTCGAGTTCCGATAAATCGCGTTTTACCCTTTTTACCATGGCCACATCACTGGGACTGGCGTGCTTTAGATACTCTCGCAGTTGAGCTGCTTCATTCTCCCGGTCACCCTTCGCTTGATAGATTTGCGCCAGCAAGACGTGCACGCGAGGGTCGGCGTTGCCTTTGTCGATTTCTACAGCCCGCAGTGCACCTTTTTCCGCTTCGGGCAATCTGTGCAGATAAAAGTTGGCGGCTGCATTGTAGTGGTAAGCCACTGCATCGTCGGTAGCGTCAATTTCCAGCGCGCGAGTACTCAGTTGCAGCACCTTACTCCAGCTCTCCGAGCGCGCCGAAATATCTGCGAGACAAAGGTAAGCTGGCAAGTAATTGGAGTCAGTGGTCAAAGGTTGGGAACAGGCACCATAAGCTTCCTCCATTTTCTGCTGCACTTCCAGCACTTGGCCCAGCACGACCCAGGCGCTCAGGTATTGAGGCCACTGCTTGACGGCGCTGCGCAAGTGGCCTTCTGCCTGGATCATCTTGTGTTTCCTCAGGGCCGCACAACCATCCATGTCCTCTCTTTTGGCTTCCGACGGGGCGTCCAAGTTCGCCACGTCTACCGTAGGAAGAAGCAGTTCGTTTAGCGGCGCAAGAAAACAATTGTCCCTTTCTGCGATCACAGGGGACACCAGCTTGTTGTCGCTGCGCCGCATCAACTCCCATTCGTCAAACACTGCTGAAGGTTCAGTGACCGTTGGCGTCACCGGCGCAGCAGGTGGGGGCGGGGTAGGAGTTTGCGGCGGAGGAGCAGGGTGCTGCTGCGCACCCGCTCTGAAAACGGACGAGCCGCTTAGGACTAGCACGCAAGCAAAAAATAGCTTCAGAGCTGAGCGACCAAAAGGCGCAAGCGTCGATAGTCTTGTCATATGGCTTCTCCAGTCGAGCGTCGACTAGGCTGGCCTGACTTTGCCCGAGGTTCTCACCTGGCCGCTACTCCGGGCATTACATTGAATTACGCAAGGCACGGGCGGCCTCCCTTAGCCAATCGAAGCCTTTATCCTAAATAGATCGACGTTTTAGATTCCAGCAGGGTTTCGTTGATGAAATCACGCAAGTGCATCCGAGCAAGGCAATCGAGCGGTAAACGGCGTAACCGCCATTTGCTTTCCCGGCGGAATTCTGCGCATTCGCGGCGTGAAATGCGGTTTGTGCCGTCCACTTCCGCGCAGAAGGAAGAAACTGAACATCGGGTGATTCCTGGAAAGGGCAGACACGAAACGCGATTTCCGTTTATTACGCGTAATTTCTAAACGCCACGTTTTCAGCAGCTTGCAAGCGCGCGAATGTTTCGAAAATCATCAAACGCAAACAAAAGCTGGAAGCGCCGGTTCCTGTGCGCTCGCGGTGAGCCCCCCCGAGTCGCGCGCGCCGCGCCAGGGTCCAATTCTCTTTTTGCTGCCAGCGGGGTGTATCACTTTTCCCAGCCCTATAGCCTAACCGCCCGCTCTTTGACTCCGCGCCCGCCTGCCTTTAGACTCGTACGGTATGGGTTCCTTCGGGCGCGGTTACGGCTACCGGTTTGACCTGAGCGGCTATTTCCCACGCGCCATCAAGACGCTCTGCCTTGCCTGCATCGCCGTTTTCCTATTGCAGACGTTCTCGCGCTTGTTTTTCCACACCGAAGGCGCGGTGTTCTGGCTGCGATATTTCGGCCTGTCTCCGCGAGGCGTTTTCAGCGGATTCGTCTGGCAGCCCTTCACATACCTCTTTCTGCACGCAGGAATTCTCCACATCCTGTTCAACCTGCTCTATCTCGCGATGTTTGGCGCCGACCTGGAGCACATGTGGGGTTCGAAGAAGTTTTACACGTACTTCTTCCTGTGCGGCGTGGGGGCGGGTGTTACGGACTTAACCGTGCGGTTGATTCTCGATCCGCATATGCAAGGCGTGGCGTTGATTCCGACCATCGGCGCTTCCGGCGCGATCTACGGAGTTTTGCTCGCCTGCGCCATGATCATGCCGCACCGGCAGGTATGGGTGTTTCCGCTGCCGGTGACGATATCGATGCGGCTCTTTGTGATCGTGATGGGCGCGATCGAATTCTTCCTCACGATCGGCTCGACGGGCGACGGCGTCAGCCATGTGTGCCACCTCGGAGGAATGCTGGCGGGCTATATTTACCTTCGCCGCGGCACGCACCTCTACAATTTCCGCAACTATTGGTCCGATTGGAAGCGCCGGCGGCTGCGCAAGAAGTTCGACGTCTATGTGCGCGAGCGCCGCGATAAACCGCCATCAAATCCCGACAACTGGGTCAACTAGGACTTGGAGCGCCGCGATCCGGCTAGCCGCCGATGCGGAGCAAGCGCATCAGGTTGGTGGTGCCGCGCGTCCCGATAGGAGTGCCTGCGATCACGCCGACGATGTCGCCGCGCTTTGCCAGGCGCTCCTCGAGCAGCCGCTGTTCCGCAGCCCTGGCGAGGGCATCCACATTGTGCACGGCCCCGATCCGGCGGGGCAGCACGCCCCACAGCAAGCTGAGCTTCCGGCGCGTTCCGGGATTCGGCGTGAAGGCGACAATCGGAACGCGCGGCCGGTACTTCGAGACGAGACGCGCTGAAAATCCCGTTTCCGTAAATACGGAAATCACCCTCATGCGAAGCTCCTCGGCGGCGTGGCAGATGGCCTCTGCAACCGCTTCGCTGATGTGCAGCTCGGCAAAGCGCGCCGGGCGCAGATGGTCTGCCATGCTCGACTCCGCCGCGCAGATGATGCGGTCCATCATCCGGACGGATTCGAGCGGATAATTCCCGGCCGCCGTCTCGCCCGACAGCATCAGCGCGTCGCTTCCGTCGAACACGGCGTTGGCGACGTCGGAGGCCTCCGCGCGTGTCGGCCGCGGATTCTTCTGCATCGAATCGAGCATCTGCGTTGCGGTAATCACGGGAACCAGCGCGTTGCGCGCGCGCGAGATGATTTGCTTCTGAACCACGGGAACGTTTTCAGGGCTCATCTCGACGCCGAGATCGCCACGCGCCACCATCACCACGTCCGCGACGGAGAGGATCTCATCCAGATTCTCGACGGCTTCGGGCTTTTCGATTTTCGCCACGACGGGCGTGGCTTTTCCCGCGCGAGCGATGGCGGCCTTCGCGGCGCGCACGTCCGCCGCCGTCCGCACGAAGCTGAGGGCCACGTAATCGACGCCCAATTTCAACGCGAACGCCAGATCCCTGCGGTCCTTGGGAGTGAGCGAGGGAATCCGAAGGCGGACGCCGGGAAGGTTGATTCCTTTGTGCTCACCGAGTTCGCCGCCGTTTTCCACCTGGCAAACGACGTCCGTGCCGCGCGCCGAAATCACGCGCAGCTCGATCACGCCGTCGCTCAGAAGAATTCGATCGCCCTTCTTCACCACCTTCGGCAGTTCGCGAAACGTGGTGCTGATGACGTCGGCCGTGCCGGAAATATGCCCGGTCGTGACGGTGAGGCGCTGGCCAAAGCGCAGGCGAACGGGACGCCCTCCCATCAGGGGACCTGTGCGAATCTTCGGGCCCTGCAAGTCGGCGAGAATCGCGATGGGCTTTTCGTAATGGCCGGAGGCGCGGCGAACCGCCGCGGCGCTATGGGCGTGTTCGGCGGGCGTGCCGTGCGAGAAGTTCAAGCGGGCCACGTCCATCCCAACCCGCACGAGATGATCGATGATCTTCGCGGATGAAGTTGCCGGTCCCAGCGTGCAAACGATCTTGGCCCTGCGTTCAGTCATCGGAGATTACTTTGACACCGCGAAGTCCGTCACGATGTGATAGAGGAACTCCAGTCCCTTGCGGAAGGAGTCGAGGGGAATTCGTTCGTCGTTGCCGTGCATGCGAAGCTCGTCCTCCGCAGAGAGCGGAAAGGGGAGCAGGCCGTAAGCCTGCACGTTTCGCATTCGCAGCGGCGCCGAATCCGTGAACACGGTCGACATGTACGGCAGAACGGCTGCGCCGGGAAACTCCTGTCCCGCCACGCGCGAGATCGTATTGTACAGATCGGAGGTGAGCGAAGCCGACGGCGCGGCTTCCCCTCCGTTCGGCTCGACTTCGAACCGAATCTCAGGATCGTTCACTGCCTGCTGCAGCTTGCTGACGAGCGGCCCGAGCTGATCGCCGGGCAGCAATCGAATGTTGACGACGCCGCGTGCCTCAGCCGGGATCACGTTGGGACGAATGCCGGCTTGAAGCATCGTCGGCGCGATCGTGTCGCGCATCATGGCGTTCCACACGGGATCCTTCGCGGAAATCCAGCGAGCCGCGTGATCGGTGCGGTCTGATTCCTGGAGCGCGCGCATCCATTTTCCCGTTTCGTCGTCTTCAACCTTGGAGAGCCCGTCGAAATAGGCCCGCGTCACCGAGTTGAATTGCACGGGCGTCTCGAACGCGCCGATCTTAGCGATCGCCGCAGAAAGATGCGTCACCGGGTCGTCCTGTCGCGGAATCGAAGCGTGCCCGGACGTGCCGGTTGCGATGACGTCGAGGTTCGCCGCAACTTTTTCGGTCGCCTGAATTCCGACGTACTGCGCTTTCCCGTCCTTGACTACGACGCGGCCGCCTTCGTTCAGCGCGAACCCGGAGGCGATTTTGTCCCAATGCTGATCGACCGCGAACTTGATTCCGAACTCGCCGCCGGCTTCCTCGTCACCCTCGGCCAGCAGGATGATGTCGCGATCAAGGCGCGCGCCCGAGCGTTTCAACGCCACCATCACGGCGACGTTGGCGATGGTCATGCCTTTATCGTCGATGGAGCCGCGGCCGTAGAGGTAACTGTCTTTGATGACGGCGCCGAACGGATCCACCGTCCATTTCGACTTGTCGACGCCGACTACGTCGAGGTGACCCACCAAGAGAAGCGCGCGGGACGGATTCGGCATGGCCGTCGCGGAGAGCCGCGCTACCAGGATGCCGCGCCCGGGAGCGCTCGCGAAAATCTCCGAGCTGATTCCCTCCTTCTGCAGGATGTCCGCAAGATACTTCGCAGCCGCGATTTCGTTTCCCGGCGGATTCGTGGTGTTGATGCGAATCAGCCCCTGCAACCAGAGGATGGCCTGGCTTTCGAGCAGCCGCATGTCGAGCCCCGCGGCAGGAGCGGACTGCGCCTGTGCGCTATGCAGGTACGTTTGTGCCGAGCTACCGAGCGCGGCGAGAAGTACGGCCAGAAATACGCCACAAAACCTGCACCTGCGCGACATCCCGTTGGCCTCCCGTGGAGTTGAAAGTACGTCGTACGAAGAGTGAATTTTCATACTATCATGGCAAATTCAGGAGGCTGGGAAACCCTTCGCTCCAGGTTTTCTGGATTGCAAGTGACCATCCAGTCGGACGGTTACGGCATCCAACCGAGATGGTGAGGTCGACATGCGATCGCAATCATGGGCTCGAATTTTCCTGCTAGGAATCCTGGTTGCCGTCTTGGGCGTTCCGCCGGACGCGCTCACGGCGCGAGCGCAGGAGCAGCAGGGGCCGACGAAACCGCCGCAGACCCAACAGCCCGTGCCGCCCACGCCTCCTTCGGGACAACAGCAGCAGCCGGCGCAGCAGACGCCTCCTCCGGAAACGCAAATCTCGGTCGAATCGAACCTAGTCAACATCGACGCGGTGGTGACCGACCACGATGGGAACATCGTGAACGGGCTGAAGAGGGAGAACTTCCGAGTGCTCGACGAGGGACAGCCGCAGCAGATTACGAACTTCTCGCCGACCGACGCGCCGATCACCGTCGTCATCCTGATGGAGTTCAGCAACAAATCGTATGGATTCTGGCAGGGCGCGTTCGGATACAAGGCGAAAATGTGGGCGTACGATTTTCTGGGCCATTTGAACCAGAAGGACTGGGTGGCGTTTAAGATTTTCGACTTGAAAACGCGCCTCGTGGACGACTTCACGCAGAACAAAAACCAGGTGGCCCAGGATATTGCGTCGCTCTATTTTCCAAATTTCAGCGAAGCCAACCTGTTCGACGCCATCCTGGAAACCCTGGACCAGCTTCGCGACGTGCATGGCCGGAAGTCGATCCTGGTTCTGGCCACCGGCTTCGACACGTTCAGCAAGCACAACCTCGATCAGACCTATAAAATTCTGAAGGAAACCGACACCAGCATTTTCTGTGTGGGCATGGGCGAGGAAATCGACTTGTACGGGAACGGCGGCGTGGGCTATCAGCAGGCGAAGAACCAGTTGACGCAGTTTGCCAATATGACCGGCGGCTACGCGTGGTTCCCGCGATTCGAGGGCGAAGCGAACGACATCTTCAATTCGGTAGCGGGATTTCTGCGGGCGCAGTATACGATCGCGTTTACGCCCTCGACGGCGCCCGACGGGAGATATCACAAGCTAAAAGTCGAGGTTGTCGATCCGCAGGGCAATCCACTGATGCTGGCAAACAAGAAGGGGAAGGAACAGAAAGTGGTCGTCTATGCGCGCCAGGGTTACACGGCGCCGAAGGCGTCCGCGGCCGGCAATTGAAACCTGCGCAATCCGGCGAGTGAAGTTCCCTGCTCCACTTCAATATCCCCTTTCGAGGTTCACGCGATTCACAAGCTCGCGTCCACGGAACCACCGGTCGAGATTCTCCAGTAACAAGTCTCCCTGCCGTTCCCACAAGTGCTCGCTCACAGCGCTCACGTGGGGCGTGATGAAGATGTTGTCGAGCTTCCATAGAGGGTTTCCCGGCCGCAGCGGTTCTTCCGAAGTCACATCGAGCGCCGCGCCCGCAATGATTCGTTGCTCGAGCGCGTGAATCAGAGCCGGCTCATCCACCAATGTGCCGCGCGCGACGTTGATGAAGTAGGCGGAGGGCTTCATCAGCGCAAATTCGCGCGCGCTCATCATTCTTGTTGTCTCTGGCGTTTCCGGAGCTGCGAGCACGACGAAGTCGGCCAGCGGCAAGGCTTCATGCAGTCTTGACACGGGGAACGCACGCTCGGCGAGCTTGGGATCGGCCTCGCCCGAGCGCGTCACCGCACAAATCCGCAGGCCCAGTGGCCGCGCGATGTTCGCCACTTCGCGGCCAATCGTTCCGAAGCCGATGAAGAGCAGTGTTTGGCCGCGCATCTCGCGCGGCCGCAGCGCCGGAGCGGTGCCGCTCCACAAATCTTCCTGTGCCCAGTGGCTTTGCTGCTGATAGCGGACGCAATCCGGGAAGCGTCTCGCGAGCGCGATCAGCGTGCCCAGAATGTGCTCGGCCATGGGAATGCGGTGCACGCCGCTCGCGTTCGTCACGTCGATGCCGCTCGCGCGTAGCTCCGGATACATCAACTGGCCCACGCCCGCAGCGGTCGAATGGATCCACTTGAGCTTGCGCGCAACCGCAAGTTGTCCGGGACGGAGCGAGGCACCGACGAAAATGTCCGTGTCCGGGAGTTCCCGTTCGAGCCCGTCGAATTTCGGAAGGTGCACCACTTGCATCGAGGGCCAGGCCGCGCGGATGCGCGCCGCCATTTCCGGCGGCGCGTTCCACAGCGAAAACGGATGCAGCGCGCACAGCACGAGTTTCGTTTCGGAGGGTTTTGTGCAATTCATCACGTGCCGGTGCGCAGGTCGTGGCCGGTCATTTCGCGCGGCTCCGGAACGCCGAGGACGCCGAGCATCGTCGGCGCGATATCGCGAAGCGAGCCGCCGGGCTTCAGTTGCGCGCGCGCGTCGTCGCTCACCAGCACAAACGGAACGGGATTCGTAGTGTGATACGTATGCGGTCCGCCCGTGACGGGATCGATCATCGTTTCGGCGTTGCCGTGATCGGCCGTAATGATCCACGCGCCGCCGCGCGGCCGTAACGCCTGAAAAATTCCGCCGAGACATCCATCCACCGTTTCGACCGCCTTGATCGTGGCTTCGAGCTTTCCGGAATGGCCCACCATGTCCGCATTTGCGAAGTTCATGATGATCGCGTCGAAATCGCCTTTCTCAATCGCCTTGATCACGGCGTCGGCTACACCGGCGGCCGACATTTCCGGCTTCAGATCGTACGTCGCCACCTTGGGCGACGGCACGAGGATGCGCTCTTCACCGGGAAAGGGTTTTTCGACGCCGCCATTGAAGAAATAAGTCACGTGCGCATATTTCTCGGTTTCCGCGACGCGCAGGTTCCTGAATTCGAGTTCGGCGAAAACGTTCGCGAGAATGTGCTCGAGCTTTTCGGGGGCGAGCAGAAAGCGCAGCCACGGCCAAGTCTTTTCGTACTGCGTCATCGCGACGAACGTTAGATTCTTCGGGCGCGCGGGATCCGAAATCTTGTCGAATCCCGGCTCGATGAGCGCGCGCGTCATCTGGCGGGCGCGGTCGGCGCGGAAGTTGAAGAAGATTACCGCGTCATCGTCGCGGATCAGGGCGACGGGCACTGCAGACTGGCCATGACGTGCCTCCTTGACGATGACAACGGGCTCGACAAATTCGTCTGTAATCCCGCGCTCGTAGCTTTCTCGCACCGCGACTGTAGGGCTCTGCTCCGTGTTCACCGCATAGCCATGGACCATCGCGCGGTAGGCCTTCTCGATTCGCTCCCAACGATTGTCGCGATCCATCGCGTAGTATCTGCCGCTCACGCTGGCGATCTGCCCGACGCCGTATTCGCGCATCTTCTGCTCGAGCCGCCGCAGGTAGTCCACGCCGCTGTTAGGAGGTGTGTCGCGGCCGTCCATGAAGCAGTGGACGAAGACTTCAGGCACGTGATTCTCGCGTGCCATGCGCAGCAGGGCGAAGAGATGCTCGATGTGGGAGTGGACGCCTCCGTCACTCACGAGGCCGAGGAGATGAAGCCGGCGCTCGCGGCCGCGCGCCATCGCTTCGAGCAGCAGCGGCTGGCGGAAGAATTCGCCGCTGGCGATGAGCTGGTCGAGGCGCGTGATGTCCATATGCACGATGCGCCCCGCGCCGATGTTCAGATGGCCCACTTCGCTGTTGCCCATTTGCCCTTCGGGCAATCCAACGAACGGGCCGGACGTGTGAATCAGGGTATTCGGGAAATCCTTGAGCAGACGGTCGTAGTTGGGCTTGCGGGCGAGCGCGATGGCGTTGCCCTTCGTTTCGGGGCGGAATCCCCAGCCGTCGAGGATGGTGAGTACGATCGGTTTCGGTCGTTTTGTCATGGCTGGTCAGGATACCACGCACTTGCGGCGCGAAAGCGTGAGCTCAACCCCCAATCTTGTCCGTTCGACATTTCTCGATAACTAAAGTAGTGCCCCGGCGTCTAACCGGCCAAGCGATGGTTCGTGCCGCGAGGTGCAGTTTTCCGTAGCCGGGCGATCCGGAATTTCGAACCTCTGCGCAAATCTCGATGGGAGGGGTGTTTCGATGCAAAAGCTTCGAATGGCGGTTTTTGGTTTGCTGTTGTTTTCTGCTCCGGGCCTGATTCACGCGCAATCCGCGGTGATGAACCTTCCGCGGCCGAGCCAAGATGCCGTAATCACGCAGCGAATCGGCATCACGGATGTCAGCGTCAAGTATAGCCGCCCTCTCGCCAAGGGGCGAAAGGTGTGGGGTGGGCTGGTTCCCTACGGTCAGCCGTGGCGCGCCGGTGCGAACGAGAACACCACGATCTCGTTCAGCGATCCCGTGACCATCGAAGGGCAGCCACTCGCCGCCGGGACGTATGGCCTGCACATGATCCCGAGCGAAAACGAATGGATCATCGCCTTTTCGAAGATGAACGCCGCGTGGGGAAGCTTCACGTACGACAAGGCCGAAGACGCGTTGCGCGTCACCGTAAAGCCGGCGGCGACCGACTTTCACGAGGCGCTGACCTACGACTTCGACGACCTCACACCCGATTCCGCAGTCGTTACGCTCCGCTGGGAAAAGCTCGCGGTGCCGTTCAAGGTGGGAGTGAATGTGCACGAAGTGGTGGAAGAGAGCCTGCACAAGCAGTTGCGCGGGCGCGCGCAGTACACGTGGGAAGGCTGGGACGACTCGGCCAACTACCTGCTTGCGGAGAAGACGGACCTCGACGAGGCGCTGAAGTACGCGGACCAGTCGATTCAGATCGAGGACCGATACGACAACCTGATGACGAAGTCGCAGGTTCTGGACGCGATGGGGAGAAAGGACGAAGCGACCGTCGCGCGCAACCAGGCGGTCAACAAAGCGGACGTCAACCAGCTCTACGGCTACGCGCTGCAGCTTCAAGCACAGAAGAAGCAGGAAGAGGCCTTCGCCGTCTACCGCAACCTTGCAAAGAAATTCCCCGACCACTGGCGCGCGCACGCCGCGATGTGTCGGGTGTACAGCGGCCAGGGAGATTTCGACAACGCGCTCAAGGAAGCGAACGCGGCGATGGCAGGAGCTCCCGACGCAATCAAGCCGATCGTCCAGGGCTTCATCAAGAAGCTGCAGGATAAGCAGGATATCAACATGTAGTCGATCTTCAAGACGGCCGCCTGCGGCGCTCGATTCAGGGGCGCCGCAGAAGGCGACTATTTGAGTTTGCATCGGATTTACGCGGGTTTGTGGGCGCCGTAGACGCCGCAATAGAAATATCTCCAGACGATTTCGGGAGCGACGAAGCCGGCGGCTTCCATCCAGCGGAAATGATCGCGCAGCGGCGCGGGATGATCTTCGTCCGCGTGCTTGGTGAACCAGCGCTCTTCGATTTCGCGCTCCGGCACGGTCAGCCGCATGTGGTCCTTCCATTTTCCCATGTACATCTGGTTCAACGCGGGAGTGGCGCCGAGAGCGGCATCGGCGGTCCAAAAAACGGCGCCGGGCGCGAGCGCCGCGTACAGGCGGCGGTAGAACGCGGCTTTGTCCGCATCGGTTTCGAGGTGATGCAGGGCGAGCGACGAGACCGCGGCGTCGTACGGGCCGTTCAGCGGGTGCGTCAGAAAATCTCCCTGCTCGAATTCCATTCCGTCGCAGGCGGCAAGCTTCGCGCGAGCAAGCGCGAGCATATTCTCGGCGAGGTCGAGACACGTGATCCGAGCGTGGGGGAATCGCTGCTTGACGCGCAGCGCGACGGTGCCGGTTCCGCAGCCGAGATCGAGCACGCGGATCGCACGGTCCGGCGAAAATGGGATCGCGGCGATCATGGCGTCGATCATCTCGTCGTAGCGGGGAATCAGACGGACGATCAGGCCGTCGAATTCGCGAGCTTCATGCTCGAAATGTTCGCGCACGCGTTCGAGGGTCATGATAGGTTCACCTTTTTCGGGAGGACGACGTGCGGATCAAGAATGTCGCTGCGGTCGTCGTGCTGGCGCTGGCTGCGGCTGCTCCGCTGGCCTCGCAAGACACAGGCAAGAAGGCGCTGAAAATGCCGCTCCAGTGCGCGGAGATTGATTGTCCTCTGCTGACCGGCGCGCCGCAGACGGCGGGAATGCGAAGCGGCTTCGTGCGCTTGAAGCCGTGGGAGGCGGTGGGATGGCACACCACGGGCGATCACGAAGAAGTGCTCGTCATACTTCGCGGAAGCGGCGAGGCGCAGATCGAAGGACGCGAGCCCATCCCGATCGCGGCGCGGACGATGGTCTACATTCCGCCGATGACGCGGCACAACGTCCAGAATAAGGGACGGGAATTGCTCGAGTACGTCTACGTGGTTGCGCCGACTCCGAGTCATTGATTTTCCTCAGCGCGAACGGACGAGGTCGTTGAGGGCAGCGAGAAGGCGATCGATTTCTTCGCCCGTGTTGTAGTGGACGATGCCGATGCGCAGAAAGCCGCCATCTTTTTCCACTCCCAGCCGCTCCGTGAGATTCAGCGCGTAGTAGTTTCCGTCCCAAGTGAAAATGCCGCGGTCGCCGAGGAATGTGGCGGCTTCGAGCGGAGTGTGCTTCGCGAAACGGACGGCAACGGTGGGAACGCGGTGCGCGAACCGCGCGGGATCGGAGATGCCGAAGAAGCGAAGGCCGGGGATTTTGAGCAAGCCCTCGATCAAGCGAGCGGCCAGAGCGATTTCGTGCGCGCGGATCGCGCGGTAAGCCGCGAGGATTTCTTCGCGGCGAGAAGGAGACTTCTCATGTGAGGAGCGGCGGCCGAGATCGGCGAGATAGTCGATGGCGGCGGCGACTCCAGCGATGCACTCGTGCGTTTGCGTGCCGGTTTCCCAGCGATCGGGGAGCGTCTCCGCAGCGGGCCGAACCTTGTAGGGACGGAAGCGCAGGAGATGCTCTCGCTTGCCGTAGATGCATCCCATGTGCGGGCCGAAGAATTTGTAGGGCGAGCAGGCGAGAAAATCGCAATCGAGCGCGCGAACGTCAATCGGGCCATGCGGCGCGTAATGAACCGCGTCGATAAACGCGAGCGCGCCGGCATCGTGGGCGAGGCGGACGATCTCCTCGACAGGATTGATCGTGCCGACGGCGTTCGAGGCGTAGCCGACGGCGACGAGGCGCGTGCGCGGCGAGAGCTTGCGGCGCAGGTCTTCGATATCAAGCGTGCAATCCTCTTCGCGGATGTCGACCTGGCGGATTACGACGCCGCGCTCTTCGAGCGCGCGCCAGGGAGCGACGTTCGCGTCGTGGTCGAGCGTGGTGACGACGATTTCGTCGCCCGGCTGAAGCTCGCGGCCGATTCCGCGAGCGAGGGCGAACGTGAGCGTGGTCATGTTGGGCCCGAAGTAGACTTCGTCGAGCGCGCAATTGAACAGGTCGGCCATCGCGGCGTGGGCCGAGGCGAGGATCGCGTCGCTGCGGCGGCTGGTGGCGAATGCGCCACAGGTGTTGGCGTTCGACTTCTCGTAGTAGTCGCGGACGGCGTCGATCACGCGCTGCGGGACCTGGGTGCCCGCGGGGCCGTCGAGGAAGGCGGCGGGATGACCGTTGACCATTTGGTTGAGCGACGGGAACTGCGCGCGGACCCAGGCGAGGTCGAGCGGCTGGGCGGCATGTTGTTGGACCATTGGAGTGCTCATTTTGGCGGGTCCATTTTACAAGGGGCGTTGCGCGAATTCATAGGGGTTCGTACTATAACCGCGAGTTCCAGAATGGGAAGGGCGATTGAGCGCGCACGGAGAGCGCGACGGCGGAGCGCAGAAAGTGTACCGATTGAAAAAATGGAAGTGACTGATGGCACGCGATTTAGAGGCGTTTCCGTTTGCAAAGTGTACCGATTGAGCCGACACGCCGGCGAGGTGGTTTGTGCGCGCCGCGCGTCCGCCATAGACAGCCTCCTCTCCGCGCCCGGAGCGTCACGGGCAGCGAAAACGAGATATATTACCACAAAGTCAACAGAAAGTTAATAGGAAAGTTTTACGGTAAGATAAATCGCCTCTGGCGCTAGGCAGATGTGATTCCCGGGGCTAAAGCCCCGCACCATTTTCCGGGGCCGTTTCGGGCGGCCCGCCCTTCCGATGTCAGGGTAAAAGGGCCGCCCTCCCCCGACCAAAAGTCGGGGGCTCCCACCCCAAGAAAGGTCCTCGAGGTCTCACGCAGCTTCCAGAACGCCGTGTTCCCCTCCGTGAGGACTTCGCCAGCACATCGGCAAGGGCGCCAATCGGGAGATTGGCGCTCCCAGGAGGGCTAGGGATGGACGGCGCGGATGAAATCGGCGAGGAGGCCGTAGGCGGTGGCGATGACGCCGGGCTTGTGCTCGATGATGGAGAGGCCTAAGACGTCCATATCGAAGCGGAGCGCGGAGGTGGTGCCTTCGAGGAGCGCGAGGGGATCGGTGAGCGGAAGCTGCTCGGGACGAACACTTGCATGCACCCCGGCGCGGGCGCCGTTTGCGGTGCGCTCGGCGCGGCAGATAAGTTTGTAGCGCATGCCCGCGGCGCGAGCGGCGCGGACCTGCTCGGGCGAGACGGAGCGAATGCCGACGCGCTCGATTTCGTCGAGCTTGATGGGAATGTCCATGAGGACGATGACGAGCGCGGCGACTTTCACGGCGGGATCCCAGCCGTCGAGGTCGTCCGAGGGATCGGTTTCGGCGACGCCGATGGCCTGCGCGCGCTCGACGGCCTCTTCGAGCGAGAGCCCCTTCTCCATTTCGGTGAGGACGACGTTGGTGGTCGAGTTGAGGATGCCGCGGAAACCGCGGAGTTCGACGGCGGGAAGCGAGTGCGGGAACATCGAGAAGATCGGCGTGCCGTCCATCACCGTGGATTCGAAAAGGAATTTGCGGCCGCGCGCGCGGGCGAGGTCGCGAAGTTCGCGGTAGGCGTAGACGATCGGACCTTTGTTCGCGCTGACGGCGTGCGCGCCGGATTCGAGCGCGGCCTTGAGATGGGTGATGGCGGGCTCGCCGGTGAAACGGTCGAGCGAAGTGGCTTCGAAGACGACGTCGGGCTCGGCCTCTTCGAGCCACTCGCGGACGTTCTTCGGCGTGGCCCATTGCGGCGGCTCGGGGAAATGGCCGAGCAGCAGGGCCTCGGTGTCGAGGCCGTTCGGATCGGCGATCCAGCCGACGCGGCGCGAGGCTATGCCTGTGAGTTTCCATTCAATGGCGTAGTCGTCGCGGAGACGAGGTTCCTTGGCGCGAAGGAGGCGAACGAATTCCTTGCCGACGTTGCCGAAGCCGATGAGGGCGAGTTTGTGGGTGCGAATCGTGTTGCCTCGTATCGCTAGTGGTGGGCGAGGGCGGAGCGGCCGGGGAAGCGGGCGGCGCTGCCGAGTTCCTCCTCGATGCGCAGGAGCTGGTTGTATTTGGCGATGCGGTCGGTGCGCGAGGCGGAGCCGGTCTTGATCTGTCCGGTGCCTATGGCGACGACGAAATCGGCGATGAACGGATCCTCGGTTTCGCCGGAGCGGTGCGACACGACGGCCGTGTAATTCGCCTTGCGCGCCATTTCGACGGCTTCGACGGTTTCGGTGACGGTGCCGATCTGATTGAGCTTGATGAGAATCGAATTGCCGACACCTTCCTTGATGCCGCGGGCAAAAATCTGCGGGTTGGTGACGAAGATGTCGTCGCCGACGAGTTGAACCTTCTTGCCGACATCGCGCGTGAGGATTTTCCAGCCGTCCCAGTCGTCTTCGGACATGCCGTCTTCGAGCGAGACGATGGGATACTGGAAGAGCCAGCCTTCCCAGAAGGCGGCCATCTGCTCCGGCGTGCGGGCGGACTTATCGGATTTCTTGAAGACGTATTTTTTCGAGGCTTTGTCATAGAACTCGCTGGCGGCGGGATCGATGGCGATGGCGACTTGCTCGCCGGGCTTGTAACCGGCGGCAGTGATGGCTTCGAGGACGCGTTCGAGGGCTTCTTCATTGGATTTGAGATTCGGGGCGAAGCCGCCTTCATCGCCGACAGCGGTGGAGTAGCCGTTTTTCTTGAGGACGGCTTTCAAATTGTGGAAGACCTCGACGCCCCAGCGAAGCGCTTCGTGGAAACTGGGCGCGCCGACCGGCATGACCATGAACTCCTGAACGTCGACGGAATTATCGGCGTGCGCGCCGCCATTGAGGATGTTCATCATCGGGACCGGCAAGGTGCCCGCGGAGGAATTGCTCGAATAGCGCGCGAGATATTTGTAAAGCGGCTGCTTGGCGGCGGCAGCAGCGGCGCGCGCGGCGGCCATCGAAACGGCGAGGATGGCGTTCGCGCCGAGCTTGGATTTGTTCGGCGTGGCGTCAGCATCGATCATGCGGCGGTCGAGCGCGCGCTGGTCGGAGGCGTCCATGCCCGCGACGGCCCTCGAGATTTCGCCGTTCACGTGCGCGACCGCTTTCTGAACGCCCTTGCCGAGATATCGCGATTTGTCGCCGTCGCGCAGTTCGATGGCTTCGAGCTCGCCGGTAGACGCGCCGGATGGAACTGCGGCGCGGCCCAGAGCGCCGCCTTCGAGGCGGACGTCGGCCTCAACCGTGGGATTGCCGCGGGAATCGAGAATTTCGCGGCCATGAACGCTGATGATTTTGGTGGACATCGTTTCTCCTTGAGGAAAGCGCTTCGCGCGACGACTTTATGCCGGAGCTGAAGCTCCGACCCCCTAAAGAACAGCTCATGCATCAGAGCCAGCAGAGGCGCCGGTTCAAACCACAGAACCGGGCACGGCGTGCCGTGCCGCTGCGGGGAAACGGCATTCGCGCGCGACAGTGGTTGCTCGGAACCAAGAGCCAAACAGAGAAGTTTACGGGAAAGCTTTCTTCGAACCAAGGGCGGTGGAAACAATCTTCCTGGCTGCCGCGACCAGCCAGCCAGCGCTAAATTTTGCGCGCCAGGATCAACGTCGGGCTGAAATCCACGGAAATGACAGCGCCAGCTGCGGCAACAGTGAAACGGGATTCAAGATCGCTCCAGTACCGTTCCGGTTCAGCGAGCGTGCGCGCGTAGGCACTGCCATAGGAAGTCGAGCGCCAGAATCCCACGTAACCTTCGGCGCTCATGCCAACAATATTGGAGAACTTCGCCTCCTCGACGATACGGAACCCGGCCGCGGAGCGCACCTGCTCCCGCCAGGCGAGATCGCGCTTCAAGCGCGGATCACGATGCGGCTTCCACGGGCCGCGCAATTCGGCAAGAGTAATCGCGTCGATTGCCGCAGTCGTTTTCGGCAGCGGGCGGTCGAACACGGCCAGCACGGCATCGCGGCGAAGCCAACCTCGGGCATTCGCAAACACGCGCTCGGCGTCCATCCAGTGCAGCGCGTTTGCGATGGTGATCAGATCCACGCTTTCGGGCGGCTGCTCGCAATCCTCCGCTGTAACGTTGCGAATCACAGCGCGCGGAGATTGCCGCGCAATCTTGGCCGCCATTCCAGCATCCGGCTCGACCGAAACTACCTGGCTGAAGTGTGCGACCAGGTGTCCAGTCACAATTCCCGTGCCCGCGCCCAAGTCCATGGCGAGCTCGCGGCCCTTCTCAGGAACCTCCGCGAGGATGCGATCGTAAAGAGCAAGCGGGTAGTCGGGCCTGTAGCGCTCAAATTCGTTCGCCGCGTGGCCAAACCGAGATTCAAAAGGCATGAGCAGCGACCGTCGTAAGGCTACTCGGGTTCTTCGAGCATGGATTCGGGGCGGACGACGACCACGATGCCGCCATCGGAGACGGAGTAGCGCGCGCGGTCGGCTTCGAGGTCATGGCCGATGACCGTGCCTTCCGGGAGATTCACGTGGCGGTCGATGATAGCGCGGCGAATGCGGCAGCGCCGGCCGACGTTCACGTGATTGAAAATGATCGAATCATCGACCTCGGCGTAGCTGTTGACGCGCACGTCATAGCCGAGGACGGATTTCGAAACGCGGCCGCCGGAGACGATGGAGCCGCCGGCCACGATCGAGTCGACAGCGGCGCCGGTGCGCTCCGGATCGGCGAAGACGAACTTGGCGGGCGGGTATTGCTGCTGCCAGGTGTTCAGCGGCCAGCTCTTGTCGTACAAGTTGAAGACCGGCGAGACGGAGCACAGGTCGAGATTGGCCTCGTGATAGGCGTCGATGGTTCCGACGTCGCGCCAGTAAGAAGTCTCCTTCTTGTTTTCATCGCGGAAATTGTAGGCGAAGACGCGGTGCTTGCCGATGATCTGGGGAAGGATGTCCTTGCCAAAATCGTGGGCGGAGTTGGGGTTCTCGGCATCGTTGATGAGAATGGGCACGAGAAGCTGCGTATTGAAAAGGTAGACGCCCATGGAAGCGTTGACTTTGTCAGGGTGGACGGGCGAACGCTTCGGGTTGACAGGTTTTTCTTCGAAGCCGACGATGCGCCAGTTGGCGTCTGTCTCGATGACGCCCAACTGCCTGGCGGCGACAGCAGCGTCGACCTCGATGGTGGCGACCGTGACATCGGCGCCGGAATCGACGTGCTGCTCGAGCATCTTCTGATAATTCATTTTGTAGATGTGGTCGCCCGAGAGAATGAAGACGTAATTCGATTGCTCGCTGCCGATGGAGTAGATGTTCTGGTAGACGGCGTCAGCGGTGCCGCGATACCAGTGCTGCGAGACGCGCATCTGCGGCGGAAGGACTTCGATGAAATCGCCAATGCCCATGAGGACGGACCAACCACGGCGGACGTGGCGGTTCAGACTGAGCGCCTTGTACTGGGTGAGGACGAAAACGCGGCGCAGGTCGCTATTCAGGCAATTGGAGAGGGTGATGTCGATAATGCGATAGACGCCGCCGAACGGGACGGCGGGCTTGGCGCGGTCGCGCGTGAGAGGCCAGAGGCGCTCGCCCTGGCCGCCGGCCAGGAGGACGCCGATCACGTTGCGCATGGTGGGCACCGGGGCTCCTCGAATCCTTGGCGCGGCTTCATTGTAGCAGCAAGTCAGAGCGGCGGCAGCGGGGGTGCGATGGCGGGAGGACCAGCGAAGAAGTGGCCGGCTCCGGAGGCGACCGCCAGATTACGAATCAGTCACTAAAACAGGGGGCGACGGGGCTCCGGCTAATTTCAGCTTGACTTAGGGGGGAGCCTCCGATAGAAGGATTGGACAATTGCCGGTTTGGCTGTGAACCGGTAAACTGTTTGGACCCATCAATCCAACAAAACTTCACAAGGGGAACGGGGGTGAATACGCGTGGCAGAAGTTGTCATTCAAGAGGGTGAGTCTTTGGAAAACGCGCTCCGGCGATTCAAGCGGAAGGTGCAGTCGGAAGACATCATCAAGGAGATCAAAAAGCACAGCTACTACATGAAGCCGGGTGAGAAGCGTCGAGCCAAGGAAGCCCTTTCGCGTAAGCGCCTCCGGAAAAAGCAACGGCGTGAGCAGGATTAGGCGACCGACTCATTCAAGCGATTCCCAACAGCTTCGTGCCAGCCGGCAGATGGGAGCCAGAAGTATTCCCGGCGACCTTCTTCCGCGATGGTTCCCGGACTCGGGGCTTGCAAGCGCAAGCCCTGAAATCCGAGCTGTACCGCTGCCAGTCCTGTCCCCAGCCCGGTTCCGGAGCAGCGTATGGAATACCACGACAAGGTCCTGAAGTGCAGCGAGTGCGGCGCGGAGTTCGTCTTCACCGCCGGCGAGCAGATGTTCTTCGCCGACAAGGGTTTCAAGAACGAGCCCAAGCGGTGCAAAGCCTGCAAAGCGAATCGGGCCCAGAGCAATGGTTCGGGTTCATCCGGCGTGCAAAGGGTTGAAACGAAAACGGTCTGCTCACAGTGCGGCAAAGAGACGACGGTTCCGTTCAAGCCGACGCAGGGGCGCCCCGTGTACTGCCGCGAATGCTTTCAGCAGCGGCGGTCCATGGGTGCCAGCGCAGCCGTATAGCCGGGCGCAAAGCAACTGCGACTGAGCCTCCACAGGGGAAGTCCATCGCGGCCCATCCCGCGCGGGAATGGGCCGCTCTTCGTTTGTGCGGTTGTTTGCGAACTCAGGCCGCTGCGGAGCGAGCGGCGGGAGCGATTTCCTTAAGCGCGGCGGCAAACTGCTCCGTTTCGGCCTGCGTGCCGATGCTGATCCGAAGATAATTGGGCATCGACGGGAAGCGCCTGCCGACCAGAATTTTCCTCTCGCGAAACTTGTCCACGATCGGGCCTACGTCGGTCCCCATATCCACCATCACGAAGTTTGCCTGCGACGGTACGAACTTGCGGCCGTCTTTCGTCACCTGATCGCAGAGCCACCGGCGCGTAGCGTTCATTTTCGCGGCGCAGTCCTTGATGTAGGGCTGGTCCGCGAGGCTGCCGTGCGCCGCGGCGAGAACTGCGGCGTTGCCGTTGAAGGGCTGAAGATTGTAGGGGCGCATCGCGGCGATATTCTCCTTCGAGCCGACGGCGTAGCCGAGACGCATTCCGGCCATGCCATAGACCTTGGAGAACGTGCGGGCAACGACGATGTTGGGATGCTGGGCGATGAGATCGACGGCGGTACCGTAGCCGGGATCGTCCGCGAAATGGAAGTAGGCTTCGTCGACCAGAATCAGCGTGGAGGCAGGAACGCGATTGGCGAAGGAGGCGAACTCGTCGCGCGTAATAATGGTGCCGGTGGGATTGTTGGGATTACAGACGTAGACCATTCCGGTTTTTGAGGTGCAGGCAGCGGCCATCTTGTCGAGGTCGTGGCGATAATCCGAAGTGAGAGGCACCTTGATGGCTTCGCCGTGCGACGCATTGACATACTCGACGACGGCTTCAAAGGTGGGCTCGGCAACGACGACGTTCTTGCCCGGACCGACGAAGGCCTCATCGGCGACGCAAAGAATCTCCGTGGAGCCGCAGCCAAGCATAATGTTGTCGCGCTGCACGCCGTGAATCTGCGACAGGCCGTCGAGCATCTTGAAATAGAGCATGTCCGGGTAGCGCGCAGCCGTGTGGCCGCAGGTGGCGAGAGCCTCAAGAGCCTTGGGCGAAGGGCCGTACGGGCTTTCGTTGAAATTGAGATGGATGGCGCCTTCGGGCACGGGTTGATCGTGGCGCGCGCCGGCTTGCGCGGCCCGGAGGTACGGAGCCGTGGCGGCGAACGCGAGGGACTGGCCGATCACTCGAGAAAAATCGCGGCGAGAGAAAAGCGGACGCTGCATCTTTATCCTCCCAAAGGCGAAAATCGGACGGAATGATACCGCCGGCGCGCCGCCGGGACAAGGATTCTCGCAGGCCGAAAAGGAGGACTTCGATGGATGAGCAGAAGCTTCGCGAACACTTGCGGAGGGTGTTGAGCTGGGGCGAGGGACACGTCACCTGGAAGGCGGCGGTGGCGGGTGTGCCGGCGAAATCGCGCGGCGTGAAGCCAGCCGGGGCGCCTCACTCGCTGTGGGAACTGCTCGAACACGCGCGCCTCGCGCAGTGGGACATCCTCGAGTTCTCGCGAGATCCGAAGCATGTGTCGCCGGATTTCCCCGACGGTTATTGGCCCACGACTCCGGCACCGCCGAGTGATGCCGCGTGGGAGAAGAGCGTGAAAGCGTTCGAGAGCGACACGGAGGCGATGGGGAGGCTGGTCGCCGACCCGAAGACGGATCTGCTGGCGCCGATTCCGCACGGATCGGGGCGAACGATTCTTCGGGAGGCGCTGCTCGCGGCGGATCACAACGCGTATCACCTGGGCCAGTTCGTGCTGGTGCGGAAAATGCTGGGGGATTGGAAGGAAAGCTGAACGGCGGCGCGCCACTCGCGGCGGGCGCGTCCCAGCCGTTATAATGATGGGAGCAATCAAAGGAGTTTCATGAGCAGGCAACAAGCCGTTGTGGATTCATCCGCGGCAAAGGAAAGCCGGGAGCAAGTGTGGGACGCGTTTCGCCGGTGGGGATACTTGCAGGCGAATCTGGACTCGCTGGGAGACCTTGAGCCGGTCGCGATGCCCGAACTCGACGTGAGGGGCGCGGATGCGGAAGAGGCACGACGGCTCTACTGCGGAACGGTCGGTGCGGAGTTCATGCACATCCCGGACCGGGAGCGGAGAGCGTGGGTGCAGGAGCGGATGGAATCGGAGGCGCCGACGCCGGACCGCGCGCGCATCCTGGAACGGCTGATTCGCGCGGACGTTTTCGAGCAGGTGCTGCAAACACGATATCTCGGCACGAAGCGATACTCGCTCGAGGGCGAGGCGTCGCTGCTGCCTCTGCTGGACTCGATTCTGAATGCCGCATCGGAGCAGGGCGCGAAGCAAGCGGTGCTGGCAATGAGCCACCGCGGGCGGCTCAATGTGATGGTGCACATCGTGGGACGCGATGCGGCCGAAGTGTTCGCGCGATTCGAAGACGTGGACCCGCGAAGCGTGCTCGGCGGCGGCGATGTGAAGTATCACATGGGAGCGACGGGCGAGTTCCCTGCGGCAGACGGCAGCAAGATTGGGATTCACCTAGTCTCGAATCCGAGCCACCTCGAAGCGGTCGATCCTGTCGCGATGGGCCGCGCGCGGGCGAAGCAGACTCGACGCGGAGAGTCAGGGCAGCGCGAGGTAGTCCCGATTCTGATGCATGGCGACGCGGCGTTCGCGGGACAGGGAATCTGGGCGGAGACGCTGAACATGGCTGCCACGGAAGGATTTACGGTGGCGGGCTCGATCCACATCATCGTGAACAATCTAATCGGGTTCACGACCACGACCAACGATTCGCATTCGTCGCACTTCTCGTCGGACCTGGCGAAGCGGCTGCCGATTCCGATCTTCCACGTGAATTCCGAGGACCCGGACGCGGTCGTTCGTGTTGGCCAGCTTGCGCTCGAATACCGGTACGCGTTCGGGACGCCGGTGGTGATCGATTTGATCGGATACCGCAAGCACGGCCACAGCGAAGTGGACGATCCAACGATTACGCAGCCATTGCGCTATCGCAAGATTGAGAGACATCCGCCGATCTGGGAGACATACGCGAAATCGATCGGGGCCGATCCAGAGCCGATCATTCGCCGCGTGCACGAGGAGCTGGACGCGGCACAGAAGAAAGCGATCGAGCTGGAGAAAAGCCCTCCGATGCGGCAATTGCCGGAGTACTGGAGCCGGTTCAAGGGCGGGCGCTACAACGCGTCGTTTGAAGTGGAGACAGGCGTCGCACAGCAGGAGTTGACCGCGATCGGCGAAGCACTGGCGAAGTATCCGAGCAGATTCCACATCCATCCGAAGGTGAAGAAGCTGCTGGAGCAGCGGCTCGAAATGGCGCACGGGAAGCGCCCCATCGATTTCGGGATGGCGGAGGCGCTGGCGTTCGGGTCACTGCTGAAGGAGGGCGTGCCGGTGCGGCTGACCGGGCAAGACAGCCGCCGCGGAACGTTCAACCAGCGCCACGCGGCGCTGATCGACATCGAGAACGAGGAAGAGTTCATTCCGCTCGAGCATGTTGCCAAGGAGCCTGCGTGGTTTGAAGTCTACAACTCGACGTTGTCTGAAGCGTCGGTGCTCGGGTTCGAGTACGGCTTCAGCCGCGACTTTCCGGAAGCGCTGGTGCTGTGGGAAGCGCAGTTCGGCGATTTTGCGAACGGAGCGCAGATCGTGATCGACCAGTTCGTTTCCGCGGGCGAGGACAAATGGAATTTGCTGTCGGGCCTGGTGATGCTCCTGCCGCACGGGTACGAAGGACAAGGCCCCGAACACTCGAGCGCGCGCATCGAACGATTCCTTCAACTGGCGGCGCGCGACAATATCCAAATCTGCCAGCCGTCCACGGCGGCACAGTATTTTCACCTGCTGCGGCGGCAAGCGCTGCGAACGTGGCGGAAGCCGCTGGTGGTCTTCACGCCGAAGAGCATGCTGCGGCACCCAGCTGCATCGTCGACGCTTGCCGATCTGGCGGCCGCGCGCTTCCGTCCCGTGATTCCCGATCGCGGCGACGGATCAGCGCGGCGAGTCCTGCTGTGCACCGGGAAGATCGGTCACGAGCTGGAGGCCGAGAAGAAGCGCCGCAAGGATACTTCGACGGCGATCGTGTTTCTCGAGCAGCTCTATCCGCTGCCGGAAGCCGAACTTTCCGCGGAAATGGACCGGCACGCGAACGCGCGAGAATTTGTCTGGGTTCAAGAGGAGCCGGCGAACATGGGCGCGCTGGCGTTCCTGATGCCGCGGCTCGAACGGCTGGCGCGTGGCCGCGCGGTGCTTTCCGTCAAGCGGTCAGCGAGCGCAAGCCCCGCGACCGGGTCGCACAAGGCCCACGAGCTGGAACAGAAGACGTTGCTAACCGTCGCGTTCGGGGCTGCGAACAAGCGCTGAAGGCTACAACACACATCGGCGATAGGTCTTTTCAGGTTCCGGCCCGAGTCTTCATTCCTTCGGGGCGGATTTCGTGCGCTCGCGGATGAGTTTCCATTTCTTCCACGCGAGGACCGTGAGAAGGACGCAGAAGGCTCCAGGGAAAAGGCTGTCGGCCGGCCTTCCAAGAACCATCAGAAAGATCAAGACCGCGGCGGCCATCGTTGTGGCGAGCAGCGCCAAACCAATCACGGCCGTCCGCGGGACAAGCACGAGAAGCGCGCCAGTAATTTCGACGACACCGGCCAGGTAACGGAACCAGTCCCCTGCACCGATTTCCTGAAAGAGCTTCACCCAATGCGGTTCGGAAGCGGAAAATTTTTCCAGTCCGGAGAGGAAATAGAATCCGGTCAGTCCGATCCGGATGGCCCAATCGAGCGGAGTGTTACGAGGCTCCTCATCGGACAGTAGATTCACGACAGCACCTGAGATTCGCCCTTTCGCTACTTTTGGGAAATGATCAGGCTTTGGGGGCCCATGGGCATCGGCCGCAGTTCGTTTCGCGAGAAGCCGGCGTTGCGGAACATGCGATCGTACTCGGAATGCGTGTAGGCATCGCCCCCGCGAGTTGTGCCAAGCATGATCAAACTAAAAGCGGCAGCTCGGGGCGGCGTGACGCGGTCTTCATTCGCGACGAATCCGACGGTGACGACCCTGCCGCCGGGTGCGAGCGCGGCATGGAGTTTGCGGAGCAGGTTTTCGTTCGACTGTTCGTCGAAGAGCTGGAGGAAGTTCGTCAGCAAGACAATGTCGTAGTTGTATCCAAGGTCTATTTCGAAAGCGCTGCCGGGGAGAGTGTGGAAGCGTGAGGCAACGCCAGCCGTCTTCGCGTTCTCTTTCGCCACTTCGAGAACATTCGGGGAATCGCCGGCATAGATTTCAGCATTCGGATTATGCTTCGCGAGAGCGATGCCGAACATCCCATGCCCTGCAGCAATGTCGAGGACTTTCCAGCGTTCACCTGCGTCCGCGTTGAGGGTTCGTGCCACGTTTTCGGCGAGCGGAATTTGCAGCGGCATCATCGACCGGGCGAATTCAACCCAAACAGGGTCATCGGGGATGGCGCTTTGCGTCTCGGTGGCAGGAAGGCCGCTTCGAATGGTGGCTGTCAGATTCTTGAAGGGGTCCACCATTTCCGGCAGGGCCATGAAATGAACCATCGACGCCACGCAGACCGGAGAACGGCGGTCGAGAAACATTGCGGAGTCCGGCGTCAGCGAATACTGCGCGCCGTGCTTCTTCAAGAGTCCGATGATTGCCAGGTTGTCGCACAAAATCCGAACGCCGCGCTCAGTGGCCTGACACCGCTTTGCGAGGGCTTCCGTAGTGCCGGCACCTTCCCCGATTGCAGTGAAAACGTCCAGTTCGATTGCGGCCTTGAGAGCCGCGGTGCGGTGATGCGCGTTCAGGGTTTCGAAGATCAGCTCCGGAGTAGGTCTCTGCGCGGCCGATTGCGGGTCCACCGATGGCATCGAGCCTCCCATGCAATTATGAGAACGTCACTAGAGCGTTCTTCGGCCGCCCATTCTCTCGCGGGAGATGGCACGAGGCAATCGACAACTTCGGAGTCCCTTGGCGGAGGTGTATTTCGGTTCGAGGGAATTTCGAGGGGCGACCGCGCGATTCGTTGACTGAGCCGGCACGAGGGTCATACCATTGCTCGCAGCCGTAACCTTCACCAGCCGATGAAAGCACCTCTACCGCAGAACGAAGCGGCACGACTCAAAGCTCTCCATCGTTACGCCATTCTGGACACCCTTCCCGAGCAGGAATTCGACGACTTGACGCGCCTAGCCGCGCTGATCTGCGGCACGCCGGTTGCGCTGGTCAGCTTCGTAGACGCAAAGCGGCAGTGGTTCAAATCGAAGGTGGGCATCGACGTTTCAGAGACGCCGCGCGACATATCGTTCTGCGCTCACGCGTTGCTGAAGCCCGAGACGCTCGTGATACGAGACACGCTGGCGGATGAACGCTTTCGCTCGAATCCATTGGTAACCGGCGGCTCGAAGTTCCGCTTCTACGCGGGCGCGCCGCTGATCACGCAAGACGGGTACGCGCTGGGCACGATCTGCGTGCTGGACACGGTTCCGCGGGACCTGAACGAATCACAGCTCGATGCGCTCCGAGCGCTCAGCCGGCTGGCAGTTGCCGAACTGCAGCTTCGGCGCAGCGTCTCCGATCTCTCGCAGGCGATCCGGGAGCGCCGGCGCGCCGAACGGGAAATGGATCAACTCTTCTCGCTGTCGCTCGACATGCTATGCATTGCGGGCTTCGACGGCTATTTCAAGCGCGTGAATCCGGCCTGGGAGAAAGTTCTCGGAATTCCGACGGCGGAGTTGCTCGCGCATCCCTACGTCGAGTTCGTTCACCCGGACGACCGGGAGCCGACGATTGCCGAGGGCAAGAAGCTGGGCGCGGGCGCCGAGACAATCTCCTTTGAGAACCGCTACCGGCGCAGCGATGGAAGCTACGTGTGGCTGCTATGGAATGCCACGCCGAGCGCGAACGAGAAACTGGTTTTCGCGGTGGCTCGCGACGTGACGCAGCGGAAACGGGTGGAGCGACGCACCGCCGCCGGGTATGCCGTAACGCGGGTGCTTGCGGAAGCGGATTCGCTGGAAACGGCGACCCCGCAGATCCTGAGCGCGATTTGCGAGAACCTGGATTGGAAAGTGGGAGCGATCTGGCGGCTGGACGAGAGCACACAGGTGCTTCGCTGCGTCAGAATATGGCATGCCGAGCACGCCGCGTTCCCCCGATTCGAAAGCGCCACTCGCGAATTGGTGCTGGCGAGCGGAATGGGGCTACCGGGCCGCGTGTGGGAGACGGGGCAGCCAGCCTGGCTTCCCGAGGTGCCCGGCGACGCCAATTTCCCCCGCGCGGCGGTGGCGCGTGAGGAAGGCCTGCACTCAGCTTTCGCGTTTCCGATTCGAGGCGCGTCGAAGTTCATGGGTGTAATCGAATTCTTCAGCGAAGAAGCGCGCAAGCCGGATCCCGACCTGCTCGAAATGTTCGATTCCATTGGAAGCCAGATCGGGCAATTCATCGAGCGGCGTCGCGCGGAAAACGATTTGCGGCTCTATACGGATTACCTGGAGGCCGCGCGGCACACTCAGGAAGAAGACGCGCGAAGGCTGGCGGAGCTGGTGAAGGAGCTGGAAGTCGAGAAGCAGCGCGCCGAGGAAGCGACGCGGGCGAAGAGCGAGTTTCTGGCCAACATGAGTCACGAGATTCGGACGCCGATGAACGCCATCATCGGCATGACGGAACTCGCCCTCGAAACAAAACTGACGACAGAGCAGCGAGAGTATCTGCGGACGGTGAAGAGCTCGGCGGCGTCTCTGATCGGCGTGATCGACGATATCCTCGACTTTTCGAAGATCGAGGCGCGCAAGCTCGAACTCGACCACACCGACTTCCGGCTGCGGGATACGATCGAAGACGCTCTCCGCGTCCTCGCCCTTCAGGCGCAGCGGAAAGGGCTCGAACTGGCTTGCGATGTGCCGACGGACGTGCCGGACGCGTTGAGCGGCGATCCGCAGCGCCTGCAGCGGATCATCATCAACCTGGTCGGCAACGCAGTGAAGTTCACACAGCGCGGCGAAGTGGTGGTGCGCGCGGGCGTGGAATCGCAATCTGGAAACGATGCGACACTGAAGATCAGCGTCACCGACACCGGAATCGGGATTCCACCCGACAAGCGGGAACGAATTTTTGAGGCTTTTGCACAGGCGGACAGCTCGACGACGCGGAAATACGGCGGCACGGGACTGGGACTCGCCATTTGCGCGCAACTTGCGGAACTGATGGGCGGGCGGATCTGGGTGGAGAGCGAAGTCGACCGCGGCAGCACGTTTTATTTCACGGCGCGATTTGGCCTGCAAGGTTCGGCGAGGGACAAGGCTGCCGGCGCGCCTCCCGTGGAGCTGCGCGACCTTCCAGTGCTGGTGGTAGACGATAATTCGACCAACCTGCGAATCCTCGAAGAGATGATCACCAACTGGCGAATGAAGCCGGTTGCGGTGGAGAGCGGCCAAGCGGCGCTGAAGGTGTTCGAGGAGGCAGGAAGGGGCGGGGCTCCGTTCCGGTTGGTCCTTCTCGATTCGCACATGCCGGAGATGGACGGATTCCAGGTAGCCTCTCGAATGAGGCAACACGCGCACTCTCGCGCGACAAGCCTGATACTGCTGACGTCGGCGGGACACCGGGAAGAGCTGGCCCGCGCGAAGGAACTGGGCGTCGCGGCGGCGCTGGTGAAACCGATCAAACAATCGGAGCTTTGGGACGCGATCGTGACCACGCTGCACGCGTCGTCGGCAGCGAAACTGCAGAGCTCCGCGACAGGCGCACGAAAAAGCCGCTCGGGCCGCGCGCTCCGAGTCCTGGTTGCGGAGGATAATCCTGTGAACCAGGAGCTTGTCGTGCATCTTCTCGAACGGCGGGGCCATTCCGCTACGGTCGCTGAAGACGGCAAACAGGTCTTGAGCGCGATCGAAAAGCACAAGTTCGACATGGTCCTCATGGATGTGCAGATGCCGGAGATGGGAGGGATCGAAGCGACCCGTGCAATTCGAGAGAGAGAGAAATCGTCCGGCGGCCATTTGCCGATCATTGCGATGACAGCGCACGCGATGAGCGGCGACCGCGAGAAATGCCTGGACGCCGGGATGGACAACTACGTGGCAAAGCCGCTCGATCCCAAGACGTTCCTGGAGACGGTGGAAGGGATGGTCTCGGGGCGACGCGCGCCGCGGACTTTAACGGAACAGCGGCAGCCAAGTCCGGCCGGGCAGTTCGACGGGCCTGCGCTCCTGAAGCGGTTCAACGGGAATCGCAAGCTGCTGAAATCGTTGACGGGCACATTTCGCGCCGATTGCCCGAAGAAGATGGCGAATATCCGAAACGCGCTGGCGACACGCGACCCTGCGGCGCTGGCGGACGCCGCCCATGCGCTGAAAGGCGCTGTGGGGAATTTCGGACCCACGGCGGCCTTCGACACGGCACGGCAGATCGAAATGGCATCGAGGGCGGGCGCTCTCGACGGCTGTTGGGAGTTGTACACGAAACTCGAGGACGAGATTGCAAGTTTGCTTCCGGCTCTGCAGGATGTGAGCGAGAACCGTCAAGCCAGCGGCAGGCAACGGCCGCGCCGACGTTCCCGGAGGAACCGATGAAGCGCATTCTGGTGGCAGACGATGACCGCACCACGCGCCTGCTGATTTCCGAACTCCTCCGTGCAGAGAAATTCACGGTGGCCACTGCGGCGGACGGCGCGGACGCGCTGAAGCAACTGAAGAATGGCAAGTTCGACCTCTTGCTGCTGGATATCTGGATGCCCAAGAAGAACGGGCTCAAGGTCCTGGC
This sequence comes from Candidatus Acidiferrum sp., assembly GCA_035517015.1. Classification (GTDB taxonomy): domain Bacteria; phylum Acidobacteriota; class Terriglobia; order Acidiferrales; family UBA7541; genus Palsa-295. The sequence goes on along the minus strand of DATIZQ010000088.1, from coordinate 54,338 downwards.
GGAGCTGCGCAAGCGAAAGAGCCGCACAAAAGTGATTGTGATGACGGCGGACGACGCTCCGCAGACGTTGCTCGCGGCGATCCGGGAGCAGGCATACCAGTATGTTTCGAAGCCGGTCGACCCACCGGCGCTGATTGCGGTGGTCAAGGAGTCGCTCGAGAAGAAGGCGAAGACGCTGCCGATCGAGGTCGTGTCGGCGCGTCCGGAATGGGTGGAGCTGCTGGTTCCGTGTTCACTCGAGGCGGCCGAAAGAATCGAAAGTTTCATGGCGCATTTGAAGGGCGGCCTGCCGGAAGAGGTTCGCTCAGCGGTCGGTCAGGCGTTTCACGAATTGCTGGCAAACGCGGTGGAATGGGGCGGCAGACTGGACGAGAGCCGGAAAGTCCGAATATCTTATCTTCGTGCGAAACGCATGTTGCTGTATCGCATCGCGGATCCCGGTCCCGGGTTCAAACTCGCGGACCTGAACCACGCCGCGATCTCGCACGCGCCGGAAGAGCCGACCGAACACGAGGAAGTCCGCCGGCAAATGGGATTGCGGCCCGGCGGCTTCGGGCTGGTGCTGGCGCAAGCGAATGTCGACGAGCTTCTTTACAACGAAGCACAGAACGAAGTCGTGTTCGTCAAGTACCTCGACAAGCAGGGTTGACCTGCGGACTGCCCGGAGTCTCCCATTTCAGGCCAGTTAGAGAGAGGGCAACTCCACTTATTGCCTCGTTGACGCGCGGCCGCACCTCGACTACCTTGCCGACATCTAGCTCAGGCGGAGCGTTTCGTGCAAAGAGCGGTGGCGGCTCCCCTTATGTTGGTGTGCGCTCTCCTTCGATTTGCCGCGAATGAGCCTTTCGAGCCGTTTCTTCGACGTAGTCGCGGCCGCGGCAGCGTCAGGGTGAAGACAGAATGTTTCGCGTGATTGGGAAACTGCTCGTCGCAGCGCTGGCTTGCCTGGCGCCGGCTGCAACGATGGCGCAGCTCACACCGGGTAAACCGGCACAGGCGGCACCGGCTCCGCCACCCCGTCTGCGGGGCTTCACGCCAACGAGCGGCGCGCAGGGCACGAGCGTCACGCTGACCTTCACCGGAATCAACTTCACGGCTCCCGCGTCCGTGCAGTTCTCGCCGCCGACGGGACTGACGCCATCGGGTGTCACCGTTTCCAGCGCCAACCAGATTCAGGTGACGCTGAAGATTGATGCGAGCGCGTCGCTGGGCCCGCGTCAGGTGGTTCTGACGATGGGTAATCAGTTGCTTCCGGCGAACTTGCCGTTCACCGTCACGGCGGGACAGGCGTGCCAACCAAATATTGCGGGCGTTGCTTGCCAGCCGGCCGGCGGAAATCAAACGAGCCCGCCGGCATTGCGCGGATACGCTCCAACGCAAGGGGCGCAGGGATCGGCGGTGACGCTGACGTTCACCGGCGCGAACTTTGCTGCGCCGGCGTCGGTCCAGTTCAATCCACCGACCGGACTGACGGTGCAAAGCGTCCAGGTGAGCTCCGCGAATCAGCTTCAAGTGCAATTGCAGATTGCCGCGAGCGCGCCGCTGGGCCAGCGGGCGGTGTCGCTGATCGTGGCGGATCACTCACTGCCCGTGCAACCTGCGTTCACGGTCACGCCGGGCCAGCCGTGCAACGGGGTCACTGCAGCAGGTCTGCCATGTCCTCCACCGAGCACCGGACTGACGATTCTGCGCGTTACCCCGAACCAGGTTCCGGCAGGCAGCCAGAACGTCGACCTGAAAATCGAAGGGAAAGACTTCGCTCCAGGTGCACAAGCGGCTTTTTCGACAGAGAGCGGAGCGATCGCAAACGTCTTCCCGCAGGGTCCGGCGCGATTCGTAAACAGCACGGAAATTCACGTCGTCGTCAACGTTCTGCCGGCGGCGATTCCCGGCGGGCGCGACATCACGATCACGAATCCCAATCGCGCGAACGGGCTCGGCAAAGGCTTGCTCGACATACTTCCGCCCGTATTGACGAGGAAAGGGAATGCACCCCCGCCAACCATCAAGATAACGCCGATCGCCTTCCAGAAATTCACGGAGGGCAAGATCAATCTCACGGCGCCAAAGTGGGGCAATCAGTGGGTCGGGGACATCGAGGAGAATTTCGGAATTCCGCCACTGAACGATGAGACGGTTTTTCAATGGAGCGAGCAGAATCCCGGAACCGCGGACTATTTCGAACTGCGAATCTATGCGAGCGACGGAAAGACGGTGGTCGAGCGAAAGCGAATCGACGGTTCCACCGTCCTTGTGTCCGGCAAGCCGGTGAAGTCCGTGCCGGGCTTTTTCCGGGTCGATCCTGCGTTCCTGCAACTGGTTTTGTCGAGCGTCGCTTCCCCCAAGCTTAGCTTGATCTTTCAGCCGTGGCAGCCGCAGCCGAAGGGCAGTTCGGGCGCCGTGATGAAGCTCGGGTATCAACAGGCGCCGACGCCACCTGCTTCCGCAACGCCGAAACTTCCGCAGGGCGACCTGCAATGGGAAGTCGCGGGATACCGCACGTACAACAAGGACGGCACGGCCCGGTTCAGCGCGCAATTCGGGGCGCGCGGCGCGGCGAACTCGAATCCAAACTTGAACCCCGGCGCCAACGCCAACACAGGCTCGAGCAACAGCACCGGCGGCGAAACCGACCTCGAGGTGGAGATCTCCGATCGATGGCCGCTGTCGGCGGGGCAAGCGCCTACGGGCCTCGATGACTGCTCGAAAGCGGCGGCATGCGGCAAGGGCCTGCAATTGACGGATGTGGGAGATCCGAGCGTCACCAAGAATGGGAAGATCGTTCCGGGAGCGATTTCGCCGAATAATTACGTAGGCGATCCATGGGTGCTGAGCGGAAGCTTCGATCTCTCACGCTCACCGTACGCTACGAACCCGACGTCGACTCAGAACAAGTGCAGCGGCTGCCTTTTCGGGCCGGTCCAGGATTTTCAGTTCAACAATCTTTTCATCGATTGGGGCGACGGACACGTCGAGCCTCTTTCCGCCCAGCCCGCGGATCTGAATAACGTCACAAACTGGAGTCCGGGACTTCAGCTCACGCTGCCTTCATGCGTGCCCGGCCCGCAATGCCCCTACTCCGTCTCGCATACGTACAACTATCCCGGCATGTACAACGTGCGCGTCTTCCAACTGTCGGACTCAGACGTGCAGCAAGTGAACCCCAGCTTGGTCGCAAGCAGCGCGGACGGGCCTGGAGTCAATCCGTATATGGCGGCCGGAGCGCTCAACCTGGTCAGCGCCAACAAGATGGCCCTTCCGTCATCGGCGAGTTCCGCCGCGAATTCGGCTTCGAGTGCCGCCGTGAGCCCGGCGAAAATGGCGTTCAGTTCGTTCTCGAATCAAGCGACGCATCTGGCTCTCGGTCCGAGCGCGCCTTCTCCCGCCACCGTAGCAAGCCGCGCTTACATGATCTACTGCAATCAGGTGATCATCACCACGGTCGAGGATCCGCTCGCTGACGGCCCGCTCTACCTGAAGGGAATCGATAATCCGGATTTCGGCAGCCACGACATCAAGAAGGTCCTGGTGCCGCTGCAACCCGGCAAGGCATCAAGCTCGCTCAACACCTCCGGCACGGCGGTAAAAGAGGCGGGGACAGCCGTAAGGTCGTCTGTGGTTCCGAACCCGCTTTCCTCGAGCGGGACACAGAGCAAGCCGTTGGCGGCCAAAGAAAGCGGTAACCTGCTGGCCGGCGGAGGCTCCGCTGGGCCAGCGCCCATCGCGATTTGCAGCGCGTGCGACGACTCGTTGATCGGGCAAACCACGCTCCACTATTTTGGGCACGGCCGAGCACGGATTACGTGGCATGTGGACGGAGGCACATGGCCGCCGCAATCGAACGGTGACACCGAAGACATCGGCCCGTCGGCCCAGCGTCAGAACCTGACGAGGCAGGAGGCCGCAAACTCAAAGCCGAGCGACGCGAAGATCAGCGACTACACACTCTATTCGAATCGCCTGAATTTGCAGATGAAGCCGTCCGCCGACCATTCGGTTTGGGTCGAAGCGACGGTCTTGCCGGCCCCGCCGCCGCCCAATCTGAGCTACACGCTTGCGACCTCCATCAATTCGATTCTCTCAACCAGCGCGGCCTCCTCAGGGACGAGCGCGATTGCCTCCGCCGCCAAGGAGGCGCAGTCGACGCTGAATGTGCTCACGCCCCCGGCGAGCAGCAACTTGCCGCCGCTTAAGGTTGGCTTCCTCTCGCCTTCGAACCACGCCTCCCCGGGAATGGGCGCGGTGCAGTACGTGAACTCGTCGCTCACAAAGATTATCGCGACGGCGGCCGTGGCCCTGAAGGCGGACGGCACGTATGTCAGCTCGAATTCGAGCACGTATGAGATTACCGAAGCCGACGCCAAGCAGCCCTGCAAGTTCATGTTCCCGGTCAAAGACGGCGGTTATTTCGAAGTCACTGGCCTTCAGAACAACGCCACTGAATCCGGCGGCAAATGGAACGGCACCGGGACTCTGCTGTTCAATCTCGCCAGCGAAAACGGCTACGAACAGTATCCCGGCGTTTCGATCAAGATTCAGGATTGGCAGGTCGGCACCGACGGGACGGTGCAAGTCGGCTCCTTTGATGCGTCGCCAGCCATCAAGCTTGCCGGCGACACACCTGCACTCGCGGGGACGATCGATCGCCTGCAGGGGACGGCAGGCCAAACCGTCACAGCCACACTGAGCGTCCAGCTGACCGACAAGACAGTCCGGCTCCCCGGTGTGGAAACGGCGCAGCGATGGCCGGGTGTTTCCTCTACGCTGACGTCGGCGGGCGATTGGTATGCGAAAGGGTTGACGTTGCCGCAATCGCTGCTGGGGTGGAGCGCATTCACGATTCAGTCGAACGACGTACGACTCGACCTGAGCCTGAATGACGGCGACGCGCCGGAGTCGCCGTGCGGCGGCGGCAGCGGCTCGCAATGGCTGGGTGTTCGGCTTGGCAGCGCGACCATTGTTCCCTACACGATGGATCTGGTCACCCCGCAAACGGTGCAGCGCACTGTGTCGAATTGGGGATTTGACGGCAGCGGCGTCTGCGGCACGTTCAATACGGGTGCCTTCACGGCGACCCTTGAGGAAGGTTCCGTCAGCTTCAAGTCCATCACCGCGACGGCGCAAAACGGTACTTTCAACGCGCTGTACCAGGGCATGGACGTGCACGTTCCCTGGCTCAATACGGATTTGACGGGCGACGCGAAATTGCAGTCCGGAGGCGGCAAGGAAGCTTCAATCACCTTCCCGCTGAGCGGCACGGCACAGCCGCAGCACTACACGAACGTCACGCTGAAGGCCTCCAACCTGCAATTCACGAAAGTCCAGGATGTCGGCTGGGCTGTGCAGGCCGATTCGGAATGGGACCTCACAGCAGAAAGCAAGCCGCTCGCCACCGTCAAGACGAACATGTTCTTCGGCATGGACGGGCGTGCTTACTTCAAAGAGGGAAATCCGACCCAGGACGTGAAGCTTGGAGGGAGTTCGTCGCTCGGCAACACCCCGCTCGAGCTCGTCTCCGCGCACTTATCCGCATCGCCTTCGGGAACGGACATACTGGACTTCGCGATTCAGACCACGCTGCATCTGTCCGAGGTGATGCCTGCCTCGAATGTCCAGATCAACTACAACATCAACAAGTCGAGCACGCATTACTCGGCTGCTGGGCCGACGAATTCGTCCTTCATGGTCGAGGTGCCATATCCCGCGGGGCAGCCATCGGCTGACGCGAAAATTCATCCCACGTACAACGGCGGAGGCGGTGGAGGCGACGCGTACTCCGGCTCGGTCGACTTGAGCCAGCTTGGCGGCCCTCCGATCACGGGCGAGTTTCGTCTTGGCTATCGTGGTGGACACGATTACTGGCTGACGCGCGTCACGATTGGTTTGGGGGATGAAGGCGTTCCGCTGATTCCCGTGCCGCCAGTGATGAACATTTACGCCATCCGTGGCGGCCTTGGCCACAACTTTCCCATTAGCGCGTTCTCCGACGCCGGTTCGCTCTCGAGCGTGCAGCCCTCGATGGACGGTTCGTTCCTTTTCATGGCTGGCTTGCGCGTGGGAATGCCGGACCAGTTCACGTATATGCTCGATGGCAACCTCACCATCCAAGCCAGCGGCCAGAACGCCGGCGCACGCATGGACTTTCACGCGTGGCTGCTCACGCACGACACGTCCGGCAACGGCCAGTTCCAGGGCTACTTTCAGTATGCGGGCAACAATTTCGACGGGCGCATCTGGGGCGGGCTGAATTTCATGAACGGCCTAGTGACGTTTGACCTCGGCAACAGCGCGAACAATGCGGCGATTGACCTCCACTTCGGCGGCGGCTCCTGGCACATCGACGCCGGCAAGAAGGAAGGCCCGCGCATTCAGGCGCATTTCATCATCTCCAACGCAAACGCCTACATCATGCTCGGCTCCGACGTGGGCCTGTCGATGGGCGGTGACGCGAATTTCTGCCTGTGCGTCGGCGATAGTTCGGTCGCGTCCGCTTACATCAAAGGCGACATGGACGTGGGCGTGCAAATCACGCCGCAACCACACTTCATCGGCGATTTCTCCGCCAGCGAGAGCGCCGGCGTGTGCGCGTTTGATGTCTGCGTGTCCGCCGGCATTTCGGCTCAAGTGCATGTGGAGGCGCTGCCATTGGACATGAGCGCGTCGGCAACGCTGAGCTTACCTTGGCCGCTGCCGGACGTTACGTTCGGCGTGCATTTGTAGGGGAGCAAGCTTGTCTATGAAATCGCGAGCACGAATTCTTGCGAAGGGCGCCTTCGTGACGGTCCTTTTCGCGGCGTGCCTGCTTGTTGGGCGGACTGCTTTCTCGCAGCAGTCTCAGCAAGCACCGGGCGCGATCTTTGCAGTCTCCGACGGCCAAGGCCAGGTTTCGCTGATGTGGTTTCCGCAGCCGGATCGCTGGCCCCTGGGGGGCTGGCGCCTGGAAGACTCAACCGGTCGCGTCGTCGCAAGCCACATAACAATGGGCGATGCCGACGCCCTCAAGGCGCTCTCCAGTGACGATGCCACAGCCATCCACAGCCTTCCGAAGACGCTCGCTTCGCCAGACACGAGCGGGAGTCGCCGAAAGCAACTATTCGGCGTCCTTGCCCTGAACGCGCTGGCCAGTTCCGACTATGCGCGCGCTCTCGGCCTCTCGTGGATCCTGCAGGGAGTACCATCGGGTTCGCGAACTTACAGGGCCATCGGGCTTGATCCGTCCGGCCAGCCAACCGGTCTCGTTTTGACGAGCGCGCCGGTTGACTCAACAACGGCCACGGCACTGCCACCTGCTCCTGAGAATCCGAGTGCGGAAGCAGGAAGAGATGGCGTCAGCTTGTCCTGGGCACCGATTCTCGAGAATCGGCAATTGCCAGTCATCAGGTATGCCGTGGTGCGCGACAGCTCGACCCAAAAAGGCATTGAAGTTTCTCCGAAGGCCCTTGTACTGGGAACAAAGTGGGATGCGAAAGCGCCCGCGTTCATCGACCAGGGCGCGCCTCCTGAGGACACACTGACGTATCACATCATGGCCGTCGACATTTTTGGCCGGCGCAGCGCACCGGCTGACATCCAGATCTTTTTCCCTGATTTTGCCGCTCTCGAACCGCCGGATCCGATTTCCCTCGCCGCGACATCGGGCGGTGTGACGGTTTCCTGGAAGCCGGGAGGCAATCCGCATACTGCCGGCTATGTCGTCGAGCGCTCGTTCCTTCACGAAGGCCCCTTCGAGGCGCTAACGCCGCAGGCCCTGACTGCTAGTTCCAACGAATACACGGACGAGAACATTCGAGGCGGCACCACATATTATTACCGCATCCGCGCCGTCGGACCGCGAGGCGATCTAGGCTCGCCCTCGCACGCGGCAATGATTCAACCGAAAAATCCCACTGCGCCGCCCAAACCGGACGGTCTGAAGGCTGATTTAGGCACTACTCGCGTTCGTCTCACATGGTTGCCAGTTCCCTTCCCAATTGCGGGCTACTTTGTTGAGCGACTTGGCGGTAATGGTCCCGGCGCAGCTTCGGATTCGAGCGCGAATGCATCGCCTTCCCAGGGAAGCGCCGGTTGGGTCCGCCTGAACTCTCACGTCACGCCCGAGCAGCTGTACGACGACTATTTCGGAGCGACGTCGGGTGCGAAATTCTCGTATCGAGTTGTGGCGGTTGCGTACGACAACGCTGAAAGTACGCCGAGTGATCCAGTCAGTGTCGTCTTGCCGGACACGTCGTTGCCCGGAGTTCCCGCAATCACGGGCGCCGACGGATCGAACGGCAAAGCGTCGATCACATTCGCGCCAGGGATTCCGGCCGAGAAGACAGCGCAATTCTTGGTGCTGCGCGGCGGTTCGCCGACCGATCTTGGCGTCGTCATCGGAGACCCTTTGCCGGGATCGTCGCGCGAATTTGAGGACGCCTACGTGGAGCCCGGCAACGACTATTGGTACCGCCTGGTTGCGCTCGATAAAGACGGGAATCGCAGCGACCCCACGCGAGCAGTTGCGATTCGTGTTGGCGCGCCTTCGGTTCCATCGCCCGCGGCGCCCACTGTTCAGTTCACCAGCGATCCATTCCCGCAGGTCAAAATCCAGTTCGCGCAGCCGCCAGCGGGGCTCGCGGTGATGGTGGAAATTCGCGCCGGAGAAAACGGCCGCTGGCTCGCGCTGGCAGGCCCTGTCGACGGGCAAACGCAAGCGGTCGATCCCAATCCTCCGGCGAAAGACCCGGTCTTCTATCGCATTCTGTACCGCGCGGCGAACGGCGCCACCGGAGCTCCGTCCGATCCTGTGCAGCTGCATCGATAGACCACTCACCCAGATCAACGTAAGGGATTCTCTTCGTTCCGCCCACCACGCCGAATCTGATATAAACGTGCGGTTCTTGGAGGAAACATAGATGAAACGCGCTTTGATTGCGTCTTTGGTATTCCTGGTGTTCGCGGCAATTGCACCCGCGCAGGGCCCTTCGGCGGATGCCCAGATGAAGGCCCCGCCGACGATCGACCAAAAGACCGCCGGCATGGAAAAGCTTTCCGGATTTTTCATGTATTACTGGGACGCACGGGACGGGAAGCTCTGGCTGCGGATCGACAAATGGAACACGCAGTTTCTCTATTATGAATCGCTTCCCAATGGTGTCGGCTCGAATGATGTGGGCCTCGACCGCGGCCAGCCCGGCAAGACCAGCGTCGTCCATTTTGAGCGGAGCGGCCCGCGAGTTTTGCTCGTTGAAGAAAATGAGCGCTATCGCGCGGTCACGGACGATCTTGAGCAGCAACGGGCGGTCCAGCAAGCTTTCGCACAATCCGTTCTCTGGGGATTCGAAGTTGCTGCCGTCGACGGCGATTCGGTTCTGGTTGACGCTACGCCGTTCTTTCTGAGCGACGCACACGAAGTGGCGTCGAGGCTCGCGGCGCTCAAGCAGGGCAACTATCATGTAGACGCTTCCCGCTCGGCGATCTATCTGCCTCGCACGAAGAATTTCCCGGAAAACACGGATGTCGAATCGACTCTGACTCTGGTGGGCGACAATCCGGGCCGTTGGGTGGAGCAAGTCACGCCTGAGCCTCGCGCGATCACCGTGCACGAACACTTCTCTTTCATTCAGGCGCCGCTGGCGGGATTCCACGTGCGTGCCTACGACCCCCGCTCGAGTTTTTTCGGCATCAGCTACATGGATTTTGCGACGCCGGTGGACGAGCCGATCGTCAAGCGTTTCATCGCGCACCATCGTCTTGCAAAAAAGGATCCGTCCCCTGCCGTGAGCGAGCCGGTGAAGCCCATCGTCTATTATGTGGACCGTGCGATTCCCGAGCCAATTCGCTCGGCAGTTCTCGAAGGGGCGAGTTGGTGGAACCAGGCGTTCACTGCCGCGGGATACAAGGACGCATTTCAGGTGAAGCTGCTGCCCGAGGGTGTGGACCCCATGGACGTGCGTTACAACGTGATCGAATGGGTGCCCCGCGCAACGCGAGGCTGGGCATATGGCAGCGCCATCGACGATCCGCGCACGGGGGAAATCATCACGTGAACCTGGACGCGCTGCGAATCCGCCAGGACTTTCTGATTGCGCAGGGCCTGCTGGATCCCTTCGGCAAAGATCCCGCTGCGCTCAAGAAAGCAAACGAAATGGCGCTCGCGCGAATTCGGCAGTTGGCCGCGCATGAAACCGGCCACACGCTGGGGCTCGAGCACAACTACGCAGCCAGCATCGTGAATCGAAGCTCCGTCATGGATTATCCGCCGCCGACCGTCAGTGTCGGCGCGAACGGGGTACCGGATGTCTCGAACGCCTACGCGGTCGGCATCGGGGCGTGGGACAAGATTTCGATCGCATACGGATACAGCGATTTGTCGCAGGAAAAGGATGAGACGGCCGCGCTCGACAAGATTCTCAGCGACGCCTTCTCGAGCGGGCTGCGATTCCTCACGGATCAGGACGCGCGTCCTCTTGGCTCCTCGAGTTCCGTCGCGCACCTCTGGGACACCGGGAGCAACGACCTCGATGGCCTGTCCCAAGTGATGGCGGTACGCGCGGCAGCGCTGAAGAATCTCTCGTCGAGCGCGATTCCGGAGCGCACGCCGATGGCGACCCTCGAAGACGTGCTGGTTCCGATGTACCTCTATCACCGCTATCAGGTGGGGGCTGTGGCCAAGTCGATTGGGGGGCTCGATTACACATTCAACCTTCGCGGGAGCAGGGACCCTGGCCCCGAAATCGTCCCCGCCGACCAGCAGAGGAAAGCGATTCACGCCGTCCTGGCGACGCTATCACCGCAGGTCCTCGCGCTGCCTGCGCCTTTGCTCAAGATGATTCCGCCGCGCCCGCCGGAATATCCCAGCGGCCGCGAGGATTTCGCGCGCCGCACTTCGCCCGCGTTCGACGCGCTTGCTCCCGCGGAAGCGGCTGCCGAAATCGTTGCGAACCTGCTGCTGCAGCCCGAACGCGCCCAGCGGATGGTCGAATATCATGCGCTCGATTCCGGGAATCCGGGCTTTGCCGAGCTGGTGGACGATCTGCTCAACGCCACGTGGAAGGCGCAGCCGTCTACAGGCTACAACGGCGCAATTCAATGCACTGTCGATTCAGTCGTTTTGGACCGCCTGATAACCCTGGCGGAAGACGAAAACACGTCGGCAGCGGTTCGCGCCGTCGCTTCGCTGAAGCTTGACGAACTGAAGAAATGGATCGGCACGCAATCGCCCTTGCCGAAATACGAAGCGATGCGGGCCCAATTCTTCCTTGCACAGGGCCAAATCGATCACTTTGAAAGGAACCCTGCAGAGGTTCACCTGACGATGCCGGCGCCGCCACCGGACGGCGATCCAATCGGCAGCGACGGCTGGGAGTGAGACTGGCCGTCTCAGTCGAGGAATGGGGCCTTTCGGGGTGCTGCCCGATGATGATCCTATGGTGGGCCCGCTAGGATTCGAACCTAGGACCAACGGATTATGAGTCCGCTGCTCTAACCAGCTGAGCTACGGGCCCGCACCTCGGAACATCGTACACGAAAAAGAGTCGTCTCGCGCCGCGGCGCCGGGCGTTTTCATAACAAACGCTGGTGTTGTATGCTCAGGCCGTTTGCGTCCGAAATACGACTGGAGAAATGATCTCATGCATCGTTCATCGAGAATCTTTTTGCGTCTTCTGATTTGGTTGGGGGCGGCAGCAGCAATCTTCGGGTGCCTAGCGCCCTTGGCGGCGCAGCAATTTCCGTCGAGCCTTTATTCCGGCCTGCACTGGCGGCTGATCGGCCCGTTCCGGGCCGGACGCTCCAACGGGGTAACCGGCGTACCCGGCCAGCCGGACACGTTCTATTTTGGATCGGTCGGCGGCGGAGTGTGGAAGTCGGAGAATTCCGGCCGCACATGGACGCCTGTGTTTGACTCGCAACCCGTAGCCTCGATTGGCGCGATCGCGGTTGCGCCATCGAATCCCAACGTCGTCTACGTGGGCACCGGCGAGGCCGACATGCGCTCGCAGATCTCATTCGGCGACGGCATGTACAAATCGACGGACGCCGGCCAGACATGGACTCATGTCGGTCTCGACAACACGCGCCAGATCGGCCGCATCCTTGTCGATCCGAAGAATCCGGACGTCGTTTTCGTTGCCGCGCTGGGTCATGCCTATGGCGCGAACCCCGACCGCGGCGTGTTTCGCTCAACGGACGGCGGCTCGACCTGGCAGAAGGTTCTCTACAAGGGCGATGGCATCGGCGCGATTGATCTCGCCTTTGATCCCCAGAATTCCCGAACGATCTACGCGACTCTCTGGAACACGCGCCGTCCGCCGTGGAGTATCTATCCGCCTTCGTACGGCCCCGGCAGCGGAATCTTCAAGTCGGCAGACGGCGGCGACACGTGGGAGCAGCTCACGAAGGGCTTGCCGGCCGAACGCGTCGGCCGCATCGGAATCGCGGTCGCTCCCACCAACCCGAATTTGGTTTACGCGATCATCGACGCCAAGGAGGGAGGAATCTACCGGTCGGACGATGCCGGCGCCTCATGGCGGAAGATGTCGAATGAGGCTCGCGTCTGGGGCCGCGGCTGGTACTTCTGCAATGTGGTCGTGGACCCGAAAGATCCCAAGACGCTGTACGTTTCGAACACGTCGGTCTATCGCTCAAGCGATGGCGGAAAGACGTGGACGGCGCTGAAAGGTGCTCCGGGCGGCGACGACTATCACCAGCTTTGGATCTATCCCGACGACCCGAAGCGAATGATTCTCGCCAGCGACCAGGGCACGGTGGTCAGCGTGGACGGTGCGAAGACGTGGAGTTCCTGGTACAACCAGCCGACCGCGCAGCTCTACCATGTCGCGCCCGACTACCGATTTCCGTACTGGGCGACCGGCGCTCAGCAGGACAGTGGCTCAATGGGTGTCCCTACGCGCAGCAGTCACTCTGAAATCTCGATGCACGATTGGACTGGAATCTGCGCCGGCGGCGAGAGCGGCTACACGGCGCCCGATCCGTTGCATCCCGAAATACTCTTCGGCGGAACCGTCGAGAAGTGCAACGTGATTACGGGCGAGATGCGAAATGTCTCGCCGGAGCTAAGCCGACAAAAAGAAGGCCCATTCCGCCGGACGTGGACATTGCCTCTCCTCTTTTCCGAAGCCGATCCGCATGCCCTTTACTTCGGCGACCAGTTCCTGTTCAAGACGATCGATGGCGGCAATAGCTGGACGCAGATCAGTCCCGATTTGACGCGCGAGGATCCCGGCGTGCCCGCGAATCTTGACGACGCGACCGCCAGCGATGCGCCTGCCGGCAAACGCCGGGGAGTGATCTATACGATTGCGCCGTCGCCGATTCCGGCGCACGCGGACACGATCTGGATTGGCACCGACGATGGCTACATTCAGTTGACGCGAGACGGCGGAAAGACGTGGCGAAACGTTACGCCACCCGACCTCACGCCTTGGAGCAAAATCGTCATGATTCAGGCCTCGCACTCTGATCCAAACGAGGCCTACGCTGCCATCGACCGCCACCGCCTGGAGGACAACGAACCCTACATCTATCGCACGCGCGATTCCGGCAAGACGTGGCAGCGCATCACCAACGGCCTCCCGGCGGGCGTCTACATGCAGACCGTCAAAGAAGACACCAAGCGTAAGGGGCTGCTGTTTGCAGGCACAGAGCTCGGCGTCTACGTTTCATTCAACGATGGCGACGATTGGCAATCCCTGCAGCTCAATCTGCCGCCTTCTTCGATGCGCGACCTTGCCGTTCACGGCGACGACTTGATCGTGGCCACGCACGGACGAGGTTTCTGGGTCCTCGACGACATCACCGCGCTGCGACAGATTACCGGCCAAGTGGCGCAAGCTGATGCGTACCTGTTCCGTCCAGCAATCGCAATCAGGATGCACGCGGGCGCCGACTACGGCTCGCCGATGCCACGCGACGAAGCCCTTGCCGAAAATCCGCCGGTCGGCGCGATGATCGATTACTGCTTGAAGTCGGCAGAAGCGGGTCCGCTCGTGATCGAGATCCTCAACGCGAAGGGCGAACTGGTCCGGAAGTATTCGAGCGAGGACCATGCGCCTCCCGTGAAACCTGAGACGCTCGAATTTCCTGCGTTCTGGAGGACTACGGCGCAGCCACCATCCACCTCGGCAGGCATGCATCGGTGGATTTGGGACCTGCATCACACGCCAGTCGCGGGCGGCGGCCGGTTCGGCGGATTCGGCTTCGGGCCGGGAGGTCTCGCGGCTCTTCCCGGCACTTACACCGTGAAGCTGACAGTCGGAGGCAAATCATACACGCAGCCCCTCACCGTGAAGATCGACCCGCGCATCAAGACTCCGCTTGCGGACCTGCAGAAGCAATTCGCCATTGGGAGCGAGATTTCCGAGAGGCAGATTCAGATCAACGCGGCGCGACACAATGTGGATCAGGTTCGCACACAGATCCGGCAGCTTCGCCCGCAGACAAGCAGCAACACCGCGCTGACGGCAGCGCTCGATGCCCTCGATCGAAAGGCAGAAGCCATCGGCGGCGTTCCGCCGACGCCCGTCGCACCGGGCAACCAACCCCTGCCGCCGACGGAGCGCTCGAGCTTAACCTTCCTAAGCGGCGAGTTTCTGCGGATCTCCTCTGTCGTGGATAGCGGCGATGAGGCGCCGACCGCCGAAGCCATGAAGGCTCTCGCCGACGCGCAAGCGACTCTGGCCGCGACGATGTCGAAATGGGCGGCTCTCACGACGAAAGACGTGCCGGTACTCAATGCCCAACTCAAGGCGGCAGGCCTTGCCCCGATTGCCATCGGCGCAAGCGCTTCGAAAACTCCGCCACGCTCACCTCAGCCCGGAACGGACTGAGCCAAAAGAGGCAGCGGCTCGTTTGGAGTCGTTCTCGATTGCGAACTCTCGACGGGAAAAGACTTAAGAGAGACTGGCAAGCAGCGTAGAATCCCAAGCATGGCGAGAGGATGGGAAAGCAAATCGGTGGAAGGCCAAGTGGAAGATTCGCAATCGAAGAAGAAATCACCAAAGACAGCCCAATCAACTCCTGAACAAGTCGAAGCGCATCGCCGGAGGGAAGTTCTTCTGCTGTCGCGCGCTCGCGTCGAACGGGAATTACGTTCGAGCCAAAATCCAAGGTATATCGATCAACTCAATCAGGCATTGGCTGATCTGGATGCGCAGATATCGAAGTTGGGGGACCGCGACTAACCCTGAAGTGGCGTGACGCACAGCTTCCGATCGGTGCGGCGCTCGGCCCGTTTCTGCTCGGCAGGCCGCTCGCCCTCAGCCAGTCGGGTGACTAGGCTCGCCGTCTTCGATGAAGACCACTCCGACGCCGTTCTCACTCTTCTCGCGGCCCGGATCGCAATGGACAACCGTTCCGCGCAGCGAAAGCATGCTTGATCTGTCTCGATCTCCCGCCGCCTCGATCACCACGCGCATTTCCGACTGCAGCCGAGGGCGGCTCTTCAGGCACAGATAGGCGCCTTGAAGGCTTAAATCGCGGACCGTTGCCTTCTCCTGGAATGGCGAGCCGTCCTCGGATTGGCCGCTGACAGTCGCCGTGAAGCGCAGGCGGCGCCGTAACCCCACGCGAGATCCCCGCAGGGCAACATCGACGCCGCGCTCGCTCAATGTGATCGACATTCCTTCCGTCCCTGCCCACGTGGCCGGAAACTCCTGTCGCGCGGCGGAAAGGAAGCCATCGACCCTCTTGTCCGACGAATCCGGATCGTGGTGAAAGAGGACGAGGTTTCGCACCTTCGCTTCGCGCGCGATTTTCACACCCTCCAGCCAGCTTGAATGTCCCCAGCCCTTGTGCGTCGAGGCGAGCTGCTCGGGGGAATACTGCGCGTCGTAGATCAGGACGTCCGCCGCGTTCGCGAGTTGCCGCAAACTGGCGTCGAATTCGGGCGCGCCAGGCTCATTGTCCGTGGCATACACGACGGACCCGACGGTTGTGTCCAACCTGTATCCCAGGCAGCCTTGCGGGTGATTCAGCCACGCCGTGCTTATTTTCGTCCCGTTGACTTCCCATTTCTCGCCGCCCGAGATTTCGCGAAAATCGCGCTCCGCGGTCATCATGCTCAGATCGACGGGAAAATACGGTTTCGCAAGCTGCGCCTCGAGCACTTGACGCAAACTATTCGGGCCGAGATGCTTCGATTGAAAACTGTAAAAGTGGAAGCGGTTGCGCGCCTCGAAAAACGGATGGAAGAACGGGATGCCCTGGATATGATCCCAATGATAATGCGTGACTAGCACCTGGGCGTCGATGCCCGAGTCGCCGCGAGTGCTGGTCCAGTCGTTGCCCAGCATCCGGAGTCCCGTGCCGCAGTCAAGGATGAACGGCGTCCCGTCCGGCGCGGTGAGTTCGAGGCAAGGCGTGTTTCCGCCATAGCGCCACGTGTCGCGCTCCAGCGTCGGCGTCGAGCCGCGCACTCCCCAAAAGACCAGCTTGGCGGTGTGTTGCGTCATCGCCGGGTAAATCGTGACGCGTGACTCAAGCGCCCTCGGAGCTCCCAGAGCTGAGCTCGAAGGTCATGGTAGGCGGGGGCGGCGAGGGAAGTCAATCGGGTTTCGTTAACCCGGTTCGTTGCGAGACCCGGCGCGCCAGGGCCCCGGCAAACCGTTGATGCGCCGGTCGACAAACACGTGTTAAGGCTGTCCCAGGGAGCTTTCTGCGGCTAGAATCTGGCGATGCACTTCCACGACCACGGCAGCCACCACTCGCACGGCCACGCCCATTCGCACGGCGTCGCTCAGGGAATGAGCAAAGGAATGAGCGGCGTCTTGGGTGTTGCCGTTGCGGTCACGTTTCTCTTGGTCGCCACGGAGCTCGCGGCCGGCTACCTGGGTCACTCGATCGCCCTTCTGGGCGACGCCGTTCACAATCTCACCGACGTTCCGACGCTGGTCATCTCCTGGATTGGCATGCTCCTCGCGCTGCGTCCGCCAACGCCGGAAAAGACCTACGGTTACCATCGCGCGGGAATCCTCGCCGCATTCGTGAACGCGATGCTGCTCCAATTCGTTGCCATCTTCCTGATCTACGAATCGGCGCTGCGCCTGCGCCATCCGGTCGGGGTGCACGCCGGCGTCATGCTCTGGGTCTCGCTTCTGGCGCTGGTGATCAATGGCGGCATCACGCTGTCTCTGCACCGCGGGCGGCGCGATTTGAACGTCCGCGCCGTCTGGTTGCACAATCTCGGTGACGCCCTCTCCAACATCGCCATTTTTGCCGGAGCGCTGGCCATTCGATGGACCGGCGCGCAATGGGTGGACCCGGTCATTGGCATCGGCATCGGCGCGATGGTTCTCTGGTCCGGCGTAGGCATTCTCCGCGAGAGCGGCCACATTCTGCTCGAAGGGCTGCCGCGAGAGATTCGCCTCGAAGACGTCGCCGCCGCGATACTGCGCATTCCCCGCGTTCAGGAGGTTCATGACATTCATATCTGGACGCTCGGGACGGACATGGTCGCGCTCTCCTGTCACGTCCGCATTCCGGACATGCACATGGAAGACAGCGAGAAGATTCTGGCGGGCATCCGCGGCGCGCTGGAACACGACTTCAACATCACGCACACGACCATCCAGTTTGAACGGGCTGGTCTGCCGGCTGAAGCGGGTCCTTACATGCCCGAACCCGTCCATCGTTCGGGAAGCTAGCGAACAGTTGGAGTTATGCGGCGACGCGTGGAAGTGGATCGCGGCTAGAGAGGGAGTTGCATCGGCGTACCGCGTTCCTCGTTGACCCGTACGGTCGCGTCTGCGTCGAGATCGCTTGCGCGAATGGTTCGGCGCCCCCCGTCTGTGGTGATGTAGACGATCTTGTCGTTCATGTGCGTGAACGCGACCGCCTCGATCTGTCTTCCGTCACGAAGAATCAAGGTGAATTGCCCCTCGTCGGGAATCTCTGCGTTGGCGGCCGAAGCTTCGTTGCCGCTTGGCTGCGCGGCCTGCTGCGCCGGGGCCTGCTGAAGGACGATGATCTGCGGTTGCGGCGCTGGCGCGGGTTGCGACTCCGCCGCTTGGGCTGGCTCGGCAACCTGTTGACCTTCATCGGTTTCAGTCGGCATATAGTATCCGCCGCCGAGTATGTAGGCTCCGCCGGAGAACGCCCCTCCGTTCAGGCTCAGCAGCCTTTCAGCCTGCGCGACCTCCAACTCCGTCACTGGATCGATCAACGCCTTGATCGCGAGGTCCTTGTCGATCGCGTTCACGTGCTCCCAATTGAACCCCGAGTTTGGGGTTATGTTCAGCAAGTCCTGAACCGATAGGGGAGATCCGGCGGACGCAAACGAGTTCGCCGGTCGGGGGCTCTGTCTGGGGCTGGCGCTGATCGCAGGCCGGCTGCTCGCCTTGCTGGTCGCGTGGACGCTGGTGGCTGATGCGCGATGTGCCGGCGCCGACGTGGCCGCAGACATGCCTGCCCCGCGGCTTGAGGATCGCTGTGCGGATGTAATGGACGGTACAACGAGGATAGCGCTGGCAACGATTACGGCGGCTAGCCTTGCCTGATTTCGAACGCTCATGGCTTCCGCTCCTATCTATCAGACGCCGTGCGCCGGCGTCCGGTTGCCCCTTTTCGCAGTATAGCCCCGTACACTGCCGATTTCACCTGAGGCAGTGGCACTTTCGCCCCTCAACGGGTGTCTAACGGATTGGATGTGGGGACCGTCCCTCTTTGGGGGGGCCCGCGCCCGTCAGGTTTGCTTTTCCCCATAGACAGGGATGTGCTATAAACGTCCGTCCGAAGGGTGCCCGGCGATGATAGAGGGAAATGGGGCCTCGGGGGCGGGCGAAGGTCCTGCCGACCGGCGGGACGCAGGGGCCGTTTCGGTTCCCGAGCGAAATCCGGAATTCGCTTCAGGATATTGCCCGCGTTGCTCGGCGCGACTTGAGGAGCGAAGCTGCAAGCTGATTTGCCCGGGCTGCGGATACTACATGTCCTGCTCGGACTTTTACTGACCGTCATCAAACCGCACGGAGAGACGGCCGCCGTTTGGGTGGTACACAGTTCAAAATCGCAATGAGAAATTTTCAGGAGGGGTGAACGTGGCACTGAGAATGACGGATCGGGATGTAAACGGGGTCACTGCGCTGGAGATCGAAGGCCGCATCGTGTTGGGCGAAGAAAGCAACTCGTTTCGTGAAAAAGTGAAGAGTTTGCTTGCGGCGGGCAAGAAGAAGATTGTGCTGAACATGGCGAACGTCAGCTACATCGATAGCGCCGGCCTGGGAACCCTCGTCGCCACCTTTCACAGCGCGCGGTCGCAGGGCGCCACTCTGAAACTCGCGAACCTGGGTGCAAAGTTCAAAGAGGTTCTGCAAGTCACGAAACTGATGACCGTTTTCGACACCTATGAGAGCGAAACGGCCGCCATCCAGAGCTTCGGGCAGTAGTCCGGCCGGAATCATCATCCACCTAGTCGCCAAGGGAAGGGTTTCTGCAGCACGGCTCAGGAGAACTGCGGCCGGGCTCTTCTAACCCGCGTGCGGGGAATTACTTCGAGCGCGGGACCCTACTCCACCCGTCCTTCGACTCGATAGATTGTGACGCCACTCAGGAGCTTCGGGTAGAAGTCGGTCGATTTCTGCGGCAGTACGTCTCCACCCATCGCGATAGCCATCACTTGTTCCACGCGGACCGGGTTCAGCAGGCACGCAAGTTGCGCGTCGCCGCTGTCGACGGCTGCGATTGCTGTGTCCATCTCCCGTTCATAGGCCACGTTCTTCTCGGCAGTCACCGCTTCGGCGGTAATCCCAAGCCCCTTTTCGAGAATCAGCCGGTGGAGCAGCACGACGTCGAGTTCCCGCTGCCCTTCGGAAAGGTCCGGCAGGAGAGCTTCGAGGTCCGCGTCTCGCCGTAGCAGGAACAAGTAAAACGCGTCCGCGCCCGGATAAATGCCGATGGCCCGGCGCTCGCGGCTGCGTGCTTCGAGGTCTTTCCGGAACTCCGTATAGCTGGCGGCCCGTTCGTCCGAATTCTGGAACGGGTACGAGTACCAGTCGAAGATCGGACCGAGTGCCTGGCGAAACCCCTCGAATTTGAAGTTCGGGAGGTTTCGCAGCAGCCGGTGCGTCGGCAGGATGGTCAGCCCCTTCGTCCGCGCGTTGATGAACGTCATCATCGCGAATTCGTGCGCGGCGAGGGGGTCGATCTTCCCGGACTTTGCGCGGCATTCGTTGCGAAAGTTCAGCGCGGTTTCGTAGCGGTGATGGCCGTCCGCAATCACCAGCTTTTTCTCCGCCATCGTTGCCTGGATGCGCCGTACGAGTGCGGAATCAGACACCTGCCACAGCCTGTGCAGCACGTCGAATTCGTCCCGCAACTCGAGCGGCATGCTCTTGCGCGCGATCTCTTGCAGCAGGCCGTCGATCGCTCGGCTGGAATCATCGTAGAGCATGAAAAGCTGGCCGGTCTGCGCGCGGGTGTGCCGCAGGAGTTCCAGCCGGTCTGCCTTCGGCGCGGAGAGCGTGCGCTCGTGACGAAACACCACCTTCGCGTCGTAGTCTTCCATTCGCCCCAGGGCAATGAACCCGGTGCGTTCGTGCCGCGAGTGCGTGCCCGGAACAAAATACTCCTGCGAGTAGACGTAAATGCTCGGCTCGGGATCCTGGACCACAATCTTCTGCGCGATCCATTCCTCGAGCTTCGCCGCCGCGCGCGTGTAAACACTGTCCTGCGCCGTGTCGCCGGGAAGGACCTTTCCCTTTTCAATCGCGATCAGGTTGTACGGACTCGCGGCGTAGTAAGCCTCCTGCATGGCCGGCGTGATCTTGTCGTAGGGCTGCGTCAGCACTTTCTTGAGCTCGACGCGTTCGATGTCATATCGAAATGCGCGGAATGGTCGGATTTCAGCCATGTGGGCCTCGTGGTTAGCGGCGCAAAAACCAATCATTCTAACAGGAGTGACATCCCGCTGCGTGCCGCATAAAATGTAGGACTTTCCGGCAGCTCGAAACGAATGTCTGAAAATCACGGCTTTCCCGGCGTGCGCGTCCTGATCTTCGATCTCGACGGAACCTTGATCGATTCGAAGCTCGATCTCGCGCTTTCGATCAACGCGATGCTCGTGCACATGGGGCGCGCGCCGCTTTCGCACGAGACGATTTATGGCTTCGTGGGCAATGGCGCCCCGGTGCTGGTCCGCCGCTCGCTGACGGAAGGCGCCCCGGGTGCCGAAATCGCGGATGAAGAGGCCAGCCGCGGCCTCGATTATTTCCTCTCCTACTACCGTTCTCACATGCTGGACAATACGGTCACGTATCCGGGCGTGCGCGAAGGACTTGCCCTGCTTGCTCCGCGCCCAATGGCCGTGCTCACAAACAAGCCGGTCAAGTTCAGCCGCCTCATTCTCGAGGGCCTCGGCCTTGCCTCCTACTTCCGGTACGTTTATGGCGGGAACAGCTTCGAACGAAAGAAGCCCGACCCGATGGGCGTTCACATCCTGCTTCGCGATCTGGGTTCCGCTCCGCAGGAGGCCATGATGGTGGGCGATTCAGATGTCGACGTCCGCACGGCACGCAACGCGGGAATCTGGGCCTGTGGTGTTACGTACGGCCTCGGCGTCGAGGGGCTCCGCGCGAATCCTCCAGATCTCCTCCTCGATTCCCTCGTCGACCTGCCCGGGCACCTGAACGGTAGCCGCTAAGAAGGCGACTATTCCCCGCTGTAGGTTGCCTTGTACCACTCCCAGGTGCGGCGCAGGCCTTCCTCGAAATGAACCGTCGGCTCATAGCCGAGCATCTTTCGCGCGAGCGAAATGTCGGCCTGCGAATGGAGAATGTCTCCAGTGCGAGGCGGTTCGTACTTCGCGCGGACTTTCTTGCCGGTGATTTTCTCAAGCAGCTTCAGCACTTCGTTGAGCGTGATGCGCTCGCCCGTGCCGCCGTTGAAGACCCTGCCTGACACGCCCTTCGCTTCACACGCGCGCAGCACTTCGTCCACGATGTTCGCGATGTAGGTGAAATCGCGCGATTGCTCGCCATCGCCGTAAACCGTAGGCTGCTCGTCCGAGAGTATTGCGAGCATGAATCGCGAAAGGACGCCGGAGTACTGCGACGTCGGATCCTGGCGCGGACCGAACACATTGAAGAACCGCACCGACACGTTCTCGAGGCCGTAGGCGTGGCCGAAGACCTGCGCATATAGCTCGCCGACGTATTTCGTCACGCCGTACGGCGAGATCGGCACGGGCTGCATCGTCTCGAGTTTGGGCAATTCGGGTGTTTCGCCGTACGCCGATGACGATGCTGCGTACACGACGCGCCGCACTTTGGCGTCGCGCGCCGCGACCAGCACGTTCAACGTGCCGTCGATGTTGGCGGAATTCGTGTCGATCGGATCAGCCACGGAGCGCGGCACTGACGTGCGCGCCGCCAGGTGCAGCACGAAATCGATTCCTTTGCACGCCGCATGGACGGCGGCCAGGTTCGCTATCGTTTCGATGCGAAGCTCAATCTTCTTCCGGACGTCTGCGAGATTCTCTTCCTTGCCTGCGGAGAGGTCGTCGAGAACGACAACGTCATGCCCGCGCCGCACAAGTTCTTCGACGATGTTTGAGCCGATGAATCCGGCACCACCCGTCACCAGGTAGCGCAACCGTTGATCTCCTTTGGGAGAAGGCCCGGCGCCGAGCTGCTTCCCGTCCTGCGATGCGTCCCTCGAACGGATGGCCTTGCGTCTCTCGTTCGAGTGCGATTGACTATATCTTGCGCCCGATGCCCCAGGCAAGATTCACAGGAACCAAGTTCCTCCCTCTCGTTACGGTTGCTCTCTGCATCGCAATCGGATTTGTGCCGGCCGTGTTTCGTGCGGCCACACTTCGAGCCGTACAGACATCAACACGCAAACCGCCCAAGGCAAAGCCTCTTGCCCCGGCGCCAAGAGACTTGCCGATGCCGTTCCGGGTCGGCGAGATCTTGAAGTACGAAGTCTCGTGGGCTTCCTTCACGACGGCAGCTTCCGTGGAACTCAGCGTCCCGGAGCGGCGCGACCTCTATGGGTGGCGAACCTGGCATTTCCGCGCCACCGCTCACACCGTGAGCCCGGTGCGCACGCTCTTTGCGATCGACGATCAGTTCGATTCCTATACCGACGCCGCGACCGGCGAGAGCCGCCAGTACGAAAATCACCTCGATGAGATGGGACGGAAGCTGGAGCAGGTTTGGAGGTTTGTGCCCGAGGGGCAGACGCCCCGCGCGCCCGGCGCCGCTGTGATCGTACTGCCCGGAACGCGCGATCCCCTCGGAGCGCTGTACTCGCTGCGCGCGGTGGACTGGCAGCGCACGCCCGAAGTGCGCATGCCGGTCTACGACGGCCATGATCTCTACGAGATGCGCGCCAGGATCGAGGCTTCGAGCGAAGCGGTCGAAGTGCCGGCGGGAAAGTTCTCGGCGTCACGCATCGCAATCCACGTTTTCCAGCGGAACAAGGAAGTTTCGGGAATCGATTTCACGGTGTGGCTCGCGAGCGATGCCGCGCGAACGCCGGTTGTGATGGCCGCCGACTTGCCTTTCGGCAGCTTGCGCGTCGAAATGCAGTCCGCGAACCAATGATTGTGAATTTGCCGCAGAGAAGCGTCAGTTTTCGGGGACGACCCAATCATCCGGCGGGAAATCAATCTGCCAGAACGAAGGCGAGGGCCTTTCGAATTCAATTCCCATCTGCACTTTTCCAGCCTGGGCGGTTCCGAGATATACGACGCGGCACTGCAGGGACTGCGCTGTGGCTTTGTTCGCCAGGGTGACTCGCTGGTCGGCTACCACCGGAGTCGCGAGCGAAATCAAGGCTCCGTGCGCGTTGACGACGAGCGTGCGTGTCTCTTCCTGGAAATCCTGGCCCGAGGCGTTTTTCCCGCTCACGAAAATCGGGACGCTCAGGAGCACGCGCATGCTCCGGCGCCGGCCGGGATCGGCGATCCAGGTTTTCTTTTCCGCGTCGGTGCGCGTGACTGGCATAGTCTCGATACCTTAGCGACACGAAACGCCGGCGGCAATGGGACTTTCCCGGCCATCGCGCCCTGAAAGTAAACACCGCCTCACGCCGTATCTCATTGTTGTTGAAGGAGTTACGTTTCGGGCCGCGCGGCGGGGGATAACTGATTCGCCTAGTATTCGCGCTTTCGCCGATCGACGATCTAGCAGTGCACCACTTTCTCGCGTCCTTCCTTGATTTTTCGCGTCGCGTTCCGCGTGTCGACCACAAGCTTCGCATGCTTCGCGATGGCGTCGTAGTCGTAGCTCGAATGGTCGGTGGCGATCAACACGCAGTCGTAGCTGCCCAGCCGCTTCGGCGTGAGTTCCACCGAACGCATGTTCGAAAAGTCGTAATGGCGCATCTTGAAGAGCGCCGGGAAGTAGGGATCGTTGTAATCGAGCTTCGCGCCGGCCTGGGTCAGCAGCTCGAGCAGTTTCAGTGAGGGGGACTCGCGCAGGTCGTCCACGTCCTTCTTGTACGCAACGCCCAGGAGGAGAATCTTCGAGCCCTTCAGGCTCTTCTCGCGCTCGTTGAGCGCGGCCGCCACCGCGTCGACGACATGGTAGGGCATCGACGTGTTGATTTCGCCGGCCAGTTCGATGAAGCGCGTGGCGAAATCGTACTCGCGCGCCTTCCATGAGAGGTAGTAGGGATCGACCGGGATGCAGTGGCCGCCCAATCCGGGCCCCGGATAGAACGGCATGAAGCCGAACGGCTTCGTCGCCGCGCTGTCGATCACCTCCCAGATATCGAGCCCCATGCGCAGGCTGAGCTGCTTCAGCTCGTTGACGAGCGCGATGTTGACGCAGCGGAAGATATTCTCGAGCAGCTTCACCATCTCCGCCGCGCGCGTGGAGCTGACGGGCACGACGCGCGACACGATCTGCGCGTAGAGTCCTGCCGCGGCGCGGCCGCTCGCCGGATTCACCCCGCCTACGACCTTCGGAATCTGGGCGAGACCGTATTGCTTGTTGCCGGGATCCTCGCGCTCGGGCGAAAAGGCGAGGTAGAAATCGGTGGCTGCCTCTTTGCCGGGCTTGCTGCCGGCGCCGCGGTCGATTGGGCAGCGCAGGCCGCCCTTTTCGAGAATCGGCAGCACCAGTTCTTCGGTGGTGCCGGGATATGTCGTGCTCTCGAGGACGATCAACTGGTCGCGCTGCAAATTGGGCGCGATGGCGCGCGCCGTGTTTTCGACGTAGCTCAGGTCGGGCTCGCGCCGCTCGTCGAGAGGCGTGGGGACGCAGATCAGCACGGCATCCATATCGCGCAAGCGAGCGAAGTCCGTGGTGGCGTCAAAGTGCTTGGCTTGCACGTGCTGTTTGATCTTGTCGGCGGAAATGTGCTGGATGTAGCTCTGCCCCGCGTTCAGCTTGTCGACTTTGGTCTTGTCGAGATCGAAGCCGGTGACGCGATGGCCGACGTCCGCAAAGCGCAACGCCAGCGGCAGACCGACGTACCCGCAGCCGATGATCCCGATTTTGATGTCTTTGCCCGCAAAGAATTCAGGAGTGCGCTTTGAGCCCATCGATGCCTCGCCCACAGGAATTGAGACAGCCCGGAAAGGAACCTGCCGGACCGCAGCCACAGCGTTCAACTCAATATAGCAAGATTCGGATGCGTGACGAAGCGGGGGTTGGGAGACTGTTGCCTCGGTAAAGAAGACAGGCGCGCAAGGATCGTTTGCCGAATTGCCGTTTTTGTTGCGATTAGACTTTTGTACGAGGCTTTGTTTTCTATGAGTTAGGCGGAATTCTAATCCTGAACTGTTGCGATTAGGATCTGGAGGTTGGAGGTCCGGAGCGCCGTGCCGGAGCGCGTTGAGGCGGGCGAAGGATAGATTAGAAATTTTTATGTCGCTTGTTTTCATGGGGTTGATTCGATTTCTAATCTTCAGCGGGCAGATTAGAAGAAGATTAGGAAGCGGAGGCAAGACGCGGCCCGCACGTATCGGCATCGCGTGCAACTGTATATTAGACATGGTGCCGGCCCTGTGTTTTCAACGAGTTACGGCGATTTCTAATCGCGGAACTGTATATTAGAAATGCGGCGCGGCGCGATCCGTGGTCCGCGACCCGTGAAGGGCGGCGCACTGAACTCGCCGAACCTGAGGCCCCAAGTTCCCTTAACACCGCTTCCTCCCTTCTCCTTTCACCTCAGGGTTTGCCCGCCACGGCGGGCAGGCAGGTGCAAATCCCGAAAAGGGGTGTTTTGTTGCCATTAGACTTTGGCACGAGGCTTTGTTCGCTCACGACAGGGCGGCGCCAGGTTCAGAGCCAATTTCAAATTTGGATTCTAGATTTGCCGGCGGGACGCCAGCGGTACAGAGGCGTTTCGGAGTGAAACCAAGTCTACGGTCGGATCGCTTCGAGCATGCCGCGAGGTTTCGCGCAGCCTCGCGGTTCTGCGGTTTCCGAACCCGGCGAGGGCCGGCCATAAAGTCAGCCGGCATCGCAGCGGGCGCAGCGAACGCGTGACTGAGCGTTTTTAGTAGGATTCGATCTTGCTGATTTGAAGTCGCGACACTTGCGAGTCAATCAGCCGCACGTCGACCGTCGAGGAGACATCAAAATAAGGGTCACTTGCGACATCCCAATTGTTGACGGTCTTGAATCGCTTGATTTCGTCATCGGTCATCTTCCGGCGGCAAACATATTGATATTTGATCGAAGCTTTTCCGAATCCAGTCGGTTGGCCAAGCAGCCGCTGAAGCTCTTCCTTCGTCAGGCCGAGCCGAACGCCCCCGGTTGTGGCTAAGCTTCGCGATACCAACTTGGAACTCAGACAGTCTGACGCGCGAGGATATTGAGCTTCACGGGCCCATAGCGCAAACCCGGTGACGTCTACCCAGCCCGCCATCGAGCCCGAGTAGAAGATAAGGACCGTACCGTCGGTGGGAGACACATAGCAGAGGGCAACGTCGCTCTCCTCTTCTTTCGAAACCGGCACTGTTCGGGCGTTTCCCAGCCTAGCCTGAACATCCTTCAAGGATGCGTGACCGATTGCGAGACCGAGGATACTCATATTGGCGTCCGCGACTTCGACCCGGCTCTTGGAGTCTTCGCTGCAGAGCGGTTCCCTTTGACCGTTATTCTGCGCGGACGAGACGATAGCAAGGGCCAGCAACCCCAGTGTGCCGGCGCGGACCGCGCGGCGTGTCCGGTTTTTGCGAGGCAAGTGTGCCCTCCCTTTTTCAAGAATCGGCGCTGAAGCGGTGTTCGCGGAAGGTAACGGCGCTATCGCCTTTCCATGGCCTGCTTGATGGAGGGGTCTCTCGAGGTTCGATCGACAATTAGTATCACTTCGCCAGAAGGGCGCTCGTAGAGGTTCCTCTGAGCGGAGAATATCTTCTCCTTGGAAATCTCAAGGTTCCGACAGGTGGCCGCCGTCTTTGCCTCGGGCCCGAGACTGATAACTGCGAGGAGATTCCGCGAGGTCAGCAGGCAGTAGGGATGGCCCCAGGCGTCAACCCTTTGGTCTCCCCTTAAGGAACGTAGGCCCAAACTGTTCGCTGGCAGTCTGGCCGAGGGGGGCATTTGCAGAACGGCATCGCCCACGGCGCCCGCGTTGACGGCTGTGTCAAACAACGCGGCATATTTCTTGAATTTCCCGGGATCCTTCCCGTAGGCCGCCATCAAGGTTCTTGCCTTCTCTATTCCGTCGGACCCTGCGGGCATGCTCGCCTCGTTCGGAATGAGGTTGCCATATTCGAAGAGCGCTTCTCCTGCTATGCCCTTTACCGCCACGCCAATATCCTGAACGTCCTTCGCGAATTCCGGGTCGAGCCCCAGTTTCATGTGGCTGAACTTGTAAATCACGATGGCGTAGAAGAGAGCCACAGCCAGCGCCAGACCGAGAACGACCCGAACCGCGATTGTGAGCTTACCGGTGCTCATCGGAGAACCGCTGCTAACGGGCCAATTCTGCCACGAATCCATAACAAACTGCCAACCCTGAGGGTTCGTGACAGCGCGCGGGAGGTAGTAGGCCAGCAGCGTCAGGGGTCGGAGGAGAAGCGCGGTTCGCGGAAGGGGTCGCCATAGATGTGGTAACCGTTCTGCTCCCAGAGGCCGGGTGGCCGGCCTTTTCCGAAACGCGAAGCATTCGTTGACGCACGACCAAGCCGATGATACCAGCGTGGGAGTTGGCGCACGAGTACGGAACCCACGCAGCGGAGTCTGGAACGGAAACCTGAAACACGAGCTGCCAGTAGGAGACCGGCAGCAGGGAGGAGTCTATGAGAAAAATGTTTTGGCTCGTTCTGTTGGCGGCGGCCCTCGCTGCGCCCTGTCTCAGCCAAGAGGGCAACGCCACTTCACCCGATTTTTCACTGACGATCAGCGCTCCAGCACACATCAAGGTCGGCTCCGAAGTCGACCTCACAATCAAGATCACCAACACCTCCACGCATGACATTGACGCGGGATCCTTTTACGCCGATGGCGTAGACATGGCGTACCGTTACGAGCTTCGTGACAGCGTCGGCAACCTGGTGCGCAACAAGCATCGGGAAATGATAGGCAGCATTAGGGCTAAGACGCTCAAGCCCGGCGATAGCGCCGAAGAAAAGGTCCTTATCAGCCGTATCGCAGACATGACTCGGCCAGGCCAATACAAGCTCCGGGTGTCCCGCACCGTCGGCGGCCCTACAGACGGCGTCGTGAAATCGAACGAGATCGCGTTGACCGTGACTCCTTGAACAAAGAGCCCGTCGGCAGCCTCTTTTCCCGCCCGGGTTCAGTCTACAAGTGCGGCTCAATCACCATAGACGGGCAGTAAGATGCCTCGAAGACACACGGACGGGTGGGGAACCAATTCCTGCGGGTTTCCCGCCACGGGCGGCACGACCGGGACAGGCTATACGGATTCCAGTGGGCAGTTTCCCGACACGTACTCCACTTGCTCCACGGCCCGCCTCAACGGAGGTAGCTGCCAATCAACCGAGAACCAGACGTGGAAGGTGGCTGGCGTCGTGTTAACCACCGACGTGAAGACGGCGGTCTATACGTGCAGCGGTATTACTATCAATGGTCAATAGGCAGATCAGGGGGAAAGGTTATGTTATATGTAACGTTTAATCGCTCCCGCCCCGGAATCAAAGCTACGCTTTTGCTGCTTACACTCGGAGCCCTTTCGACAGTGCTCGCAGGGCAGGAGCGTCACCCGGCAGACGCCCAACGGCCGAAGATCTTGGACGAGGCCGTACAGGGGTTTGATAATAAGGCAGTACCGCTTGTCCCCACCTTGTTGAGCATTGCCGAGACGTATCACATCCCCATCGGCATCGAAAAGGTCACGCCAAGCGCACTCTCAAGCGCCCTGCCCGTCCGTCTTGACAAGGGAACGATCGGTGATCTGATGGATCTATGCGTTTCCCAACTTCCGGACTACGCTTGGAAGACCGAAAAGGGCGTCATAATCGTCTACGGTCCGAGCGAACTGGCAGACCCGTCGAACCTGTTCAACCTCCGCATTCCGGACTTCAGTGTCAGAAATTCAACGCTGAACGACGCAAACAACCTTCTGCGGAGCTTGGTCCTGTCTGCACCCGGTCCGAGAGCGACGACGCCCACTCCACCGAACCGTGCGGTCGGCATGGGCGGGGACTCGCCAGGGATTGGAGCCCTAGAGGAAAAGCACGTCGACATCACCCTGAAAGATGCAACCGTTAGAGAGATTCTCGATCAGATTGTTGCGCTCTCCGATACAGCGGGGCAGCCGGTAGCCTGGATCGCGAATGTCCCTCCCGAACGCCTCAACCAGCCAACAAGCGGCGGGCTCTGGCGTCTCGTGCCAGTGGGAAGGCCGGCGCCCAAGCACTAGCGGTCGGGAGGCTCGGCGCACTGGGATCTCGTTTTCCGACTTTCACGGGTGGGTGGGCCACCCTCCACCTCGATGAGGCCTCCAGATTGTGCGGGTGCCGCGTCCTTGCGGTTTTTGCAAGGGTGCGAGCCCGTACCCTGGTTCTAGCCGTACTACTCAATTTTTGAACCTGTTCAAGATCCCGCTTCCGTGCTACCGTGGCTCGTTTTTGTGCTCGGCAAAATCGAGCGCACAGGGTCACAGGGTTTGTACTTGCAAACCCTGAACCTGAAAACGCCTCAGGGTTTGTACTTGCAAACCCTGAGGTGAAAGGAGAAGGGGGAAGCGGTGTCAATGGAACTTGGGGCCTTAGGTTCGGCGAGTTCGGTGCGCCGCCCTTCACGGGTCGCGGACCACGGATCGTGGGTCGCCGCACTTCTAATATACAGTTCCGCGATTAGAAATCGCCGTAACTCGTTGAAAACACAGGGCCGGCACCATGTCTAATATACAGTTGCACGCGATGTCGGCAGCCACGGGCCGCTCCCTGCCTCCGCATCGTAATCTGCTCCTAATCTACCCGCTGAAGATTAGAAACGGACTCAACCCACTGAAAACAAACGACAAAAAAATTTCTAATCTATCCTTCACCCGGCTCACTCTGTGGCCAAACTTCAATCGGTACACTTTGCAAACGGAAATCGCCGCAACTCACACAAGACAAAGGACGAACGAAATTTCAATCGGTACGCCTCTCTGCGCCGCGCACCCTTCGCTGCGCGAAACGGACAAGGTCCGCGCGGCTGCGCCCGGGATGACAGCGCCCTTCGGGCCGTTCCCTCAGGGCAAGCGAGCGGCGCAAGGCGGCGGGGAGTCAGGGGTCGGAGGAGAAGCGCTGTTCGCGGAAGGGGTCGCCGTAGATGTGGTAACCGTTCTGCTCCCAGAAGCCGGGGGCGTCCTGTGGCATGAATTCGATTCCGCGGACCCACTTCACGCTCTTCCAGGCGTAGAGGTGCGGTACGACGAGGCGGACAGGATAGCCGTGCTCGTCAGGCAGCGGCTCGCCATTGTGCTTGAGCGCGAAGAGCGTGGCCGGGCGAAGCAAATCGGCGAGAGGAACGTTGGCGGTGTAGCCGTTTTCAGCGTGGACCATCACGTATTTCGCTTCGGGCTTCCACTGCGCGAGTTTCGCAACTTCGGTAAAGGGCACACCCTCCCAGCGGACGTCAAAGCGGCTCCAGCGCGTGACGCAGTGCATGTCCGCAATCACTTCTTTCATCGGGAGGCGCCTGAATTCGTCCCAGGTGAGGCGGACGGGGCGCGCGACGAGTCCGGTGATGCGGAAGTCCCACGTCTTCGGATCGAACGGCGGGACGGGACCTTCGTGGAGGACGGGCCATTTGAGGGTGGCGGATTGGCCGGGAGGGAGGCGTCCGGCATCGCGCATGGCGCGTTCGAGTTGTTTGCGTTCGGAGCCTTCGAACATGAGAAGAACCTCGAACCACAGATGGACACAGATAAACACAGATTAGGGAAAAAGCGGAAGAGGGAAAGAGAAAAAGAGGAAAGAGAAAAAGGAAGATGGGCCCGGCCTCACGCGCCCAGCTATGTGCGATACTTCCGGCATCTTCCGATAGCCGGGATATTTATGGCAGATGCCAGAACGTCAAAGACTGAAGGCAGCCCAGCCCCCCTCAAGCTTTCTTCACGATCGGAGATGGTCGCAACGGAGAGGGGCCATCGGCACACCATAAAAGTGGAAGTGCGCGACATGAGCCAGCTCTTCAACTCGATGGACCCTTCCCCGTTCATTGAAAAGGACCTCGATGACGACGCGGAAGAATTCATCGTGAGCTGGGCTCAAGAATTCTCGCGCGACGCTCCGATCAAATTGCGTATCTACCTGGACCAATGGCCGGCCGATGACCCCAAAGAACTGATCGCGACCGCCGTCCACAACCACTTTGCTCACCGCGCGGAAATCACGGACCTGGAGTTCAAACGGCTCCTGCAGCAAGGGCGCACCAGCCTTTTCATCGGGCTGGTGTTCCTGGCCGGGTGTCTGATCCTGAGCAACATGTTAACGGGCAACAAGGCAGACACGTGGGCTGTCGTCGTGCGGGAGAGCCTCACGATTGCCGGATGGGTCGCGATGTGGCGGCCGATGCAGATCTATCTTTACGACTGGTGGCCTCTGCGGCGGCGCAGCCGAATCTTCGCAAAGCTGAGCCACATGCCCGTCGAGGTTCTGCAAAAAAGCAAAGCTTGATGTCCGCGACTCAGGTTGTCACGGTGTTTTCATGATGATATTCGGGATGTTCTTCTCCCGGAGCATGGAGTTGAATCCCGCTACATCCTTGTCCACCACGTCGCGCATTTCCTGCAACGATTCGTCGCCTTGCTTCTTCAGTTCCTGTTGCACGTCCGATTGCTGCGTGGTGGGCGGAAAATCAGCCGAGCTGGCCACTTCATCGGCCAAGTAGCTGATTTTTTGCATCAGCATGGGCGGGTAGCGGACGTCGTCCTGGCCTCTTCCGGTGGCCTGGAGCTGGATTACTTTCCCTTCGGCCGCCGTGAGTTTTGTGGTGAGTTCGCCGGCCGCTTTGCGAATGGCTTTCGATTCGTCATCGGCGCCAAGCTGCTTGTCGAGGGCCAGGAGCTGAGCGCGGATGGACTCAATCTGATTGACGCTTTCGGCCAGCGCGTTCATTTCATCGCGAAGCGCAGAGACCAATTGAAGCTGCGCACGGATGTCGTCTTCGCTGCCGGTCGAATGGGGATCTTTGAGGACGTTGAGCTTTTGCGTGGACTGTTCCACGACGTGTTCGCCGCTCTGCGTGCCGGCGGGGCCGACCGCCAGTGTGACCGTGTACGTTCCCGGCGGGACAAGCAGCGCGATGCGGTCGACTGAGGGAGCGGCCCGAAAGCCTTCGCGGCCGAGCGGGACATCGGGCGAGTACGTCGGAGGAGTTCTCAGCTTCACTTCGGTGGCGCGCTCCGCGCGCAAATTCCACCAGACGCGGTTGATGCCGGGCTTCGCTTCGCACGCGGCAGCGCCACCTTCTTCGCCGTCACCGCCTCCACCCGGCCCTGCGGACGGTGGCCGGCGAGCGCCTTCCTCTCGAGCCGGACGGCACTCGATTTCGCGGAGCACTTTGCCGCCGGCGTCGCTGATGGTGATTTTCGCGCGCTCCTTTTCGCTGAGCTTGGACTTGAGATAGAAGTTGATGGGAGCGCCATACGGCGGATTGTGCCCCGCGGTGGGATCGTAAGAGGCCGCTGCCGGCTGCGAAAGGGGACGGAAACGGTAGGCATCGCGCGGCGCAAAGAGGTGCGCGTTCGAGGCGAGGATTTCCGGCGTCAACTGCTGCAAGGGAGTGATGTCATCGAGAATCCAGAAGCCGCGCCCGTAGGTGGCCAGGTTCAGATCGTGGAAGCGCTCCTGGACGGCGATCCAGTAGACCGGCGCGTGCGGAAGGCTGGTCTGCAGGGGCTGCCAGTTCTTTCCATCGTCGAACGAGAGGTAGAGCGCGTTTTCGGTTCCGAGATAGAGCAAGCCCTTGCGCACCGGATCTTCGCGGATGCAGTGCGCATAGCTGAGCATGCTGTGCGGGATTCCGCTGGTGATGGACGTCCACGTCTTCCCGTAGTCCGTGGTCTTGTAGACGTATGGATCGCGATTATTCACCTGATGGCCGTCGACAGTGATGTACGCCGTGCCCGCATCGTAGCGCGAGGCTTCGATGTTGCTCACGGTTCCCCAATCGAGCATGTTGGGAATGTTCCTGGTGACGTTCGTCCAGTTCTTGCCGCCATCCCGCGTGATTTGCACGAGGCCATCGTTGGTGCCCGCCCAGATCACGGCGGCGTCTTTCGGCGATTCGGCGATGGCGAAGACCGTGCCGGCATACTCGACGCCGATGTTGTCCGGCGTAAGCCCACCGGAACTTCCCTGTCGGGTCTTGTCGTTGCGCGTCAGGTCGGGGCTGATGACCTGCCAGCTATTGCCGCCGTCGGTTGTGACATGCACGAACTGGCTGCCGACGTAGACCTTGTTGTGATCGTGCGGAGAAATCGCGATCGGAAATTCCCAGTTGAATCGGTACTTCAAATCCGCGGCAGGCGATCCGGAAACATTGACAGGCCACACTTCAACCTCGCGCGCCTGGCGATTGCGTTCGTCGAAGCGCGCCACAGCGCCGCTGACGCTACCCGCGCCCGTGCCGCTCGACCAGATGATGTTGTTGTCGACCGGATCCGGCGTGGCGAAACCGCTCTCGCTTCCCGCCACGGGATGCCAGACGCTGCGCGGAATCGGTCCACCCTGATCTCCGCCGCCGAAGAAGCCGCCGAACTGCAAGCTGTTGCTGGGCCCGCGAAACGAAGGACCGTCCTGTCGGTTGCCGTAAACGAAGTAAGGAATCTGGTCGTCCAACGTGACGTGGTAGATCTGGGCGATCGGAAGCTGAATGTGGTCCCAAGTGTGCCCGCGATTCACGGAGATGCTGACGCCGCCGTCGTTGACGACAGCCATGCGATCGCCGTTCGTGGGATCGATCCACATTTCGTGATTGTCGCCGCCCGGTGACGCGGGCATGGGCGTCAAGGAGCGGCCGCCATCGAGAGTTCTCGAAAACGCCGCGGTGAAGAAATAGACCTCGTTCTCGTTGTCGGGCGAAATTTCCTCGCGCGTGTAGTAGTGCGTGCGGCCGCGAATCTGGCGATCAGAATTCACCAACTGCCAGTTCTCACCGCCGTCGTCGGAGCGCCAGAGTTGCCCGCTTTGCGTCGGCTTGCCGTCGAGCGGCACACCATCACCCGTTTCAATCAAGGCATAGACGCGATTCGAATCGCTCCGGGCGACGCGCACCGCGATTCTTCCGACGGGCGACTTCGGCAGACCGTGGCCCTCGAGGCGCTTCCACGTCGCGCCGCCGTCGGTTGACTTGAAGAGCCCGCTGCCGGGCCCGCCGCTCGTGCGGCTCCAGGTATGAATTTCGAGTTGCCACATGCCAGCAAACAAAATGTGGGAATTGTTGGGATCCATCGCCATATCGGAGCAGCCGGTGTTTTCGTCGACAAACAGGACCTTCTCCCAGGTTTTCCCGCCGTCGGCGGTGCGAAAGACGCCGCGCTCCGGCTGCGGCCCATACGCGTGGCCGAGCGCGCACGCGAGCACAATGTCCGGATTGCGCGGGTCGATGAGGACGTTGCTGATGCGGCCTGTCTTGTCCAAACCCGTCAGGGTCCAAGTCTTGCCCGCGTCGACGGACTTGTAGATCCCATTACCGACGGAAATGTGGCTGCGGATGAATGATTCGCCGGTTCCCGCCCAGATGATGTTTGGATCGCTCGCGGCTACGGCCAGTGAACCAATTGACGAAACGGCTTGCGAGTCAAAGATGGGGTCCCAGTGAATGCCAGCGTCCGTCGATTTGAAGATTCCGCCGGACGCGGCGCCCACGTAGTAGATGTTCGAGTTGCCCGGAATGCTGGCGACGGCCGTAGCGCGATTGCCGACGGGGCCGATGTAGCGGAATTGAAGTTGGTTATAAACATCCGGATTGACCTCGGGCTGCTGTGCAGCAACCGAACGAGATGAACCAAGGACTAGAACGATTGCGGCGACCAGCAAGAAACTCACGCGCTTTGCCACGTTGCACCTCACTCGATGAAGTTGTGCCCAGGAATGCGCGGATGATACTGACGGCGCGCCTCGACGTCAATGAGACGGAGGAGCGAGTGGGTCCGTTACTTTCGGACTGAGGCCGGCGGGAGACCAGGCGTCGACGATGACGCGGGCGAGGTGGGCGATCAAAATTGCGGCGTGATTCTCCGGCGTCCAGGATTTGTCCTCGTTGTCGTAGGTGAAGGCCGAAATGATGACGGGGCCGCTCTTCGTGTAGACGAGCGCGACGTCGTTGCGGACATCGTCGAGGGCGCCGGTCTTATCGGCGACGGCGGAAAGATCTTCGCTGGCATCGGCGCGTTCGAGATAGCGCGGAATCATTTCACGGTCCTGCTGCTCGCGGAGGATGGTGATCATCTGGAGGCAAAGAGCGCGGTCGCCGAGGTCGCAGCGGTAGATGCTTTCCATGACGCGGGCCATTTCTTCGGCGGTGGTCTTGCCGAGGCCGAATTGTTTTTGATCGGGCGGCACGGGACCTTCGACGGGCTTGAAAACCTTCTTGTAGAAATACGTGTTCTTGAGGCCCATGCGCGCGAGCATTTCGTTGGTGGGCTTGAGGCCAACGGCGTCGATGACCATGTTGGTGGCGGTGTTGTCGCTGAGGGTGATCATGAGCGTGATGGCGTCTTTCAGAGTGAGCTTGAGGCCGGGATCGAGAAGATTGAGGATGCCGGAGCCGATGACCTGATTGTCTTTGGTGAGAGTGAGGAGCTGCGAGAGCTGGAGTTTGCCGGCCTTGATCTGCTCGAAGGCCTGGAGCATGAGCGGGAGCTTGATGACGGAGGCGGTCTGGACGGGACGGTTTGCGTCGATGGAAACAGATTCGCCGGTGGCGAGATTTTTCGCGTAGAGCGCGACGTGGCC
The DNA here is from genome assembly GCA_035517015.1 of Candidatus Acidiferrum sp. Classification (GTDB taxonomy): domain Bacteria; phylum Acidobacteriota; class Terriglobia; order Acidiferrales; family UBA7541; genus Palsa-295. The sequence goes on along the minus strand of DATIZQ010000088.1, from coordinate 18,031 downwards.
GTGGTGGGAGGCGGCGAGGGCGTCGAGCTGCTTTTGAAGGTCGGAGGCGGACGCGGGGAGCGCGAGGAGGAGAATCGAAAGGATGAGATTTTTCATGGTGGAGAAGTGATAGCACATCGTGGAAAAGGGAAAAAGGAAAATGGGAAAGGGGCTCGGCACTTGAGTGAAACGGGGAGAAGGAGATTTCAAATTTGAGACTTGAGATTTCAAAGGAGAAAAAGGAGAAGCGAGGAGGCGGCGAAGCAAGCTTCGCCGACCGATGGTTTCCTCAGGCGCCGGAAGGAGGAAAAGCGGTAGCAAGCTACCGCACTCCAAAACGGCGGAGGTGAAGAAGCGATTTCAACTTTCAGGGATGGCCCGGCGATGCGATGGGACGCCCAAAAGCGCTGTCGGCGAATTTCACGAATTCGTGGACCCACGCAATCATCGGGTCTGTTTGATGGTCAATCGGAAGGTCCCAATCCTCGATTTCCAAGTGCTGCCAGCTGTTGTCGTAGACAATGGCATAGTAGGACGCGTCCACGCCTCCGCCCATAATGTCTGTCCGCATGAAGTAGGCAGATCGCTCGGAGACACTCCGAATGTACCCAGTCAACGCGGTCATAAAATGTCCGTGAAGTTCTTCAAACTGTGCGTGCGACAGCTCCTTGTGCTCCCAGGAGATTTTGAAAAGCTTGACCGCATTCGCCGGATCGGGCGGAAGACGGCAGGCGGCGGCTTCGTCTTCGAGTAACTGCCACACGCCGTTCGACGCGCCCACGTTGTTCATCCATAGTTCATACTTACCGTCTGCCGTGTGCAAGATCACTTTGATCGCCGGTCTGACCTCCACTGCAACGCTCAGCCCTTGACCGGTGCCGAACGAGGGAGGCCATAGGTGCTTTATCGCCGCATACACGTACGCACCCGACTCAATAGCGCGACTCACATCTTCGCAATTCACCTTGCTACGAACCGGAGCGGCCTGCTGCGTTTGCGACGAGTTTAGTGGTGTAGGTGCGTACAAGAGAAGAGCAACAACCACGAGTTTTGCTTTCATTCCCTTCCCTACCTTTCATGCGACTTGCCGCGGCACATGCTCTTCAGTTTCCTCAACCAGTCGTCAACCCTGTCTCCTTTGAAAGCGGGGCAACTAATAGCATAAGTGAGATTCTAAGGTCGATGCGAGAAGCTATTTGAAGTTGGAGAATTGAAATTTCCGAGAAAGGCGCGGCCGAAGGGGGCGGTTTCCGCCCAGCAAGCATTGATTGGCGCGAACCTTATTCACCGCAGAGACGCAGAGGGCGCAGAGAAAAAGCAGGAGGAATCGTAGGGAAGAAGGCGAAAGGCAGCGAGCGGGTCTGAGACCCCCTCACCGAGCCAGCTGCAGGATCAAGAGTTTCAACTCCTGATCGGGGTGGAAGTTGGAACGGTTGAGTTCGTAGCGAACCGGCGTGACACGTTTCAGGCCAGGCATGCAGGTGAGCACGATGTCCTGCGGCGTATCGGCAAGGATTGAGAGGTAGAAATTCCCGATTGGTCCGCTCCAATTGTTCGCCGTTGTCAGAATGTACTCAATCCGGTTTTCAATTAGAGCCGGATCCCAATCTTTCTTGGCAGGATGGGCGTTTTCGAATTCCTTAATCTGACGCAGGGCGTCGGCACCGCCGCAATACGGGCGTGCGCTTTCCGAGCCGTCACTACCTGAAACGATATAGCTACCGCCGACGACGGGGCGGTACGTCTGGAGCAGGTCCACCGTGCCCTTCGCCGGAAATCTTTGTTCCCAATAAAACCCGACGCGCATCGTCCATGTGGCCCACCAGCCCTGCTTGCCAGCGCAGGGTATAGAGGGATTGAAACCGTCAGCAACGATGAGCTCTTCCTTTTCGAGCGCCGACCGCTGCCCAGGTTCGAGCTTCATCAGGGAACAGTTTAGGGGAGCGAGCAGAACGGATGGGGGCAAGTCGAAAGAGGCGAGGCGCGAGGTGATGTCGCGACCTTCAGAGAAAGCGCGCACGTTTGCTTTGACCGAGATCGGCGTTCCTCCCGATGTCACTCTAAAGTCGAGAAAATTCGGATTCTGCTCGTTCGGGAGTCTCAGCGGCTCGTTGTAGACGGTCCCGCCATCGAGATCGGGGAGCGGAAACGCAACAGTCGCGTCAATATCGCGGTCACTCGTATTGCGAAACAGATAGTGGATAGTGATTTCGTGGACGGAAATCTGCAGATCTTCCGACTGCATCACGATGTCCGATGTCTTCATCGGCACGAGTCCGCCGGACGCGAGCGTGGCGAAGGTGTCGTTTGCGCCGAGTGGAAGCGCGGACGCTGCAATTAGTCCAAGGGCACACGCAAATTTAGTTCTGCCCATGGCGTGAGTTTAGCACTCGCGCGAGCACCGGGCTCCGGAACTTCTCACTCCAGCGACGAGGTGGCGTCGCCGGGAGAGTTGGGGATGTCGTCCTTCGGAGGCGGAGGAGCTTTGCGGCCGACGCCGAGGTGGTCGTAATTGAGCGCGGCGTTGAGAACGAGCATGAAGCTGCCGTGCGTTTCCTGGCGCCACATCGGATTATTGGCGAAGAGGACGACGTGGCCGCGGCCAACGGGGACGTCGATGACCGCGGGGGCGTTGGCGAGTTCGTTGCCGCCCGCAAGCATGCCGCTGACCCAAAGATTCGGTTCATCCGCGAAACGCACGACGACGCGAGGCCAGGTGGAATACGGCGGAATCATTCCGCGAAGGACTTCTCGAACGTCGGGCGAGATATAGGTTTCCTGCTCGGCGCGCGAACGATGCGGTTCGGGCGCCTGGGGATTCCAGGCGCGGCCCTGCGGAATATCGGGATCGGTGGTGGAACCGCGGCCGCTGGGACGGCCTTCGGCTTCGCCTCCTTCGCCGCCACCACCGCCAAAAAATCCGCCCGGCGCGACAGAGACGCGAAAGACCGGCGCCTGACTGAAATAGATGGCGAGAGCGTCGTCATAGCCGTAGGCGATGGGACTGCCCTTGTCCTCGATCTTGGCGTTGAAGATCGAGCCGCGCGCCTGGAGCTGGCGCGTAGGCGTGATCGATACGCCCGACGTGATTCCGAGGTCGATGGGAAGCACGGCACTCGAGCTGACGGGGATGAAGAGGCCGCCATCCTGCACGAATTTCTGCAGGTGCGCGGCGCCCTCGAGACCCATGCCGCCGCGGATGTCGGAGGTGTGATCGAGGATGCCGAGATTCGGAGTGAGCGCGGTGGTCTCCCATGGAATCGGGCCGCCGAAATCGGAGCCATCGGGCAGCTCGCGCTTCGGCAATCCATTGAGAAGAGCCGAGAGGTTGTTGGCGGCGGGCGGGAAGATGATGACATCGTACTTCTCGCGGAGGTTCGGCGTGTCGCGAACGACCTGGTCGGAAATGTAAGCGTAGGGGACCTTGGTTTCGTCGAGCGCGAGGCGGAACCATCCTTCGCCCTGCGTGTTCGTCCAGGTGTGAAGGATGGCGATGCGCGGCACGGTGATTTCGTGGCGCGCGACTTTCGCGTCGACGGCGCCGGCGCGAATCGTGAGGCCGAGATCCTTCGCCGCGGATTCGAGCTGATTCTTCAGATCCGAGGGATTGCCGTCGGCGGGAATGATGAATGAACCCGCGACGTATTTCCGGCCGTCGGCGTCGAAGGCTTCTTCGGCGGCGAACATCTTCACGTCCTTCAAACGGAAGCGAAGCGTGGCGAGCGAAGGTTCGGCGTTGGCGTCGATGAGATAAAACTTCGCGGCGCTGCTGCCCGCTGCGAGTTCGCCGGAGTAGGGCGCGGGATCGGCGACGAGCGTCATGGGCGCTTTCAAGATGGCGGTGTCCGTGATGCGCAGCGTCTTCACGTTGACGAGCGGGCCCATCGTCCAGCCGGTGTCGTCGTAGGGCGTGGGATCCTTGACGTTGAAGTATTGCGTGTCGAGGAGCATGTCCGCCATGCGGCTGTAGGGCTGGTCCATGCGAACGACGTAGCTGCCAGCGGGGATTTTCACGGGCTCTGTTTCTTTGGGTTTCGCCTTTTCGGCTTTGCTTTCGCCGGAGGCTTCTTCGGCCATCGCGCGGGACTTGCTGCGCTCGCCCGCGCCAGCGGATGCGGACGGCTTGGCCTCGAATTCGTGGTCGATGCGATCGACCTCAATTCCCTGCTGCTGCAGCAAGCGAACCAACTCCACCTGGAGGGCCGGGCGGCGGCCGTCGTTGACGATCACCCACGCGGCGGGGCCTTCGGTGGTGGCCTTGGCGATAGCGCGCTTGCTCTTCAGATAAAAATTCGAAAGAAATTCGGGTGCATGATCGGCGGTGTAGCCGAGGGCGAAGAGCAGGCCGCTTTCTTCCATATCCGTGTTGTCGCGCATCGACCAGGTGATCTTCGGCAGCGGGGGATTTTCGCGGTACCACTCGCGGGACGTGTCGGAGGGTCCGAGCGTGCGGACGCGCGTATCGGCGCCGCCATTGCCGAAAGTCTCGTAGAAGCGGCCGATGGAATTGTGGCCGGTGGCGACGTAGAGCATATAGTTGGGCGCCCAACCGTCGTAGAAGCCGTGCGTCCAAACGCCGGGGACGCCGCGCTTGGTGAACTGCTCGATTTCGTAGTGGGCCATTTCCTGGAATTCGCTGAAGACGATGGGATCGAGCCACGCGTTGTAAGGACCGGTGCCCGTCATCGTGTAGAGGTACGGGATCGATTCGTGCAGGTCGTGGAGAACCTGCGGATGCCATTCGAGGAAATTCTTCATCTGCACTTTCGAGAGCTGGAGGGCCATGGCGATGTTGTCTCGATTGTTGTCGTGCGCGACGTAGTGGCCCCAATAGATGAGGTTGGGCGCGGGCTTATCGGGATTCGCCTTGCGGTAGTTGTAGACGTCGACCATGCGGTCGCGGCCGTCAACTTCAAGAACGGGCGTGATGAGGAAGATGACGTTCTTGCGGATATTCTGAATGTACGGCGTGTTTTCGACGGCGAGGCGGTAGGCGAGCTCCATCAGCATTTCGGGCGAGCCGGTTTCGGGCGAATGGATCGAGCCGGAAGCCCAGTAGAAGGGCTTGCCGACGGAGATGAGCTGCTGCGCTTCGGCGTCCGTAATCTTGCGGGGGTCGGCGAGTTTGGCGGTGATTTCCTTGAGGTGATCGAGCTGCGCAATGTTGGATTCGTCGCTGACGGCAATCAGCATGAAGTCGCGGCCTTCCTCGCTTTTGCCGACGTTGAAGATTTTCACGCGAGGGCTGGCCGCGGCGAGCGCACGAAAATAGCGGTAAATGTCTTTCGTGTAGGTGAGCTTGTCGGGAGCGCCGACCACATAGCCGAGAATCTTGTCGGGCGAGGGAACGGTGTCCGAAGCGGGAAGGTGATCGACGAGCTCGGTGAGCAGGTAGGGCTCGGTCGTGTACTCCTTGATTTTCGCCGTGTACGCGGCGTCATTCGCGGGCACTGGCTTCGCCTGCTCCTGCGCCTGAGCAAATGCCGCGCAAAGAACGCCGGCGAAAGCCGCCACCAGGATCGCGGTGAACCACATGAGATGCCGATTGCTCCGCACCGTCCCACACTTCGCCACACGCATGTTTGTCCTCCTCGAATGAATTCTCGAAAGAATGACACTCCCCCAGGCGTTGCAAGAGACGCACGTTAGCACGACGGCGTTTCATTGATTTGATTTGTTTTCCTGGTATTGGGGGCGTCGCGGTTGGGAGGGTGTGCTATTTTAGGGTTTTGCCCGCCTGCGATTGGTGCTACCGAGAGCGTGAATGACGAAGAAGGCTGCCGCAGCGAAGTCCGAGGAACCCATCGCCGCCGAGGAGATTTTCGGCCCGGGCGGTCTGCTCGCGCGGCGGCATCCGGGATACGAGTTTCGGAGATCGCAGCTGGAGATGGCGAAAATCGTGGACGACGCGTTCGCCAAGCACCAGCACGCAGTGATCGAAGCAGGCACCGGGACCGGCAAGACCCTGGCGTACCTGATTCCGGCGATTCGCAGCGGGCGCAAGGTGGTGGTGTCGACGGCGACGAAATCGCTTCAGGAGCAGCTCTTCCAAAAGGATGTTCCCTTCCTGCAGAAGCACTTCGCGCCGAACCTGAAGGTGGCGTTGATGAAGGGGCGGGCGAACTTTTTGTGCCGGTCGAAGGTCCACCAGATGGAAGGCCAGCCGGTGCTGAAAGGCATCGACGAGCTCGACTGGTTCACGCAGATTCGGGATTGGGAGAAGCTGACGGAAACGGGCGACCGAAGCGAGCTGACGTTCTTGCCGGACGACTCGGACTTGTGGAACCGCATCGACGCGCGGAGCGATTTGTGCACGGGGCAAAAGTGCCCGGAGTTCCAGACGTGCTTCATCACGGCGATGCACCAACGGGCGCATGAGGCCGACCTGATCATCGTGAACCACCACCTGTTTTTCGCGGACCTGGCGATCCGGCAGGACGATTTCGGCGCGATTCTGCCCGAGTACTCGGCGGTGGTGTTCGACGAAGCGCATGAAATCGAGGACGTGGCGAGCGATTATTTCGGGCGCGGAGTTTCGAGCTACCAGTTCGATGAGCTGGCGCGGGACACGGAGGCGACGCTTCGGCTGCTGCAGGTGGAAGCGTCGGTGCTGCGGAAATTCCTGACGAGGATGCGCGAGCGGGCGCGCAACTTCTTCGAGAATTTCGCGGAGCGCGAAGGGCGGTTCCCGTTCGAGCCCGCGGAACGCGGAGCGTTTCTGGAGCGGAATCGCGCGGCGTACGAAGAGCTGGCGGCAGGCGTGAAGCGCGTCGAGACGGAGCTTTCGGCGCTGTCGCCAAAGCCGGAAGAAGTGGTGACGCTGGCGCGGCGGGCGGCGGACCTGCGGCGCGAGCTGACGTTCCTGCTCGAAAGCGAGGAGAAGAGCTACGTTTACTGGTACGAGCGGCGCGGGCGCGGAATTTTTCTGGCGGCGACGCCCATCGACGTGAGCCAAATCCTGCGCGAGAAGCTTTTCGAGCGGTTCGACACGGTGGTGCTGACGTCCGCGACGCTGGCGGTGGGCGGGCGGTTCGATTACCTGAAGCAGCGGCTGGGCGTGATGCCGGCGGCGGAGACGGTGCTGCCGCACGAATTCGACTTTAAGGAGCAGGCGCTGCTCTACATTCCGCGAACCCTGCCGGACGTGCGGCACGCGAATTTCGCGGCGAGCGCCGCGGAGGAAATCGCGAAGCTGCTCGAGATTTCCGAAGGACGGGCGTTCTGCCTGTTCACGAGCTACGCGCAGATGAAGGACATCTACGAGCGCGTCTCCGGACGCTTGAAGTTTCCCATGATGCTGCAGGGGACGGCTCCGCGGTCGACACTGCTCGATCGGTTCCGCTCGACGCCGAACGCGGTGCTGTTCGCGACGTCGAGCTTCTGGCAGGGCGTGGACGTGCCAGGCGCGCAGCTTTCGTGCGTGATCATCGACAAGCTGCCGTTTGCGGTGCCGAGCGACCCCATCGTGGCGGCGCGTGTGCGGGCATTGCAGGAGGACGGCCGCAACGCGTTCGCGGAATACCAGGTGCCCGAAGCCGTGCTGGCGCTGAAGCAGGGGTTCGGGCGGCTGATCCGGTCGAAATCGGACCGCGGCATCCTGGCGATCCTCGATAACCGCATCCAGCGGATGCAGTATGGTAGAATTTTTCTCGAGTCGCTGCCCGAATACTCGACCACGCAGGACCTCGCCGAAGTCGCGCGCTTCATGGAAAATTCTCCGGCGTAGCCGCGGGAGAGCGAGCTGCGGCCCGAAATGGGGCGTTCAGAGCATGTTTGAAGTTTTCGTCGACGAGACGTTCGCCGCCGCGCACAACCTGCGCAATTACAAGGGAAAGTGTGAAAACCTGCACGGGCACAACTACAAGGTGCGCGTAGCGCTGAGCGGGGCGGAACTGGACGCGAGCGGACTGCTGTACGATTTCGTCCACTTGAAACAGGTGATTCAGACCGTGATTCGGACGCTGGACCACAAGTACCTGAACGAAATGGCGCCGTTTGATGTGCTGAACCCTTCGGCTGAGAACGTTGCGCGCTATATCTATGATGAGACGGTGAAACAGCTGCACCAAAATCCTAGCGGAGCGGCGGTTTCGAGCATCACGGTGTGGGAAACGGATACGTCGGCCGCGACGTACCGACCATGATTTTTTCGCACACGGAGTCCGGGCGGCCATGAATCGAGCCTATCTCGTCGTCGGAATTCCCGCGGTCGTGACGTCGTTCTGCTGGCTGGTGTTCGGCTGGGGGTGGCGGCTGGCGGTCGCCGTGACGGCAAGCGAAATCGTCGCGATCACTGCGTTCGTGATCTATGTCCTGCGGCGGCAGAGCCAGCGGGCAAGCGAAACAGAATCCCGGCACTGAGTCCTCGGGCAAATCGCGCTATGGTCATCACGGAAATCTTCAAATCGATTCAGGGCGAAGGTACGCGAGCGGGACTTCCTTGCATCTTCGTGCGGCTGACGGGATGCAATCTGCGCTGCACGTGGTGCGACACGGCATACGCGTTTCATGGCGGGAAAAAGATGTCGATCGACGAGGTGCTCGAAAAGGTGGGCGAGCTTGCGGGAGAAGGTGCGAGCCGAATCGCGCTGGTCGAAATTACGGGCGGCGAACCGCTGCTGCAGGCGGAGACGCCGGAGCTCGCCGCGAAGCTTCTTGCTCGCGGTTATACAGTGATGATCGAGACGAGCGGCGAGAGATTCGTGGGAGCGTTACCGCGGGAAGTAATCAAGATTGTGGACGTCAAGTGCCCGGACTCGGGCGAAGCGAATACGTTCGATGCGGCGAACCTCGGCGCAATCGATGAAAAGGACGAGATGAAGTTCGTGATTTCGACGCGACGCGACTACGAATTTGCGCGCGATTTTACACGGGAACACCGACTGGCCGAGCGCGTCCACGAAGTGCTCTTTTCGCCTGTGTTTCCCGACCCCGAGGGCAAATGGGAGGGTCTGCAAGCGCGCGACTTGGCGGAGTGGATCCTGGCGGACCGGCTGCCTGTGAGGCTGGGGCTGCAACTGCACAAGTTCATCTGGGACCCGCCGATGAAGGGAGTCTGATCGGGACGATGGCCGAAAAGCCGAAAGCGGTGGTGTTGCTGAGCGGCGGGATGGATTCGTGCGTCACGGCGGCGATCGCGAACCAGACGCACCGGCTGGCGGTGTTGCACGCGAGCTACGGGCAAAGGACGGAGGGCCGCGAGCGGCGGTCGTTCGAGGAGATCGCGGATTTCTACGGCGCTCGCGAGCGGCTCGTAATCCGGCTCGACTCGTTCGCGCAGATGGGCGGGTCGGCGCTTACGGATCAGCGAATCGCGGTGCCGGAAGAGGGCGAGGCGCTCGGCGCGCATGCGGGAATTCCCGTCACCTATGTACCTTTTCGCAACGCGCACTTTCTCTCGGCGGCGGTGAGTTGGGCGGAGGTGATCGGGGCGCACGCGGTTTTCATCGGCGCGGTGTCCGAGGACAGTTCAGGTTATCCCGACTGCCGGCCCCAGTATTACCGCGCTTTCGAGCAAGTGATTCGCGAAGGCACGCGGCCGGAGACGCACATCGAGATTGTGACGCCGGTGATCGCGATGCGGAAGAGCGAGATCGTCCGGCGAGGAATCGAGCTGGGAGCGCCGCTCGATCGAACGTGGTCGTGCTATCAATTCGATGACGAAGCCTGTGGGATATGCGATAGTTGCCGGCTGCGGCTGGCGGCTTTTGTCGAGGCAGGGATCGCCGATCCGATCGCGTATCGGGCGCGGGTTGCGCCATAATGAAGCTACGATGAGGGAGGTGAATCGTCCATGAAACGATGGATTCATTTTTGGGTAATCGTTGCGCTTGTCCTGGTGTGGGCCGGAGCGGCCGCGGCGCAGGGCAACAATCAGATCGAGGTGCACGTGCTGGACCTGGAGGCCAAGCCGCTTCCCGATGCAACGATCGTACTGAAGAGCGACGATACCGGGCAGGGCTTCACCCTCAAGAGCGACAAGAACGGGAAGGCAGTGCAACTGGGATTGAAGGCGGGCATCTACTCGGTGACGGTGACGACGACGAACGCGCAAATTCCGCCCTACCAGCAAAAGTTTGTCGTCAAGGAAGGTGAGTCGGGGACGCTCGTCGTCAACTTCAAGGAGATCGTGGCCAAGTACGGCAACTCGGAGGAAGCGAAGAAGCGGGAAGAAGAAGCCAATGCGTTCAAGAATATGAAGACGCATTTCGACGCGGGTGTCCAGGCAATGAACGACGCCGGCACCATTCAGACGCAGATTCGCTCCGCGGCAGCCGACCAGAAGAGCGCCCTGCAGGAGAAGCGCACGACGGCTTGTCAAACCGCCGTGACCGAATTCGAACAGGCATCCAAGGGAGTCACGCCGAAGGAGGCGAAGAACTACGCGACCGTGTGGAGCAACCTTGGCGCCGCGTACGAGTGCGTCGACCGGTACCAGGACGCCGCCAACGCTGCCCAGAAGATCATCGACGTGCAACCGAACGCGCCGGCTTATGTACGACTGAGCACAGACCTGGCGAATTTGGGCGTGGCGCAGACCGACCCCGCCGCTATGCAATCGAAGATTGCCGATGCCAGCGCGGCGTGCGACAAAGCGGTGGCCCTGGATGCGACAACCACGGCTATGTGCTGGAAGAACATGGGAATCGTCCTGTACAACAAACAGCACCAGAAGGAAGCCGCCGTGGCGCTTCAGAAGGCTTCGCAGGCCGAGCCCAAGGATGCGCAGACCTGGTTCCTGCTGGGTTCGTCGCTCGCGGCCCAGATTGACTCCAAACAGGAGGGGGGCAAGGAGATTTACATCATCCCTCCGGGGACCATGGACGCGTACCAGAAGTGCATCGATGCCGCTCCGACCGGGCCCTACGCACCCCAGTGCAAGGCGGGACTCGACGAACTGGCGCAACTGAGCGGTGGGGTGCAGACGACGATCGGCAAAAAGAAACACTAAGCGAGCGCGAGGCTCGTTGCTGAGGAACGCTCGGCCACCAAAGGAGCGCTTTGGAGGCTGGCGATTTACCCTCTCGACCGCGGCGGGCAAGAGTGCTATGCTCCCGCTCGCAAACTAAGAATCGTCCGGGTGCCAGAAGTGGATTCACGCCAGCCCAGCACTCAGCGCCGCCGCAGCGAACGAGTCGCGGAATCTCTGCCGATTGTGGTCCGCGGCATCGATCTGCTCGGCCAACCCTTCGAGGAACGCACGTCCACACTTGCGTTCAACCTGCACGGCTGCCGCTATGCTTCGAAGCACCACCTGCCGAAGAACACCTGGGTCACGCTCGAGCTGGCGCGGAAGTCGGAGCTTCACAACGTGCGCGCGCGCGTTGCGTGGATCCAACGCCCGCACTCCGTGCGGGAGTTCTTCCAGATTGCCGTTGAGCTCGAAACACCCGGAAACATTTGGGCATTCCAACCGATTCCGCCAAGCTGGGCCGCGCTGGAGGCTTCCCGTTCGCAGGGGAGCACCGCCGCGCCACCGGCCGAACGGCGGGAAGCGGAGCAGTTCGAGTCGGAAGCAGTTCCAACTACCCTGGCGGCCTTTATGGAAAATCCTATGGGTGACATGACGAATATTTCCTCCGCTGCTACTGAGACTTCGCTCGCGGAGTCTACGTCGGCCGAGAGTCCCTTGATGCAGGAACTGAGCGCGGAGCTCGGACGGCGGGCGAGGCAGGCTGCTGACGACGCCGCAGCTCATGCCAGTGAGCGGATCCGGCAGGCCGCCGAGGAGGCGGAGCAGAAGCGGTCTTTCGCTTCGGACGAGTTCTTCCGGAAGTGGCGGGAGGAATTCGAGCTCGCGCAGAGCGGAGCACAACAGCAGTTCTCCGCGCAGATGACGGCGAAGCAGGACGAATTCCTGACGGAGTTGAAAGCCGGAATCGAACAGAACCTGGACCGCGTGCGGAGACTGATCGACGAAGTCGAGAAGAAGACGGACGTGCTGCGGTCCGAGACCGAGGCGGCTGCCGAAGCGGCGAGCCGTGTGGCGCATGCGCGGCTGGAACTCGAGGCGGTGGAAACGGCCCGGGTGTCGCAAACAGCGCAACCGGCACCGGAGCGGCCACGGGAAGACTCGGGGGCGCTCGAGGCGGCGGCCTGGCGGCAGCGCATCGAATCGGAAATGGATGTGGCGCAAGGCCAGTGGAACGAACTGCTGCAGTCATCGCTCGACGGCAGTCTGCAGCGGCTGATCGAGCAGCTTTCCGAGCGCTCCGAAGATATTCTGCGCGGCGCTGAACACAGAATGTCCGAGCGATTCGGCGAGCTTCGCCAGCCGTTGATCCAGACGGCGAACGAGGCGCGCGAGACGCTCGTGGACGTGAAGGCGTCGCTCGAACAGGAACTGGCGCGCGCGCGCGCGTCGCTAAGCGAGGTCGAGAATTCGGCGAACCGGATGAACGATTTCTCGGCCCAACTCGAAGCCGCCACGCAGGATACGTTGAACGAATTGCGGCGGCGGCTGGAAGCGGTTCTCGACACCCAAACGGACGAGATAAACCGGCGCATCGAGGCGCTGGCCAGCGGCGCAGCTCAGAGAGTGGCGCCGGTGCTCGACGGACTCGGGCAGAAGATGCTGGACCAGACGCTGGCCGAGGTGGACGCGAAGCTCGCTCCGCGTCTGGAGCGCCTGCCGCAGCTCCTCCGCGAGTTGTCCACGCGCGAAATGCAGATGGAGGAAGCGCTGCGATTGCACCGTGAGCGGCTGCGCCAGCTTGCGGAAAACACTCAGCGCGAGATCTCGTCGCATTTGGTGTCGGCCGTCGCCGAGGTCCGCAACGACTTCGAGGCAGCGCGCAAGGAAGCCATCGCGCAGTGGAACGAGGAGCTGGAAGCGAGCGGCGTACGGGCATCGCACGCCACGGCCGAATCGATCGAACGCTCCTCGCACTGGTTTGAGCAGGAGGCGCGCGCACGCCTGCAAGTGCTGGTGGAACAAACGCTGGCGAACGCAGGAACCGGCCTCGATGAGAAGGCGACCGAAGCCAAGCAGAAGTTTGCGAGCGAGCTCGAGATGGAAACGTGGCCGCATGTGACGCAGATCCGCGAGCGGCTCGATTCGTTTGCAGTCGAACTCACGAACAGGTCGCGCACGCAAATCGAGCAGGCCGCGGAAACGGCCGCGGCGGGGTTCGGCCAGGTGCTTCGCGGGATTTCCGACCAGGAAGTCGAGCACTTCGTGGACGCGAGCCAGGGCGTGGTGCAGAACCGCAACCAGGAGCTGGAAAACTCGGCGTCTCGCGTTTTGCGCGACCTCGAAACGAGCGCCGAAGGATCTCTAGCCAATTTCCGCGCGCAAATGGCCACGCAGCTCGAAGGAAGCCTGGCGGAGGGACGGACGGCCGTGGCGGCGGAGTTCAGTTCGACGCTCGCCGGATATCGAGCTGAGCGCGACGCACAGCGGGGAGAATGGGAGCAAAGCCTGGAGCAGATCAGCAACGACGCGGCCAGGCGTCACGAAGAGCGCCTGGAAACAGCGTGCGATTCGTGGCTGATCTCGTCCGTTCGGCGGCTGAACGAGCACGGCCAGAATGTGATCGAATCGTTGATGCGCTCTACGGACCAGGGGCTGCGCGATTCGTGCGCGCGGTTCTTCGACGGGATCGCGGAGACGCTGCGCGAGCGCTCCAACGGCGCCGGACTCGCGGCGTCGGCGTATGCAACGCCGGCCCGGGAAGCGGCAGAGGCGCCTCCACCTCCTTCGCACGGCGAAGCCGGACTCAATCAACCGAGCGCGTAAGCCTGCGCAACGCACGCGCACGCAACGCTATCACCTCCTACGTGTGTCCCTCCGTGTACTGCCAGAATGTGCGCGGACGACCGTTATTTCACGCCGACGACATCACGAACGGAATTCCCGACGTACTGAACCTGCTCCGGCGTAAGGGCCGGATGAATCGGCAGGCTCAAGACGCGCTCGCAGGCGCGTTCAGCGTAGGGGAAGGTACGCGGAGGATATCCCAGCAAGGAATAAGCGGACTGAAGATGGAGAGGCTTCGGGTAGTGGATGGCCGTTTCGATGCCTCGGTCGGCGAGTTGCGAGATGACCGCGGCGCGATTCTCGACGTAGATGACAAACTGGTGATAAACGCACTGGTCGGCGGGATCGTCCACCGGAATATCCACTCGCGCGTCGGCCAATAGGCGGCGATACTCGCGCGCGATTTCGATGCGCTTCATCGTCCATGCATAGAGTCGGCGCAGCTTGATGCGAAGAACGGCGCCTTGAAAGCCTTGCATGCGGTAGTTGTAGCCGACGAATTCGTGCTCGTAGCGGGCCGTCTGTCCGTGGGAGCGCGCGGCGCGCGCGAATTTCGCGATCTGGTCATCGTCAGTCGTGAGCGCGCCGCCTTCGCCGTAGGCTCCTAAATTTTTCGTGGGATAAAAACTGAACGCCGCCGCGTGGCTCAGGCTTCCAATCATCCGGCCGCGGTAACGCGCCCCATGAGCCTGGGCGGCGTCTCCAAGGAGTTTAATGTTTCGCCGGAACGCGATTTCGCGAATGGGATCGAGGTCCGCCGGACGGCCGTAGAGATAAACTGGAATGATGGCTCGGGTCCGAGGCGTGATAGCGCGCTCGATGAGATTGGGATCGAGATTGGCCGTCTTTGGATCGATGTCGACGAAAACAGGCCGGGCTCCGCAATAAGTAATCGCTTCGGCGGTGGCGATGAAGGTGTTGGGCGTGGTGATAACCTCGTCGCGGGGCTGCACACCCAGCGCAAGCAGGCCAAGGTGCAGGGCCGCCGTTCCGGAGCTGAGGGCCACACAGTGCTTCGTGGAGCAGAAATCGGCAAACTCGCGCTCGAACGTTTCGACTTCTTCGCCCTGTACGAAGGCCGCGTTCCGGCAGACGCGATCGAGCGCTCCAAGAATTTCGTCCCGCAGCTCCGCGTATTCGGACTTGAGATCGAGAAATGGAACTTTCATGGCACCGCCTGACGGATCGATAACGGACTCCATTGTAAGCGTTAGATGTGGGTGAGCGTGCCAGTAACCTTCGTCCGCCGTAGGGCCCAGCCAAACACAGCGAAGGACAGCGGAATCAAAATCGCGGCAAAGACGAGCAAGGCCGCGACCGAAGGCCAGAGTTCGCGCCACCCGGCACCGCCCAGAAGAGCGGCGCGCATTCCCTCGAGCGAATAGGTGACGGGTATCAACCGCGCAACAAATTGCAGGGACGAAGGCAGGACGGAAACCGGGTACATCATTCCTCCGACGAGCCCTGAAACGCCTAGGACGACCCACTTCGCGGGGTTGCCGCGCTTGAAAAGAATCTGATAGCTGGCGGAGAGAATCCCGAGTCCCACGAACGCGAGAATCGAAGCAAGCAGAATCAACACCGCTCCCGGCCAGTTGGCTTGATGCGCGGAGAAACCGAACAGCAGGATTCCCCACGCGAGATAGACACAGGTCCGGAGCGCCAGCGCCACAAAGGGGTACACCGCCGAGCCCGCAAGGATCACCGAAAGCGGCGTCTGCGTAACCAGCAGGGCTTCGAGCGTGCGGTTCTGACGGGCTTCGTTCAGGCTCGAATCGAACGCGTCTATGGAAACGTTCAAGTAATCGAAGAAAGCGAATCCGACGAGCGCGAACGCGAAATAATCGCTGCCCTGCGGCAGCGCAAGAGAGAGAGCCGGGCTCTCGACAAAGCGGGAGAGGTAATAAAAGGTCGCAACTCCCAGAAGAGCTTCCAGAAGCTCGAGGACAAGCGCGGTGCGGTAGCTGCGCGCAATTGCGAAATCGCGCCAGAAGAATGCTAAGACTTTACGGAAGGTCCGAGCCGCGTTCCTCACGGCAGCACCTCCGCGGAGACAGGGCGGCGCGTCAGCTTGGCCATTGCTTGCTCGAGAGTCGTGGAGCCCGTGGCTGTACAAAGACCGCGCGGCGAATCGGAAGCCACGATGCCCCCCTGGTCGAGCAGAATCACGCGATCGGCGATTTCCTCGATTTCGCTCAGCGCGTGCGATGAGAAGAGGAGCGTCGTGCCTTGCCGCCGCACGAGTTCTTCCTTGAGCAGCCGGCGAAAATCGGCGGCCGAAAGCGGATCGAGGCTTCGGGTCGGCTCGTCAAGCAGAAGGACCGCCGGACCATGCAGGAGAGAGCGGGCAAGACCCAGGCGGTGCATCAATCCCGTTGAAAGCGTGCGCACCTGCCGGTCGAGATCGCCGGAGATTCCCAGCCAGCGGGCGACGGCGGAGATGCGCTCGCGTGCGAGCAGGCCGGTCAAATTGTTCATCGCCGCAAAGAACGAGAGGTTTTGCCGACCGGTCAAGCGGCTGTAAAAGCCTTCGTCACCGCCCGTGTGGTAACCGAGCTGTTGACGCGCGCGAGCCGGCTGACGTTCGACATCGAAGCCGCCTATCACGGCGTGGCCGCGAGTGGGCACGATCAGAGTCGCGAGAATCCGCAACAGCGTGGATTTGCCCGCGCCGTTCGCGCCCGCCAGAGCAACGGCTTCGCCGCGCTGAATGGCGAAGGAGACGCCGCCAAGCGCGCGCTCCGTGGCCCTGGCCACCGGATGGAGCAATGCCCTCCATCCCGACAGTGCCGGAGGAAAATATTTTTCGAGCGACTCGACGAGAATTGTGGATTCGGGCATCAACCGCGTTTATAACCGAATTTGCGGCGTCGAATCCAGTTCCGCGATTCCATGGCGGCGAAACCGTGACTTCACCGCGATTGCTGTTCCGACCGAGTCCCGGTAGAATAACCGCAGTTTGCGATGAATCGGCTCGGGGGTCGAGCGGATTCCCATGGCTCGCGAACACGCAGAACCGCAACCCACCCGCGCGTCTGTGGAGGTTTAGGGGAACAAACCTACAATGGACGCTACACTCTCGGTGCATTCCATCGTGGTCGCCGCGAAGGAGCAGGTATCCTGCCTGCTGGGTGAAGAGTCAGCCATCCTAAACATGAAAAACAGCGTCTACTACGGCATGAACGCTGTTGGCACGCGCATCTGGACCTTGCTGAAGCAACCCAGAAGCGTGAGCGAACTTCGCGACGCGGTGGTTGACGAGTACGACGTCGAACCGCAACGATGCGAGCGCGACCTGCTCGAATTGCTTGAACAGATGAGACGCGAGGGATTGATCGAAGTTCGTCGTGCCGGAGCGGCGTAGCCCAGTCTGCGTTTCTCGCGCGCCCCGGCTCGAAGCCTGGCTGGCTGGATGGCCGCGACTTTCTCTGGGGTAACGGGTTGAAATCGGCGATGGACAAGTGGCGTACGTTCCGGCGGCTGAGCGGGTTCGAGCGCGCAATTGTGGTCGAAGCGGCCGCGGCTCTCACGGTCACGTGGGCCGGCTTGCGCCTCGCCGGTTTTCAGCGCTGGAAGAACCTGCTGGCGCGGCTGGCATCGCGACCGGAGGAAACCTCGGCGCAAGAATCTTCCGCACTCGACGCAGCGCGCGTCATTGCGCGAATGGAGGCGGCTGCCGCGCGAAACGTCTTCTTCCATCCGACCTGCCTCGAGCGCTCAATGGTGCTCTGGTGGCTGCTGCGAAGCCGCGGCATCCCGGCCGAGTTGCGCGTTGGCGCCCGAAAGGAAGCCGACCGCCTCGAAGCCCACGCGTGGGTGGAACTGCAGGGCGCGCCTCTGAATGACGCAGGCGAGTCGCATCTCCACTTTGTCCCGTTCGACGGCCCCATTGTTTCGCTGGAGACACCCTCACATTGAGCGGCATCGTAGGAATAGTCCACCGCGACGGGGCTCCAGTCGACGGTGGAATCCTGCGAGCCCTCACAAACTTCCTTGCCTATCGCGGACCGGATGCGCGAGAAGTCTGGTCGCAGGGCCCCGTCGGATTCGGCCACACGCTGCTTCGCACAACCCCCGAATCGCAGGCCGAGAAGCAGCCGGCGAGTCTCGAAGGGCGATTCTTCGTCACTGCGGACGCGCGTATCGACGCGCGCGATGATCTGAAAAAGGAGCTCGAAGACGCCGGACGCAAACTGCCTCGCGCGGCACCGGATTCCGAGCTCATCCTTCAGGCCTACGCCGCGTGGGGCGAGGAATGCGTCGATCATCTGCGCGGCGATTTTTCATTCGCGT
>DATIZQ010000087.1:0-2830 GCA_035517015.1 Candidatus Acidiferrum sp. | reverse complement strand
GATTTCTGAAGTTACCAAGACCTCCGCCAAGCTCCTGCGCTACGACATCCGCGCCGTAACCAGCGGCACCGAGGCCTTGGGCGAAGTCACCGTTCAGCTCGAACAAGAAGGCCGCAAAGTAGTAGGCCGCGGCGCGTCGACAGACGTCATCGAAGCCAGTGCAAAAGCGTACATCGACGGGCTGAACAAGCTGGCGAGTTTGGGAGGGAAGGCGGAGAGGTGACCGAGCGACAGATGCGCCTGTCACCTTTTGTAACGCAGCATCCTTATGACAAAGGACCACATTCTGTCGGAGATCCGCCGAACGGCCGCGGCAAATGAAGGCATTCCCGCTCGGCGTTCAGCGCTTTTTCGCTGAAACGGGTGTCAAGGAGTCTGACTGGCACTCCTTCAGACTCACACCGCGCAGCGCGGCCGTGGCCTTCATCTTGCGAAAGATGAGATCGGGTACGTCTACCGTGGTCCGCATAATTACAGATTAGCATAAAAGCGGCTTTGTGCTTGCCCCCTCACCCCCGATTCCTCCCCCTCATCGCCCGATGTATCCTCTTAATCCTCCGCTTTTCCTCCTGCGCCGCTCTCTGGTTTTGCTGCCGTTCCAAGTGCGCCGCCTCGCGCTGCAGCTTGGCGTAGCTCGCAAGCCGCGCTTCATCGATTCCCCCCGATGCCACCGCGCATCCTGGCTCACCCTGATGCCGGCAGTCGCGAAACCGGCACTGCTCGGCCAGATCCGCAATGTCGGCGAACGCCAGGTCGACGCTCTCGGCGCCCGCCCACAGTTGCACCTCGCGAAGTCCGGGCGTATCCACGATAAGCCAGCCGTTGGGAGCCAGAAACAATTCGCGGCGCACCGTGGTGTGCCGGCCCCGGCTGTCGCTCTCGCGCACTTCCTGTACGCGCTGGCGTTCGGACCCCAACAGGCGGTTCAACAGCGTGGACTTGCCAACGCCCGAAGAGCCCGTGAGCGCCGCCGTCTGACAAGACGCGATGTGCGCCTCGAGCGCCGCGAGGCCAAACCCGTCGAGTGCGCTCGTCGTCACCACCGGCGCACCCAGCGCCGCCACATGCGTCGCGACCTCCTCCGCGTCCGCACGCAGATCCGACTTATTCAACACGACGACGGGCCGCGCGCCGCTCTCCCGCGCCAGCAGCAGATAGCGTTCCAGCCGCCGCAAGTTGAAATCGCCATCCAGGCCCGCGACCACGAACAGCACATCGATGTTCGCCGCGATCACTTGCGCCCGCGTCACCGCTCCCGCCTCCTTCCGCGAGAACGCCGTCAGTCGCGGCAGCACGCGCACGATCCGAGCGCCGCCTTCGAGCATCACCCAATCGCCCACCGCCGGCCAATCCCCGCCGCTATGCCTCAACCGGCCGCTGGCGCTCGCCTCCCGCTCGCCCGATTCCGTCCACACCGCAAACATCTCGCGGTCCGCCAGCGCCACGCGCCCAGGCTCCGCGCCCGGTTCGGCTACACGCAGAAATTCACTTTCGAAATACGAATTCCATCCAAACTTTTCGAGGGACATTCCCTAATCCTTTTTTAGACACAACATCAACGCATCGGCCGCAGGGCGCGGCCGGACTCGTCAATAAGGATTAGGCAAGGACGGTCAGTGGCAAGTCTCAGCTTAGCGAAAACCCGTGCAGTCGCGCAATGCACAAGTGGTTCTAGCGCTCTATCTGAATCACGGTCGTGTGCCGGTCGGCGTAGTGCCCGGCGACGTATCCCCCGACAGCGCCCGTCAGAGCTCCCACCGCGATACCCTTCGCCGCTCCATCTGGGATGAAGAAGCCGTGCGGATCGATCCTGCCTCCGATAACGCCCCCAACAAGGCCCAAAGTCAAGAAGCCCGTCACGGGACCAATCACACGCCATTTCCAGCCCGGCCTCGACACTTGCAGCGTCGAAATCAGCTCTCGGGGAATATCCGCTGTGCCCCGAAACCGGGTTGGCTCCGACGTCTTCTTCACCTCCACAACCAATGCTTCAGGCTTCGTGGAAATCACTTTGCCTTCAAGGCGCACACCGTCGGTGAGCACCGTTGATATTCTTCTGCCCACGACATGCGGCGCCAATTCCGTCCATTTGACACGAAACTGCCTCTCGGCAGCCCGCGCTTCGGCACCGAGACAAATCACCATCAGGACTCCCGCGAATACGCTACGCAGGAGAACAGCAGTGGGATGCATATGACCTCTCTTCCTTGGCATAACGCGTCGATGGCTGCTTGGCGATCCAGTCTTGTCTCTTTTGCCCCGATGCGACGATTTCGACTAGGCTCAATCGCGTGCCGCCTGCCCATACCATCTGAATTCGGAGGTTCCGATCCGATATGAGTATAGTCCCCAGGACCCTGGGAAGACAGGCCACAAGGTGTCCGTCCAAACAACATCGCAGCTTTCGAGTTTCATGCCTTAAGCCGTTGGTGGATAATTGGCTGCCAGGAGGTATGCGGTGTCCAGCTTCGTGATGGCGGCCAGAAAAGCTCTGGCTTCCGGGTTGATGTTCGTGCTTGCTGCTTCGCTCGCCTCCGATTCTGGTTTCGCAAGACCGGCCGCGAACGGGCGCCGCGATCGGGCCGGTGACCCCACCCGCCTGCGCGAGCAGGTCGCCCACCTGCCGCCCGGCGGCCTGGTTGAGGTGCGGCTCGTCAGTGACGAAAAGGTCCGCGGGCGTCTGGGAGCTGTTGAGTCGGACGCATTCGCACTCAAGTTGCAGGACGGTTCCCCCTCGGAACGCCGCATTGCGTTCGCCGATGTGAAGTCCGTCAAGGCGATCCTAAGCAGGGGCAACAGAGTGGCCAGCTGGATCATTGTAGGGGTCGGG
>DATIZQ010000086.1:0-4993 GCA_035517015.1 Candidatus Acidiferrum sp. | reverse complement strand
CACCAGATGGCAGTCGTGCGCGAATTCGCGCAGTGCGAACAGCAGGTTCAACGTGCCGACAACGTTGTTCACCTGTGTGAACGCCGCGTGGCGGCGATCGATCATCGAGTACGGAGCCGATCGCTGCTCGGCGAAATGAACGACGGACTCCGGCTCAAATTCGCGGATCGCTTCCGAGAGAAATTCGTAGTCGGTCACGTCGCCGATGAGAAGTTCGATCGTCTTGCCGGTGTGTTCGTGCCAGGCGCGGAGACGTTCCGGAAGCGGGCTAATCGGAGTGAGGGTCTGGACGCCCAGCTCGAAATCCCACTGCCGCCGCATGAAATTGTCGATGATGGCGACTTGATGGCCCTTTTGCGACAGATATAGGGCGGTCGCCCAGCCGCAGTAGCCATCTCCGCCAAGCACCGCAATTCTCATTTTTCCTCCAAGTAACTGCGAACTTCGATCACGTCAATGAGACGGAATCGCTTGCGAGAACCACACCAAGTATATGGTTTTACAGTCACAGACCTGCGCAGCGCAAGCGGCAATTTAGCGAATGAACACATGGCATCGATCTCTGTGACTTCGAATTCAACCCGTCGCCGTCAGCCATGGCCCGCTCTAGGCTTGCTGCGGCGCGTCGCTCTCCAAACGATGAACGCTCCGTCCAAGGCCGCGCAGATAGAAGACGAAGCCTAGAATCACAATCGGAAGCGACCAGATACGCCAGCACAAGAGTGCATCCGCGCCGCCTCCCAGGCCCGTCAGTTTGAACAGCGAATTAAACGCGCTCTCCCCTACGCCCAGCCCTCCCGGCGTAAGCGGCAAGCTATTCGCTATGTAGCCCAACGGTATCACCAAGCACATCTTTAGCGAGAAGTACGCTGGATGAAGCGCCAGCACCGCCAGCGCGGCCACGACAACGACGGAAAAGTTGGCCAGGAGCGAAGCGCCTAGCGCCGAAAGCAGCGTAGTCGGGCTCCGGCGATAGAAACCAATCGTCTCCATTGCGCGCTCCGCCAGATCGGACCACGGTAAGAAACCTAGGATGTTCCGCAAAAACCGGTTCGGACGCGAGCCGTCGAAAAGACAAACGAAAAGCGACACGAGCAGCCCTGCGACCAGGATTGCCGTGATAAGAACCAGTATCCGCAACGCTGTTACTTCCGCAATCAGCCTCGGGAAAAAAGGCACGAACACCAGCGCCAAAATCAAAAGCGAGAAAAGCCCGATTGCGCGATCGAAGATCACAACTGTTGCGATCTCGGTCCGCCGTCCGGCGTTTTCCTTGGCGGCATAAAAGAGTTTCGCCAATGCGCCACCTGCGGATCCCGGTAGAAATGCCGTGAAAAAGAAACTCACAAATGTGAGCTGCAACGATTTGCCGAGCGGAAGATGCAAACCGTGCGACCGCAGAAGCCACGAGAGCCGCAACGACATCATCAAGACGTCGACGCCCATCAGCGCCACCGCAGCCAATGTGATGTGCCAAGTCTGAGAGAGCCGTTTGAGCGTCTCGAGATCGACGATTCCGGACCGCGCCAGAAAGGCCAGCAGCCCGACACCGATAAGGAAACGGATCGAACCCCATAAGATCCGCAGAAGCGGGTGTGGCACGCGTTCACGAGGCTGCGAGGCCATCAGGGTAGGTCAGAGATAAGAGCGGGAGGACGCGATGTCGCAGTTTCGATGTGGGGCCAGTAGCTCACGCGTTAACGCCCGGCGGCGCCGGCAGTCCGCGGAGGTTCTCTGCGCCCGGCGCGCACTGCGCGGCGGCCGCGCAACTCGCGCACCGCGTAGACGGGCTTGTCCTGCGACTCGTAGTAGGTGCGTGCTAGCAGTTCGCCGATCAGCCCAATCGCCAGAAACTGGATTCCGCCTATGACCAGGGCCGTGCCCAGCAGCAAGAGCGGGCCGTGACTCACCATTACGTCCCGATTCCTGGCCAGCTTTTCAATCACGAGCCACAGGTCGATGCTGCCCCCAGTTGCCAGGCACGCTAAGCCAGCAAGCCCGAACAGCTGCAGCGGCCGAGTCGAGTAATCCAGCAGGAACTTCACACTCAGCAGGTCTAGCAGCACTCGAATTGTTCGCGAGATGCCGTAATTCGATTTCCCATTCTTCCTCGGGATATTCGTGATCGGCACTTCGCCGATGGAGGCTCCTGCCCAGCTCGCCAGCGCGGGAATAAACCGGTGCAACTCGCCGTATAGATTGATCTCCGAAAGGATCTCGCGCCGGTACGCTTTGAACGTCGTGCCGAAATCATGAAGATCGACGCGCGAGAGCTTCGCCATCATGCGGTTCGCCGCCCAGCTGGGGATCTGTCGCATGAGCCAGTGATCGGTACGTGCCACTCGCCACCCGCTCACGATGTCGTAACCGTCTCTCATTTTCTCGACGAATCGGGGAATCTCGGCTGGGTCGTGCTGCAAATCGCCGTCCATCGAGATGATGATCTCGCCGCTGGAGTGGTCGAAACCGGCCTTGAGCGCCGCAGTCTGCCCGAAATTCCGGCGCAACCGCACGACCGCCACGCGCTCATCGTGCTTCGCGATCTCCGAGAGCTGATGGAAGGTGCGGTCCTTGCTGCCGTCGTCCACGAAGATCATCTCGTACGGGTCGCCGATCGCATCCATCACGTCGATGATCTTGACGTACAGCTGGGGCACGCTTTCCTGCTCGTTGTAGAACGGCACAACGATCGAGTAGGAGACGCGGCTTTCCTCATTCTTCATGCGATTCATTCTAGTACATCACTCAAGCGCCGAGAAAGAAAGAAGCTTGTCTCACGGCGCGGACGCCAACGCGTGGTTCGTCAGCAGCGCCTTTCCCCCGCTCGTCGCAATCGTCTCAAATTGACCGCCGACTGCCATCGTCTCGAATTTCGGCACGTTCGCCTGCGCCGCCAAAAGGTACGTCCGCCCGGGCGACAGCCACAAATCCCTGAACTCCGTGCGGTCGATGAAAACTTTGGGGGCGCCCGGCGCGTTCGAGCCGTACTCCAGATTTGCGCGATTGTCTGAGATCAGCAGTCCCGTGCGATTCGTGTAGAAGAAAACGGACGAAAACCTGTAGTAGAAGCCTTGGGCCACAAGCGTGCCGGGCGGCAATTGCTCGAGCGCGTTTGCCAGCGGACGCGACGAAAGAAACGGATCGAAAACCACCATGGCCAGTCGCGCTGCGTGAAAGAAGACAACCATCATCAGCGCCGCTGCCAAAAACGCTCGCTGTCCCTTGAAGATGAAGCTACCCAGCATGCCCACCACACATGCGATTCCGGCGATCACCAGCGGCAGCCGTAAGTACGCAGACGAGTCGAGCGTCAGGTCCTCCATATGCCCGAGCGACAGCTTGTACGCACCCGGATGCGGCACGAGCGCCGTGGAAATATCGCCCGGCGTCGGAAGTCCTCGAACGTGTATCAGAATCGCGACGATAGCGATCGCCGCGCACGCCGTGATGACGGCGAGTACGCGCGTGCCTCGTCTTATCCAGTCGTCTTCCAGTGCCAGGGCCGAGCCCAGCAGCAGTCCAAACGCCGGATAGATGGGCATCGAGTAATACTCTTGCGTCGTCGAAAACGTGAAGAAAATCATTACGAATCCAATCCAGATCAAGGCAAGCAAGCGAGTGCGCGCTGCGCGGTCAATTGGCTTGAACGAAAGCTTCGCGACCGCCGGCAAGTAAACGCTCCAGGGAAAGAGCCACACCAGGTGCAGCAACCAGAACCATAGGCGCGGCACAGTGTCGTAGTCGCGCGGGTAGCGCCGGTTCAGAAAGCGCAACACCTGCTCGTTGATGAAGTACTTCCAGAAGAATCCGTGATACTGGCCGGGACCGGAATAGAAAGTCCACGCGAAATGAGGTGGGTTGCGTAGCGTCGCGAGGATGTGCCACGGCGCTGCTATCGCAAGCGCAATCAAAGCTCCGGTGAACGGGTGAAGACGCTTCCATGTGCGCCCCGAGAAAAGTTGTCGCGTCACTGCGAGATAGATCAAGCCTGTCCCCACCGGAAAGAGAACCGAAACTAGACTCTTCGTGATCAGTCCCGTTCCTAGGCACGCCGCGAGTACGATTGACCAGGCACGGGGGTGCGGCTCGTCCTCTTCCAGCACGCGTAGAAACGACCACAAGCCCAGAGCGATTTCAAACGTGAGGATCACGTCTGGGATCAGAATTCGTGTGAAGAGAAAAAGTCCGAGGCACGTAGCGATGCACAGTCCGGCGTATAACCCAGCTTTCCTTCCGAAGGCCCACCTTCCGAAGAACATGGTAACCAATGCCAGAGCGATCGCCGAAAGCGCGACGGGAATCCGTGCCGCCCAATCGTGAACCCCGAAAATTTTGTAAGAGCCGGCTACCGCCCAGTAGATCAACGGAGACTTTTCGAGATAGACCAGACCGTCGATGTGCGCGGTGACCCAATCGCCGGAGACCAGCATCGTCCGGGCGATTTGCGCCTGCACAGCGTCCACGTCATCCATCAGCGATGGAGGTGAAATGATGCAACCCAAATAGATTATGCCTGCAATCAAAAGAACCGTGAGGTAGGCAAAAGAACGCGAGCGGGCCTTTGCGACTTCGCCGTGAGAATTATCGGGGGTTGGGTCCACTAGTTGGCCGGTCGCGACAAAGGAGTCGTAACGCTCCCATCTTGATACAGCAATTTCGCACCTCGTTCAACATGACTGAAACTCGTCCACTACTCTCAGGGAACAGCCATCGGCGAGGTACCGATGTAGCGCCGTCGACGTCGGCGCGCAAGGATTCGCGAGTGCCAAGAAAAGAGTGAATCTTCGCGCCGGCCCGGCGACTGATCATTCATATCGCAAAGATTCGACGGGATGAAGCTGCGCAGCCGCTTTTGCCGGGAGGTACCCGAAAAGTACGCCCGTTCCACAAGATACTACAAACGCGGAAAACACGGAAAGCCACGAGATCGGAATGCTCACTTCTCCCGGCACCGGCAGGAATCGCACGAGCGTCTCGATCAGGACCGGAATCG
>DATIZQ010000085.1:0-3162 GCA_035517015.1 Candidatus Acidiferrum sp. | reverse complement strand
TTGCGACGCCGGCTTTGTGCGAGGTTGCTTCGCCCGATTCACGATCTGCTGCCGTCGGATTCGGCGCCGCCAGAATCACAAATTCACCGCGAGACTCACCCATCGGGATCGGAGCTACGTCGCTTGGCGGGGCCGGGACGATGCTTAGCGCGAGGACGTCGCGAGGATCGTCGGCGCCGCGATCTTGGCGAACCGTCTCTGGCACAGGCTGCGACTCATTCGTCCCCGATGACGCCGCGCTGTGCGATGGCGGCGCGGGCAAAGCTGGCGCAGGCTGCGGCGGGGACAAAGCCAGCACAATCGCTGCCGCGAGGGCCGGAGCAGTCTGCATCGCTCTGAGGTCGCTTTCCAAGGATTTTGGCGGCGACGCGTCGGAGGGGCGAGTCCGGTTCGTTGAAGCCAATGAAATGGGAGCAAGCTTGAGCATGTCAGGCAGCGGCACGAATCTATTCAAAGGAGGACGATCCGCGAATTCGGGCTGAAGAATCGTTTGAACGCGGTTCGTCGCGTTCGGCGGATTGGAGACTATTGTTTGGCGGGTGCAGCAGCGAGTTGCAGCCGCTCGTTCTGGCGCAGCTGAAAGTGTCTGTCGCGCGTCCACTTTCGGCGCATCCGCGTTTTGCATTTCGATTGCAGCACTCGAAACGCTCAAAGCAAAATCACTCGCGGGCAGCGGGTCGAATGCGACCGGCTCTGCCTCGAACAAATCTGCCGCGTGTTGCACGGGAATGGGTACGGACAGAATCACGAATGCGGCAGCCGCATGAATCAAGAGGGAGTACAACAGTCCGCGCCTCGGATACGGGCCGTCACCTACCAAAAGGAGAGCTCCCCGAAAACGCCCGGGCCTGACCGTCCATTCGATTTCCGTAGCGGCTGATTGCACTGGCCGGAGCATGCGAAAGATGGGTTTCATGGCAGGAGTATCCCGTACCTTCAATGGCCTCCACAATTGGCAGCCTGCTGCGCGAGCACTCGCACTCCATCCTTTCAACGCTAACGAACCAGCGTCGCCTTCATGATCCAGTAAGCGGCGCTGGGGTTCGGATCGATCGTGAGGCAAGACGAGCCCGCGAAGGCGAGGTTGTCCACTACGATACTGCCCACGACAAACGCGTCCGAGCACGCCGTCGCGGTGAGCGAGAGATCATCGTCATAATAAGTGGGAGGAGCGCCGCATCCCGTTCCGGTACCGGACGAATTGCAGTAGTGAAAGTACATCGAGCCGGTCAGCAGGAACTGGCTGTTGCCCGTCCACGTAGCGCTTACGTTGCTGGCGGAGCGATCTTGAAAGAAGAGCATTCCTCGCTGGATGCCAAGCGGGTCGCTTGAACCGAGCGGATCGCCGTAGTATCCCGTGCAAGGTGCGAGCAGGACGTTGCCCTGAATCGCGGTTGTTGCAGGCAGGTTGCCGGGAAGTGTGGAGCTTCCGGTACAGCGCATCGAGCTGGCGACGAACGCGTCGGTCGTGGATTTTCCGGAACCCGAAACAACAGTGATCGTGCTCGTGCCCGAGAAATAGAAAACCGTTCCCCCGGAGCCATCCCCAGCGCCCGTGCCCGGCCTCACAATTGAATTGGACTGCAACGCCAGCCCGCCGACGAGGTAGTAGAGGCCCGGATCAAAGACAGCGGTGTTGCTCTTCACGGCGATGCCGCTCGCGTAGTATCCGGGCGTATAGAGCAGGCATCCGCCGGCGGTGGGACATCCATGTCCGGCGTCGTGATAAACGATCGAGCAAGGAATCGATTTGCATCCCTTTGCGGCCTCATCCGATGGCACAGTGGGCGCGCTTGGCTTGGCCGGAGTGGAGTTGCCGTTCACCTGCGGACAACCGCTCTGGCCGGGCGCGCACAAAGTCGCGAAAGGGTCGGAGGTCATCGCCGCGGGATACTCCCACGTGCCGGTTGTCCCCAAACTGACGTTGCTGGGCGCGACAGTGGGTCCGCCGAAGACGCCGATGTTGCTCCCGGTCAGGCTGGGTCCACCCTGGGCGAGATTGATCGTGGCGCCGCTTTTCAGCGTGACCGCAGTCGCGTTGCTCGAGTTGATTTGGATACTTCTTTGAGGCCCGCCGTAGATTAGGATTTCGGGACTTCCAGTCACGCTGAGCGCCGCAGTTGACCCCTCATTTTGCGGATCCAGGACAATGATCGGAGCGGGGGACTGGACGAGAAGCGCGCCGCAGACCGAAAATGCGCGAACGTCCTGCGTTTGATTGCCCGTGAGCAAGCCCGAGAAAAAAGTCTGTACATGATCGACGACATCGACGCGAATGAATGGGTACGATGTCATGCCAGAAGGCGGCATCGGCGGAGTCGCATTCGTGACATTGGGGTCGGACGAAGGAAAACTGACCTGCACCTGATTGCCGGGAGTCGCGTTCGCGCCGTTGTAGCCATTGAGCGCCGCGTACTCGCACGGCGTCGCGCCCGAGGTCGTTGAACAATTGAAAGCAGTGCCGATCGTAAAGCCCTGATTGGCCGTCGAGGCGCCCTGAGAAGCAGCCAAGATGTCCATCGCGCCAGAGGCGCAAGCGGAATCGGCGGCGTTCTGCGCCGTCTGGCGGTGAAACCAGAGATTTGCGATGTCCACCGCGAACGCAGCCGCCGCAACCAGGAAGAGGCCGAGGGCGAGCAAGACGAAAACCATCGCCTGTCCGCGTTCGCTTGCCAATTCTTGATGCGTTTCGTCGACCATTACGACTCGCATTTCACTTTGCGGTTTGGAACGTCGCCTTCATTTCAAAAAACGATCCGGCCTGCGGCCGCTGCTTTCACGGTGACGGTGGGCCATCCGAGGCCGAAGAACGGCTGGTAGGGATAGGTGATTTGCACCTGCACGCGACCCGGCGGATCGCACGAACTGTCGGGATACGTCACCGAGATCGTCATCGCCGAGGTGCTGTGGAAGGAGTATTGCGCGTACTGCTTCACCGCGGCCTGCACGTTGCTGCCCGAACTGTCCGAACAGGTGACACCCACCCCTCCCGGGCCGCTGCACGTGGCGCTGTCCGTGCCATGCACGATCGCATAGCGCACGCCCTCCTTGGCCGAATCTGCGAGCACGTTGTACGTGTAAACGAGCAAGATCAGCTCGAGCGTTCCGAAAATCAGCAGGAAGATGAACATAAAGCTCAGAACAAATTCGACCTGCGCCTGG
>DATIZQ010000084.1:0-4538 GCA_035517015.1 Candidatus Acidiferrum sp. | reverse complement strand
TTCGGGCATACCGACGTGAAACAACTGGCGATGTACGTCGAGGACATGATTACGAAGGGAAGCTGGAGCTTCAACCTCGGGATACGCGGTGATTTGTATAACGGACTCGCCCGAGCCCAACAGGCGGAGCCTCGTCTTGGCGTCGCCTATAACATTAAGCAGAGCAATACGGTCCTTCGCGTTTCCTACGCACGCACTCTGGAGACTCCTTTCAACGAGAATCTGGTGCTCTCCAGCATTGGATGCGCAACTCCGGCCGTTGCGGCGCTGTTCTTCGCAGAAGGCGAAGGTTGCGCGACCTCGGATGGAACGGCCATTAGCACAAGTCCAACGCCCCTGGCTCCCGGCTTCCGCAACGAATTTCATGCCGGGTTGCAGCAGGCATTCGGAAAGTATTTAGTGGTCGACGGCGAGTACATCTGGAAGTACACGCACAACGGCTACGACTTCAGCATTCTCGGCGCGACGCCGGTCACGTTCCCCGTCGAATGGAACAACTCAAAGATTCCCGGTTGGGCCCTCCGCGCTACGGTGCCGAACCTGCACGGATTCACGGCCCAGGTCGTCATGTCCAGCGTCGCCGCCGTTTTCTATACACCCCAAATTGGCGGGGTCGGCGCCGTTCCTCCGACACCGGGAAGTTTCACTCCGTTCCGGATTGATCACGACGAAAAATTCAACCAGACCACCCACTTTCAGTACCAGTTCTGGAAGCGCGGACCGTGGCTCGCATTCAATTGGAGGTATGACACGGGATTAGTCGCGGGTCCTGTTCCCTGTGCCGGAGGCAACTGCGCCAATGGACCTCTGGGAACCAGCGGATTTGGAGGCAACGACATCGTAGATGCTTCCATCATAACTCCGGACCAGCAGTTCGAGGCCGGGCTGTTCTGCGGTTCCGTTCATGCCACGCCGACGACTCCCATCAGCCCCGATTCCACGTGCCTCGCTTCGCAATACGGGTCCACGCTCCTGAAGATACCCGCGCCGGATAGGGAGGACGACAACAAGAATCCCCCGCGCGTCCTGCCACACACGTTGTTTGACTTGGCCGTCGGTGACGACGACCTCTTCCACGGAGAGCGCTACAAGTGGAGCGCCCGCGTTACCGTGATCAACCTCGCAAACAGATACACGCCTTACAACTTCCTCTCAACGTTTAGCGGCACGCACTACGTCACGCCGCGAGCCGTTACCGGGGAGATTGGCTTCCACTTCTAGTCTGTCAGACGGAGCAGGCCGGAGGGCGGTCCGCGAAGATCGCCTTCGGGTCCCGCCCTCAAGTTAATTGGATCGTGACCGCGAGTTGACTCAGGCGACCGGAACATCCGCGCGGAATCCTCGAGGCCAGTTGAAAAGCCCTGTCAAATAGGGCTTGACAAGCTCCCATGGCTCCAATAGGCTTCTGAGTCAGTTGACAACAGCTGTCAACTAGAAGAGGGCGCCAAATCTGGTGGCTCGCATTGCCTTTTTTCCGCACAGGTATCGCCTCGCAGTCACCGCGTTGTGGTTCGCGGCGGCTGCGCTTTCCTTGTGTCCGCGATCCGGCGCTCAGGAGACTCCTTACTTCGTTGCCTATTCTCATCACCTCGAAGAGCCCGGGAATCTCGACCTGGAAACGTACTCGAATTACGCGACTCAGAAGGGCGGCAACGATTTCATCGCGCCGTGGATGGAACTCGAGTACGGCGTGACCGGTTGGTGGACCACCGAGTTCTACATTGATTCACAGACGACGTTCAACGACAGCACGGTCTTCACCGGCACTCGATGGGAGAACCGTTTCCGCCCGTTGATGCGCGAGCACTGGATCAACCCTCTGCTCTACGTCGAATTCGAAAATACGAGCGGCGCGGATAAGACGCTCAAGGAAGTCGTCGGCTCCGACAGCCAGTTCGATCATGCCGAACCAAATCCCGAGGCAAATCGCGAACACGATCACGAGATGGAATTGAAGCTGATCCTTTCGAGCGACTACAAGGGCTGGAACTTCTCGGAAAATTTCATCACCGAGAAAAATCTCGGGCACGATCCGTGGGAATTTGGCTATGCGCTCGGAGCGAGCCGGCCGTTCCGGCTGGCGGCTACGGCGACGCCTTGCAATCTCTGCGCCGAGAATTTCGTCTTTGGTGCGGAAATGTATGGCGGCCTCGGAACCACAGATCTGCTCACGCTCCACGGTACCTCGCACTATCTGGCGCCGATCGTGGCCTGGCAGTTGCCCAGCGGCGTGAATTTCACGCTTTCGCCCGGGTTCGGCTTGAACGCGAACAGCCATGCCTTCATCCTGCGCTGGGGAGTTTCGTACGAGATCAGCGGCTTTGGGCGCAAGGTGGGGAGCTTGTTCCGATGACGAGGCGATTTCTGATTCTGGTCGTGCTCGTCGTGGCATCGGTGGCCACTGCTACGGCGACTCACACGCGGGGAGTTGACGATCGCGGCGTACTTGCGCCGATCGCCGAAGCCCCTGTGAAAACGCGCGCCATGAAAAATCCTTACGACGGTCGACCCGATGCAGTGGCAGCAGGCGGAAAGCTATTCCGACAGCATTGCGCCGAATGTCACGGCGACGACGCGCGCGGCCGAGGTCACGCCGCGGACCTCCATTCCTCCGGCGTGCAGAGCGCGACGCCCGGCGAACTCGCCTGGTTCCTGCGCGGAGGAAACCTCGCGCATGGTATGCCGTCTTGGTCCGGCCTGCCGGAAGAGCGCCGCTGGCAGATCATCTCGTATTTGAAAAGCCTCAGACCCTAGCTCGCGCCGAGCGCTTGCAGCAGGTTTGACCGCGAGGCTTCCACTTCCGCGCGACTCTCGTTGATCTTTGTGAGGGAAGGCACGCCCACCTTCAGGGCGTCGCTGGACTGATCGATCCGCTGCTGGAGCTGCTCGACGCGCGGACGCGCTTCGGTAGAAGGCAGACGAAGCGCTGCTTGCGCCTGCATGATCACGGCACGGAATGCAATCACCTCCTTCTCGGGCGGGAGCAAGAAGTTTGCCGGCGGCGGTTGACCGTAAAACTCTTGATACGCAGCGGTGGGATTCCTGGACTGGCGCAGATCTTTGACAACGATTTCGAGGTTGGCTTCTTCCAATCCGAGCGCTGCACTCCAGTCGAAAACGTCGGGTGGCAGAGCTTGAACGGATTTGGCGATTCCGGCCTTTTGCTCTGGCTGAAGCTTTCCGGCTCGGACGGAAGCCGTGACCGCCCGGAAATCGTCCAAGAGTGTCGCCCTGGCAACGAGGGTGAAAATCAGTGGCCCGCCTTTCGCCAAATCTTGTGCGAAGCGCACGCCGTCGAGCCATGCGTCGACTGCGTCTTGCGTTTGTCCCTTGGCCATCATTCGCATCCCGTAAAGAATGTTGAGGCGCGCGAGCGCGCGTGCCCTCGCGACCTGCCCGATGGATGCTCGCGCTCCGCGGCTGTATTCGAGTCCCCAGTCGCAGTCGGGCAGTTTCGTCGCCCGCTGCATTTCCTGGATCGCTTGCAGATTACGGTCGACGATCGCACCGAGTTTTGCTTCGTCCCACGCGGCCCTGCCCGCAACCGTATCTTCAATCAACCGCTGTGTAGCTTGATCGGCAGGAGCGTCCTGCAGATCTCCGAAGGCCATCCAGTATCGCAACGCGGCGTTGTGCGTCTCCGGCGGCAGCTTGATTTGCGCCAGTGCCGGGTCGCCTGCGCTTAGAATTCCCACCAGAACCGCAATCGTCATTAGAAGGCGTCGCATGTCTCCTCTCATTCCTTTGCTAGCGGGGCGAGACTACTCCTGGGTCCTTCGCAGCACGGCAATGTCTGCGGGGCAAGCTCATCCATCTGAGAATCGAACTTTTTGCTGTCGTCGAGTGCGATTCGAGTCAGCTCCATGGGAGAGATTTGAGTCGCAGTCGGCTCACCTGCACGGCGCTCGACTAAGTTCGGGCGATCACCCGGTTTTCTTGTCCTTCGCGTAATCGCGATCCACATCAAGCCGCCCACGATGGCTACCAGTACGGCCGCAGCGACGAATCGGCGCCAGTGGTAACCCTCGCTTGCGATCGTCGGCAAAGGTCGCGGTCGATGGGGCTCGAAGCTGCTCAGGAATTCCTCAAAGTTCTGATCCTCGCGATTCATCGGTCGCCTTCCTTCGCCAACTCCTCATGTGGCCTCAGCCGTTCACGCAACTTCGCAAGCGCGTAGCGATATCGCGACGCGGCAGTGTTCACCGAAACTCCCGTAGCCTCTGCCACTTCTTCGAGCGTCATGCCGCTCCATGTCCGCATGATGACTACCTCTCTTTGATCCTCAGTCAGCTGCGAAATCTCACGCTGCAGCGCCAAAATCGTTTCGAGGTCGTGTTTCTCGCCTCTGAACCACGGTTCCGATTCCGGCAACGGCGTTTCGCGCTGGCGGTCCCGCCGCGCATTCATCACTGCATTTTTCACGGCGCGATACAGGTATGCCGCGGGCATTTCGAGCGCCACTTCGCGTCCACGCAGCAGTTTCAGAAACACGCCGTGGACTACGTCCTCGGCCGAGCCGACGTCAGCCAAATAGGAAC
>DATIZQ010000083.1:0-2236 GCA_035517015.1 Candidatus Acidiferrum sp. | reverse complement strand
ACTTCGCGTCCACGCAGCAGTTTCAGAAACACGCCGTGGACTACGTCCTCGGCCGAGCCGACGTCAGCCAAATAGGAACGCGCGTACAACACCAAAGCCGGACCGTGCCGGTCGTAGAGCCGCCTCACTTCGTCTGCGCTCGAACGGCGCTCTGCCAACGGATCATCCTAAATGGCTTTCATCGACTTAACCTAAGGACACCTGAGCGGCATAAATTTGTCTACTGCCAAGTGTGCCGCGGCCTCGAATGGCCCGCAGAATATTCCTGTTACAATGTTTGCGGAGCCGCCTGCGACGCAGGTGACGTTGCGAAAGCCTATTTGAACCAACACTGGATCCCAGGGCGCTTGCGTTGTCCTGCCCTTGTGCACGTCCCGGCGGCCTGCCGTTCGGGAAAGCCTTAAAGCAGGCGCTGGGCGCCCAACCTATTAAGTGGGGTTCAGGGCCTAGCACGCACGGCGAAGTGGACCGCTCCCACAATGCCAACAGCATTGCGGTCCCGAGCGAACGACGTGAGCCGAGGGATTCACCTTCATTAGGAAACGATCCGTCTTTGAAAATTCTTTTCATCGGTGACATTGTCGGTTCGCCCGGCCGCAAGATCGTTCACGAGCGGCTCGCGGACATCCTCGCCCAGCGCGCAATCGATCTCTGCATCGTGAATTGCGAAAATGCCGCGTCGGGCTTCGGAGTGACGCCCAAGATCGTGGAAGAGCTTCTCGAGGCTGGCGCCGACGTTCTCACCAGCGGCAACCACATCTGGAAGCGCAAGGAAATCATCGACTTTTTCCCGGGAGAGCCGCGCCTGCTGCGCCCCGCGAATTTCCCCAGTGGTTCGCCTGGCGGCGGACTCTACGTCGGCCACGCGAAGAACGGCGTCAGCTGCGCCGTGCTGAATCTGCAGGGCCGCACGTTCATGGCGCCGATCGACGACCCTTTTCGCACCGCCTCGCTCGAGCTCACGCGGATTCCGCCTGACGTCAAGGTGATCGTCGTCGACATGCACGCCGAGGCCACCTCGGAGAAAATGGCGATGGGCTGGTATCTCGACGGCAAAGTTTCCGCTGTCCTCGGCACGCATACGCACGTGCCCACTGCCGACGAGCGCGTGCTCCCCGCCGGCACGGCGTACATCACGGACGTCGGCATGACCGGTCCGCACGATTCCGTTATCGGGATGGAGAAAGAAGGAATCTTGCAGCATTTCCTCGACGCGATGCCTTCGCGATTCGTAGTGGCAGAGGGCGACGTTCAGATGAACACTGTCCTCATTGATGTCGACGAATCCACCGGCCGCGCCCGCTCCATCAGTCGCCTCAATTTCCGCCTCGATTAGCCGACGCGAGGGCCAGGTTTAATCGAAGCAACGCGCGCACACGTCCCGGCATCTTCATTCACCGCCGGGGGATAAGATTAACCTGTCCATGTTGCGCCGCGTTCGAGCCCGTGTGTCGATTGCCGCTCTGGTCTTCCTCGCCGGAAGCTGGGCGCCATGTCCATTCGCGCAGGATCAGGCCTTCACGCGCGATATTGCCGCGCGGGCGCGCGTGTTTCCTGAGATTGGTCCCGGCGTATCCGCGATCAAGCGCGACGCAGCGGGGCGCTATTACATCCTGGCCACGCCTGCGCACGAGGTCGTGATTTACGGCGCCGATGGGGCCCGCGTCGGCCGAATTCCCAACGCAAACTCGCGCGCGGCGAAGATCGCGTATGCCTCCGACTTCGACATCGACGCGGATGGCCGGTTATTCGTCGTGGACCGCGGAGCCAATGTGGTGAGGATCTTCCAAGCGGATGGCTCCGTCGTTCGGACTGTTCCCGTCGCGGCTCCGCTCTCCGTTGCCGCGCTTTCGGGTGGGGAGTTCGCCATTGCGTCGTTGCGGTCCGCGCAGCTCGTCGATATCTTCGACGCGAAAGGGGCGCTCGCGCGAACGTTCGGCGATGTTCCCTCACCTATAGACCGGGAGAAAGGCGCGATGATCAGTCCGGGCCGGCTATACGGCGACGGCTCCGGGCAAATTTATTTCGTCTTTACGGAGCTGCCGGACCCGACCATTCGAAAATACGATCGCTTCGGCTTCGCCGCGTACGAAATTTCTCTGCCTGCGTCTGAATTCAGGCCCCCGCGCGCGGCGAAGCAGTGGACAACTGTGACCATCGGCAAAGAAGGCGCAACTCCAATGAAGCCGGTGATCCGCGCGCTGGCCGTCGATCCGGAAACGCAGGAAGTGTGGGC
>DATIZQ010000082.1:0-38704 GCA_035517015.1 Candidatus Acidiferrum sp. | reverse complement strand
CCCGCTCCTAACGCCCGCCAAGCAGATCGTCCCGCTTTCGTCGGTCGCGCAGGTCCAACAGGTGAATGGCGAAGCCGCATTGCAGCGTGAGAACCAGCGCCTGATGGTCACGCTCACCGCCCGCCTGGAGAATCGCGACCTTGGCAGCGGGATTCGCGATGTTCAGAAAATGATGGACGGAATCGTCCTGCCCACCGGCACCACCTACGAGATCGGTGGCCAGTACGAGAGCCAGCAGAGCTCCTTCCACGACTTGCTCAAGGTCCTGTGCCTCGCACTCGGAGCCGTCTTCGTCGTGCTCGTGGTTCAGTTCCGCGCCTTCCCGCCCGCGCTGATCATTCTTTCTGCTGCGCCCCTTTCGATTGTGGGCGTATTCGCGATGCTGCTCGTCACCGGGACGGCGCTCAACGTTTCTTCCTTTATGGGCATCATCCTGATGGTCGGCCTCGTCGTGAAAAACGGCATCATCCTCTTCGAGTATGTGCACAAGCTCTGGGAAGAGGAAGGAATGCCGCTCGGTGAAGCGCTCGTCGCCGCCGGGAAAATTCGTATCCGTCCCATTTTGATGACGACCCTGGCCACCCTTTTCGGGCTGCTTCCGCTCGCGCTCGGCCTCGGCTCCGGCGCGGAATTGCAGAAGCCGCTTGCGCTCGCCGTCATCGGCGGCCTCTTGCTCTCAACCTTCATCACCCTTCTCGTCATGCCCGTCCTCTATTCGCTTCTCGAGCGCAAGGCCGAAACCGCATAGCGCTTCGCCTTCGCGCGCACCTTCCCGGCGAAACCTGCGGTACTATGCTCGAACATGAAAACGATGCCGCCAACAACAATTCGGCAGCTGAGCCGTCGCGACGCGATCGCCATCCTCGCCGGCGCGATACCCGCGATGCGCGCGTTCCGCGCGAGCCGTAGCGCGCGACAGGCTTCTGCTCCCTCGATCGCCCCCGGCCCGTTCAAACCCACTCGCGAATCACTCGCGGCCTACGAAGTTCCCGAGTGGTTTCGCGACGCCAAGTTCGGCATCTGGGCTCATTGGGGACCGCAATCCTCGGTCGAGGACGGCGATTGGTACGCCCGCAATATGTACATCCAGGGCCAGCCCCAGTACGAATATCAACTCCAGCACTACGGTCATCCCTCGAAATTCGGCTATAAGGATCTGATCCCTCTCTGGAAGGGTGAGGAATTCGACCCGGATTATCTCGTCGGTCTCTACAAAAAAGCGGGCGCGAAATATTTCATGAGCATGGGCGTGCATCACGACAATTTCGACATGTGGAATTCCCGCCACCAGAAATGGAATGCAGCGAACATGGGGATTAAGCGGGACGTCGTCGGCGAGTTTCGCCAGGCCACTCTGAAGCACGGACTGAAATTCGGGGTCAGCGACCACCTCTGGATCAGCTACAAATGGTTCGCCGTCAGTCATCTCTCCGACAAGACCGGCCCTTGCGCCGGAATCCCCTACGACGGCGCGAATCCCGAATTCTCCGGCCTATATCACCAGATCTCAGATCCTAACCTCCTGACCACGAAATTCGATTGGAACGAAGACGGCATCCCTGACTCGTGGAAGCAGGAATGGTTCGTGCGCATCAAAGATCTCGTCGAGCGCTACCAGCCCGATCTCCTGTATAGCGACGGCCAGCTTCCCTTCGGTGATCGCGGCCTCGCCCTCCTTACCGACCTTCTTAACGGGAACGCCGCTCGTAATGGCGGCAACGTCGAAGCCGTCTACACCAGCAAGCGCAAGGAGGATTGCGATGCGGGCTATTGCGTGCTCGATCGCGAGCGCGGCGTCCTTGATGAGATTTGGCCGAAGCCCTGGCAGACCGACACCTGCATCGGAGACTGGCACTACAAGCGCGACATCACCTACAAAACTCCCAAGACGATTGTCGATCTGCTCGTGGATATCGTCAGCAAGAACGGCAACCTCATGCTGAATTTCCCGCTCCCGTCGAGCGGCACGCTCGACGATCGCGAGCTGAAAATTCTCGCGGAAGTCACCGCCTGGACCGCTGTCAACGGCGACGCAATCTTCTCCACTCGGCCGTGGAAAATCTCGGGGCAGAGCTCATCCGCGGCCGCGACGCCGGCTCAGGACACCAACTTCAACGAAAGCAAACGCCGCGAGCTCACCGCCAACGATGTCCGGTTCACGAAGAAGCGTGACACGCTCTTTGCCTTCGTCATGGGTTGGCCCGCGGGCCAAGCCGTACTCTCCGCGCTTGGCGCCTCCAGCCCCCACGCCCCCGGCACAATCGAACGTGTCGAACTTCTCGGCTCGCCCGGCAACTTGAAATTCACGCGCGACCAGGCAGGCCTGCACATCGAGCTCCCTCCGCAGCCGCCGTGCAATCATGCCATCGCCTTTCGCATCTCTGGGGAGGGCCTCGTTTGATTCAGCCTTCTGACACCGGTCAGCCCACCCGCCGCAGCTTCGGCAAACTCATTGCCGTCGCTGTCGCCGCTGTCATCCTGATCGGACTGCGCGCACTTCGCTGGTGGTACCACTCGCGTACGGCGCCTCCTCTCGTGGTCGCCCAGATCGGGGAAATCCCCGTCGGCGGCACGAAAATCTTCGATTACCCGACCGACGCCGCCCCCTGCATCCTGGTCCGCACCGGCGACACCACGTACGTGGCCTACAGCCGCATCTGCACCCACAATTCCTGTCCCGTCTTCTACCGTCCGGACGAGAACGGCTTCGAATGCCGCTGCCACAATGGCCTCTTCTCGATCACGGACGGCTCCGTTCTCCAGGGCCCTCCTCCGCGCCCCTTGCCCCGCATCTTTCTCGAAGTGCGCGGCAGCGACATTCTCGCCGTGGGCGTTGCAAACACGTAACACTCCTCTCCCTGGCGGCAACCAATCGGTGCGAAAATGCGTCGGAATAAGCGGGAGGGTTCAGCGGGAGGAGGAGACTTCATCATGAAGAAGTTCTTGCTAGGCGCAGTCTTGCTCTTGTCGGCGGGCGCATTGGGCATGCAAGCGGAGCCCAAACCGCTGAAGCTTTTCCTTTCTCCGGCATCGAACATTCCGGCGGCGGATGTCCTCAAAAACCTGAGCGACAAGTGCCCCAACGTGTCCATCACGCTCGATTCCAAAAAGTCGGACTTCATGGTGGATGCACGCTGGGTCGGCCGCTACGAGTTCACCGTATTCCGCCACGGCGGCGATGCCGTCTACAGCACGCAGACGAGCTTCCTGCACAATGCCGTGAAGGACGTCTGCCACTACATCAACTCGCACCAGCCCTGATTTCGGCTTCCCGCTCAACCAAACGGGGTGCGCCTCATCCGCTCACCCCGCTGAGCGCTTCTCCTGGTCGCCTTTCCTAACGGCTCGCCGCCATTTGGCTGTCTAATCGCGCCACAAATCCCTTCGGCCCCACCGCCCACGCGACGTCCCTGGTCGGATTTGCCACGACGTTGAAATTCTCGCTGCTCTCCATCAACCACGGCCTCCCCGCGCGTTGCACAACCGCGCCCGCCGGTCCCGCAGCTCGCAGCACCGGAACGCCCGTGAAGAAGCCTTGCCCCGGAACAAAAGCAACCGAAGAGAAGAAGAGATTTCTCGGCTCTGTCGGCTCGTCCACCACCTGCCATGTCTTCCCGCCGTCGACACTCCGAACCACATTCGGCGGCGGCGAATTCGCAGGCTGCGCGTAATCTCCGCCCACTGCAACTCCGTACCGGGCGTCGCTAAACGCAATCGCAAACAGCCCCGTGCTCGCATTCGCCGGATGAATCGGCGTCTCCGCCACCGCCCACGTCTCCCCTCCATCGTTCGACCGCACCACGCGCGCCACGCTCGCTCCGCCCGTCGCGAACCAGATGTTTCTCTCGCCTTCGAGCGCGATGCACGAATTGCTCGCTGCAAACGATCCTTCGCCGTTCAGCGCCGCTGGCAAGCTCGCCGGCGGAATCTGGGTCCACGTCGTCCCGCCATCGTTCGTGCGAAACAGCACAAAGCGGCCGTCGACCGGATCGCTCAGCACAACACCTCGCTTCCGGTCCCAGAATGCGATCGAATCGAAAAACACGCCGGGAGTCTTCGTCTCGAACACGAGCGTCCACGTCTTCCCGCCGTCACTCGTGCGATAAATCCGCGCGAGGCCCTTTTCCGCGTTGCCCGTACTCATGATGATCGCATTGTCCGCGTCGAACGCCCGAATCCCGCGAAAATCCTGATTCTCCGCGCCCGTCACAATTCGCACGTCCCATGTTTTGCCGTCATCAACCGTGCGAATCACGGTCCCGCCCGTTCCGCTCGCCCACACAATGTCCGCGCTCACCGCGCTCAGCCCTCGAAAGCTCGCCGTCGTCGCCACCGCAATCCGCTTCCACGAATCGCCGGCGTCATCGGCACGCGTGATCGCTGCCTGCCTCGTTCTCAATATCGCTCGCGTCTCATTCGGTCGTGCCGCGTAAGCGGCCATCAGCCCCGCGCACGTCAAACTGAAAGCTATGCACCATCTCATCTATTTTCCTTTGAGCGCCGGAGGCGCGATTGTACGTAGCCCGGCACGCAGCGGAGCGGAGTGCCGGGAAGCCTTCGAAATCGAGCCAGTAGTCCCGGAGGGACGATTGACCCCCCACGGCAGGGACGAACCGAAAATCAGGGGATGACAACGAACCGCCCCTCTCGCCGCTGCCCCGCGGATCGACCCCGCGCTTTCCCCTTTTCCTTTTCGCTTTTCTCTCTTCTCTTTTCCTCACCCGGGCCCTCTTGACTCGCCTGATATAATAAAGGTCGGATATATGATAAATAAAAGAAAACAGGAGACTTATGGGGCAGCGGTCGGCGCCGGATCGACCGCTTGAGCGCACGTTTTGGCTCAAATCCCTTGCCTCCAGCTTTTTGAAGCCATCTACCAATTCTCTAATCGCAACAGTCCATTATTAGAATCTCCCATATCTCATTCAAAACAAAGGACCGCGCCTCAGTCTAATCGCAACAAACTAGGCCTTTCCGGATTTGCCTTTGCGAACCCACTCAGCAGCACTCTCGCCCCAATTCTGCTTCTTGTAGTCCCTGCAGCCGCTCTGTCCGCCGCATCTCCTCTCGCCGCCCAGTCCAGCTCGAAAACGGCGCCGCAGGGCACGGAAGGGCCGCCTCCTGGTCGTGCAATCATCGAGGCGGCTCCCCGTGCCAACGCAATCGGCTTTTCCCTTGACGCATGCGTCTGCCGCGACTTATACACCGCTAATGTCTCAAGAGCTGTTACCGAGGACCTGCCGTGAACACCAACGTTGATGTCGTCGGAATCGGAAGCTGCGGCGTCGATTATTTCGCGATTGTTCCGCGGCTGCTTGGCCCCGACGAGAAAATCAGCGCCGAGCGCATGGAAATTCATGCCGGCGGCGTCACGGGCAACAATCTCACGCAGGTCGCGCGTCTCGGCGCCAAAACAGGCTGGCTGGGACTGATCGGCGACGACGAAAACGGCGCCCTGATCCAGAAATCGTTCATTGCTGACGGCATGGACGTCTCCGGCGTCGAAATCATCAAGGGCGAGCGTTCCACGATGACGTGGATTCCCGTCGATGCGCAGGGCGAGCGCTGCATCTACATGTTTCCGAATGCGAACGGCAAAATCTCCGTCTTTCACGTGCGCAGCCGCTTCGCGCCGCACCTCCAGAAGGCAAAGCATTTTCACACGGAAGCATCGCAGCTCCCGATCGCGCCCGTAAAAGAGGCGATGCAGATCGCGAAGGAAGCCGGCGTCCGCGTCTTTTTCGACTTCGACGTCACGCCGAATTTCTTCTGTCAGATGAACCTCGGCACGCAGGAAGCGGTCACCGAGGCGCTCAAGTTCGTCGATGTGCTGAAGCCGTGCAAGGCGGCCGCGCGCGAAATGACCGGAGAATCCGATTACGACACAATCGCAGACAAACTTCTCGGCCTCGGCCCGGCCGTCGTCGCCATCACGGAAGGTCCCGAAGGCTGTCTCATC
Organism: Candidatus Acidiferrum sp.; assembly: GCA_035517015.1. Lineage (GTDB taxonomy): Bacteria > Acidobacteriota > Terriglobia > Acidiferrales > UBA7541 > Palsa-295. Next base: position 32,745 of record DATIZQ010000082.1, on the reverse strand, counting down.
GCCAACCGCAAAGAAAGAGTCCACGTTCCGGCATTCAAAGTGCACGTCGTGGACACCACCGGCGCAGGTGACGCCTTCATGGGCGGCCTTTCCTACGGCCTCCTGCAGGGCTGGGATCTCGAGCGCGTCGGAACATTCGCCAACGCGTGCGCCGCGCTCTGCTGCACGAAAGTGGGCGCGCGTGCGATGGCGAAGCGCGACGAAGTCGTCGCGTTCATCAAAGCGAGCGGCCGCGCCGCCGCGATCGGCTCCTGAGCGAAAAGCGAATGTTCACTCCGCACACCTTCGGCACGGCCCTCGTGATGATGATCGTCACCGCGATTTGCTGGGGCTCCTGGGCCAACACGTTCAAAGGCGTAAAGGATTACCGCTTCGAGCTTTTTTATTGGGACTACGCCATCGGCATTTTTCTTTCGGCCCTGCTCTACGGCCACACTCTCGGCAGCATGGGACACGACGCGTCGAGCCTGATCAACAATATTCACAGCGCCGATTTCTCGAGTGCCGGATGGGCGCTGCTCGCCGGCGCAATTTTCAACCTCGCGAACCTGCTCCTCGTCGCGGGCATCGACATGGCAGGCATGGCCACCGCGTTTCCTGTGTCGATCGGCATCGCGCTCGTCGTCGGCGTGATCTTGAGCTACGTGCAGCAGCCCCGCGGCAACTTCCTGATGCTTGCGATGGGCGTCATCTGCGCGTTCACGGCCGTGGTGCTCGACGGCAAAGCGTACGCCCAGCTCACGCGCGGAAAGGAACTCTCGCGCAAGGGCATCGTCATTTGCGTCGTTTCCGGCGTGCTGATGGGGCTCTGGGCGCCGTTCTCGACGCGCGCGCTTACGCACGGCAACGCGCTTGGCCCGTATGCCGTCGTCATCTTCCTCACGTTTGGCGCGCTGCTTTCGTGTTTCGTGTGGAACCTCTATTTCATGAAGAAGCCGCTCGTCGGCGAACCCGCAGGCTTCAGCGGATTCTTCACCGCGCCGGTGAGCGGCCACGTTCTGGGCCTTCTCGGCGGATTCATCTGGACCACCGGCACGGTCTTCAGCCTCGTGGCCGCGAACTACACGGGTGTCGCCATCTCCTACGCGATCGGCCAATCCGCGCCAATGGTGGCCGCGCTCTGGGGTATCCTCGCATGGAAGGAATTCCGGGGCGCCAACGTCAAGGCCAGGGCGCTCCTCGCGATGATGTTCGTCTTCTACGTGCTCGCAATCCTCCTCATCGCGCGCGCGAGCACGGCAGGCTAAGAACTATGACACTTGGGAGGCTTCGATGAACGGTCGCAACAAAGCTGCACGCGTTTTCGTCATCCTGGGCAGCGTCGTCCTGATCCTCAGCGCGGCCCTTCACGCCGTGGCCGGGACGAAGAACGCCTTCCCGGCTTTGGCCGCGTCGAATTTGGCTCCCGGCCTGCAAGCCGCTTTCCGAGTGGTTTTCCTTTCGCTCGGCTGGCACTGGCTCGTGTTCGCGATCGTCGCGTTGGTCGCCGCGCTTACGGAGACGGGCTTGCGTAAGACCCTCGTCTTGATCTGCGGTTTGTCGGTACTGCTCGAGGCGGTCGTCGGTGCCTTGATGATGGGCCTTTTCCTTGGCAACGAATTGATCGGCACCGGGGCCTTACTGCTTGTTTGCGGCGGTCTGCTCTTCGAGAAATCAGGAGCCCGCGCGTGAAGCTCTCGCAGCCTAAATCGGCGGGCGGCGAAATCCGCCACATGCGTCTTCAATCTTTGCCGCGACGGCGAGTACCGCTTCCTCTTCCCACGGCCGGCCCACAACCTGCACGCCGATCGGCAAGCCTTCTCGCGACCGGCCAACAGGAACCGCCATCCCCGGAGTCCCGAGCAAGTTAAACCACTGTGAATACGCCATCGCCTTCAAATAGCCGACACGACGCCCCTGAATTGTCCACTCGCGCTCGCCATGACGAAACGCCGGAATCGAACTCACGGGACAGAGCAAAATGGGAAACTCCTCCATCTTCGCCAGGAATCGCCCGCGCAGGACGTCGCGCTCGAGTGTCGTGTTCAGGAGCTCCGTCGCGGTCAACGGCGGTTCCTCCGCCACCTTCGCGCGAAAGTCGCGCAGGATCGGACTGATCTCGCTCTCATGGCCCTCCAGCATCGGCGAAAATGCCATTTGGCCCGCGCGGCCAAACAGGTTCCACCAAAGCTTCCACGCGCGGTCCAGATTCTCCGGTTGCCACTCGACGACGTCGAAGCCCTGCCCTCGCAGCGCGTCCGCCGCGGCACGCACAGCCGCCGCTGTCTCCGGCGTGACGAGCGCCAGTTCGTGCTCGACGAAATAGCCGATGCGCAGCTTGCGGATTTCCAGGTCGCTCCATCGGCGGAGCGGAACCGGCGCCGCGCACGGATCACCCGGGTCGGGTCCCGCGACCACCTCAAAGATCCGTTCCACGTCCCGCACCGTTCGCGCCATCGGCCCGACCACGCCGAGCTGCGCAAACGGTCCCGCCGACCCGGGATAGTGCCCGGTCGACGGAATCCTCCCCGGCGTCGGCTTCAGCCCGCAAATTCCGCTGAAGTGCGCGGGCACGCGAATCGAGCCGCCGCCGTCGCTGCCGATTCCCCCGGCGGAACAGCCCGACGCGATCGCGGCCGCCTCGCCGCCGCTCGACCCGCCCGGCGTGCGCTCCACATCCCACGGATTGTTGGTTCGCCCGTAAAGCAGATTGTCCGTTTCCCACGCCATGAGGGTTTCAGGGACGTTCGTATTGCCGAGGAGAATCGCTCCTGCGGCGCGCAGGCGCGCCACCAGCGGAGCATCGGCGGCCGGCACGTACCCGCGGCGCAATTTGCTCCCGCATTCGCACGGAAATCCGGCGACGTCGATCGAACTTTTCATCGAAATCGGAACGCCGTGAAGCATGCCCAATGGCGCGGACTTGGTAGGAGAACGCACGGCGGCGTCCGCGGCTCGGGCCTCCCGCCGGGCGCGCTCGAAATCGGTGTGTACGAATGCGTTCAGCTTTAGATTCAGCTGCTCGATGCGGGCGATATGCGCCTCGACGAGATCAGTGGACGAGGCCCTTCCGTCGCTCACAAGTCGCGCCATCTCACACAGCGGTGCAAAAACCAGCTCGTTCAATTCGCCTCCCTGCGCCCCAGACAGGCGCAAAAGTCTAGCATGTCGAGTGCTACGCGCCTGAGACAACCCGTCGCTAATGCTTTTGCATTATTGCTTCGCCCAATCCCCTCACGCTACCGTCCGGTCACAGTTGGGTGTGACCCGCATCACGACTCTGATTCGGCTGGACGTTCTCGGAGGGACGCAATGCGCAAGTGGTTCGTCCTACAGTGTCTTTTGGCGTCGCTGAGCCTTGTGCCAGCCGCTCGCGGCCAAAGCAACTACGCGGCAGTGATGGGAACCGTAACGGACCCGCAGCATTTGCCCGTTGCCAACGCCACGGTTGAACTCAAAGCCGCCAGCACCGGAGCGACCCGGCGCGTCGTGACGAACGAGAGCGGCATCTTCGAGGCGTCCGCACTGCTGCCTGACGATTACGAAATCACCAGTTCAGCGGCTGGATTCGCCGCAGCGAAGCAGTCGCTGCACCTGGAAGTGGGCCAAAACCTGGCTATTGAGGTCCATCTCGCGTTGGGTGGCGCCGCGCAGAGCGTTCGCGTGGCAGCGCAGGTCGATGTCCTCCGCACCAACGACGCCGGCGTCGGCGAAGTGGTCGAGCCCAAGTCGATTCAGGAATTGCCCCTCAATGGGCGCATGCTGCTCGACCTCGTCCTCACCGTCCCAGGCACACACCAGGGATTCGGCGCGCAGCAAGGCAACGTGAACCCGCTCTATTGGCGGCCTGGCCAGAATTCGGCGCTCAGCATAGGAGGTGGCCGTCCCAACGCCAATTTCTACCTGCTCGACGGTTCCACAAACACCGACCCGACGTTCAACACGCAAAATCTGAGCCCGTCGCCCGATGCCGTAAAGGAATTTCAGGTTGAAACGAGCAGCTACACGGCGGATATGGGCGGAGCGGGTGGCGGCCAGATCAACATCATCACTCGCTCCGGCACGAACCAGTTCCACGGGACGGTGTACGAGTTCTTCCGCAACGGGGCGCTGGATGCGACGACCTTCGATTCGATGGGGAACAATCACCTTGTCCAAAACAATTTCGGCGGATCGTTCGGCGGACCCTTGGCCGCCAAGAGGACCTTCTTCTTTGTGAATTATGAGGGGCTGCGGCTGTCCCAAGCCGACACGCAAATTCTCACGGTTCCCACGCAAGCCGAAATGAACGGCGACTTCAGCATGAGCGGCGTGAACATTTACGATCCGGCCGCGAACCCGAGCGCCTCGCCGTCCAGCCCACGCCCTCAGTTTCCGGGCAACGTCATTCCGGCGCCCTGCACGAATCCCAATCCAACGCCCTCGAATTGCACCCTCAACCCCAGTTCGCCGATCAATCCAGTCGCGTGGGCCTTCCTGCAAATGTACGAGCCCATGCCGAACATGACGCCCGACATGGACATGATGGGGATGGGATCGGGACCGGACTCGAATAATTATCTCGACGTGCGAAATGAGACGCACTTCACTGACCAGGGCACCGTGCGGATCGATCACATCTTCCGCAACCAGGATACGGTGTTTGGACGCTACTCGCTCGGCTCGGAGAACGGCTTTACGCCGACGACGAGCATGATGAACACGACCGCGCAAAACCTGCCGGGATTCGGCACGAACTTCGACAATCTGTCGCAACAAATGGTTGTCTCGTGGAACCACATTTTCTCGAGCACGAAGCTCAATACGGGATCGATCGCGCTGTCGCGGCTTTCGATGAACCACACCTCGCAGAACGACAACGTGAACGACATCGTCGACCAGCTCGGGATTACCGGCGTCGGCTACGGCGGCAAAGGAGCATGGGGCGCGCCGTGGTTCGCAGTGCAGGGCTATACGGGAATGGGCGACACATACGCTGCGACGCCGATGCACGCGTGGGACACGGTGGGCGAGATTCGCGACGTGTTCGCGTGGCAAAGGGGCCGCCACGGCCTCAAATTCGGAGGCAGTTTCCGGCGCTTCGTCTGGCCGATGTGGGGATTCTTCGAGAATCGCGGCTACTACCAGTTCACGCCGGGGTACACGAGCGAAACCGGCACGAACGACGGCACCGGCTCGGCCCTCGCGAGTTTCCTGCTCGGTCTTCCGGTGGTGAAGCAGGTGCAGGCCGGCATTCCGCAGATGAACCTGCGCAATTGGGCGGTCGACGGATTTGCGGAGGATAGCTGGCAGGTGACGCCCACCACGACCCTGAATATCGGATTGCGGTATGAGTTCGAGAGCCCGCTTTGGGATCGCGATTATACGAACTCGAATATGGTGTTCAACGCCGGCGTGCCGTCCATCTTTATAGGCGGACAGAACGGCTATCCCAGCGGGCTGATGTATTCGAACAAGCACGATTTCGCGCCGCGTGTGGGTATCGCCAAGAACATTCCGCGCTTTGGCCTGGTATTCCACACAGCATACGGAATCTTCTTCACGCCTGTCGATCAGAACACCTGGTGCAACCAGCGGCACAACGTGCCCAATGTTTTTCCGGAGACGATACAGACCAACAACTACAACGTGGCGTCGGCTCCAAACGCTCTCGGATTCAATTTCGCCGCGCCTGTGTTGGGACCAACTTCGCTGGGAGGAACGCCCGTCAGCTTTACGGCATTCGATCCGCACGCGCCCGCGGAGTACGTTCAGCAATGGAACACGCACATCGGGAAGAGCCTTGGCGAGAATACGACCCTGGAGATCGGCTACATCGGTTCGCGCGGCTTCCACCTCCAGCAATCCGACCTCATCAATAATGCGCCGCCGGGACCGGGCGCCATCGGGCCACGCAGACCGATCCAGGCAGTCAGCTTCGTGCAAGGAACGGTATTCCCGGCCAAGGACACGGTTGTCGGCGGTGGAACGCTGACGTCGCCCGCGATCAATCTCCTCGAAAACACGGCGAAGAGCTGGTACGACGGCGGCTACGTCAACCTGCGGCGCCGCTATTCGCACGGCTTGAGCTTGCTGGCAAACTACACGCTTTCGAAATACCTGACGACCGCTCCCGACTTCCGGTCGCCGATGGACGAGTCGGTGTTGCCGCAGAACAGCTTCGATCTCGCAGCAGAAAAGGGGCCGGCGTGCGACGTTCGGAATCGCTTCGTCTTAAGTAGCGTCTACGACTTGCCGGCGTACCGGCAAGCGGAATGGACGCGGCTGCTTACGCAGAACTGGCGCTTTTCCACGATCTACCAGTTTGAGACGGGGATGCCCTTGACCATTTCCGTCTTCGGCGATACGGCCAACGCGGGAACGATTTTGGGCGAGAATCCGATTCGCGCCGATTACACCGGCCAGCCCATTTTTGGACCCGGCACGCACACGTCGGCCGAATGGTTCAATCCAGCGGCGTTCGCGGCGCCTGCCGCGTACACGTTCGGAGACGTGGGACGGAACTCGATTTACGGTCCGAGTCTTCAAACGCTCGATCTTTCCCTGGCCCGCGCGTTTCGGTTGACGGAAAAGCTGGGCATCCAGCTTCGCGGCGAAGCGTTCAATGCGCTGAACAAAGTCAACCTTGGCACGCCCAACCGCTATGTGAACGAGCCGCAGTTCGGCACGGACACCATGACAATGACGCCAGGACGCGAGGTACAACTGAGCGCGCGTCTATTCTTTTGATTTCCGCAATTCGGCCAGTCACGGGAGGCCGATCGATCCTGGCTAGGTCCGTCTGGATTGCCGTACCAATCGGCCGATGAATCCCTTAGAATCCGCTGCGGGGCTGCTCTCCCAGCCTAGTGGAAAAGTATTATTGACTCCCGGCTGCGGAGCCCACAGAATTTTCATTCCGATCGGAGCTAAGGCCTTTGTTTTCTGATAATTTCCAGCCGGACGGCCCCCGAGAGGCCGTCGAATGAAAAGGCTGCAGTCTGCCCTGATCTGGATCCTCTTCCTGACGGCCGCATACCTCTTCGCCTGGCCCAGCGCCAACGTCCCCTATTTCGGAGCCATGCTCCTGCACCTTGCCGCAGGCATCGTCTTCGTCGTTGGGCTCGCGTTTTTCGTGCGCTCGATTCTGCGTGAGGCGTCCTTGACCGAACGCATCGGCTGGATTCTGCTCGCCATCGGCGGCACGCTTGGAATCGTCCTGATCTTCACGGGCACTCCCAAAACCGACTGGCCGCTGCTCTTCGCTCACATCGGGTCGTGCGTGGCCGGAGGCGCGCTGCTGGTTTCCGCGTGGGCCGGGCGGCGCGGGTTCATGGCGAACGGCGATCTGGCGGGAGTCCTCCGGGACGCGATTATTGTCTTGGTCGCCGGCATCATCACCGCCGGCATCTGGTGGGTCCGAACGGTTCCGTGGGAGCGGAACTTCGTCATCAGAAATCCCGAGATTGCGCCCGCGAGCATGGATGACGAAGGCGACGGCCCGAAAGGCCCGTTCTTTCCGAGTTCCGGGCAAACGTACACTGGGCAAACGGTCACACAGGACTTCTTTCTCGATTCGCAGGCCTGCGAACGCTGCCACGAAGACATCTACAAGCAGTGGCAAAGCTCGATGCACCATTTTTCCTCGTTCAATAACCAGTGGTATCGCCAGGCGATCGTCTACATGCAGGACACCATCGGCGTGCAGTCCTCGAAATGGTGCGCGGGATGCCACGACGCGGCGCTCTTCTTCCCCGGCAATTTCAATACTCCCATCGAGCCTCGCGTGAACACGCCTGCGGCGCAGGCGGGCATCGGCTGCATGGTGTGCCACTCGCTTCGCACCATCAAGAGCACGATGGGAAATGGCGACTACGTGCTCCAATATCCGGCCCTGAGCAAGATGGTCGCGACGAAGAATCCCTATCTCCGGCGTTTCATCGATTTCATGATTCAGGAGAATCCGGAACCGCACCGCCGCACGTTCTTGAAGCCGTTTATGCGTGCGCAGACAGCCGAGTACTGTTCGGTGTGTCACAAGGTTCATCTGGACGTTCCGGTGAACCACTATCGATGGACGCGCGGTTTCAACGACTACGATAACTGGCAGGCCAGCGGCGTCTCCGGTCTCGGCGCGCGTTCCTTCTATTATCCTCCGCAGCCGCAGAATTGCGCGGACTGCCACATGCCGCTCGTCGCCTCGCACGATGCCGCGAACATCAACGGCTTCGTCCACAACCACCGTTTCATCGCCGCGAACACCGCAGTTCCTTTTGCCAATCAGGACCAGGAGCAGCTCAAGGAAGTGGAGGATTTTCTCAAGAGCGGCGTCGTGCGCGTGGACATCTTCGCGATTTCACCCGATCAGCCTGCTCCGAGCAGCCAAGCTAACCCGATGTCCTCCATGCGGCCGCAGATCGAGACCGAGTTTGCCGTTGGCGAGGAAGCGGCGACTCCCACGCCTTCCGCTCCGGTTGCGACAGTCCCGGCACAGCCAGTAACCGCGCCAGTCAATCGCGTGAATTCGGAGGTGAGAGCCGGCGACACGGTCCGCGTGGACGTCGTGGTGCGGACCTTGAAAGTGGGCCACTTCTTCCCGGGCGGCACCGTGGACGCCTTCGACTGCTGGTTGGCGCTGAAAGCGACCGACGACCAGGGCCGCGTGATCTTCTGGAGCGGCGGCGTAGAAGACAACGGTCACGGCCCCGTCGATCCGGGAGCACATTTCTACCGCTCGGTCCTCATCGACGCGCACGGCAACGCGATTACGCGGCGTAACGCCTGGGCCGCTCGTGCGACCGTCTACGCGCACCTGATTCCGCCCGGCGCCGCCGACACCGCCCACTTCCGGCTGAAGATTCCTCGCGATGAAAAAGGGCACCTGCATCTCGAGGCCCAACTGAACTACCGCAAGTTCTCCTGGATCAACACGCAATTCTCCTTCGCCGGCGTCCTCCACGATACGAAGCCCGGTGATGTCACACCCGACTACGACGACCGGAAGATTACCTACACGGGCGATCTTTCTCAGGTTTCGGGAGAGATCAAGGCGATCCCTGACCTGCCCATCGTCACAATGGCGCAGGATTCCGCGGACCTCCAGGTGCTTCCGGCAAACGCGCCCGAGCCTCAGGCCAGAACGGCGTTCAAGGCGAAGGAGTGGCAGCGCTGGAACGACTACGGAATCGGCCTTTTGTTGCAGGGCGATCTGAAAGGAGCCGAGGCCGCCTTCGAGGAAATCACGAAGGAGGATCCGGAAAACCCGGACGGATGGATCAACGTGGGGAGGGCTCGCGTCCTGGAGGGCGACACGGCAGGAGCGCGGCAGGTGCTCGAAAAGGCCATGCAACTCGCTCCGCAGCTTGCCCGCGCGAACTATTTCTACGCGACGGCGCTCCGCGAGCAGGGTGATTACGACGGAGCCATCGCGCACTTGCGCATCGCCGAGCGCGAGTATCCGCAGGACCGCGTTGTTAGCGACGATCTGGGCCACGTGCTGTTCCTGCAGCACAAGTATGCCGAGGCCAAGAAGCAGTTCGAGCACACGCTGTCGATCGATCCGGAGGATCTCGAAGCGAACTACCACCTGATGCTCTGTTACACCGGCCTGGGCGACTCCGCAAAGGCGAGCGAATTCGAGACGCGCTATCTTCGCTTCAAAGCCGACGAAGCCTCGCAGACGCTGACCGGTCCGTACCGTCAGGCGCATCCGGAGGACAACCTGGAACGCCAAAGCATTCACGAGCACGATTCCGGGCCGCTCGCAGAGTTTGGCGCCAAGCCGGTGAAAGCCATACAGCCCACCGCCGAGCTTTCACGGCATCGCGACTCCGGGCGCAAACTCACCGCTCAGACCGGTGCCAAGTGACGGGAACGATGAAGAAGGCTCCGCTCGTCGCCCTTCTTTCCGGTGCGATTGTTGCCGTTGGTCTCATCCCGGCGATCGCCGCAAAGTCTCCTGCTTTGGCAGATGTTCCAGCCGCATCTGCCATTCGCTTCGAAGACGTCACGCGCGCCGCAGGCATCCATTTCGTTCACAACAACGGGGCGTTCGGCAAGAAATGGCTGCCGGAGACGATGGGGCCGGGCGTCGCGTTCATCGATTACAACAACGACGGCTGGCAGGACATTTTCTTTGTGAACGCCCAGGACTGGCCCGGCCATCACGTCCATGGCGCGACGACGCTGGCGCTGTATCGCAATAATCACGACGGGACATTCACGGACGTGACGCGGCAGGCGGGCCTCGCTGTTTCGATGTATGGGATGGGAGTCGCGGTCGGCGATTACGACAACGACGGCTACGACGATCTCTTCGTCACGGCGTACGGTCAGAGCCACTTGTTCCATAACAACGGCAACGGCACGTTCACCGACGTCACGAAGAAGGCCGGGCTGTCGGGCCCGAACGAGCTGAGCACCGGCGCGGCTTGGGTCGACTACGACAGGGACGGACATCTCGATCTCCTTGTTGCGAATTACGTGCAGTGGTCGTCGCAAGATGATCTCTTCTGCACGCTCGACGGCAAGACGAAATCCTACTGCACGCCCGAGTCCTATCACGGCACTTCGGTGCGTCTGTGGCACAACAACGGTGACGGCACCTTCACCGACGCGACGAAACAGGCGGGGCTTTATGACGTGGCGTCAAAGAGCCTCGGCATTGCGATTCTGGACGCCAACGGCGACGGCTGGCCGGACATCGCCATCAGCAACGATACGCAGCCGAACAAGCTCTACATCAACGCCGGCAACGGAACCTTCACGGAAAAAGGCGTTCCCGCGGGAATCGGGTTCAGTGAAAACGGGATCGCGCGCGCCGGCATGGGCATCGATGCGGCTGATTTCGATCGCTCGGGATTTCCCAGCATCGTCATCACGAATTTTTCGAATCAGATGATTTCCCTCTATCACAACGAGAAGAACGGCCTGTTCGTGGACGAGGCGCCGGAGACCGCGGTCGGGCGCGACAGCCTCCTGACGCTGGGCTTCGGCTGCTTCTTCTTCGATTACGATCTCGACGGCTGGCTCGACATGTACGTAGCGAACGGCCACATTGATCCCGATATCGAGCGAGTGCAGCAGCGCGTGCACTATGCCGAGCGGCCACACTTGTTTCATAACTTGGGCGGGCGCCGCTTCGAAGACGTCGCCGGTTCGATGGGCAAGGCGTTCGACGAGCCGCGCGTCGCTCGCGGCGCTGCGTTCGGCGATATCAACAACGACGGTGCGGTCGATCTCGTGGTCTCGACCAACGCCGGGCCTGCTGCGCTCTTCCTCAGCCGCGGCGTGACGAATCACGGCCTCCGCGTCAAGCTCGTCGGCACGAAATCGAATCGCGACGGCATCGGCGCGACCGTGAAATTGACTGCCGGCAGCGACACGCAATCCAAGATGCTCTGCAGCGGTTCCAGCTACCTTTCCTCGAGCGAGCTGGTTCTCACCTTCGGCCTCGCTTCCCACAAACAGGCGGACGCGATTGAAATTCGCTGGCCCAGCGGACAGATCGACCGCCTCTCCAACATCGCCGCCGACCAGATCATCACGGTCAAGGAAGGCCAGGGCGTGGCGGCTGCCAAACCACTCGCAAAACGATAGAATGCACCGGGCCGTTTACCTGAGGACTTCATGAATCGATGGCTGCGGTTTGCCGTGCCGATCTTGATTCTGGCGTGCGCCGTCGCGGGCGCGACTCAACAGCAACAGCGTCGCGCCGCCCCGAAGGCTCCGCCTGCGGCTGCGCCGGCTGCGTCCAATTCGCGCATTGAAGCCGCTCGCGAAAATAGCATTGGTGTGGCTCTGATGAACCGCCAGCAGTTCGAAGCGGCACTTGGACGATTTCAGCGCGCGTGCGTTCTCGATCCCGTGTCGGACGTGCCATGCCTGAACATCGGCATCGCGTTCGTCAATATGCAGCGCTACGACGATGCGCGGCGCGTCCTTTCGAAATCCGCTCAGCTCGACCCCACGAATCCGCGCGCGTGGTTCAACCTCGGCCTCATCGACAAGTCGGAGGGCAAGAACGGCGCCGCCATCACCGCGTTTCAGAAGGTCGCTCAAATCGATCCGAACGATGCCGACACGCGATACTTCCTTGGTCTTCTTTACTCGCAGGACCAGCAATACGACAAAGCCATCGCCTGCTTTCACGTGGCGCTAAGGCTCAATCCGTTCCATCTGTCGGCTGAATTCGGCCTCGCGCAAGCCATGCTCCGCTCCGGCGACAGAGAAGGCGCGAAGGCGCACCTCGACCGCTTCCAGCAGATGAACGCGTCGAAGGTCGGAAAGCCCATCAGCTTCACTTATGGCGAACAGGGCAAGTACTCCCTAGTCGAGGAACTGGTTCCCGCACCGCAAGCGGTTCCCGCCGCGATTCCGGTGCATTTCGTGAATGTCACCGAGGCTGCGGGCCTCGTCGCGGAAGCCCCAGCGAAAGCGCGCGAATCCCATGAGCCAAAATCCGGCGACGAGGACTCGACGCCGCAAGCGCCACCCGATTCGCTGGCGAAGTTCCTGGGCAGCGGCGCTTGCGTCATCGACTACGATGGCGACGGCCGGCCGGACATTTTCTTGGTCAATGCCGGAAAAGGCTTCGCCGCGCTCTACCGGAACCTGGGCGACGGAAAATTCGCGGACGTCACGAAGGAAGCGAAACTCGAATTGTACGGCGAGGGCACTAGCTGCGCGGTCGGCGACTACGACAACGACGGTCATCCCGATCTCGCCGTCGGCATCAATCGCCGTGTGCATCTCTTTCACAACGAAGGCAACGGCACATTCAAAGATGCGACCGGCGATGCGGGAATCGACACCGAAGGGCTGATCCTCGGCATGACGTTCATCGATTACGACCACGACGGCGACCTCGATCTCTACGTCACACGCTTCAATGATTTTCCCCTGGCGCATCCCGCAGAGCCGTTTGCGTTTTCGAAGGACGTGCCGCCTCCCGGCAACGTTGTCTGGCGGAATAATGGCAATGGCACTTTTACGGACTGGACGAAGCAGGCCGCTCTAACCGGCTCTGCCGCCTCGATCGCGGCGATCGGCAGCGACATCAACAACGACCGTGCGATCGACTTCGTCGTCACCGGTTGGCATAAGCCTCCGTCGATTTTCCTGAATCCGCGCGAGGGAGAATTTCACGCAGTGGCGCCCTGGGCGTCGGAGATGCCTGCGTCGGCTGCGGGTGTCGTGGCGCTCGACTTCGACAAGGATGGCTGGATGGACCTCGCGTTCACGCATTGGGGGCAGCCGGGGCTGAGCCTGTGGCGCAACGCCGGCGGAAAATCCTTCGACCGCGTGAAGCTTCCCGACCTCGGCTGGATGCGCGGCTGGGGTCTCGCGTCCATCGATTACGACGACGATGGCTGGATCGATCTCGTCGCAGTTGGCGAGACTTTCTCGAACGAAGGCCGTATCGCGCTGCTGCGGAATGAAGGGCCCGCCGGCTTTCGTGACGTTACCGCCGAAACCGGCCTGGATAAAATCGACCTTCACGATCCGCGCAGCGTTATCGCGCTCGATATCGCAGGCGACGGCGCTCAAGGCCTTTTGATAACTCAGAACAACCGGCCGCCCGTTCTGCTCAAGAACATTGGCGGGAACAAGCACAACTGGCTCCAGCTTGCCTTTCACGGCGAGCACGACAACAAGACTGCCATCGGCACGAAAGTCGAAGTTTTTGCGGGAGCGCTGCGGCAGAAGTGGGAAGTAGCCGGGGCGTCGGGCTATCTCGGGCAGGGTTCCGCGGGCATCGTCGCCGGCCTCGGCGATGAAGCCGCGGCGGACGTCGTTCGACTCCTTTGGCCCACGGGCGTTCTGCAAGATGAGCTACAGATCGCGGCCGGGAAACACGACGAGATCGCCGAAATCGACCGCCGCGGCAGTTCCTGCCCTATTGTGTTCGTGTGGAACGGCAAGAAGTTCGAATTCCTCGCGGACATGATCGGGCCGGGCATCGTCGGACATTGGGTCGGTCCGCACGAGCGCGACGTTCCCGATCCGGACGAGTACTTCAAGGTTGCCGGCTCCCAGGTCGCTGCGCAGAACGGCCAGATTCGCTTCCGTATGCTCGAGCCGATGGAAGAGCTCGACTATCTCGACCAGACCCGGCTGCTCGCGGTCGACCATCCATCAGGCATCGAGGTCTTCCCCAACGAATATTTCGCCAGCAATCCGCCCTTCCCGAAATTCAAGGTCATCACGAGCAACAACGCGCATTCCCCCGCTGGCGCCTGGGACGATAGCGGGTATGACGTTCTCCCGCTGCTTCTCAAACGCGACCGCCAATACGTCACCGGCTTTCCCGAGGCGCCGTACCAGGGCTTCGCAGCCATGCATTCGCTAAAACTCGATCTCGGAACGTGGGATTCCTCGCGGCCTCTGCGGTTGCTGATGGATGGCTTCACGGACTATTTCACCGCGAACTCGATGTACGCCGCGTGGCAAGCGGGCGTGACGCCGGTCGCGCCCTACGTGGAGGCGCTCGATCTTTCCGGCAAATGGGTGCGCGTCGTCGACGACATGGGATTCCCGGCGGGTCTCGCCCGCACCATGGTGGCCGATCTCACCGGCAAACTGCCTCCCGGAACGCGCTACATTCGCATCACGACGAACCTGAAGGTCTATTGGAACCGCATCCGCATCGATAATTCGCCCGCCGATTTGCCGTTTCGTACGACGGAAATCCCGCTCGCGGCGGCATCCCTGCGATTCCGCGGCTACCCTCGCGTCGTCGAGGGTCAACCGAAGAACGATATCAGATACGTTTACGAGGACGTCAGCCTTACGGGCCCGTACGCGCGTCAGACGGGCAACTACACGCGCTACGGTGCCGTCACCGATCTCGTCCGCGCTTCGGATGACCGCTACGTGATATTCGGCTCAGGCGATGAAGTCGCAGTCGATTTCGATGCCACGCATATGCCCGCCCTTCCCGCCGGTTGGACGCGCGATTACTTCTTCTACGCCGACGGCTTCGCGAAGGATATGGACTTTTACGCGGCACACGGCGACACGGTCTCACCACTGCCGTTTCATACGCTGATCCCGTATCCATATCCGGCCGGCACCGGCTATCCCGAGGACGAGAGTCACCTCCGGTACGAGATTGAGTACAATACGCGCAGTGTCGCTGGACCCGCAGGCGCGGAGTATCGGTTCAACTATCCGGCTTCGCCAAAAGAACCGTGATGCCGCGGTTCCCGCCACGTGGGCGCCTTGATTGCGCAACGGGAGCGTGTTAGTTATTGGAATGCAAGTCGTTGTTCGCCCAAAATATGCCCGCGGCCAAACCTACGGAATCGAACTTACCGGCTCACAGTACGAGCGACCCCCCGGCGTCTGCGCGCGTGAAGAGGCCCATTTTTTGGCGCGTCGAGGGAAGCCTTCTGAATCTGACGGCCATTCGGCCGGTCGCTTTCTTCGCATGGAATGCGCAGAGCTTCCTTCAGCGCTGGGCGCGGCGCGGCGCGATGGGTGTGCTCGCAATTGGCCGGCCGTTTTTCTATGCCACGAATCGAGTCTTTGCGACGCGCGTGCTGCATGCCGTGCTGCGAGGCGTTAGCCGCGACCGCCTCGATCTGCTCGGTGAAGAGTATTTCGAGTACGTCCTAAAGCCTCGCCTCAACCAGCGGGGTGTGGACCGGCTTAAGGCGGCAATGGCACAGCCCGGCGAATTCGTTCTGGTCAGCCAGGGGCTGGACCACGTCATGCGCCCGCTGGCCCTTCATCTTGGCGTCGACCACATTCTTTGCAATCGCCTCGACTTTCGCGATGGCATCGCCACGGGCCGCCTGCTCGATCCTGTGATTCGACCGCGCGGCGTTTTCGCGCGTCTCAGACGCCACAAGCCGGACGGCACCACTTCGCGCGCCTACCTTCTCCACGATATGGGGTTCGAGAAGCAACCGCCGGCCCTGGAGGACGCAATTCAGCCTGCGCGCCGGCCCGCGCCTGCCGTCCGCGTGCCCGTGGTGCACTTCCATCCGCATCGATGGATCGCGCCCTTATCGGTCCGCGAATCGCTGCGTGGCAAAGAGATGCTCCTGATTGGCGCGACCGGGTTTATCGGCAAAGTGTGGCTCGCGAACCTGCTCACGGAGCTGCCCGAAATCGGCCGCCTTCATTTGCTCGTTCGCCATAACCGATCGGCAACCGCTCTCGAGCGCTTTCAGCGCGTCCTCGAGGAATCGCCCGTCTTTGAGGCGCTCGCTGACCGTTACGGAGACCGCTTCCCGGATTTCGTGCGCGAACGCATCGAAATCATCGACGGCGACGTAACCAAGCCCGGTCTCGGGCTGTCCGGCGAAACAAGGCGGCGGCTGGCGCGCTCGCTGGACGTGATTATCAATAGTTCGGGGCTCACCGATTTCAACCCCGATTTGCGCGATGCACTCTCCTCCAACGTCCGCGCCACGTCGTACGCCCTCGATTTCTTGCGTGAATGCGACCACGCCGCGCTTCTCCACCTTTCGACCTGTTACGTCGTCGGACGCCGCGACGGCCGTGTTCTCGAGCAACTTTCGAAAAACTACACGCCGCGCGGCGTTCCTGATTTCGACGCGGAAAAGGAATGGCAATCGCTCGAGGCGCTGATCCGCGATACGGAAGCGCGTGCGGAATCGCCGGAAGTTACGGAGGAGCTTCGCCGCGCCGCCCTCGAGAAAGAGCACGCCGCCAAAGATCTGCGTGGAACAGCTCTCGATAATCAGGTCCGCAAGAATCGTTTTCGCTGGATTCGCGAGACCCTGACGAATGCAGGCCTTCAACGCGCCGCCGAACTCGGCTGGCCCAACACGTACACGTTCACCAAGAGCCTCGCCGAATCACTGATTCACAATTTTGTCGAAGCGAATCCGCGCGCGGCGATTGCCGTGGTTCGCCCGGCAATCGTCGAATCCTCGATCGAAAGGCCGTTCCTCGGCTGGAACGAAGGCATCAACACGTCGGCGTCGCTTTCCTATCTGCTCGGCACTTTCTTTCGCCAGCTTCCGACGACTGAGACCAAGTGCCTCGACCTGATTCCCGTCGATCTCGTCTGCCGCGGAATGACGTTGATTGCCGCGGCTCTCGTCAACCGCCGTCACGCTCCGGTCTACCAGCTCGCCACTTCGGTCGCCAACCCGTGCGACATGCGCCGCTCCATCGAGTTGACCGGCCTCGGCCACCGCAAGTTTTATCGCTCGCAGAACGGCTTCCGCCACCGTATCCGCGCGAAGTTTGACGCGATCCCCGTCTCCAAGGCGCGCTACGATACCCTTTCGGCGCCCGCGCAAAAGGCGGTCGTCCAGGCAATCAATCGCAGCGTGGAACAGCTCCCGTTCGTTCGCCGCCCGCTCGCGCGCCGCGAACGCGAACTCGAAAAAGTGATCAAACTGGTCGCCCTCTTCGAGCCGTTCATCCTCCACAACGATCACGTCTTCGAAGCAGCCAACGTCGAGCGCCTTGACGCAGCCTTGCCGCCCGGTGAACGCGCCGCCTTCGGCTACGACGCTCGCTCGCTCGATTGGTGGGACTACTGGATCAACGTCCACATTCCGGCGCTGCGAAAGTGGTGCTATCCTCTCATCGAAGGTCGCCAGCCGGAGTCTCGCCCGCGCCGAAGCGTGCCTCTTGCCGTTGGTTCCGAGGCCAGTGTTGCGGGCGCGACGCGTGCGGGTCCGGCGTCGGCGTCCTGACGTCCAAACATCGTGGCTATTTTCCTGACCGGTTCCACCGGCTACATCGGTGCGCATGTCGCTGCGAATTTGCTTGCGGATCATTCCGATCCGCTCAATCTCCTTGTGCGAGCGCGCGACGCGCAGGAAGCTCGCGAGCGTCTCTGGCGCTCGTTGCAGCTGCACATGGATTTCGCGCGCTTCGAGAGCTACCTAAATTCGCGCGTCGACATCTTTCTCGGCGACCTGACGGATCCGAAATTCGGCCTTTCCGACGACGGCTATCGCCGCCTTGTTGCCTCGACGGACTCCGTGATTCACTGCGCCGCCTCGCTGAATCGCAAATCCGAGAAAGCCTGTCTGAACGTGAACTTGCGCGGCACTCTCGAGGTCGTGCAGCTCGCGATGCGTGCGCGCGATTCTCACGGCCTTCGCCGTTTCAGCCATGTCAGCACCGTTGCCGTTGCCGGACAGCGCGCGAATGAGGTGATTCAGGAAGATTCCGCGATTGACTGGAATCGTTCGGACTACGATCCCTACGCCCGCACCAAGAAGTTTTGCGAACACATGGTCCGCGAGCTGCTCCCGGACGTTCGACGCACGATTTTCCGCCCCAGCATCGTTCTCGGAGACAGCCGCCGTCCGGAGACGAATCAATTCGACATGGTGCGCGCGTTCGTATTTCTCGCGGGCCTTCCCGCGCTTCCCTTCCGCCCCACTGACAAGATTGATATTGTTCCGGTCGACTTCGTGGCGGACGCGGTTGCCACGCTCCACCAGAAGCCCGATCCCGCGCATGAGATCTATCACCTGTCCTCGGGCGTTGATTCGGAGACGTTCTCCAAATTGACCGGCTCCCTCGCGAAAGCGGCGGGAAGGCGCGGCCCCGTGTTCGTCCCGGGCCTCGAAGGTCCGTCGAGCGGGATGGTCAACCTGCTTGCCGGCCGCGCGGGAAAAGTGGGCGGCTTGGCGACGCTTCTGAAGGTTTTCCTGCCGTACCTCGTCTGGAATACCGTCTTCGACAACACGCGTGTCGTCCGCGAAATGGGACGCCGCCCGGCTCCGTTTTCCGAGTATTGCTATCCCCTGCTGCGCTTCAGCCGCGAGAATAATTTCCTGTACAAATATCGCAGCTGGCCGTCGACCGCAGCCGCCCAGGATGCCCGCTGATGTTCGACATGGATTTGATCCTCGAGGCGTGGGTCGCCGGCTTGATCGAAATGAACAAGCTGCAGTGGATGTTCGGCGCGGGCGAAACGTGGAAGCCCGGAACGAAGCTGAAGCTTCTCTTCGCAACGTACAACGGAACGCGCAACACCGGCTCCGATGTGCGCGTCGAGGAAATAGCGCGCCAGATTCGCCGCATCCTCGGCCCCGAAAACCTGGACATCAGTGTGATGTCGCAGAATTTCGATTTATCCCGCGGCTATTTCGGCGACGCTCGCCAGGTCCGTCTTCCGGACGTGTATCCGCCCTTCCTTCACCGGGAGGTGCGCCGGAATCACGGAGTCGTCGCGTGCGAAGGCTCGATGTTCAAAAGCAAATTCGCCAACGCCCTCACGAACATGATGATCGGCGCGCTGGGCATCGCCGCCGCGCAGAACAAGCTGAGCGTCGCCTACGGCGGCGAGGCCGGCGCCATGGATCCGCTTCTCCAACGAATGTGTAAGCGATTCTGCCGCGATTCATTCCTCATCACGCGCAATCCCGAATCCCAGGAAGTTCTCGGCAAGCTGGGCCTGTCGTCCGAGTTGGGCACGGACACCGCTTGGACGTTCGAGCCGCTCGGCCCTGAATACGGCGCGAAAGCCCTGCGCGATGCCGGCTGGGACGGCCAGACTCCTGTGCTCGCGATCTGCCCCATCAATCCGTTTTTCTGGCCGGTCAAGCCGTCGGTCCTGAAATGGATCGGCCACTCGGTCGCGGGCCTGAATCGGAAGGACTATTACCGCACCATCTATTTTCATCGCTCCGGCCCGTCCGTCGAGGCGGCCTTCGAGCGCTATCTCTCAGCCATGGGAACTGGAATCCAGACCTATCGCAAGGATCGCGCCGTCTTCCCGGTGCTCGTCGCCATGGAGATGCTCGACCGCGAAGCTTGCAGCCGCCTGGCGGAAAAGCTCGGAGGCGCGCCCATATTCACCTCCGACCGCCACAATATGTTCGAGCTCGTGAGCATCCTGCGCGCGTCGCACCGCTTGATTTCGTCCCGCTACCACGCCATCGTGACGTCCATGCCCGCGGGCGTCCCTTCCGCCGGTGTGACCATGGATGAACGCATTCGCAACCTCATTCACGAACGCGGTCATCACCATCTCCTGATGCGCGTGGACGACGCGGAACTCGAGGACCAGGTTGCCGAGGCGCTCCGCGCCCTCGATTCGGATGTGGAACAGATCCGATGCTCGATGGGCCGCGTGGTGGCCCGCAACCTTCAGATGATGGCGCGCATGGGAATGTATTTTGAGGAGCAGGTTGCTCGCCGCTATCCTGAGTTTCCGGTTCGCACGGGCACGCTGAGCTGGGAAGACTATTTGCCGCCGCTCAGTCCGCTATTGCGGCAACTTGTGGAAACGCATGAATCCGCACTTGCCTGACGCGCGCGTCACAACCGGCGAAACATGCCGGCGGCCCGAAGAGAGGCGATGACTTTTCTCGAGCGCATCTTCGACAGGTTGCAGCAAGCAAAGGACGCGCCCGTGCTGCGCGAGGTTCGCGGCGATCAGGTCGTCGCCGTGACGGGCGGCGAACTCCTGGCGCTGGTCCGCCAGGCGAGAGCGTTCCTGCGCGCCCGCGGCTTGAAACCATCCGACCGATGCGCGCTTCTTGCGCCCAACAGCATCCGCTGGGCCGCGCTCGACCTCGCGATGATGGCGGAGGGCATCGTCGTCGTGCCGCTCTACGCCCGCCAGGCCCCCGCCGAACTGGCTGCCATGATCGCAGACTCGGCGCCCGCGCGTGTCTTCTGCTCTGACGCCGCCATCGCTGCGCTGCTGCAAAAGCACGCTCCGACGGCCACTCACATCGTCCTGATCGACGGCGTCTTTGCCAGCGAGGCCGGCACCTTCGCGCCTCCGGTTCAACACGCCGACTCCGATTCGGTCACGATCATCTACACTTCCGGGACATCGGGCGAACCCAAGGGCGTCGTCCTCAACGCCGGAAATCTCGATCACATTCTCGATTGCACGACGGCCCGCCTCGACCAGCTCATGTCCTCGCACAAGCAACTCGGCGCCACGCCAGACCGCATCTTCCATTACGCGCCGTTTTGCTTCGCGGCCTCGTGGATTCTGCTGCTGAACGCGCTCTCGCGAAACAGCGTCCTCACGCTTTCCACCGATCTTTCCAGGCTCTCCGACGAGCTGAAGGCCGCCTCGCCCGATTATTTCCTCAACGTCCCGACACTTCTCGACCGCGTTCGCTCCAAGATTGAAGAAACGATCCGCGCGCGAGGCGGATTCGCTTCCGCTGTTTTCTCTCGCGCCCGGCGAGCCTATCTGCAGCGTCGCGAGGGAAAGAGCGAGTTACTCGATTCGCTCTGCCTTGCGCTCGCCAACCGGCTCATGTTTCCCGCGATTCGCAAGAGCATCGGCCCCAATCTGAAGGCCTTGATCTGTGGTTCCGCTCCGCTCGCTGTCGAAACGCAGCTCTTCTTCATGATGCTTGGAATCCCCGTGCTCCAGGTCTACGGTCTCACCGAGACGACGGCGATTTGCACCATGGACGATCCTGATCACGTTGTGCCCGGCTGCG
Organism: Candidatus Acidiferrum sp.; assembly: GCA_035517015.1. GTDB lineage: Bacteria > Acidobacteriota > Terriglobia > Acidiferrales > UBA7541 > Palsa-295. The sequence continues at coordinate 11,371 of DATIZQ010000082.1, read as the reverse complement.
TCGGCCCTGCAATCCCCGGCCTCGAAATGAAGCTCGCGGCAAACGGCGAAATTCTCGCGCGCGGCCCGAACATTTTCCCCTCCTACTGGCAGCGGCCCGCCGAAACCGCCAGGGTCCTCGAAGGCGGCTGGTTCCACACGGGTGATCAGGGCGAGGTCGACGCCGATGGCAATTGGCGTATCACAGGCCGCATCAAGAACCTGATCGTTCTCAATTCCGGCCACAAGGTCGCTCCCGAGCCGCTGGAACAGTCCCTTGCCGCTCGGCTGCCTGAGGCCCAGCACGTCATGCTCGTCGGCAATCAACGCAGTTTCCTCACGGCCATCCTTGCCGTGAACTCTGCCAATGGATTCAAGGAGTCCAGCGTGCAGGCGGCGCTTGAAGTGGTGAACGCCGATCTCCCGCACTACAAGCAGATTCGCAGTTTTCACCTGGTCGCCGAACCGTTCACGATCGAAGGCGGATTGCTGACCGCCAACGGGAAGCTCAAGCGCGACGCGATTGCCGCCCGCTACGCCTCCGAGATCGACGCCATGTACCAGAAGAAATCCATATGAAAAGCTTTCGAGGCAAAACGATTTCCTGGGAATCCGTCGACGGCACGATTGAACTCGTACTGGACCGCGCTCCCTGCAACGAAATCGGATCGGAGACGCTCTCCGAGCTGGAGCGCTTCGTCGCGGTGCTCGATGCTCTCGGCGGCGAAGCGCGCGCTCTGATCATTTCGAGCGCCCGCAAGGAAGGCTTCTGCGCAGGTGCGGACTTGCGCGAGCTTTTTCGCGAATCACAGCCTCTGGCGTCGGAGGCGCGCCTGGCGGGCGTGCGCGGCTTTCTCGAACGCATCCATCGCGTGATGAACGCGATCGACGACGCTCCGTTGACCACCATCGCCGCCGTCCACGGTGTCACGTTTGGCGGCGGATTCGAGCTCGCGCTCACCTGCGACCTGATCATCGCAGACAAGATGGCGCGCTTTTGCTTTCCGGAGCTGCGTCTCGGGCTGATACCCGGCTTCGGCGGAATTCCCCGCCTCAAGCGCGACCTCGGAAACGCCGTCGTCCGCGATCTGTTGCTTACCGGAAGAAGCATCAACGCGACGAAAGCTCAGGCGGTCGGCCTGGTGAGCCAGGTCACTGCCGAGGGTGACGTCCTGAGCGTTGCCCGTGCGACGGCCGCGCAAATCGGGAAATTCGACCGCGACACTGCAATCGCAGCGAAACACTTCATCAAGCCCGTCCCGCGCGAAGAGCTTCGCCGCGAAATCGACATCTTCTGCGAGTTGTTCGCGCGCCCCGCGGTTGAAGCGGGACTGCGCAAATTCGTCGAAAGCACGGACGCGCTTCCGTATTTGCCGTGACGCGCAAACACGCGATGCCGCCGCTCCGTTTGTGGCAAGATAGATATTTATGACCGCGATCGAAAAGACGACTGATGAGATCCTTCAGCTCGCGGCTCAGCATTTCAAAGTGCCGCGCGAGCAGCTTCGCCCCGACGACGACTTCTTCAAGAAGCTCGGTATCAACAGCCTTCAGGCCCTCGACCTGCTGACCCGCCTCGAGCAGTATTTTCGAATCGAGCTGCCCGACTACGAGCTGCAGGGCGTCACGGACTTCCGCACCCTCGCCGAGCGCATCCAGTCCCGCCTGTGAGCCGCTGCGACGGAGGTTCACCGCGCCTCGGAAGTCGCGTAAAATTCCCCGGCACCGTGCCGTTCTAGCAATTTCATATGCTTGATCTGCGCAAATACAATTCACTGGGTGAAGCGCTCACGGACGCCCTGGATCGCTGGCCGGACGAAGTCTGCCTCATCGAAGCGGACCGCGAACGCGAAAACGCCCGGCTCACCTATCGCCAGTTCAAGGAAGCGGCGCTTCCGCTCGCGCGCGCCTTGCAGGAAGCCGGCCTCGAGGGCGGTTCGCGCGCCGCCATCCTCATGACCAACCAGTCCAAATGGCTGATTTCCGCGTACGCCATCTTTTTTCGGGGTGGCGTGCTTGTACCGATCGATTACAAGCTCACGCCCGTCGAACAATTGAAGCTTCTCGCGCACTCGCACGCCGAATTTCTGATTGTCGAATACCACCTGTGGCGTGCCATCACCCAGGCTCCCGAATTCAAGGATTTTGCTGTTCGCGTCGTGCTCGTCACCGAAGCCCCTCCGGGCGCCGAACTTGCCGCTGCAAAGCGATGGGATGACTTTCGCGATTCTCGCGCGCCCGGCTTCGTCCCTCGGCGGCGCACTGACCCCGCCTGCATCGTCTATTCCTCCGGGACGGGAGGCCGCCCGAAAGGCTGCGTTCTTACGCACGAGAATTATCTCGAGCAGTGCGTCGCGCTCACGTCGCTCTATCCCTTCTGGCCGGGAGTGCGCTACCTGAGCATCCTGCCCACGAACCATGCGATCGATTTCATGGTCGGATTCATAGGTCCGTTCACCTGTGGCGCGGCAGTCGTTCACCTTCGAACTCTGCGGCCCGAATACATTCGCGACGCATTTACGCGCTACAAAATCACCTATATGACCGTCGTACCCATGATTTTGAAGAATCTCGAACGCGGGCTGCGCCAGCGTTTCGATGAGCTTCCGAAAGGCCGCCGCCGCGTGCTGAACTCCCTCGTCGCCGCGAACCGCGCTCTTACGCGCCGCCGTCCGCACTTGCGCACCAGCCGCGCGCTGCTTCGCCAGGTTCACGCCGCGTTCGGAGGCGAATTGCGCGCCCTGTTTGTGGGCGGCGCCTTCACCGAGCCGGCCACTCTTCAATTCTTCTACGATCTCGGTATCCCTGTCGGCAACGGCTACGGCTGCACCGAGGCCGGCACGACCATTACCCTGAATGACTTCAAGCCGTTTCGCGCCGACACGGTTGGCAAACCCCTTCCGGGAATGGACATCAGGATTGTCGACGCGGACGCGGAAGGAATCGGGGAGATAGCCGTGCGCGGCAAGACCGTGATGTCTCATTATCTCGATGACCCCGACATGACCGCGGAGACAATCGTGGACGGCTGGCTCATGACCGGCGATCTCGGCCGCATCGACGCCGCCGGCCACCTGCAGCTTTTCGGCCGCAAGAAAAATATGATCGTCACCGAGGAAGGCAAGAACATCTATCCCGAGGACGTCGAAACCTCGTTCGAAAATCTCGGCGTGAAGGAATTCTGCGTCTTCGCCGCAAACTATCTTTGGCCAGCACGTACGATGGTCGGAGAAAAGCTGGTGCTCGTCCTGCATCCGGAAGCCGGCCAAGCCGTCACGGACGGTCTCATCGCGGATCTTTCGGAACGCAACCGGCGCTTGCTCAACTACAAAAGAATCGCAGGCTACGTTCTCTGGGATCGCGACTTCCCTCGCACGGCCTCCATGAAAATCAAGCGCGGTGAATTGGCGGAGCAGATCCGGCAGGCCCTGACGCGCGACGCGGTGGTGGAGCTGTGAAGCCGCGATTCCTTGCGATCGTGAATCCCGCGGCTGGAGGCGGCCGTTGCGGCCGGCTTGCCGATGCGGCGCTGAATCGCGTGCGCGAAGCCGGCGTCGAACTCGAAATTGCGCGCACCGGCAGCGCGGGCGAAGCCACCTCTCTCTCTCGCGCCGCTTACGAGCGGGGCATCCGCAACTTCCTGGCCGTCGGCGGCGACGGCACCGCGTACGAAATTCTGAATGGCATCTTCCCGCAATCGCTCACGGACGGCCGCGTCGCGCTTGGTCTGCTGCCTCTCGGCACGGGAAATTCGTTCCTCAAGGATTTCAGCTCGCGCGGCGTCGAGCACACGATCGACGCGCTCAAGCATCAGAGCCGCCGCGCATGCGACGTGATTCGCCTGTCACACACGGACGGCGACATCTACTTCTTGAATCTCGTGAGCCTGGGATTTCCCGCGGACGTCGGCGCCCTCACCAACCGCCGGTTCAAGCGCCTCGGCGAGCTCGGCTACATCCTGGGCGTCTTCACCCAACTCGCGCGTCTCGAACACCTGGCGTTTCCGCATCGCCTCGACGAAGCCGGCGAATGGGATTTCCGCCCCTGCCTTTTTCTCAGCTTCAGCAACAGCAAGTTCACCGGCGGGAAGATGATGATCGCCCCAAACGCCGATCCCACGGACGGAAAGATCGAATACGTCCGCTGGGGTCCGATCGGTCGCGCCGGATTGATCGCGACTCTGCCCCGCCTCTTCACCGGGACGCACATCAAGCACCCGCTCGCTTCGCGCGCTGCGGCGCGGCGGGTCGAGCTCGATCTCGGCGGCCCGGTAAACGCGCTTGTCGACGGCGAAATCCTCCGGCTCAATTGCCGCTCGCTCGAAATCCTGCCGGCCGCGCTGGATGTGTACGCGTGAAGAAGGCTTACCTCACCGTCCGCTCCGCGGCGCTCTGGGCCGCCAGCGGAATCCACTTTGCCGTCGTCTGCTCGCTTCTCGTCTTTCTCGGCATCTTCGTCGATCCGCGCAAGAACGATTGGCCGCAGCGCACCTTCTTTCGGAACATCCTGCGAATCGCGGGAGCGAAATTCGAGGTGCGCCGCGCGCCCGGGTTCGATCCGCAGCGGACCAGCATCTTCATCTGCAATCACGTGAACATCTTCGATCCGTTCGTCATCTACTCCGCCATCCCGCAGTTCGTGCGCGGATTCGAGCTCGAATCCCATTTCAAGTTTCCCATCTACGGCTGGATGATGGGCCGCTTCGGGAATATTCCGGTGCCCGACAATCCTTCGCGCGACAGCCTCGAAATCATGACGCAGCGCGCGAAGCAGGCGCTCGATTCGGGAGTCAGCTTGATTGCTTTTGCGGAAGGATCGCGAACGCGCGATGGGCACGTGCAAGAATTCAAGAAGGGCATTTTCCGGATCGCGCAGCGCTACGGGATTCCCATCGTGCCGATGAGCATCGTCGGCTCGTATCAATTTTTCCGGACCGGAGACTGGATGCTGCATCCCGGAAAAATCACGGTCTACCTGCACGACACGCTGGACACGGCGCAGGTGGAGCGCGCCGATCTGGACACGCTGCGCCAGCGCGTGCAGGAAATCGTAGCCGCGCCCGTGGAAGAATCGTTCGAGCCTTCGAAGCCTCAGGGCGTCTGAGGCGCCTCGCGCTCGGGCAAGCCGCGGCCCGCGCGCAATTCCTGCCCCGTATACACCACGCGGTGAATCACGGTGAGCGTCGAAATCGTGGCGATCACCCACAGCACTTGCGCCATCTTCAAGAACGTGCCGCCGATGATCAGCAGCACGAGCCGTTCCGGCCGCTCGAGGAATCCCACCTTGCACGACGGTATCAGCGACTCGGCGCGCGCCCGCGAATAGCTCACCATGAACGAGCTCGTCATCGCGACCGCCGCGAGCGTCATGTAAAACGGCCTCCCGATCAGCGTGTAATGGACCACGAGCCCCATGTACAGCGCGAGATCGGAGTACCGGTCGAGCGTCGAATCCAGGAACGCGCCGAACGCCGTCACGCGCCCGATGCGCCGCGCCACTTGCCCGTCCGCCATATCGAGAAATCCCGCGAGAAACAGGACCGCCGCCGCCTTGCGGAAGCTCCCCATCGCGAAGAGCACGGCGGCCCAGGCATTCACCGCCGTGCCGAGGAAGGTGAACATGTTCGGCGTGATGCCCGTTGCGGCGAGTCCCCTCACGACGTGCCGCAGCAGCCAGCCTCCGCCTTCCCCGATCCAATATGTAATCGGATGTCCGCGCTCTTTCGTTTCACTCGCCACTTTTCTTCTACTCCTCCTTCGGCGGCGTCACCGCGATCGCCGGAATATTCGCCTTCTCGATCTTCTCGTTCAGCGCCGGCACGTCCTTGTCCTTTAGGTCCTTCCAATGCGCGATGCCCGTGCCGATGGGCCCGTTCAGCGTGTCGAACACAGTATACGACTGCGCGGTCGGCGCGTTGTCCGAGCCGTCCACGCTGGCCAGCAGCGCCTGCAGTTGGTCCGCCGGACCGTTCGGGAAATTCAGCGCGTCCTCGCCCGCCTTCGCCTTCAGCTGAACGAGCTCCGCCTCGACGCCTTCGATTTTCTTGTTCAAATCATCGATCGCGGTGATGATTTCCTTGTTCTTGTCCTTGTCCTCTTCCGTCAACCGCTTTTTCAGCGCCGTCATCTGCGCCTGAACTTCCTTCATTTCGTTCACGGCTTTGTGCGCTTCGCTCAGCCGGTCCCGCATCTTCAGCCCGAGCTCCAGCTGCTTTTGCAGGTCCGCCTCGGTAACCGGCACGCGCGGATCCTCCTTCAGCTCGACCGGCACCTTGTATTCCTTCCCCGCGACCGTCAGCTTCGCCTCATATTTCCCGGGCACGGCCACCGGCCCCTGCCCCGAGCCTCCCCACACGACGAGCCCCGGCGTTTTCGTCGCCGGTTCGTAGCGCAGGTCCCACTCGAAGCGGTTCAAGCCCTTCTCGGCCGGAAGCGGCTCGCCTCCGCCAAACCGGAAGATCTCGCCCTCGCTCGCCGGGCCTTCCTCCTCCACCTTCTTGCTCGAATATTTCCGGATCACCTTTCCTTGCGCGTCCAGAATCTCGAGCTTCATCGGCTCCTTTGGCGCCTCCTTCAGCGAGTAGTCGAAAATCACGCCCGACGGCGGATTCCCGCCCACCGGTATGCTGCGGGGCACCTGGAACGAAATGATTCGCGTGCGATACGCTGCGCGCGGCGTGAAAAAGTGCACATCCTCGCCCTCGATCTTGTCATCGAGCTGCCGCAGGGGCGTGATGTCGTCCAGGATCCAGAACGCGCGCCCGTGCGTCGCCACCACCAAATCGTCGTCGTGCACCACCAGATCGTCGATCGGCGCCTGCGGCAAATTCATTTGCAATGACTGCCAGTGCCCGCCGTCGTCGTACGAAACGAAAATTCCGGTTTCGGTTCCCGCGTAGAGCAGCCCCTTGCGCTTCGGGTCCTCGCGGACCACGTGAACGTACGCCGTGTCCGGAATCCCGTTCGTCAGCTTCGTCCACGTCTTCCCGTAACCGCTCGTCTTATAGATGTACGGCTTGAAGTCGTCGAGCCTGTGCCGGTCGACCGCCACGTACGCCGTGCCCGCATCGTGCGGCGACGGATCGATCAAGCTGATCATGCTCCACTCCGGCATTTCCTTCGGCGTCACGTTCGACCAGTTCTTCCCGCCGTCGCGCGTGAGCTGTACCAGCCCGTCGTCCGTGCCCACCCAGATCAACCCCTTCTCGAGCGGCGATTCCGCGATCGCGAAAATCACATCGTAGTATTCGATACTCGTGTTGTCCTTGGTGATCGGACCGCCGCTCGACTGCTGCTTGCTCTTGTCGTTCCGCGTCAAGTCCGGAGAAATCGCCGTCCAGCTCATTCCCTTGTCCGTCGATTTGAACAATACCTCCGCGCCGTGATAAATCACGTCCGGATCTTCCGGCGAAAGCGCGATCGGCGCCGTCCACTGGAACCGGTGCGCCAAATCCACCGCGCCGTGCCCCATCGGATTCAGAGGCCACGCGGAGATGTCCTGCTCCTGCCCGTTGCTCTTGTCGAACCGCGTGATCAACCCGTCGTACGAGCCCGCATACACGATATTCGGATTCCGCGGATCGGGAACCACGAATCCGCTCTCGCCTCCGCCGACGTCCCACCAATCCTCATCCGTAATCGCGCCGCCGTCGCTCCGGCTCGCAATCGACACCGTCGAGTTATCCTGCTGCGCCCCGTACAGGTGATAGAGAAACTGATTGTCCGTCGCGACATGGTAGAACTGCGCCGTCGGCTGATTGTCCTCCGCCGTCCAGCCCTTCCCGCCGTCGGTCGAGATCGTCGCGCCGCCATCGTCGCTTTCGATCATCCGTTCGGGATTCGTCGGATCGATCCACAATCCGTGACGGTCGCCGTGCGGCGCGCGAATCGGATTGAACGTCGCTCCGCCGTCCGTCGAGCGGTACATTCCCGTGTTCAGGATGTAGAGCGCGTCGGCATTTTTCGGGTCGGCGAAGACGTGCGTGAAATACCACGCGCGCTGCGTGAACCGGTGATCGCCCGTCATCTTCCGCCAAGTTTCGCCCGCGTCGTCCGACCGGTACAGCCCGCCATCCTGCGCTTCGATCAGCGCGTACACGCGGTTCGACCCCGGCGCCGGCGCCACTCCGATGCGCCCAATCGTTCCCTTCGGCAGCCCGTGGCCTTCGAGCTGCTTCCACGTCAGCCCGCCGTCAATCGACTTGTAGAGCCCGCTGCCCGGCCCGCCGCTATCGAGGCTCCACGGCGACCGCACCGCTTGCCACAATCCCGCATACAGAATGTGCGAATTGTCGGGATCGAACTGGATGTCGATCGCGCCCGTCTTCTCATCCTTATAGAGCACCTTCTGCCACGTCTTCCCGCCGTCCGCCGACCGGAAGACGCCGCGCTCCGCATTTGGCCCGTACGCATGCCCCAGCGCCGCCACGAACACGATGTCCGCATTGTGCGGATCGACGATCACGCGCCCGATGTGCCGTGTGTCGTCAAGCCCGATGTGCGCCCACGTCTTCCCCGCGTCCACGGACTTGTACACGCCGTCGCCGAACGAAATATTTCCGCGGATGCAGGCCTCGCCGGTCCCCACATAAACCACGTTCGGGTCCGACGGCGCCACCGCGATCGCTCCAATCGAAGACACCGGCTCCTTATCGAATATCGGCGTCCAGCTGATTCCGCCGTCCGTCGTCTTCCACACGCCGCCCGCCACCGACCCGAAATAGTACGTGTTCGCGTCTCCCGCGATTCCCGCCACCGCCAGCGCGCGTCCGCCTCGGAACGGCCCCACCAGCCGCCACTTCATCCCCTTCAACGTGTCTTCTTTCAGCGTCTGCCCAAACAACGGAGCCGATAGTATTTGCACGCCCAAAAATAGAAATGCCGCCGCCGCAATCATTCGCCCCCATGCGCTCTTCACTGTCCCCTCCCCTATAAAGAATCCAAAGCGCGCCGATTCTACCGCGCCCGCCAACCACAACGCAAAGCCATCAAAGAATTTGGCGCTCTTCTCCGTCGGGGCCGCCGTGCCCGCCTTTCGCCTTCTTCCGAAAATGCCGTTCGTACCGCCGCCATCTTGCTTGCACTGAGCGAAGCGAACGTGGCGGCTCTTCTTCGCCTTTCGCCTTCTCTGAGATTTCCAATCTCAAATTTCAAATCGCCCTCTTGCCATCGCGCATCGGGGCGTCTTGCTTGCACTCATCCAGGAGCAAGCACACCCGTGCCGAAACTGGCCGTCTTCCGCTGATCCACCCGCCTCACCGCGCCTGAGCTTGCCTTCCGCGTTTCGACCGCACTGGAAGCTCCCGTTATGTGCAACGCCTTGCACAAGCCTCAGCCCGAAGCGCCTACAAGCTCCTTGCTTGCAACGCCGCAGCTCTGGCAGGTCAATTGCACCCTGGTCCCCTGGATTTCTACGCAGCCGCTTGTGTGCGGTGACACTATTTCTCCCTTTGGCGTCGAATTGGGGCTGCTTTCAGCCTCGGAGGTGTGCACATGAAATTGCGGTCCGTGATTCCGTGGGGGGCCGTCGCGGCTGTGCTGCTTTGTTGCGGCAGAGCCCATGCCGATGATGTTATCTACACGAGCCTTGATCCGCCCGGTGCCGTACAGTCAACCGCCTCCGGAGTCAACAATCTCGGCCAAGTCGTCGGCTCCTATCGGGATGGTGCCAGCGGTCCGGAACTCGGCTTCCTTTACTCCAACGGACAGTTCACCACTATAAATGTTCCCGGTTCAACGGCTACGTACGCGAATGGCATCAATGATCTCGGCGATATCGTAGGTAGCTACATCACATCCACCACGCTCTCGGGTGGGGTTACGGTGAACACATCTCACGGATTCCTATATGACGGCTCCACCTATCAAACCATTGACCTCCCAGGCGCTTCAGACACTGAGTTGCGAGGCATCAACGATAACGGGGAAATCGTCGGCGAGGCAGTACCCCCGGGACCATTAGAAGCCTTTACGTATTCCAACGGCGCTTTCCAGATCATCGGTCCATCGGATTCCCAGCTCACGGAGGCCTATGGCATCAACAATCTTGGCCAGGTGGTCGGCTATTACCGAGGGCCGGGAGTCGGATTCGACGGCTTTATCGACGACAACGGCACCTATCAGACCCTCGATTTTCCGGGCGGCTTTGACACGGAACTCTTCGGCATCAACAACAATGGCGACATCGTCGGCTACACCGTCAGTCCCGGCACGGACTTCGAATACTCCAACGGCACTTACACCGAAGTCTTCGGTCCCACCGGAGAGAATGCCGATGTCCAGGGCATAAACGATCATGGCCAGACGGTGGGTCTCTACGGGATTGATCCTGCCGAATCATTCGGGTACGGCGGCTATCTCGCTACACCTGCCCCGGAGCCTGGATCTCTGTCGCTACTGTGGAGCGGCTTGGGTGCCGCCAGCGTCTTAGCGTTCCGCCGCAAGCGGGCTCCCTGAATCTGCTTTACCTCTTGCGTAGCGCCGAGCTTCAGCCCCGGCGCAGTTTGCCCTTAGCCTTCTTCCGAAAATGCCGTTTGTAGCGCCGCCATCCCGCTTGCACTGAGCGAAGCGAACGTGGCGGCTCTTTTCGGTTTTCTCTGATATCTGAAATCATTTCAAATCGTCCTCTTCCCATCCGCCCCGCCACGCCAGATTTGGTTGTCCTCTTAATCGCCCCGGTCCTACCGGGGCGGCTTTTGTAGCGCTGGCGGCCCGCCGGCTCATCTGCTTTTCCTCCCAAGGTTTGAATGTGGCGCCGCGGCCCTTCAGCGCGGCAGCCTTGTCCTGTGCCCGCCCCGAGTGGGTCTCCACGAGCGCAGCCGAAGGCGGCCTTTCAGCACTTCTCTCCTCGCCTGTCATCCCGAACCCGGTCGCGTAGGGTTTCAGGCCTTGCACTTGCAAACCTCAGTCGGCCAGGATAGGTACTGGTACTTGACATTTCGGTAATTTTGTGTTATCCTGCGGCCGGAGGCTTACAATATGACCGCAGAACACACCCAATCACAACCCCACACACCCATCACCCAGGATTTCGCCTCACAGGAAACAAACGACTTACACGAAGACAGCGCCCGTTGCGCCCGTTCTCACCGGCACCTCAACCAGCACCGATCCGCCGCAAACCCCGGCGCGAGCCAGCCCGTCGACAGCCGCCATCGCCGTAAGTGCTCTATTTGCCGTCACCCCGACCGCGAGGAAATCGAACAGGAATTCGTCAACTGGCATGGTGTCTGGCACTTAGCCAAGCAATACCACATCGACGACCACCGCTCCATCTACCGCCATGCCGCCGCCACCGGCCTCATCGAACGCCGCCGCGCCAACATGCGCTGGGCCCTCGACTCCATCCTCGAATGTGCCCCCGGCAAAGTCACTGCCGACAGCGTGATACGAGCC
>DATIZQ010000081.1:0-6777 GCA_035517015.1 Candidatus Acidiferrum sp. | reverse complement strand
TGATCGGACGCAGCCCCGCAAGCTGCAGCTCGTGCAGCGCCTGATCGAGCGACGGCGGAATCGAATAGTCCGCAAACTCGACCAGCAGATAATTTTTCTGATTCAGCGTGAATCGCTCCGCGTCGTGCCGGATCTCCTGCAAGTTTTCAAAGCTCAAATGGAAATCGCATCCGGTCGCGAGCGTGAGCCGGCCCTCGAATCGCGCCTGCAGCTCGTCGCGCCGCTGGCGAATCAGCTCCGGATTGAAGACGTGCGCCGGGCTTGCGTGCGGCGTGCCGATCACGTGCGTGATCCCGTCCGCGACCGCCATTTCGGCCATCGCGCATGCGGTTTCAAGCGAATCCGCTCCGTCGTCGAGGCCCGGGAGTATGTGGCAGTGAATATCGATCATCAGGGAGGCCAAATTAGGATAGCGCAGGCCCCATCGGATGACAACGCACCCGCGCCTCGGTTTCCGGCCCGGCCGGATCAACCCCGCGCGCCGAAATGTTACTCGCGTGTTGAGCGCTCTGCATTTCCACAGGATACCAACAGCCAATTCGACAGCCCGAAAAACGCTACATTTCACCTCTAACTCACACGTGCCACAGCGCTTACGGCAATCCGCGCCTGCCGCGTGCCTGGCCTGCTCCCTTATCTCATCCAACCAGAGACCGCCGCAAACGCGCCGATCAGCAGCAGGAACACCGCGAAAACCATCCGCATCGTGCGCGACGCGAGCCTCGTCGCCAGCCTGCCTCCCAGCACTCCGCCGAGCACGAATCCCGGCATCAGCAGCAGCGCCACCTTCACGTTCACCTGGTGCGCGTGGTAGTAGGTGAGGCACGCGAAGAGGCCGGTCGGCGGCACGAGCGCGACCAGGCTTGTCCCCTGCGCGCGGTGCTGTTCGAAGCCGAAGAGCAGCACCAGCAGCGGGACGATCAGCACGCCTCCGCCAATCCCGAACAGCCCGCTCGCGATGCCCACGAACACCGACATCGCGAAGATGGCGGTCAGCTTCGCAGCCGACGTGGTTTTCGCCGCCCCGGTCGCGGCGGCAGCCTTGGCGGCGCGCTTCGAACCAGGTTCCCAGATGAGCATCGCCGCCGAGAACACCAGAAACAGCCCGAATAGCGCCTCCAGGTTGTGCGACGAAATCGCCAGCGCCAGCCGTCCGCCGATATACCCTCCCGGCAGAAATCCCAGCGCGCAGACGATTCCCGCTGGCAGGTCCACCGCGCCCTTCTTCCAGTAGACCCACATCGCGCCGAGCCCCAGCGGCAGCAGTTGCATCAGCAGCGACGTTCCCTGCGCCGAGTGCTGGTCCATGCGCAGCAGATAGACCATCGCGGGGACGACCACCGTCCCGCCGCCGATCCCCATCAGCCCGACCAGTATCCCCGTCGCCAACCCGATCAGCAGAATGAACGCTTCGCGCATGGCCGTTCATCATCTGACAATCCGACCAGGATTGTCATCCTGAGCGACCGAAGGGAGTCGAAGGCCCCCTCTTCCGCGCCCGCTCTTTACGTTGTCATCCCGAACCCAGCCTCGACGATTTCGGTCGGGGATGGCGGTGAGGGACCTGCTGTTGCTGTGGCACCGGCGCTTTTGCCGTTGACGTTGCCCTCGTAGCGGCCGCCTTTAGGCGGGCGGGTTTTCGTAGCGCTGGCGTCTCGCCGGCGTATTCTCTTCGTAGGGGCACAGCACCTGTGGTGAGCGCAGCCGAATCCATGCCGTGCCCGGCAACAATCCTTGGCGTCGGCCTGCCCTTCGTCTTACGACGAAGGGAGCGAGGCCGTATTTGGGCCGACGAGGGATCTGCTGTGATCTCCGCGCCCCGCGGCAACGCCTTCGCTTGCGATGCTTTGGCGAAACGAGGCTTTACCACGTGGTATATTTCGGATTAGCTTTCAATTTAGCATTTCGAGCTAGCCCCGTCCGACTGGGAGCCAATCTTGGAGCTTAGTGCCCAAAGACGCGATGCGGTCGAGAGAGCGCGCCAAGCTTGGATCAAGAGGCTCATTGATCTTTCGCGTCGAAACAACCTCCTATACTACCGACCACTCAAATGGGGGACGTTGAACCTCTCACTTGACGACCGTGAACGCTGGTCTGGCCTTCTTCGCGGCGAACAGATTTCGCTGAGGAATCTCGCCGCGGGCGTTAGCGAAGACCAATTGATCCCGAAGGCCTTAAGCGTGTGGCGGCGAGCCTTGGAGAATCAGGAGGAAAAGGGCTTGGCAACAATGTTCGTGGCCCTGGGTATGGCCAGTTGGAAGGCCCCCGACGGTGGGCGGGATTCGGAGTCGCCGATCCTCCTCCTACCGGTCGCACTGGAAATAAAGGGACAGGCCTCTTTCTCAATTCGCCGCAGCGGGCCAGTACAGGCCAACCTGGTCCTACTACATGTGCTCGCGAGCGAGTTTGGGATTTCGATCTCTTCCGAGGAAGTGCTCTCAGACCTGCAAGGACGCGAAGAGGACGTATTCGATCCATCATCGATCTACTCGCTTTTTCGGGATCGGTGCCAGCCGATTCAAGAGTTTCGCGTTAACGAGGTGGCCGTTCTTGGGAACTTTGCATTTCAGAAGATGGCAATGGTGCGAGACCTACAGGAAAACTACGAGACCCTTGCGTCTAGCGACATTATCGCCGCACTTGCCGGCGACTCAGAGGCGAAACAATCGATCAGCGCGAAGACACAGAACCCGGATCCCAGAGAGTTTGATTCCGTACCACCCCAATCAGAATTCCTGATTTTGGACGCGGACTCGAGCCAGCAATGTGCCATCGCTGCGGTGCTAGCGGGTCAGAGTTCCGTTATCCACGGACCACCCGGAACCGGTAAGAGCCAGACCATCGCCAACTTAGTGGCCAGTCTGGCTGCGGTTGGCAAGCGCGTGCTGTTTGTTGCCGAGAAACGGGCAGCCCTTCAGGTAGTGTTCAAGCGCCTTCGACAAGTCGGTCTCGAGAACATTGCGATCGACTTACATGGAGCAGACGTATCGCCAAAGCGAGTCATGGAACAAGTCGCATCTGCTCTAAATGCTGTACGTCAGGCCGCGCCTGTTGATTGTGACGCAATGCATTCCCGGTACGCGGAGCGCCGCGACAGACTGAATCGCCACGTCGAGAGTCTGCATCGAAAACGCTCGCCGGCAGGCCTATCGGTTTACGAGTTGCAGGGAATTCTGCTCCGTCTCCGAGGAGAAATCTGCGAGATGGAAACGCGATGGCGGGGACCAGAACTCGCAAGAATAGGAAAGGCGGAACCAACTAAGATCCGTGATCTTCTCCGGGAAGCGGGCGCGCTCGCGTCGCTGTTCCTTCGCAATGATCCTTCCCCCTGGAACGGCGTAAGGTTTCAAGATGGCTCGGTGGCTCAACAAGCCATCGATCTGGTCTCAGGAATGTATTCGAAGACCTGGCCCGATTTTGTTAGTTCCCAGGCCGAGCTCGCCAAAGCCGCAGGCTTTCGGACACCCGCCACGATCCAGGATGCGCAGAAGATGTTCTCGTTTCTTGCGACCGTGAACCAGTCCCTCAGTCGGTACTCCCCCGAAATCTTCAGCGCAGATGTTCATGGATTTGTACGCGCCCTGGCGCCCGGTAGCGCGGGTGGAATGAAGGGCGTTTGGGCATGGTGCACCAACGGCGAGTACCGACGCACACGCAAGCAAGCTCTCAGTTACCGTACCGTGGGCAGAGTTCGTACCGCTGAACTGTTCAAGGAACTGAGTGCCATCGAAGCGCAGCAGCGAGAATGGGCCGAGCTGAGCAGCCGAGCGACCTTACCACAACCGCTGCCAGGCTACCTGGATGCCCGAAAGAAAATGGAGTCAGCAGTTTCCGATCTTACTCAGCTGGCTTCCGTGGTTCCGAATCGGCGTTTCGATTCGATGCCGCAGGGCGAGGTCGGGAGTGCCATTGACGCGCTTGCCAAGGATCGGCAAACGCCAATGAAGTTACCCGCGCTGTGGAGGATCGAACGAAGTCTCGACGCCTCAGGTGCCGGGAAGCTGATTGAGGAACTTCGAAGGAAGAAGGAATCGCCAAGCAAGTGGGTGCCCGGCTTCGACCAAGCATGGTATGCCTCGTGTCTGGAGGCTGCGCAGGTCGAGGATCCTGCAATCGCGAGCTTCAGCGGACGAACGCATGATGAGTTCGTACGGGAATTCAAAGAGCTCGACAGAGAAAGGATCAGAATTGCTGCCGCACGGGTACGGCGAGCCTATGCCGAGCGAGCCATACGCGCAATGAATGAGCACAAGAACGAGGAATTCCTCATTCGCGCAGAGGCCGAGAAGAAACGTCGGCACCGACCCTTGCGTACGCTCTTTGCGGAGGCGACAAATGTGCTCACCGCCGTCTGCCCCTGTTGGATGGCCAGCCCCCTCTCGGTGAGTCAACTCCTCGACACGACCCGATGCTTCGATTTCGTGATATTCGATGAGGCGAGCCAAGTGCTGCCTGAAGATGCGATTCCGGCGATCATGCGGGCCGAGGGACTTGTTGTTGCCGGCGACAAATGGCAGCTACCTCCAACAACCTTTTTTGCGGCAGCCGACGATGATGAACTCGCGCAAGATGAGGCTAACGCCGCAACTGAGGGATACGAGAGCCTCCTCGACACGACGAATGCATTTATGCCCTCACGATATCTCGACTGGCATTATCGAAGCAGAGATGAGGCGCTCATTAGTTTCTCGAACCATTTCATCTACAAGGACCGTTTAGTGACATTTCCAGGTCCCGGCGGGTCACCCGCCATCCAGCACGCCTTGGTACAACAGCCGCTCGGAGTCGATGGACAAGAGGAGAGCTCATCGGTGGAAGTCAATAAGGTTGTTGAGCTCGCCTTGGACCACGCGCAGCGCAGGCCCACGGAATCGCTAGGTGTAATAGCAATGGGAATTAGACACGCTGATCGCGTGCAACGGGCGCTTGATCAAGCGTTGTCAGGGAGACCCGATCTCAGCCACTTCTTCGACGCGAGCGCGGAAGAACGTTTTTTCGTTAAGAACCTGGAGCGCGTACAGGGGGACGAGAGAGACGCCATCATACTAAGTGTCGGCTACGGGAAGGATAGGGCCGGCAACCTCCCTTTCAGGTTCGGACCTCTTTTGTCTCTGGGTGGGCAACGGCGGCTGAACGTAGCGGTTACGCGCGCCCGTCAACGGCTGACATTGGTCTCGTCGTTTAGCCACTTGGACATGGACATCGCAAAGGTTCGACCCGGCACCGGAGTGGAGCTTCTTCGCAACTATCTGGAATACGCCGCCAGCGGCGGTAAGAGACTCGGCGATCTTGCGTCGACCGACTTCCCAATGAACTCCTTCGAAGCCGAGGTGTTCGATGTCCTTCAATCAAAAGGGATTCCCCTCGTCTCCCAACTCGGCGCTTCCAGCTACCGCATCGATCTTGTGGCCCAACACCCGAAACAACTCGGCCGGTACGTTTTGGCGATCGAATGTGACGGAGCTTCCTACCACTCGAGTCCGACAGCGCGTGACCGCGATCGCTTGCGACAACAACAACTCGAAAGCTTGGGATGGAAATTCCACCGCATTTGGTCAACGGACTGGTTTATGCGAAAGGATGAAGAAGTCAATCGCGCCCTGGCTGCGTTTGAGAGTGCCGTCGCCTCCGCTGACAGACCACAAAACGATGCCGTTGACCCTGCCGCGGGGTCGACCCCGGCAAATCAAGATTCGCCCTCGGTTGGGCCATGCAGGCGTGGGACTCGCCCGAACATAAGTCGCCGCGACGCGATCACAGCGTATTCGGAATGGGAGCTCAGCGCTATGGTCGACTGGATCCAATCGGACGGTCGTTTGCGCACGGACGAAGAAATCATCGCTGAACTGCTCCCGGAGTTGGGATTCCAGCGACGTGGCGTTCGAATCGACGGAACCCTTAGAGCGGTGCTCGAACGCCGCAGGAGCAGATAGCCAACTTCGCGCCGCGCGCCGGTTCTTCCGCCCTTTGTCCGGTCCTTAGGCCAGTCCTAGTCCCTGTCCTTTGTTTACACCACGCAGTTATCCCCATCCGCAACAAAAAGTGATAATCTAATTCACAGCCCGCGAACAGCGGGCCCGCGGATCTTATCCGCGGGGCGCGATCCTCCGCGCCGCCCGAAAGGGCAACCGAGCTCCCGTCAAGGGAGCCTGGAAGACTAGGCCGCAGAAGTCCTCGCGGCCCGAAAAAAAACAGAAAAGGAAAACGAAAATGTGGAGAAAGCTCAACCCGCCACACGTAACTGACCGCAAAGGTCACAACTCAATCGACGACTTTCCCCTCGTCCCCGAAAAGCCCAAAGTCATCGTCGAGCTCGTCGGCCTCAACCATCCCGACCACCCCATCAATCGCGAGAAAAGAGCGAAGGAGGAAGCCGCGCGACTTCGATCTCAGATGGCGCACAAGGCGATCCAATCAGAATCTGTCGTGAGCGCAGCCGATACAAATCCAGCGGCGGCCGGAACGAAATCAGCCGCAGACTCCCTCGAATCTCAGCCGCTCGCCGACCAGGAAGAGGTCGATCCCACCTCCGACCCGTCCGACGAATTCGGCCTCTCGAAACCGGCACGGGAATTTTTCCGCAAAGCGACGCCGCAGCAGCTTCACGCGCTCCGCTGCTCCGTCTGCGCCCATCCATTCCGCGCGATGATCGAGGAGGAATTTCTCCATTGGCTCAGCCCGGACAAAATTTCGAAGCGGTACGACATCGGATGGCGCTGCATCTATCGCCACGCTCACGCCACGGGACTCTACGAGAAGCGTTTCCGCAATCTTCGC
>DATIZQ010000080.1:0-13204 GCA_035517015.1 Candidatus Acidiferrum sp. | reverse complement strand
CGCCGTGGATCAGGATCCCGCCGGAAAGCAAGGATATCGGGTGAGCCAGGAAGGTCCTTTTGAAGTTTGGATGAAGCCGATGGCGGACGGCACCAGAGTCGTCGGATTGTTCAATCGCCAGCGAAATACTGAGGAGCTCACGGTAAATTTTTCGCAGATCGGCATAAGCGGTGCGGCGAAGGTTCGCGACCTGTGGCTGCACAAGGATTTGGGAAACTTTCGGGACAAGTTCAGTGCGTTCGTGCCGAGTCACGGGGTTGTGCTGGTGCGAATCGGCAGCGAGTAGCAGAGACAATAGGGCGCGGCCAGTGAGGGTGTCTCTCGAAAACGCCTTGCATATTTTATCCGATGAACTATAGTTCGCCCTTTCCTTATTCCTTCGTACGGAGCTTGCTATGCGCATACCGTTTCGCAGTGTTACGAAGTCTTCTCTCCTCGCCCTGGTTTTTCTTCTCTTCGCAACGCCCGGCTTCGGCCAGCGGCGTTTTCAGCAGTCAGATGAGGAGTCGTTCCGGTTTCGGTTTGTCGGACCTAGCATCGGCAATCGTGTCGCTTCGATCGCCGGCATACCCGGAGATCCAAGCACCTACTACGCCGGTGCCGCCTCCGGCGGTGTCTGGAAGACGACCGACGGAGGGAACCGATGGTTCCCTGTGTTCGACAAGGAGCCGGTCCAAGCAATCGGCGCGTTGGCAGTCGCGCCGTCTGATCCGAGCGTCGTCTGGGCCGGCACAGGCGAAGCGTGGGCGATTCGCGACAGCGACGTCACGGGGAACGGAGTATACAAGTCGACAGATGCGGGGAAGACGTGGACGCATGCAGGACTCGACGAGACCGGCCGCATTGGGCGCATTATCGTCAACCCAGCGAATCCAGACGTCGTCTTCGTGTGCGCGCTCGGCCGATTGACGGGCCCGCAGCAGGAGCGCGGCGTCTATCGCACGACGGACGGAGGCGAGCACTGGGATCGCGTCCTCTTTGCGGATGAGAACACTGGATGCTCCGGGCTGACAATGGACCCGCACAACCCTCGTACGCTCTTCGCTGGAATGTGGCAGGTCGAAATGCATACCTATGCGGAGCTTAGCGGCGGCCCGGGTAGCGGAGTCTACGTTTCGCACGATGGTGGCACAAGGTGGACGCGCATCGAAGGTCACGGGATGCCCAAGCCTCCCGTAGGAAAGATCGACGTCGCAGTCGCGCCGACGAACTCGAATCGCGTTTTCGCGCTGATCCAGACGAAGGATCAGGGCTCGCTCTGGCGCTCGGACGATGGCGGCGAGAACTGGTCCGCGATCAATTATCAGCGCCAGTTGATCGGGCGCGCCGGCTACTACGTGCGGATCGCGGTCTCAACCGGCAACGACAACGAAGTCCTGGTTGCGAACAGCGATTTCCTGATATCGCTCGACGGCGGCGAGACGTTTCGCTCGGTTCCCTGGGGCGGTGACAATCACGACATCTGGATCGATCCGCAGAACCCGGACCGGTTCGTCATCACCGATGACGGCGGGCTGAACATCACGACGGTCCACGGCCGCGGATTCAATCGTGTCTCGCTGCCGATCGGACAGATGTACCACGTCGCGGTCGACAATCAGATTCCGTACTACTTCTACTCGAACATGCAGGACGACGGGAACATGCGTGGGCCCAGCACGTCGTTCGCCGGATTCGGTTTCGGGCGGTTTGGCGAAGTTGGATGGGACCACGCGATGGGCGGTTGCGAATCAGGTTTTACGCTGCCCGATTTGACGGATCCCGACATCGTCTGGGCCACGTGTTACGGCGATGAGGTGACCCGCTGGGATGCGAAGGCGAAGCGCGCTCGTTCAGTGAGTCCGTGGTTTCACACCCTGGATTCGCCTCCCGATAAATCCAAGTATCGCTGTCACTGGACGCCGCCCCTGGCCATCGATCCGTTCGATCACAACACCGTGTATTACGGCTGCCAGGTGATCTTCAAGACCTCGGACGCGGGGCAAAGCTGGAGCGTGATCAGCCCTGATCTTTCGACCAATGATCCCAGCCGGATCGTCTCCTCGGGCGGAATCGTGGGCGACAATCTCGGCCAGTTTTACGGCGAGGTCGTCTTCGCCATTGCACCTTCGCAGTTCGAGAAGGGAGTGATCTGGGCCGGCACCAATGACGGCCAAGTGTGGTACACGAAGAATGGCGGCGGGCACTGGACGAACGTTTCGAAGAACATTACTGGGATGCCCCCGTGGGGAACGGTGACGAGCATCGAGCCTTCGCACTTCGACGCGGGCACCGCCTACGTCAGCGTCGACCTCCATCTCATGGATAACCGCGATCCCTTCATCTACAAGACGACGGATTTTGGCCAGACGTGGAAACTGATCAGTGGAGGGTTGCCCAAGGGACCGCTCGGCTACGTGCGAATCATCGCGGAGGATCCAAACGTCAAGGGCTTGCTCTTCGCTGGGAGCGGAAACGCGCTCCATTATTCGTTGGATGACGGCGGGCACTGGACGGAACTCGAAGCGGGTTTGCCGCACACCGTCGTGTCATGGGCGGTAGTGCAAAAGCAATTCCACGACCTCGTTGTCTCGACCTACGGCAGGGGAGTCTACATTCTCGATGATATTTCGGTGCTCGAGCAAATGGCGAAGAGTCCCTCCGATGCGGCCGTGCGACTGTTTGAGCCGCGCACGAGCTATCGGTTCAACCGCGGCGGCGGCGCGTACGTCACTTACTCGCTGAAGGCAGCGCCGAAAGACAAACGCGTGCAGATCGAGATTCTCGACTCGCAAGGCAAGCTGGTCCGGAAACTAACGGGGCCTGCGAAGGAGGGGCTTGACCGTGCCGAATGGGACTTCCATTACGACGCGCCAAAATGGGTGGCGGTTCGCACGCCCGCTCCTGACAATCCGCACATCTGGGAAGAGCGGCGTTTCCGTGGCGCCGAGTCGCGGCCGATCACACACTGGGGAATTGACGAGGCCGAGGTCGGGCCGCTCGCCGCGCCCGGGAAGTACACCATCAAGCTAACCGTGGACGGCCAGAGTCTCACGCAGCCGCTGACGCTGCTCAAAGATCCGCGCGCGCCAGGCTCTGACGCGGACATCGAGAAGACGTTCAACACGCAGCTTCGAATTCGAGGCGACATCGACGCGACTTCGAGCATGGTTAATCAAATCGAATGGACCCGGAAGCAGCTCGGCGTGGTCGAGCAGATGCTGAAATCCGAAGAAGGTTCAGCCGCCTCGAAAGAGAAAAGCGAGAAGAGTGAAGCGGCCGCCGGGTTATTGAAGTCGGTTGACGCCATCAGCAAGAAACTTCAGTCAGTAGAATACGAGCTCGTCTCGGAATCCGACCTGAACGGCGACGACAAGTATTACGTTGAACCGTACAAGGTGTATATGAACCTGATCTGGCTCAATGGAGAAGTCGGCACCGGAGCCGGAGATGTGGCCGGCGGTGCCGATTGGGCGCCCACTGACAGCGATCTGGCAGTGCTCGATTCCATTGAGAAGGATCTGGCAACAGCCAAGTCTGACTACAACAGCCTGTTTGACAAGGACCTTCCCGCTTTCAATCACTCCCTGGCGGAGCACGGCGTCACGCCCATCGTGGACGCTGCCCCCGAGCCTCCGCAAGGTGTGTCTGAGTCGAACTGAGACTGCACCACCTTGTCTGGATCGGTAACGAGCCGGCGGCGAGCAATATCCAGCCGCCGGCTGTCCGCACCCGCGGGACGGTCGAATCTGATGGAGCTCTTGCCGTTCAGGATGGCGTGCTCAAGCCCTCGCCAAAGCGTTTGGCCGTCCAGCAGCGGCTCAATCCCAGCGCGCAACGAGCGTCAATCCCCGGGGTCGGTGTTTCTCGATGCTTCCGACCTCTCCAAATTGGACGCCCGGTGCGGACCCCTGAACCAGTCCGCCGTGGTAGCCCGCTGCCGACCGCTTGCCTTCGGGGGAGGGCCCAGTCTTGCCGAAAGAAGGGCTTGACACCGTATATCGTATGTTGTATACAGCCCGCAACAGCCAGAGGATTCGAGGTCGCTCGGTCGGGCCCGTAGCCCGCTAGGCGTGGTCGATTTGGGGCTTCGGCCTACTCGTCCTCAACACATCAACCAGACTTGCGCGGACATTTGCGGCCGGGTTTGCCGAGGCAAATTGACCGAGCCGTTGGAGGATGAAGATGGCACACAGACTGTGTCAGCTTTTCGCGTTTCTGCTCGTCGCTTCGCTGTTCCTCGCTCCTGGCTTCGCCATGGGCCAGGCCCGCACCAGTGGCCAGCTTTCCGGAACCGTGGTCGATCCATCAGGTGCCGGTATTCCCGACGCAAGTCTTACACTCACTCAACCGAGTACCGGCTTCAGCAAGACCGTCACTTCTAACGCATCGGGCGATTACGTGTTCCCAGATGTCCAGGCGGGGACGTACACGTTGCGCGCCGATGCGAAAGGCTTTGCGCCGGCAGTTTACAATGAGGTGGTTGTATATGCTGGGCGCTCGACCGACTTGAAAGTTGCTCTCAAGGTCGGCACCACCGTCGAAACAGTCGAGGTTTCGGCGGCGGCAGAGGTGCTTGAAACCAGCTCGAACACATTAGCGACCACAGTCGACGGCGACTCCATCCAGAATCTTCCCCTCGCGGGCCGCGACGCGCTGCCATTTGCAGAATTGGTTCCGGGCGCACAGAGCGGTGGAGATCAGCGCTTTACTACCTATAACGCGATGCCCAATGGCGCTGTTAACATTTCCGTTGATGGAATGAATGACAATTTCCAGCGGTATCGCACGTCGACAACTGGATTCTTTACCGCTGCCCCGTTACGCCTCGGCGCGATTGACGAAATGAGCGTCTCCACCGACGATCTGACCGCGGACGCTGGAGCTGAGGGCGCCGTTACAATCCGCGTAACGACGAAACACGGGACAAACGCATTTCATGGCAATGCATTCTGGCAGGCACAAAATAGCTTCTTCAATGCGAACAGCTACTACGGCGATGCTCTTCTCGACGCAGGCATCTCTTCGGGCAAGAAGTCTTCGTATCACATCAACGACTACGGTGGCGGCGTCGGTGGGCCAATATTGAAGAACAAGCTGTTCTTCTACTTCAATTTTGAATACGAAAATCAGCCCGGTAACTTTTTGGATTCTCAGAATATCCTCACACCGGCGGCCCAGCAGGGTAGTTTTACTTACACGCGGGCGGACAACGGGCAGCAGAACACAGTCAACATTCTTGCCATAGCAGCTGCTCATCAGAACTTGGTCCCTACATGCGCAACAATCGCCGCAGGGCAATGCACAGTGAACTCGGTGACTGCCAGTGAGCTCTCAGCGATCAACGGCTATGCTGCCAACGGCACCCTGGCTCCCAGCACGGCGCTCCCCACTCTGCAGAACGTCTTGAATTGGCAGCAGGGGACAGACTATAAACAGGAATTCCCGTTCCTTCGTTTCGACTATCAGATCACGTCGAAGGTCCTATTGCACGCGTCGTACAACATGTACTGGCGCACAATCGCAAACACCCCGCCTTATCCCGGTGATCCGAATGCTGGCAACGGTTTCCAGTCAACATATTCCACGCTTTCAACGGGCGTGGATTGGACGATGACGCCTCATCTAGTGAATCAGGCAAACTTCGGGTTGTTGAACACACAGGAAGAATTCAACCCAGGGAACTCCTTCGACATCTTCAAGGGTGCGACGTATGTCCTCAGCGCACCCGGCTTCACGAACGGCGGTTCGGCGCTGCAACCCGTGATTCCGAGCACTGCTTACTCCATTATTCCGGAGCCGCGCAACAATCCAGTGTGGGATATCACGGACAACGTCATCTGGACCCGTGGAAATCACACATTCACATTTGGTGGCGATCTCCGCATTTCCAATTCTCACGACACGTCGGACTTCCCTCCGCCGGCGGAAAACTTGTCTGTGACGAGCTCCGATCCGGCCGTCGCAATCTTTAGTGATACGAGCGCCAACGGTTTCCCGGGCGGTCTTTGCGGAAGTGGTCCGGGTTGTGCCAATGTCACCAACAGCCAGGATCTCGCGAACGCAGAGGGCCTGTTCGCCACTTTACTCGGCGATGTTGGTTCGATCAGCGGCACCAACTGGAGGGACTCTGCGACCGGACAGTATAAGATTGGCGGGCTGGCCCTTTTCTTGGAGAAGCAGACCGTCGGCGGCCTGTACGTGCAGGATGCGTGGAAAGCCACGCCACACCTGTCCTTCAATTACGGATTCCGTTGGCAGTTCTCCGGAGCCGTTCACAATACCAATAACCTGTACACTAGCCCGACATTTGCCGATCTGCTCGGACCATCCGCTCAACTCTTTAATCCCGGTGTCGCCTATGGCATAACGAACCCGCAGATCTACCTGCGCCCGTCACCGTACAAGGCGGACATGATACAGCCGGCGCCAAACTTCGGCTTTGCCTGGAATCCGGATGTGGAGGAAGGATTTCTCGGGAAGCTTTTGGGAGGCAGCCAGACCGTCATTCGCGGTGGTGCGGCCATCAGCCATTATGACGAAGGCTGGACGACGTTTGAGCAAGTCGCCTCGGGCAATCCTGGCCTGCTGCAATCTGTATTCCTTAGCCCTGGACAGTTTCCCGGCGGGACCATTTCCCTGGGTGGGGCCACTCCAGCGCTGAATGCATTTCCGGCAACTGCGAGCTTCCCCATACCGGAATCGGACTTCACTTTTGGATTCCAGAACTTCGGCACTGTCGATCCGAATCTGCGGTCGCCTTACATCGAGAACTGGAACTTCGGCATCCAGCGCAAGCTGCCCGGCAATTTTGTGGTCGAAGCCAACTATGTTGGCAATCACTCCGTGCATATGTGGGCGGTTTACGATCTGAATGAAATGAGCGTGCTCGGCAACGGCTTCCTGCAGGATTTTCAGAACGCCCAGAAAAATCTTGCGCTCGGTGGCGGCACGACGTTCGCTGATAGCGGTGTGAATCCTACCCCGATTCTCGATCAAGCGTTCGGCGGGACGAACAATTCCAACTTCGCAAACCCTACATTCATCACATGGTTGCAGCAGGGCCAAGCTGGGGCGTTGGTCAATGCCATCGCTTCCAACTCCACGTTCTTCTGCAACCTGGTGGGTAACGGCGGAGGCTGGTTTACTCCCTGCGCCAGCAGTCCGGCCACGCCCTATGCCCCGAATATCTTCCAAGCTAACCCGTTCGCTACCGGCCAAGCGCTTCAATTCCTGTCCGACCCGGGAAGCGAGAACTACAACGGCTTGCAGGTTAACGTGAAGCATCCGGTGGGGCATGGCCTGAATTTTATGGTCAATTACGCCTTCAGCCATTCGTTCACCAATCGTTATATCGGCGATTACTACACGGCCGACGAAGCGCTGATGAATTTCACGACCCTGCGTGATCCGAAACTCAACCGCGTACCTTCGCCCTACGACCTGCGTCACATTTTCAGGACGTACTTCACATACGACTTGCCGTTTGGTCCCGACAAGGCCTTCACGACGGGAAGCAAGGTAGTGAACGACGTGATCGGCGGCTGGACGGTGGGGACTATTTTCACCGCTCAAACGGGTCGCGACTTCAAACTGCTCGGAGGGCAGAACACCTACAACTACTATCCGGGTGGAAGCGGGCAACCGGATACGAGTGATTCGGGAGTTGTGCTCAACGGAATTACGCGGAGTCAGTTGCAGAGCCAAGTCGGAGTTTATCCCGGCCCCAGCGCCTTCAACCCGGTCGTGATCCTGCCGGCTTCGATCCAGTCGAGTGGGCAACTCGCTCCGGAGAGCACGCCAGGGCAGCTCGGGAATCTCATTTTCCTTCACGGCCCTCACTTCATTGACACGGATATTTCGATCATCAAGAACATTCCAATCTGGGAGCGCGTGAAGTTCAACATCTATGCGGAGTTTCTCAACGCCTTCAATCATCCCAACTGGAATCTGACCGACAGCTATTCGGGCAGCACGAACAATCCCGCCCAATATCTGTTCGCGAATGGCTCGCCGTTCGCGTACGCAACCTTGGCTCAGAGTGGGAACCGCCAGATTCAGTTCCGTTTGCAGTTAGCGTTCTAAATGGAAGGATAACGAGCGAGCTTCCGATCAACAGGAGACAGCCAACGACCGCGCGGTATCCCACCCAGCGCGTTTCGAGCGCAGTAACAAGGGGGAGAGCTACCAAGCTCTCCCCTTTCCTCGTTTCCCTCTTAGTTCGACACCAAGAGGAATCACCTCGCTCACCTTGGTTCGTCTTATCAAGAAGCTCAGCACTCGTTATCATTCGCTGCACATCCTGTCCGTGCGCGTAGAGAAGATAAGAGGAGGTAGAAATGAATGGCGCATCAATTGTCCGTCGAGTTGGTTTCGTTCTGGTGTGTCTATGCCTGGTTGTGCCCGCTGCGAACGCGCAGGGCACGGTCGAAGACTATCAGCGCGCGGAGCGCTTTCTTCCGGGCAACGCACGCCACCTGTATACCAGCGGTGACGTGATGGCTCACTGGATCGAGAAGAGCGACCGCTTTTGGTATCGCCGAACCAACCTCAAAGGCGGATCCGAATTCATCGTTGTCGACGCGGCGAAGAACACAAGCGAGCCTGCGTTCGATCACTCACGGCTGGCGGAATCCCTTTCGCGCGCGATGAAGCAGCACCAGGATGCCGAGAAGCTTCCGTTCGAAAGCTTTGAATACGTCGATGATGCGAAAAAGATTCGGTTCGAAGTTGAGGACGTGCAGTGGACGTGCGACCTCGGAAGCTACGATTGCAAGCGAGGCGAGTCGACAACCGCGAACCAATACGAGTCGCGCTCGCCAGACGGCCGCTGGGCGGCTTACGTTGAGAACTACAACTTGTACCTTCGCGATATTTCCACGGGAACTGTGCTTCAGTTGACGCGCGATGGCGAGCCCGGCTGGGATTACGCGACGCCGATTCCGTCGTTGCGCCCGATGGTGGCGCAGCAAACCGAGCACCCGAAGGAGCGACCGGCGGTCTTTTGGTCGCCTGACTCGTCGAAGTTCGTCACCTACCGAATCGACTCGCGAAACGCCGGCCGCTTCACCACTCTGCAGTTTGTACCGTCGAACCAAATGCGGCCCAAAGCGTACACCGTGGTCTATCCGCTTCCCGGTGAGGTTCTGCCGAAAGCTGCACCAATTGTCTTCGACGTTCGCGCCAGCACGCGCGTTGATGTGAAGACACCGCCGCTGGATATTGCATTCCAGGGAGGGCCGTTCTTCGACTGGTTCCCGGACAACAAGCGGTTTCATTACGAGACGGAGGAGCGCGGGTGGAAGGAGGTCGAACTGCGGGAAGTGGATGCGCAAACGGGAGAACAGAAGGTCCTGGCCAGCGAGGCGGCCGAAAAGTACGTTGATCCGGGTGAGACTTGGTTCCGTCTCTTTGACAAAGATTCTCAATTGATTATGTCGTCCGAACGTGACGGCTGGAATCACCTGTACCTGTACAACGTGAAGACCGGGGCCCTGGAGCGGCAGCTGACGAAAGGGGACTGGGTTGTCCGCCAGCTCGTCTCCATCGACGACAAGAATCGACGCGTCTATTTCCTCGCGGGCGGACGCGAGAAGGGCGAGGATCCGTATCTGACGCATTTGTACTCGATCGGGCTCGACGGCACGGGCTTGGAACTCCTCACACCCGACAACGCCAACCACACCGTAAGCATCTCGCCGGACAACGAGTACTTCGTGGACAATTATTCGCGCGTTGATTTGCCCGGCGGCTCCGTGCTGCGGCGAACGAGAGACGGCTCGAAGGTGCGCGATCTCGAGCAGGCCGACGTGACGGAATTGCTCAAGACCGGCTGGAAATTCCCCGAGCCCTTCGAAGGCAAGGCGGGCGACGGCACAACGAATTTGTATGGGCTCATCTGGAAGCCTTCGAACTTCGATGCGTCCAAGAAGTATCCGATCGTCGAGCAGGTTTACACGGGGCCGCAGGGCTTCTTCACGCCGAAGACCTTCGGTTCGGCGATGCGCCTTCAATCGATGGCGGAGCTCGGCTTTGTGGTCGTGATGGTCGATGGGCGAGGCACGACGGGGCGGTCGCGCGCGTTTCACGAGTTCTCCTACCATAATCTCGGCGGGTCGTTTGCGGATCACGTCGAAATGATCAAGCAGATGGCGGCGAAGAATTCGTACATGGATATTGCGCGGGTCGGAATTTACGGAACGTCGGCCGGCGGGTACGGGGCGGCTCACGCGATCCTGCAGTTTCCCGATTTCTATAAAGTGTGCGAATCGATTTCGGGTGACCACGATCCGCGGCTCGACAAGGCGTGGTGGAACGAGGTGTATCAGGGCTATCCCGTCGGCGACGATTACGCCGAGCAGTCCAACGTGACACTCGCCGGCCATCTCCAGGGCCACCTCCTGCTGGTGCACGGTGACATCGACGACAACGTACACCCGGTGGAGACGATGCGGCTCGCGGACGCCTTAATGAAAGCCAATAAGAGCTTTGACATGCTTTTCGTTCCGAACATGTACCACGGGGAGAGTGGGGAGCATGCGCATTACCTCGTCCGGCGGCGGTGGGATTATTTCGTGCAGTATTTGCTCGGTGTGACGCCTCCGGCGAATTTTGATATCAAGGAGGAGCCGCTGCCTGGGTTCGGCCGCCGCTAGCTCGACAGGGAAGCAAGCGCAACGGCCGTCAGGAAGCGGGCACCGGGCGCGACGCGCGCGATTGGTTAGCCTGAGGCGTTTTCAAGGGCCTCCGACTCCGCGCGGCGCTGCTGGATCGATTCCTTCAGCGTGCGCCCGGCGGTCTGAATGTGCTGGACGAGCAGTTGGCATGCGGCCGGCACGTCCTTCTTGCGGCATAGCTCCAAGAGCATCCGATGCTCTTTCTTCGCGCGTTCAAAAGCGCGCGTCAGATACAACTGGAGGCGGGTGTAGCGGTCGCCGTTGTTGTTGAGCTGGCGGATGATCGACATGAAGTGCGGGCGGTTGGCGCGCGAATAGAGAATTGAGTGGAATTGCGAGTTGAGCCGGCCCCACGAGCCGACGTCGCCCTGCAACCAGAGCGCTTTCTCGTAGGTTCGCAGGATGGCTTCCGCCTGCTCGAAATCGGCGTCAGTGAGATTGGGAATTGACAGCCGCAGGACTTCGCATTCCAGGATGGCGCGCATCTCGAAGAGTTCCTGAATTTCGTCCGAGGAGAGCGAGGAAACCACGGCGCCACGATGGGCGACAATCTTGATCAGCCCTTCGGCCTCGAGCTGGCGAAAGGCTTCGCGGACCGGAATACGGCTCACCTGAAACTCCGAGGCAATCGCGTCCTGGCGCAGCTGCTCACCTTCCTGGATCTCGCCGCGAATGATCATTTCCCGCAGGCGGTCGGCGACGGCAGAAGTGAGAGATGTGCGGGGGATTCCGTTCGAGGCGGAACTGCGGCCGGTTGACTGTGGTTTGTTGTCAGCGCCCATTGTCGCGATACGAGGACGGCGAAGTGCGGTCTGCCTGGTGGCCCGCCACGGGGAAAATATCATATCTAATATAATTCATCATTAAATTTTGCAGCGCACGACCGTCGCGCTCAGCCTGTTTGGCCCCAGATGTCGCCGACGGTGAAGCCGGCGGGGAATGGGTCCTCGGGATCGAGGACGTAGCTGGAAAAGCCGGTGATCCAGGCGCGGCCCGAGATTGTAGGCACAACGGCGGCATAGGGACCGACGCGTGTTTCGGCGACCAGGCGCCCAGTGAACGTGGTCCCGAGAATTCCTTCGTGCACGAAGTCCTGTTGTAGCGGCAATAGCTCTTTCGCGTGCAGGGCCGCCATCTTGGCGGACGTGCCGGTGCCGCAGGGCGAGCGGTCGAGGGCGCCGGTCCAGGACGATTGGCGGTTCCAGTCCAGCTTGCCCGTCGAGACGATGACGGTGTTGCGGCGATGAACGCCCGGGCGATCGGAGGGCGCCGAAAGCTGGGCGATCGTGATGCCGGAGATGCCCGGATTCTGCGGATGCGCGACGGGAAGCTGCTCCTGCGCCGCTGCTTTGATCATTTCGCCGATGCGAACGATGTCGCGCGCCTCATCGGGCGCGAGGCGGAGGCCGAAGGGAGCAGCATCGGCAATGACATAGAACATCCCGCCATAGGCGACGTCGACGTTCACTGTGCCGAGGGTGCGAACCTCAACCGGCTGATCGAGATGCACGGCAAACGAGGGGACGTTCTGAAACGTGACGCGGACGACCTTGCCATCGCGCGTCTCCGCTTCGACTTCGACAAGCCCTGCGGGCGTGTCGAGTTTCAACTTCATGATCGGCTCGCGAATGGGGACGATTCCGGTCTCGAGGAGAACGGTGACAACGCAGATGGTGTTGGTGCCGGACATCGGCGGGTATTCGGTCTGCTCCATGATGACGAAGCCGGCGTCGGCGTCGCGACGAGTGGGCGGGAGGAGGAGATTGCAGTTCGAGGCGGGATAGCCGCGGGGCTCGCGGAGCATCAGTTTGCGCAGGTCGTCGGCTTGTGTTTCGAGGTAGGCCTTCTTCTCGAACATGGTCTTGCCGGGAACATCGGGAACGCCGGAGAGGATGACGCGGCCGGGCTCGCCGCAGGCATGGGCGTCGACTGCCGTAATCACGCGGGAGAAAGGCAAGGGATGTCCTTTGCGATCAGATTGTTGTGCGGGGGGATCATATCATTCGGATGGCTGAGACGGAGTCGCCGGACATAGGACCACGGACGGACACAGATGAACGCGGGTGAAAAGAGGAGCCGGAGGGGGAGGTGGAATCGCGATTTTTGGCGATTAGGACGGGTTGCCGTTGTTTGTTTTCTATCACTTACGAGACGTTCTAATATTCGAATTTGGCGATTAGGATTGGCCGCCGAGGCACAGAGACGCAGAGCCCGAAGGGGAATGGATGGCCCCCTGTCCGCCTGCGACGCGCCGTACAACCGCATATTAGACATGGTGCCGGCCCTGTGTTTTCAACGAGTTACGGCGATTTCTAATCCCCGTACCGTAGATTAGAACGGAAGACGAGGAAGCAAAGGAGATAGCACGGAGCGCGTTGGCCCGGGAGACGGATAGATTAGGAATTCTCTTGTAGGGCTCCCCGCTGAAACTGGACACTTCACGTAGGTAGAATCAGGGCCTCCAACTGGAGGCAACATGGGCAGGAAACCACGAGTAGATCGATCCCCCGAAGAAAAGTGGCAGATCGTGCAGGAAGGCATGAAGAGCG
>DATIZQ010000079.1:0-7046 GCA_035517015.1 Candidatus Acidiferrum sp. | reverse complement strand
GTGACCGCCCGGATCGGGGTGACGGGTCCGCCCTGCTCGATGGCCTGCACGTCGATGCGATAGGTTCCGGGCAGGAGGTTCTCCAACGGGACCTTCAGCGCGACAGGAACCACCGGATTTCCCTTCTGAATGAACCCAGACGCGTCGATGGCGCCGGTGTTGAGGACTGTCTTGTTGGTTTTCGGGTCGACGATCCGGAAGCCGACCTTGATGACCGGGGGCTTGTCCTGTTGCACGTGTGGATCGTAGAGCTGGGCGTAGAGGGCAACATTGTCGGTTTTTTTGAAGTGGTCGCTGCCAGACGGAATGAACTGCATATCGTGGAAGATCAGGGGAGTACGGTCGGCGAGAAGCTCTGCGTCGAGCTCGCCGCCGAGGTCGGCGAGTTTTTCGACCTTGTTGCTCAACGCGACGCCGCTGAGGGCGAAGGCCTTGCCGTCGTAGGGATCGACGACGAGAGGCGTTTCGTACTTGCCGAAATTCTGGCCGCCGGTGGAGACGACGACGGTCAACTTGTACTGCCCGGGCGCGACCGTGAATTGGTTCTCGTAATGCATGGGTGACTCGTTGAATTTTTTAAGTTCGTCCTTTTCGAGATCGAGCGTGACCTCGTCGCTGAAACGGGCGCCGACCGAGGCGTCGGGCTTGTAGGCGATGCCGAGGATGTTGATGTCCGCGTGGTATTTGCCTTTGACCTTGTCGAAGTTCAACGACGATGAGGGAATTTCCATGGCGAGATTGACGCGCGCCTCATTGGGCGAGGTGTAGAAGAAGGGAGCCTCGAGAGTGCCGCCCACGTTGCTCGCGGCCGCGACGCCGGTGGCGCGCGATTCGAGATCCTTCTCGATGGGCTTTCCGGCGAGCACGTCGCTGGGCCTCACGTTGCAATAGCCGCTGCGGGCGCGAACTTCCGTGCCGCCGCGGTCGACCTTGACGCGCAGGGTGTGGCAACTGCCGTCCGGCGATTCTTCCGGCGTGTAGCCGAGCAGATAGTATTCATCCTGCTCGCGCGCGATCTTCTGCAAGCCGGCGAGCAAATCGTTGGTGTTGAGGATGGGAAAGCCGCCCGTGCCGGATGCCAGCGCGTAGAGAATCTGCTGGTTCGTGGTAGCCGAAGGCGGGAACTGCGGAACGATGGATCGCGGCTGCGTGAAATTCGGGTTGCCGTAAGGATTGAGCGCGGTGCCGCGCGGCGGCGTGCCTCCGCCTCCGCCGGGGCTTCCGCCCCGACCACCGGTTCCTCCGGTGCCGCCCTTGCCGCCGGTTCCACCTGTACCTCCGGTACCACCCTTGCCGCCGCCTCCAGTGGTACCTCCACCGCCTGTGCCACCGCCACCCGCTGGAGGTGAACCGCCGCCCGGACCGCGGCCTCCTCCACCTCCGCCACCTCCTCCCACGCGTTGGGAGGCCGCAGGAGTGAACGGCGAAGGGATTGGATAGGACGCGAGCAGCAGCGTCGGCCGGGCACCGCGTTCGGAACGGGATGAGGTAAGCGCCGTCAGGAGTGGGCGAGCGCTGGAACGGTCGCGATGGTACAAGAAGCTTGTCGGCACAATGGCGACGAGGCCGCGGACATCGAGCGGATAGACGGCGACGTTGGCCTTGTTGCAGGTGTCGATCGTGGCGGTGAGCTCGGATTGGCGTTCATCCGTGAGCGGGAAGCCTGCGGTGAAGAGAATCAGGCTCTTTCTGCCGGGGATGGACGCGAGATTCTTGGCTAGACCGCGCAGACTGAGGAGAAGCGAGTACGCGCCAAAGTCTGCTTCGGAATTGCCAACGGAAATCGACGGGCCGCCAGCGGATTGAGCCGCGCCGGCGAGCGGGTCGGTGGCGTTGGGCGAAACGGCAGAAAACTTGACGCCTGCGACAGCTTGCCTTAAGCGATCGGCGTCGGCGGTGAAATTCTGGACGATGTGAAGGCTGCCGCCGAATTCCATGATGGCCATAACGCGATTGGGGCCGGCATTGGCGTCGATGAATTTCGCGGCGGCGGCGCGGGCGCGGGGCTGATCGCCGAGTTCCATTGTGGAGTCGTCAAAGAAGAGCACCAAGTAGTGGCGGTCGACAGCGCCGTGCGCGGTCGGGTTCGCGCCAAAGGTGAAATTATTGATTTCCTGCTCTTTGTTGTCCTCGTAGACGCGGAAATCGTGCGCGGTGAGGTCCTGGATGTAGTTTCCCTTCTTGTCCGTCACGACTACATCGACGCGGACGACGCGCGATTCGGATGTGAGGGGAGGCGCGTTCGTCTGCGGCGGCGCGGATGCAGGGGACTGCTGCTGCGCATTCTGTTGAGCGCGAATCGCGACCGGAGAGAAGACCGCCTGGCGCACGAACCATGCCGTTGCGATGCAGAGAAGGATCAGGCCGGAAAATCGAACGAGATAGCGGAAACCCATGGTTCACCTTCCTTGCTGCCGAACCTAATACGGAATCTGAACGACGCCATTCTCGGTGGAGAGGCGCGAGTCGTTTGAGTCTCGCACGACCAGGCGCACGACGTAGTCGCCGGGCTTCACGTCGAAATTCGTTTTGACCGTGATTCCGGTGCGGCTAAGTCGCGCGAGCGTTGTGTCGCGCAGGCGCATTTCGACGCTCTTCTCGATTGCGGTGATGATGTTGCCGTCGCGATCGAACAGAGCGGCGACGATGACGAGATCGTCGCGATTGCGGCCGGCCTCCTTCTCAAAACGTACGTGGCCGACATCCACGTGAGTCATTACCGCGAGCTTCGCGTTCGCGGGATCTACCTTGTAGTACTGCGTGTGGAGCTCAACGGGAAGGCCCTTCTGCTCTTCCTGAGAAAATACGGCGTCTTCGATGTCCTGCTTCGCGACTTCATCTGCGGACACCGCGCGCTTGGGCGCATAGAAGCCGCGGCGCGCCTGAATGCTCACTCTCTCTTTCGAAGTCAACGAGACCTTCAACGAGTGGAACCTGCCGTCGTACTTGAGGTTGCGGGGGACGAATGCAACTAGGTAGGAAACGTCGGGGGCGGATGCAATCGCCTGCAATCCGCCCTTCAAGTCGTTGTTATTGTGGAACGCTAGGCCGCCGGTACCGTCCGCGAGCGCCACGAGAACATCGAGCTGAGCGGACTGGGCGCTTGTGCGCAGGATGTCGCGCGGTCCGGCGACGCGCGGATCTCCGTGATACGGCTCACTGATGTCGTCCATTTGGGGAGTGTAGAGGCCGCGCGCGTCTAGCGTGTTGATGAAGACGTTGTCGCGATTGGCGCGATCGATGATGCGCGAGAGGTCATATTCGCGGCCCGGGTAAATAAACCCGGGAGAGATCAGGACGAGGCTGCGCTGTCCCGGTGTGCCGGCGATGCGGCGGAGGACCTCTTCGAGGCGGCGGAACGAATACTCAGTTTCCGACTGGCCAGCATCGTCGATGTTTATTGCCGCGGCGAGCGCCATCTCCCTGGCCGCCTGGATTTGATCCTGATCGCCGTTAAACGCACAGGCCAGCGTGTCGAGAACGGCGACGTTCAGGGCCTGCTGATCGTTCTTGTTTTGAATCAAGTCGGCTTCGTAGTAGTCGATCGGCGGGCAGTCACCATTTCCCTTCGTGTCGGTGCTGGTGACGAGGCGCGGCATCAGGCCGCGCAAGGCCGAGTGCAGCTTATCGCGGTCGCTGGTGAAATCCATCTCGGACTGGCCCGAGATGGTGAAGACAGCGACACGATCGGTCGGCTGCAGCGACTGGTCAACGTAGAGTTCGGCGGCGTTCCGCGAGCGCATGAGATCTTGCACCGTGACGTGCGCGTCGTCGAAGAGCAGGGCGACGAAACGCGACGCGGGAACGAAATCCGCGGGCGGCTTCTCGGAATCAGGCGTCCCGGCGGGGGGATCGGGGCGAACGAAGGATCGCGTGAAGGACGCGGGAGTTTCCATCGAAAAGTAGGAAATATCCTGGGGTTTGCCGTCCTCGAAGACTTGAAAATCCTCCTTCCTCAGGTTCGGAACGATGTGTCCCTTCGGGTCGCGAACGACCACCCGAATGGGGACGAGGTTTACGCGCGATTCAAGAGGCATGATCGAATCGTGGGTGTCCATTTCGGGCTTGTCGGAAGCGGGAGCCGGTGCAGCGGCAGTAGGAGTGGTCCCGGGCGAGGTTTGCTGCGGCGGCACAGGAGACGCAGGCGGCGAAGACTGGGCTCGCGCGGCCGAAACCAAGAGGAGGAAGGTGCAAACCAAGAGTAGCCCGGGGCAGGCGGACGTTGCAACGTGAGAGTGCCAGTGGCTTCCGGTGCGAACAGTCATGCTGAGCGCTCCAATGCGCCAATGGGGTGGCCGGAGTCTGGCGTCTGCGGCAGGTGCGCGATCAGGACGCGCAGCGAGTGTACGTCGGCCTTACCTTCGACGTCAATTTATTACCTTTGGTGACCGTCGCTGTCGGCGATGGGACCATCCCGCAGGGCGAAAGTGCGAGGAAGGCATGCCCGGGGGTTCCACAGGGTACAATAGCGGACGCTTGTGAACCAGGTGACGGGCGGGGCGCGGGCGGCCGCAGATAATGGGAGGGAATGTTGAAGGATTGCAGGCAGTTCTATATCGATGGGAAATGGGTGGAACCGGCGAAGCGAAATGACTTCACGGTGATCAACCCAGCGACGGAGGAGCCCATCGCCACGATTACGCTCGGCAGCCGGGCCGATGTTGACCACGCCGTGGCGGGGGCGAAAAGGGCTTTCGAGTCGTACTCGGAGACGACAGCCGACCAGCGCCTGGCATTGCTGCGGCGGATCATCGAGGTGTATCAGGCGAAAGCCGGAGAGATGGCCGAGACCATATCGCAGGAGATGGGAGCGCCGTTAGGGCTGTCGAAAGCGGCGCAAGTGCCGGCAGGCCTGGCGCACTTTGCGGAAATGATGAAGGTCCTCGAGCACTTTCGGTTCGAAGAACTCAAGGGAACGACGATGATGCGAAAAGAGCCCGTGGGAATTTGCGGGCTGATCACTCCGTGGAACTGGCCGATGAACCAGATCGCGTGCAAAGTGGCGCCGGCGCTGGCGGCGGGATGCACGATGGTGCTGAAGCCGAGCGAAATTGCGCCGCTCTCCGCGTACCTGTTCGCGCAGATTCTGCACGAAGCGGGTGTGCCGCACGGCGTCTTCAACATGGTGAACGGCGACGGGCCCACGGTGGGCGCGGCGATCGCATCGCATCCCGACGTGGCGATGGTATCGTTCACAGGTTCGACGCGAGCAGGCGTCGCTGTGGCGGAAGCGGCGGCTCCAAGTGTGAAGCGCGTGACGCAGGAGCTGGGCGGAAAGTCCGCCAACATCATCCTCGACGATGCGGACCTTGCGTCGGCCGTGAAGGAAGGCGCACACGCGTGCTTTCGCAATACGGGGCAGTCGTGTAACGCGCCGACACGCATGCTGGTTCCGCGAGCGAAGATGGCGCAGGTAGCCGAAGCGGCAAAGCAGGCCGCCGAAGCCACGTCTGTGGGCGATCCCTTCACGAAGGGGACGCACCTGGGTCCGCTGGCGAGCCAGGCGCAGTTCGAGAAGGTACAGCGGTTAATCCGCAAGGGGATTGAGGAAGGAGCGGAGCTGGTGGCGGGCGGGCCGGGACGTCCGGAGGGCATCAGCAAGGGTTATTTCGCGCGGCCGACGGTGTTTGCCGGCGTTCGCAACGATATGACCATCGCGCGTGAAGAAATCTTCGGTCCGGTGCTCGCGATTATTCCGTACGAGAACGAGGAAGACGCAGTGCGAATTGCAAACGACACGCCGTACGGCCTCTCCGGATTCGTGACGTCGGGCGATATCGAACGGGCACGGCGCGTGGCGAAGCGGATTCGGTCCGGCAACGTGCACATCAACAACGCGCGTCCCGATTTCGGCGGATGCTTCGGAGGCTACAAGCAATCGGGCAACGGCCGCGAGTGGGGCGAGGCGGGACTCGAGGAATTCCTGGAGCTGAAGGCAATTTTCGGCTACGCAACGCAGCCGAAGTGAGAACGAGCGAGGCGAGGTTTCCGATGAAGAAGATCGCGATGGGAGTGGGCGCTGCAATCCTGTGCGTGATCGTGGTGCTTCTCGCGTCGAATTCGCGTTTTGGAACTGCGAGGGCGGAC
Organism: Candidatus Acidiferrum sp.; assembly: GCA_035517015.1. Classification (GTDB taxonomy): domain Bacteria; phylum Acidobacteriota; class Terriglobia; order Acidiferrales; family UBA7541; genus Palsa-295. The sequence goes on along the minus strand of DATIZQ010000079.1, from coordinate 959 downwards.
TTATGGAATCGGAAGGCGGCTGCGGGGTACCTCGACGCACGAGAAGGATGGTGGATGCAGTGGCCGAGAGCACAAAAGGATCACGGGACGTTTTGCGTTTCGTGCCACACGGTGGCGCCTTACGCGCTGTCGCGCCCGATGCTTCGCGCGGCGCTGGGAGAGCGAGAGCCGTCAGCCAACGAGCGCCGCTTGCTGGACGACGTCACGAAGCGGGTGCGGATGTGGAACGAGGTGAAACCGTATTATTCGCAGATGGGCGCGCAGGCGCGAGGAACGGAAGCTGTGCTGAATGCGCTCGTGCTGGCGAGTTATGACTCACAAAGCGGGAAGCTGAGCAACGACACGCGGGCGGCGTTTGCGAACCTGTGGGCGGAGCAGCAAACAACCGGGGAAGCAAAAGGCCGCTGGCTATGGATTCAGTTTGACAACGAGCCGTGGGAGGCACCGGACTCGCCGTACTACGGTGCGACCCTGGCTGCGATCGCGGTCGGGATGGAACCCGACAACTACCGCTCGACCGCCGAAATTCAGAATAACCTGAAATTGTTGGGCGACTACCTCAACCGCGAATCGGCGAGGCAGTCCCTGATGAATCGAGTGTATCTGCTCTGGGCGTCGGCGAAACTGCCGGGAGTGATCGAGGCGGCGCAGCAAAAGGCGATCATCGACGAAGTAGTGAGCAAGCAGCGCGCTGACGGGGGCTGGAGTGTCTCTTCCCTCATCCCCGGATGGAAGAGGTCAGACGGCACGCCGGAGGTGACGGACAGCGACGGATGCGCCACCGGCCTGGTTGTTTACGCGCTGGAACAGGCGGGAGATTCTTCGGAAGACGTTCCTATGACGCGAGGGCTCGATTGGCTCGCGCGCAATCAAAGCATGTGGGACGGCCACTGGTCCGCGTCTTCACCGAACCGGCGGCACCGCAACCCGTTTTACGGCGGCGCTCGTTTCATGGACGA
>DATIZQ010000078.1:0-7087 GCA_035517015.1 Candidatus Acidiferrum sp. | reverse complement strand
CACATGGCACCGGCCGCCGCAGCCTGATTCCGGCGATGAGCCGCGCGGCGCTGGCTGCGGGAGCCGATGGCTTGCTAATCGAAGTTCATCCGTGTCCGGAGCGCGCTCTCTCTGACGGGCCGCAATCCATGGATCTCGCGGGCTTCGCGCTGATGATGGCGCAGCTTCGTCCGGCATCCGAGGCCGCAGCGGCGCGAGTCTAAAAAAATTGCCGCCAGCGTCCAGACATCTTGCTAATCTTTGAGAGATAGGACCCGCAGAGACTTCTAACTAATTGACGCAGACGGAGAAAATTGGCAGACGTCGGCAGGATCAATCCCGCGACCTCCTGCGTGACAGTACTCCGCCCCGAAAGACACACGACGACACAGAGAAAGCGCAAGCGGCACGCAAAGGCAATGATTATGCGTGCGTGGCGCGTATTCCGCTCTTTTCCCATGAGCGTGAGTGACACGGAGTAATCCTCGCCGACATGGGTGGGGATGGCAGGGTTACGACACAAACAACGACACAAGAGACTGCCACTCCGTCGCACTCGGTAGGGTTTAGTGGTGGGCACAATATTGGGCACAGTGCTTTTGAGCAATCGATGACAACTGCAAAGGGTCGTGGCACGGTCAAAGGATCGGTGGTCACTGGAGGCACCCAGCGCAGAAGACCTGCATCGCGATTTGCCTTTCGAGGCGCCCAGGTGTACGTTCCCCGTCAGCCGGGAGTGAAAATGGAAATGCCGGCTAGAATGCCGTTCCAACTGCGGTGGGATCGCCCAGCCCACTTGGATTCGGAGGTTAAGCATGAAGCCCGGGAGAAAGCGGGCGTCGCGGTTCGCGTGGGATCGGATTTTGCCTATCGGCGTGGTTTCCATGGCGCTTTTTGGGGCGAGTTTTATCTCTGACGTTTATCTCGAAATGAAGGGTATGCCTCTGAGGGCGACGATCATCAACAACGTCGCAATCGGGTTGCTCGCCGGCGCAGCACTTCTCGCGTATGAGATCAAGGTGTCGCACGATCAGGAATTCAAGCGCGCGAAAGAAAGAATCGCGCTGATCGCCGAATTGAACAATAACGTGCGCCAGAGTCTTACATTGATCGGCTTGTCCGCCGGTCTCGAAGAACGCGACGAGCGTCTCCGCCGCATTGACGAAGCCATGGCTCGAATTGACACCGACCTCACCGACCTGCTTCCGCACGCCGCCGCCGGCGGTTTGCGAACCCATTCGCGCAAGAAAAAACAACCTGACTCGTCGGTGACGCATGTCCCAGGCCATCACCCCGGCGACTCCGTTCGCATCCCCTAGCACCATCGCGCGCTGTTGCCGAAAGGGCGGGCTCTCGGTTTTCTCGTAGTAGTGATTCTCAGACCCGGACTGGGCTAGGCCAACAGCGGGCGGGGCGGATCACAAGACACCAGAATCAACGGCAGCACTCGCGCGGATAAAACCAATGGACGACAAACAGCGGGCTGACCTAATTAAGGCATTGCTTCGCCTCAGTAACGCGGTAAACGACTTGTCCCAGGAACTGCTGGAACTATTTGGCGTTGATGAACGTGCTGTGCTTGATGAGGATATGGCTCAGGCGGCGCATCTACTTCGGGCAACAGTGCAAGCACTCGACGCAGCGCTAGAATTCCACAACGCGGCGCACAAACAGATGTAGGCGGCGGGGACGATGGCGGCGGATGCGGACAGGCTCACCTCCTGCCAAGGAAACGGATGCGGCCGGTGAAGGCGCGATGCTCGAAGCCGCCGAAGGCACCGAACGTAGGGGAATCGATGTTGTTGTCCACGATGAAGGGGTCTTGGCGATTGGTAATGTTGTTAAAACCGGCGCGCAACGCCCATTCGAACCCGAAAAGATGAAACCGCTTTTCGACGTGGAGATTCAGAGAAGCGAAATCGGGGAAGCGGACCTGGCCGGGCAGTCCAATCAACTCCTGTTCGAGGTTGATGACGTTGTAGGGATAGCCGGTGCGCCAGTCGAAGGAGTAATCGAATTCGAGGGCGTGGATCCAGGGCAAGCGGAACGGCGCGGCGCCCCAAGACTGGACACGGTTCGGCGAATCCCACGGAAACGGTCCAGAAAGTTGCGGGCTGAAAAAGGGCACATCGAGACTGGAATCCAGAACTGCATTCGAACGGGCCCTCGAGCGCGTGTAGGAAAAAAACAGAGGGTACTGCTGCTGAAAGGTGTGACGAAAGGTCAGCGTGACCGCGTCATATTCGTCCCGGCGTCCATTTCGCAGGGTGAACAACCCGCTGCTGGGAAGCCCGCTGGGGCTGATCACCAGGCCTTCGGCCATGTAGTCAAATCCATCGAAGCCGCGTTTCTCGAGGAACTCAACCTTTAAATAGATAGCAGCGGGAAGTTTGCGCTCTAGGGCGACGCTCCAGTTCAAAAAGCCGGGGGTGCGGAGCGCGCTCGGATCGGCTTGAAACATCGTGGTGACGGTGGGGCCGAGCGGGGTGACGCCATCGGGAGCGTAGAAGACGTCCTGGCGGCGTCCGGCCAGCGGGCGCGTGAACTTGTCGAGGTCGGTGCGGTCGTAGTAGAGGCCAACACCGGCTGAGAGTTTGGTTTGGTTGTCGCGGGTGAGCATCCAGGTGGCGGCGATGCGCGGAGAGAGGAGCGCGCGGTGGAGAAGATCATCCTCGTCGAAACGGATACCAGGTTCGATCAGCAGGGATGAGACAGGCGACCAGCGATCCTGCAAGAAGGCGCTGCCGGCGAAGAGATCCCGGTCGAAGGAGGGGCTGCCAATGAAGCTGACGGAGCGGACAAGGACGCCAGCGGCGGTTTCGATGGTAAAGGGCTGGCGCGCGGCAAATTGGTGGTCGCTGGTGCGCTCGAAGGCAGCGCCCAGGGTCAATTCATGGCGGCCGTGCCATTCGACAGGGGGAAGGTACAGGTTCGCGAGGCCTTCGTAGCGGCGGACGGTGCTCGAAGACGTGAGGTAGTAATTGCCCGAGGCGCTGCCGGGGAGCTGGATGTAGGGAAGAGTTCCGAGCGGCAGTGTATCGGAGGTGAACTGGAGGAAACCGATGCCTGCTTCAAATAACATGCCGTTGGACCAGGTGTTTTGGTCTTTCAAGCTGACGAGATCGGCGGACTTGATCTGGTTGGTAGTCGTGGAGAGCGGCTGAATGAGCGAAAGGCCGGCGTGGTCCTCGTTTAAATGGTTGTAGACGTAACTGGCGGTGAGGTGATTGCCTTGGGTGAGGTTGACCTGCGCGCGGGTCAAGTTGCTGTAGCGCCAATAATGGTCGGTATCTTGACCTGGAGGAAGTTCCGTGAAGACATTCAAATCGTATTCCCCTTCGACGGCTTCGTAAAACCAGACCTTCCCGTTCCGAAGCGGGCCGGAGAAGGTGAACCGCGGAGTGGTGTTATCGAAGTGAACTCCGCGGCGATTTTGAAAAGTGGGAATGAAATCGGTGGCGAAGAAGCGGAAGTGGTCGTCGCCCATTCCGGTCTCGAGGTTCAACACTCCGCCGGAACCCCAACCGGAGGCGGCGGAATACCGGCTGGTGCGAACGTCGACGGAGCGCACGGCGTCGGTGCTGACGCGAAGATCGAGAAGGCCACTGACGGGCTGGCTGATGTCGAAACCATCGAGGCTGTAGAGAGTTTGATTGCTGGCGGCCCCGGCGACGTGGACCTGGCCGGCGGCGGAGTTGTCCGGCAAAACACCGGGCAGGAGCGGCAAGGCGTTGCGAATGTCGCGCGTGGTGGGATACGGGAGCTCGATGATCTCCTCCCCAGTCAATTGCTGGGAGGCGAAGGTTTGCGCTGGGTCAATCGCCGGAGGGGAATAATTCACCTCCACGGTTTCCTTGTATTCCTGCTCGTGAGGAAGCGTGACATCGACGGATTCCGTTTGCCCCACTTGCACGGCGGTATTCAACTGGGCGTAGAAGCCTTCCTTTTCGACCGAGACCGAATAAGCGCCGGCGGCAAGGCCGGTGAATTCAGCGCGGCCGGCAAAATCGGTGGAAGCCTCCAGCGGAGTTCGCGAACCAGGAGGGGTGAGTGTCACGCGGGCGGAAGGGACCACGATGCCGGTCTCATCCTTGACTGTGATCGTCAAATCGTAGCTTCCGGGACGCTGGCGCGGAGGTTCGAAGCCAACGGGCAATTCCGCGGCGCGCGACCGCGGCATCGAGGCCGCGACAAGCGTGAACGCCAATGCAGCCACCCGGCGCCTTCCCGCGGGAATCGCAGAGCAAGCCATTTGGCCGTATTCTACGACCGGTGCGGCCCTGTGTCTGGTTAATCGCGTTGCAAGCGTGGCTTGGTTTCGTGAGTGTGCCTACGGACGGGCCGTGAAAAGCCGTATCGAGGAGTAACCTGAGGGCGTGCGTCTTCTCGCTGGCACACTCCCGACGATAGCGCCGATGTCACGCTTTGTGCGCCGCCTAAACGAGACTGGAGTCGGCCAAGTCAGCGAACAAACGGCGGCTGCTCACAACTTATGCGAACTGCAGAAGGGAAGCCCCCAAATATCTCCAGTGGTTATTTTCCTGCCAGAAGAGAGAGTCCTCCGAGTAGTTCCGGCTCGCTCCGATCCGGGGCTGCGACAGCGAAGCCGAAGCGCGGTGATAAGAATGACGGCACGAAGAATGGGCGAGCCAAGCAAGAAGGGTGTCGGCCCCACTCTGGTCCGATTTCAGGGATTCAGAGGAATCGCTCTATCGGACTCCGACGGCGGCGAGCTCGATGCGGTTGCGGCCGCGGCGCTTCGCGGAATAGAGCGCCTCGTCGGCTTGGGCCACCAGGCGATCGAAATTCGTCGGCACCTCGCGGTGCAGGCTGGCAATCCCGAAACTGGCGGTCACCTGTGCGGGACGTCCGCCAAACGTAAAATTCAGAGCCTCGACCTGTTCGCGAATCCGGCCGACGACCGCCTCGACGCCTTCCCGCTCCGAGTGGGTGATGACGACAAGGAATTCGTCGCCACCGATGCGGCCGCAAATATCGCACTGCCGCGAATTCGTCTGCAGGACTTCCGCAAACGTCTTTAGAACGCCGTCGCCAGCTTTGTGCCCGAACGTATCGTTGACGAATTTGAAATTGTCCAGGTCGGCCATGACGACCCAGAACGAGAAGGAGTGCCGCATCGCGCCGCTCAGCTCGCGCGTGGCCCACTCTTCGATTCCCCGGCGGTTGGGCAAGTCGGTGAGAGAGTCGGTGAGCGCGAGCTGCTCGAGCTGCCGATTCTTGGCCTCGATCTCGTGCTGAAGATCGGCGATCTTCCGGCCGACGGCGACGCGCGCTGCGAGCTCCTCGGCATGAAAGGGCTTGGTGAGGTATTCGTCGGCACCGGCCTGCAGGCCTCTCACGATCTCGGATTTCTCGGTGACGCTGGTGAGCAAGATGATGTAGGTGAAGCTATCCGCGAACCCGCTGCGGAGGTGCTCACACAGCTCGATGCCGCTCAGATCGGGCATCAGCCAGTCGGTGATCACCAATCCCGGGCGGCGTTTTTCGAATAACTCCAAGGCTTCCTGGCCCGTCTCTACCGGGAGGATCTCATATTCGTCGGGCGGGAGAGCGTTCTCCACCAGCTTTCGCGCGACCGGTGAATCGTCAATCACCAAGACCGTAAATCGTGGCTTCTGGGCGATCATGTATCAGCGCAGGTCCAATCGGGAGTATGCCGACTTGGGATCGAAAAAAGACACCCAAGTCCGCATCAGACCTGTAAACAGGATACATACAAGAGCGCGAGGACAGGCCTCGCAGATTCATCTTGTGCCCAAGAAAAACACAAGCGGTTCCCTGCGGCACAGGTCAACTCTTCGCAACCTGCGCGGGCTTGTATCAAGCAAGAGTTTCAACTCTTCAGCGCCTCGATGTCGTGAATTTCGATCACAGGAGAAACGGTATCGCCCGTGATCTCGATACTGCCGGACATCGAGCCCAACCAGTCCCGCTCCTCAGCTTTTGGAGCCACCGGAATCACGTCCGCGATCGCTTTGCCGCGTCTCGTCACTCGCAGCGGGATCTTTGTTTTTTGCACCTCTTCGAGCAACGCCAGGCACTTAGCCTTGAACTGAGAGATGGCGATGCAGTGGATCGATTTCTTGCTGGTTTGCATTGCGTGAATTCTTAACAAACGAAGTTACATTACCATGGTCAAATAATTTGGTCAGCTAACAGGGCGCTGACTTGGCGGCGTGCCTCCCGATTGACTTGGCCGCACTCGCGCCCTAACATCCGTCGCGGAGCGCGGCTTCCGCACCATGATTGGCCAGACCATCTCGCATTACCGCATCGTCGAGAAGCTCGGCGGCGGTGGGATGGGTGTGGTTTACAAAGCGGAAGACACGCGGCTGCATCGCGCCGTCGGCCTCAAATTCCTTCCCGAAGAATTCGCACGTGACCCTCAGGCACTCGAACGATTCCGGCGTGAAGCAGAGGCGGCTTCGGCGCTCAACCATCCGAATATCTGCACCATTTACGACATCGGCGAGGACAACGGCCGCGCTTATATCGTCATGGAATTCCTGGACGGCCAGACGCTGAAGCACGTCATCGGCGGCCACCCGATGGAGATCGAGACTCTCCTCAACCTCGCCATCGAAATTGCGGACGCGCTCGACGCGGCGCACGGAGAAGGCATCGTCCACCGCGATATCAAACCGGCGAACATATTCGTCACAAAACGAGGGCACGCGAAAATACTCGATTTCGGGTTGGCCAAGCAGACACCAAAGCGCGAAGCCGCAGCCGCGCAGGCCACACTCTCCGCGCATGCGATGGCGGATGTGAGCCTGGAACATCTCACCAGTCCCGGGACCGCAGTGGGCACTGTGGCATACATGTCGCCCGAACAAATTGGCGGCAAGGTACTCGACGCACGCACCGATTTGTTCTCGTTCGGTGCCGTCATATACGAGATGGCAACGGGGACGCTGCCGTTCCGGGGCGAAACATCCGGGCTGATTTTCAAAGCGATCCTGGACGGGGCGCCGACGCCGGCCGTGCGGCTGAATCCCGACTTGCCGCTCAAGCTCGAAGACATCATCAATCGTGCGCTCGAGAAAGATCCCAAACTTCGTTACCAGCATGCGTCAGAAATGCGTTC